>DATGMK010000021.1:0-22037 GCA_035293665.1 Reyranella sp. | reverse complement strand
CTGCTGGTAGAGCTCGCTCTTGTCGGACGACGACTTGGGCTCGGTCTTGTCCTGGGCCAGCACAGGCGCCAGGGCCACGCCGGCGCCGAAGGCCAGAATCGCGGCGGTTGTAGCGAGACTGAGACGAGTCATTGGATTGCCTTTGCAGAACGGACCCGGGCGAGACTCGCCAGGGCTTTGCGGAGGTTTTTAGGCGTCAAACGCGAGAATAACCGGCGGTCTTTGGCAGGATCAAGGCGCGGCGGAATCACAATCACGCGGAGGCCGCTGCGGAGGCCGGCTTGGGCGCCTGGAGGACGGCGGGGCGGGCATTCTGGGACAGCAGTGAACGGCCGGTCATCTCGGCCGGCTGACGGACCTGCATCAGCGCCAGCATGGTGGGTGCAACGTCGGCCAGCTTGCCGTCTTCCAGCGAGCGGACGCCGGCCGGACCGTTGAACAGCAGCGCCGGCACGCGGTTCAACGTGTGCTGTGTGTGCTTTTGATGGGTTTCCTCGTCGTACATCTGCTCGGCATTGCCGTGGTCGGCGGTGATCAGCATGACGCCGCCCGCCTTCTTCACGGCCTCCATCAGCCGGCCGAGCGCGGTGTCGACCGCCTCCACTGCCTTGATCGCGGCCGGCAGGATCCCCGAATGACCGACCATGTCGGTGTTCGCGAAGTTCACGACGATCAGGTCGTACTTGCCCGACCCGATCGCCTCGACCAGCTTGTCCGTGACCTCCGGTGCGCTCATCTCGGGCTTGAGGTCGTACGTCGCAACCTTGGGCGACGGGACCAGGATGCGGTCCTCGCCGTCGAACTGCCGCTCCTCGCCGCCGTTGAAGAAGAACGTGACGTGCGCGTACTTCTCGGTCTCGGCGATGCGCAGCTGCTTGAGGCCCGCACGGGCGACCGTCTCGCCCAGCCCCATCTTGATGACGACGGGCGGGAAGAGAGTCTTGAGGAATTCGTTCAGCGCCGCCGAATATTCCACCATGCCGACGGCATCGGCGAACTTCACCAGCCGGTTGCGCTTGAAGCCGTCGAACATCGGATCGAGCAACGCGGTGAGGATCTCGCGGGCGCGGTCCGAGCGGTAGTTGAACATCAGCACGCCGTCGCCATCCTGCATGCCCCCGTAGCCCTCGAGCACGGTCGGCACGACGAACTCGTCGTCCTTGTCGTTGGCGTAGGACTTGTCGACGGCCTCCTTCGGGGTGCGGGCCTTCTCGCCCCTGGCGTCGACCAACGCCTCGTAGGCCTTCTCGACGCGGTCCCAGCGCTTGTCGCGGTCCATGGCGTAGTAGCGGCCGCTGACGGTGGCGAACTTGATCGGCAGGCCCTTCTTCAGCCCCTTGGCGATCTGCTCGAGATATTCTTGGGCGCTGCGCGGCGGGGTGTCCCGGCCGTCGAGGAAGGCGTGGATCCATACGCTGATGCCGGCGCCGGCGATGACGTTGGCAAGCGCGATCAAGTGATCCTGGTGCGCATGCACGCCGCCCGGCGAGCAGAGGCCCATCAGGTGGCAGGCCTTGCCGTTTTTCTTCAGGGTGTCGATCAGCTCGACGAGGATCTTGTTCCTGGACAGCGAGCCGTCCTCGATCGCCTTGTCGATGCGCGGCATGTCGGGCACCGCGACGCGGCCGGCGCCGAGGTTCATGTGCCCGACCTCGGAGTTGCCCATCTGGCCCTTGGGCAGGCCGACGAAGGTCTCGGACGCATCGATCAGGCCCTGCGGACAGGTCGCGATCAGCTTGTCGTAATTCGGCGTCCGCGCATCGAGGATGGCGTTGTCCTTGGGATTCGGCCGGTAGCCCCAGCCATCGAGGATGCAGAGGACGGCGGGACGCGGAGCCATTACGAAGCCTTGCGCGGAATCGGGGAGAAGGGCAGGCGCTGCACGGAGTTGAACTTGTTCGGGCAGTTCAGCTCGCGCGGATCGATGTTGGGGTTCTGGTCGGGGATCTCGATGGCGCAGAACACGAACTCGCCGCGCGGCTCGCCGTCGATCGAGATGTCGTAGGTGTAGGTACCCGGCGGATCGCCCGGGATGATGCACCACGAGCGCTGCAGCACGCCATCCTGAACCACCTCGCGCATGTGGGTGGTGGCCTTGGTCTTGTCCGGGCTGACCACGGTCTCCGGGCCGGCGATCACCTGCTCGGCCGGCTGTGAGGTGGTCAGCACCTCGGTCAGGTTCACCGTTCGGTTGGGCCCGCCGAGATACATGCGCCAGCCGAAGCAGGCGCGGTTGAACAGCAGCGGGATGGCGTTGGTCTCGTAGTGGCGCTGGCGGCCATCATCGCCCGTGATCGAGACATACGGGATGCTGCGCATCGGCTTGGCCGCCGGCGTATCGGCCGCCGGAGTGTGGCCCGTGTTCTGGGCCGTGGCGGCGGTGGCGAGGGCGACGAGACCCAGGCCGGCAGTGGCGGCTGCCAGTCGCAGGAGGGGGATCCGCATGGCCTCCAATGTAGTCCGGGTTTTTCGTCAGAACAGAGGCAAAATCGACGCTTCAGGCGCGGTGATACGGGTGTCCCGCGAGCAATTGCTGAGCTCGATAGATTTGCTCGGCCAGCATTGCCCGGGCGAGCAGATGGGGCCAGGTCATCGCGCCGAAGGACAGCACCAGCGAGGCTTTTTGCAGCAGAGGCTCGCCATGGCCATCGGCGCCGCCGATGAGGAAGGCGACGTCTGCAACACCATCGTCACGCCAGCGGGCCAACCGCTGGGCGAAGGTCTCGCTGTCCACGACCTTGCCGCGGCGGTCGAGCGCCACCAGCACGGCCCTGTCCGGAACCGCACCCAGCAAAAGCTCGCCCTCGCGGCGGACCAGCTCTGCCGGGGGCAGCTTCTTCTTCTCCTCGAGTTCGCGCAGCGTGAGCGGCCAGCGGATGCGGCCGGCATAGTGCTCGTACAGATCGCGTTCGGGGCCGCGGCCGGCGCGGCCGATGCAGGCGATCGTGAGTTTCAATGCGGATGCGTCAGGCGCTCTTGCGGCGCCGGGTCTTCGCCGGCTTGGGCGCCGCCTCGGTCTCGAGTGCCCACATCTTCTCCAGGGCATAGAAGGCGCGCGGCTCGGGACGGAAGACGTGGACGACGATGTCGCCGCTGTCGACCAGCACCCAGTCGCCGCCCTGCTTGCCCTCGGACGAGACCTGGCGGTAGCCGGCCTGCTTGAGGCGCTCCTCGAGATGGTCGGCGATGGCGACGACCTGGCGGTTCGAGCGGCCGGTCGCGATCACCATGTAGTCGGCGAACGAGGACTTGCCGGCGAGATCGATGACGACGATGTCCTCGGCCTTGTCGTCCTCCAGCGATTGGCGCACCAGCTTGAGCTGGTCGGCGGTGGGCTTGCTTCGGTCGGGAAGCACGCGTTGGTCGGAAATGGCTTTTCCTTTCGCTTTGGAACGCTTGGGTCGCACGGCGCGGATCGCCGTGCCGGAATGACTGTCGAGCCGGCTCGGGATGAAGCACCAGGCCGGCACCGTGGCGGTCGCCAGCCGCCGGGCCTGGCCGGCATCGAGTCGATAACGGGCGAAGGCCTGCGGGGCTGCGGACTGCAGGGCAGCATAGCTCCAGCCGGGCCGGGCGAAAGCGGCAATCGGGATCGCCGCGAACAGGTCCCGCCAGCCCGCCCAATGCACCAGCTGCGGCAGGATGTCGGCCCCCATCAGCCAGACGAAATGGGCGTGCGGATAGAGCCGCTTCAGCTCGCGCACCGTGTCGAGCGTATAGCGCGTGCCGAGCAGCAGTTCGGGCGCCTCGACCCGGATGCGGGGATGGTGCGCGACCTGCTTGGCACGGGCGAGACGCGTCGCCAGCGGCTCCATCCCGTCGCCGCTCTTCAGCGGGTTCTGCGGCGAGACCACCCACCACACCTCGTCGAGGCCGAGGCGCTTCAGCGCCTCGAGGCTGACATGCCGGTGGCCTTCATGCGCGGGGTTGAACGAGCCGCCGAGCAGGCCGATGCGGCGGCGCGTATCGCGCGGCACGCCCGGCATCGGATGATGGGCGGAGATCAAGGTCCCAATCTCACGGGCGAACGGTGCCCTTGCCGCGCACGATGTTCTTGTAGGTCGTCAGCTCGACCAAGCCCACCGGACCGCGGGCATGCATGCGGTTGGTCGAGATGCCGATCTCCGCGCCCAGGCCGAACTCAGCCCCGTCGGCGAACTGCGTCGAGGCGTTGTGCATGACGATGGCGCTGTCGACCTCGCGCAGGAAGCGCTCGGCTGTCGCGGGGTTGTCCGTCACGATCGATTCGGTGTGCTGGCTGCCGTAGGTCGCGATATGCCGGATCGCGCCCTCGACGCCGTCGACCGTCGCGACGGAGATGATCGGCTCGAGATACTCGGTGCGCCAATCCTTCTCGCTGGCGGCGAGCGCCTGGGGATCGCGCTTCTGCACCTCGCCGTCGCCGCGCACCTCGCAACCGAGCTCATGCAGCCTGGCGATGACGGGCATCAGGTGCGTGTCGAGCACGGCCCGGTCGATCAGCAGGGTCTCGGCCGCGCCACAGACGCTGACGCGGCGCATCTTGGCGTTGGCGACGATATCGCGCGCCATCGCGACGTCGGCATCGCGGTCGACATAGACGTGGCAGATGCCGTCGTAGTGGCGCAGCACGGGCACGCGGCTCTCGGCCGTCACGCGATCGATCAGCGAGCGGCCGCCGCGCGGCACGATCAGGTCGAGCCAGTCCATCGCCTTCAGCATCTCGCCGACGGCGGCGCGGTCGGTCGTCGGCACGAGGGCCACGCAGTCCTCGGGCAGGCCGGCATCTTTCAGCGCGCGCCGCAGCAGCTCGACGATCGCGCGCGAGGAATGGAAGCTGTCGGAGCCGCCCCGCAGCACGACCACATTGCCCGACTTGATGCAGAGCGCGCCGGCATCTGCGGTCACGTTGGGCCGCGCCTCGTAGATAACGCCGACGATGCCGATCGGCACGCGCACGCGGCTGATCTCGAGGCCGTTCGGCCGCTGCCAGCGCTCGATCTCGGCGCCGACGGGATCGGGAAGGGCCGCGATGTCGTCAAGGCCCTTGGCCATCGCCTCGATACGGGCATCGTTCAGCAGCAGCCGGTCCTGCAGCGCGCTCGACATGCCGGCCGCCTTCGCTGCCTCGATATCACGTGCGTTGGCGGCGAGGATCGCGGTCTTCTCCGCGCGAATCAGGCGCGCGCCGTCGGTCAGCGCCTCGTTCTTGGCGGCGGTCGTCGCGCTGCGCAGCGCCAGGGCGGCGGCCTTCGCGCGTCGGCCAAGCTCGGCCACGATCGCGACGGCATCCTTTGCGGGCTTGGTCTGGACGTTCATGCCGGCCCCAATTGTGTTCACCAGTATGTCACTCAACCACGAGGTCGTCGCGGTGGACCATCTCGTCCCGGCCGCGAAACCCCAGCAGTTTCTCGATCTCGATGCTCTTCCGGCCGGCGATGCGGCGGGCGTCCTCGGCGGCATAGGCGACCAGGCCGCGCGCCAGCACCCGGCCGCGCTTGTCCTTCACATCGACCACGTCGCCGCGCCGGAACTCGCCGTCGATCGCCGTGACGCCGGCCGGCAGCAGGCTCTTGCCGGCCGACAGCGCGCGCACGGCGCCGTCGTCGACGACCAGGCAGCCGGCGGTCTTGAGCGAGCCCTTGATCCACTTCTTTCGAGCCGAGAGGGGCGAGGCTTCGGGCAGGAACCAGGAGCAGCGCGCCGTGCCGTCGATCATCGCGCCCAAGGCGCCGACCGCGCGACCGTCGGCGATCGCCATCCGGCAGCCCGCGGCCATGGCGATGCGGCCGGCCATCAGCTTGGTCACCATGCCGCCGTTCGACATCTCCGACGCGGCGGCGCCCGCCATCGCCTCGATCTCGGGCGTGATCTCGCGGATCTCGGGGATGTGCCTGGCCGTCGAGTCGGTGCGGGGATCGCCGGTGTAGAGGCCGTCGATGTCGGACAAGAGGATCAGCGTATCCGCCGAGATCATCTCGGCGACGCGCGCGCCCAGGCGATCGTTGTCGCCGAAGCGGATCTCGTCGGTCGCGACCGTGTCGTTCTCGTTGATCACCGGGATGGCGCCGAGACCGAGCAGCGTGCCCATGGTCTGCCGCGCATTGAGGTAGCGGCGTCGCGCCTCCGAATCGTCGAGGGTCAGCAGCACCTGCGCCACGGTGATGCCGTGTCGCGCCAGCGATTCCTGGTAGGCGTGCGCGAGCTGGATCTGGCCGGTCGCGGCGGCGGCCTGGCTCTCCTCGAGCTTCAGCGCGCCCGAGGGCAGCTTGAGATAGGTGCGGCCGAGGCGAATGGCGCCCGATGACACCAGCACGACCTCGCAACCGTTTCGGTGCAGGCGCGCGACGTCGCCGGTCAGCGCCTCCAGCCAGTCGCGACGGATTTGACCGAGTTTTTCATCGACGAGAATCGAAGAGCCGATCTTCACGACCAGCCTTTTTGAGCTGGTCACGGACATCAGGCGGCTTCCTTCGCCGTATCGCGCTGCTTGTCGACGAGCTTCATCAGCTCGTGCAGCAGGGGCTGCACGCCCGCGCCCGACACGCCGGACATGACGTGCACGGTCTTGCGGCTGGCCTTGGCGAGCGCCGCGCGCTTGGCCTCGATATCCTCCGGCGTCATGGCGTCGGTCTTGTTGAGCGCCACGATCTCCTTCTTGCGCGCGAGGTTGCCGCCATAGGCGCGCAGCTCGGCCCGCACGGTCTTGTAGGCTCCAGCGACGTCGTCCTGCGTGCCGTCGACCAGATGCAGCAGCGCACGGCAGCGCTCGACGTGGCCGAGGAAGCGCGTGCCCAGGCCGGCGCCTTCATGCGCGCCCTCGATGAGGCCGGGAATGTCGGCCATCACGAACTCGCGCGTGCCCACCTTCACCACGCCGAGGCCGGGATGCAGTGTCGTGAACGGGTAGTCGGCGATCTTGGGCCGGGCGTTGGAGGTCGCCGACAGGAAGGTCGACTTGCCGGCGTTGGGCAGGCCGACCAGGCCGATATCGGCGATCAGCTTCAGGCGCAGCCAGATCCAGCGCTCCTCGCCGGGCCAGCCCTTGTCGGCGCGGCGCGGCGCACGATTGGTCGAGCTCTTGTAGTGCAGGTTGCCGTAGCCGCCGTCACCGCCCTTGGCGAGCACGATCCTCTGGCCGACCTCGGTGAGGTCGGCGAGCAGCGTCTCGTTGTCCTCCTCGAAGATCTGCGTGCCGCGCGGCAGGCGCAGGACGACGTCCTTGCCCTTGGCGCCGGTGCGCTGGCTGCCCATGCCGTGATGGCCGGTCTCGGCCTTGAAGTGCTGGGCGTAGCGGTAGTCGATCAGGGTGTTGAGGCCGTCGACGCACTCGACGATGACGTCGCCGCCGCGCCCGCCGTCACCGCCGTCCGGACCGCCGAACTCGATGAACTTCTCGCGGCGAAAGCCGACGCAGCCTGCGCCGCCGTTGCCGGAGCGGATGAAGACTTTGGCCTGGTCGAGGAATTTCATGGGTTGGACTCTGGAAACGAAAAGGGGGAACGGCGACCGTTCCCCCTTCGCAATCCTGTCGGATGGGAACGGTTATTCGGCGGCCAATGCCGGCGCCGGGTTCACGCTCACCTCGACCTTGCCCTTCGAGCGGGTGCGGAAGGAGACCACGCCGTCCGCCGTGGCGAACAGGGTGTGGTCGCGGCCGACGCCGACGTTGGTGCCCGCGTCCATCTTGGTGCCGCGCTGGCGGACCAGGATGTTGCCGGCGAGGACCTTCTGGCCGCCGAAGCGCTTCACGCCCAGGCGCTTGCCGTCGGAATCGCGGCCGTTGCGCGAGGAGCCGCCTGCCTTTTTATGTGCCATCTCTACTCTCCGGTCGCTCTAACTCAGGCGACGATCTGTTCGATCTTGACCACCGTCAGATCCTGGCGATGGCCGTTCTTGCGCCGCGAATTCTGGCGGCGCCGCTTCTTGAAGACGATCAGGTGCGGGCCGCGCGCCTGCTTGACGATCGAGGCCACCACCTTGGCGCCCTCGACGGTCGGCTTGCCGACCCGGCCATCGACCATCAGCACGTCGGTGAACTCGACCTGCGCGCCGGCCTCGCCCGGGATCCGCTCGATCTCGTGGGTCTCTTCGGGGGCAACGGTGTACTGCTTTCCACCGGTTCGGATAACGGCGATCATGACGGCACCTGACTGAACCCCGCCGGTCCGAACCACCCTACTACCCCTAGGGGTATTCCAAGGTTCTGGCCCAAGATGCCGGTGGGCATGAAAGAGCACGGCGGGCCTGATGGACCCGCCGAAGGAGCGCGGAATATACGCAGGAAGCCTTCCGAGTCAACGGCGTAACACGCATTGCCCCGCGGCGTTCGGGCCCGTATAAGCGGCCCCCTCGGAGAGGTGCCGGAGTGGTCGATCGGGACGGTCTCGAAAACCGTTGTGCGTGCAAGCGTACCGTGGGTTCGAATCCCACCCTCTCCGCCAGATGCTTGGCTTTCAACTCATCTCGGCCCTGGTTGAGCGCTACGAATGAGCGAAAGCAGTCGTTTTCAACGACTTAGCGAGCGGGTCGGCCGATTCGCTGACGGTTTTCCCACGACCGTGCTGAGGACGAGGGTAATCCGCTATGGGCGCACATTGGCTGTTCCAATGGGATCGTGAGGGATCGGCGTCGGCTGCGGCGGCAGAAGGTCGAAGGTCCTCGCAAGACGCAGTGGCGCAGCAGATGTCAGGTCTCTGGCCAAGGCAACGACCGCCAGGAGTAACGCCGCTGCGGCTATCAGATAAAACACGCCGTCGATATCAACGCGCCGCAGCAGGCTCATGCCAATGAGCGGTCCCATCACCGAGCCGCAGCCACTCGCAAGGATGAGCCAACTGCTCACAGCGACGACGCGGTCGGCCGGCATGCGATCATGAGCGTTGGCGACACATACCGGATAGAGGGTCGACATGAACCCTCCGAGCACCGCGGCGAACGGAAGGACAAACGTTGGGGAATGCGGCAGCCGGGGCAGCGCGACCGCTACGCCTGAGAGGCTGACACTCAGCACGCCAAGCACGATCAATCGGTCGAAGCGATCCGAGAGACGGCCGACAGGGATCTGAAAGGCAAGGCCACCCAGCACCGCTACCAGCATGAATATCCCGATCGACGCTCGTTCGATGCCCTCGTCCTGCATCCATACCGGCACGAGCGAGTAGAACGCGCTGCTGATCAGTCCACTCAGCGCGGCACCGGCAACTGCAACAGGTGCCGTACCTACCAATAGCCTGAACGGCAGGCGGTCCGTCGGAGTCGCTTCCGGCTGCTCGGCTCGCGTGATGCTCATCAGGGCAACAGCCATGGCGAATAGGACAATTATTACGTTGAAGGGACTAGCCGTCTCGATGTCGGCCCGGGCGATCAGGAGCTGTCCCAGTGCAATGGCGGTGAATGTACCCAACATGTAGATCGAGAAGACGAACCCCCGCTCCCGAGGCGCGGCCTTGGCGTTCAGCCAGCTTTCGGTTGTCACAAAGATGGCGGCGCAGCCAAAGCCAATGCTCGCGCGCAAGAGGATCCAAGCCGACGGCTCGACCAGGAGCGGCATGGCAGAGGTGGCAGCCACGGCCACACCGCCAAAAGCAGCGTAGGAGCGGATGTGGCCAAATCGCTGGATGATCCTCTCACAAAAGAAAGCGCCAGCGGTGAATCCGGCAAAATAACTGCTGAGCACGAGACCGGCCATGGTGGCGTCGAAGCCCTCGAGGACCACGCGCAGACCAATGAATGTCCCAAAGAACCCGTTAGCCAGCTGGATCGCGCTCGTCGCAACGACAAGCAGGCCGATCCGTGCGCCGATGGAACTCTGCGTCATCCGGGACCTCTCATATTCAATCGTATGAAGTCGACCGATTGGTACAAATCCACCGTCCGAACTTCGGTGCCGTGACGAAGCATTGTCCGCTATGGGTCAAGCGGAGACATTCTGGGCTTGGCGGCCACGTGTCGGCTTGCCCTCGAAAACCGACGGCGCACAGTTGACCTGCCGGCCCGCATTTGTATCGGGAAGGGGGCGAGCGGTCGTCGCTAGAACTTCATCGCCGCGTCCGTAACGATTTGTCCCCCAGTGCAAGCCGTCACGTTCCGATCAGGCCCACAGCCGCAGCACCGGCGCTCGAGGTCAGTGCTCGCTCATCCTGAGCGATGCCGGATGACCCGGCAATTTGAAGCGCTTGCCGGTGTCCGTGATCTTCGCCCCCTCCACCTTCAGGATCGAGAGATCCTGGTCGAGGTAATTGCCGACCAGCAGATATTTGCCGTCCGGCGTGAACGCCGCGCCCTCGGGTAGCCCGCCGACCTCGACGTCGCCGACTTTCGTGACCTTCTTGCCGTCTATGCTCAGCACCGAGACGCTGCCGTTCTTCTTGTGGAAATAGGCGCTCGGATTGTTCGACCCGGCGAGGATGATGGCCGCGGCGACGTTGCCTTGGGGCGAGATCGCAAGTCCCTCCGGACCGTCGCCCACCACGACGCGATCGACGATGCGCGCAGGACTGAGCTCGAGGTCGACGACGCTGACCGTGTCGACGCTGCCGTCGGACGAGCCGGCGCCGCCATTGTCGGCGGTGAGCGCGATCGCGCCGCCCGGCGCCACCGCGACGTTGTATGGCCACTGGCCGGTGGGCAGGTCGACCTTGGTGTAGGTGACCTTGTCGCCGTTGACGTCGAGCAACGACACCTTGTGTGCGTTGAACTTGGTGGCGAGCGCGCGCTTGCCGTCGGGCGTGAAGACGACATGGCTCACGATGTCGCCCATGTCGACCGTGTCGATCACCTTGACGTCGGTGCCCTTGACCGACAGCACGCTGATCGACTTGCCGGCGCGATTGGCGACCAGGGCCAGCGTTCCCGACGGATTGAAGCTGAGGCCCGACGGCTGCTTGCCGACGGTCACCGTGCCGGCGAGCTTCGGCGGCTTGGCCTTGAGGTCGATGACATAGACCTTGTCGTCGGGCTCCTGCTTGAGCGTGTCACCATCCTTCACGACGTCGACCGAATCGGCGACGAGTGCGATCGAGCTGGTCGGGTCGATCGCGACGTTCACCGGCGGGCCGACCACGGAGTTCTTGAGCGGCAGGGTGGCCACGATCTTCGGCGCCTCGGGGTTGGCAAGGTCGAGGATCACCACCGAGTCCTTGCCGGGCGGTGCCAGGATGGTGTTGCCCTTGGCATCCCACGTGACCTTCTCGTCGTTGCCCACGATCAGGAGGGGATCTGCGCGACTCGTGATCGGACCCGCGAATGCCACCACAGACGCAACGCCGAGAGACGCAAGCAATGAAGCGATACGCATGATATCACTCCTCCCATCGGCCGGGCTTGGGGTGTCATATTATCATGGGCTGACCGATGCCCGGGAGCCATTTCCGCCCGTTCGGCCGGAATTCCTTTTGAGGATCGGGAGCCGACCATGATGACAATCGGGGGCAAGTGGAATGAAGCGCCGGAGGCCGTCACGCTCATCGACGCTCACCACCACCTTTGGGACCTGAAAGCGAATCGATATCCTTTCCTGACGGACCAGCCCGAACCCCATTTCTTCCTGGGGCCGTACGACGCGATCAAGCGCGATTATCTGCCGGAAGACTATCTGCGGGATTCGAGCGCGCACAACGTCCTGACGACGGTGCACTGCGAAGCCGAGATGGACCGCAGCAGGCAAGTCGCCGAAACGCGCTGGCTGACGGACGTGAACGCGCGGTACGGCTTTCCCGGCGCCATTGTCGCGCACGCGTGGTTCCACACCGACAACGCAGAAGAGATCGTTGCTGCGCAGTCGCAGTTCCCGCTCGTGCGCGGCATCCGGTCGAAACCGGTGACGTCGTTCCGTCCCGGCGGCGGCACGCCCGGAGCGCCCGGCACCATGCAGGACGATCGGTGGTTGCGCGGCTTCGCATTGCTCGAGAAGTACGGGCTGTCCTGGGATCTTCGCGTCCCTTACTGGCACCTCGCCGAAGCCGCCGAGGTGGCGCGGCAGTTTCCGCGTACGCCGATCGTGCTCAACCATACCGGCTTCCCGTGGGATCGGAGCGAGGAAGGTCTCGCGGCCTGGCGCCGCGCCATGGAGACTCTGGCGCGCGAGCCGAACGTTCACGTCAAGGTCTCCGAGTTCGGCTTGAAGGACAGCGCGTGGGACTACGAGTCGAATCGACGTGTCGTCCTGGATGCGATTGCGATTTTCGGCATGGAACGGTGCATCTTCGCCAGCAACTTCCCGGTGGCCGGACTGAGGGTCGATTACGACACGCTCGTCCGATCCCTCAACCGCATGCTCGCCGACCGCTCGCCGGCCGACCGTGACCGCTTCTTCTGGAAGAACGCCGCTTCGTTCTACCGTCTCCCGGTGAGTTAGGTCGGAGGCACGCGTCGCTGCGCCAGTTCCGAGTCGACCAGGGTCAGGCCGAGCCCGGGCGTGTTGGGCAGGTGGAACAACCCGTCCTTCGGCTGTGGCGGATCGACGAAGACGGCGTGCATGCGCGGCGACGGATCGTTCAGCTCGCAGGGCTTGGTGGCATGCAGCTGGGCCGCGACCACGTGCAGGTTGGCCTGGTGACCGACGGTCGGCTGCGTTTGATGGGGAACCAGCTCCACGCCGTGGGCTTGGGCAAGCGCGATGCAACGCTGCAGGCCGGTGATGCCGCCCATCTTGATGATGTCCGGCTGGACCATCCTCAGCCCGGCATCGATCAGGTCGGCGACGCCTGCAAGCGTGTAGGTCTGCTCGCCGGCGGAAACGGTGATGTCGAGCTTGCGCGCCAGCTCGCCCAGCTGCCTGACGTGATAGTGCTGCAGCGGCTCCTCGAACCACCAGTAGCCGAGCTCCTCCAGTGCGCGGCCGACGCGCAGCGCGCCGCTGAGCGAGAAGCCGTTGTTGGCGTCGAAGGCGAGCGGAAAATCCGGGCCGACGAGCTTGCGCACCGCGCGCGCCTTGGCGAGGTCGCCGGCAATGTCGTTGTCGACGGTGCTGCGGTCGTTGTCGAAGCGGATCTTGATCGCGGCCGGCTGGTCGCGCATCCGCTGCTCCACGATGCGAAGCACCTCGTCGACGCTGCGCGCGCCGTTGCCGCCGATCGAGCTGTAGAAAGGCAGTGCCGTGCGCCAGGCGCCGCCCAGCAGCTTGTAGATCGGCTGGTTGAGGTATTTGCCCTTGAGGTCCCACAAGGCGATGTCCAGCGCCGCCAGCGCGCCGCTGAGCGCGCCCTCCGGCCCCAGCTTGACCAGCCGGTGCAGCAGCCTGTCGTGGATCACCGCGTGGTCGAGCGGGTCGGCGCCGATCACCGCCGGCGCAATGTCGCGCGTGAGGATGCCGAGGGAGGCGACACCGCCCTGCATCGGCGAAGCCTCGCCGAGACCGCACAGCCCGTCGTCGGTCCACACCCGCAGGAAGGCGCTGCCTGCGGTGGGCGGATCCTTCGGATCCCAACGAAGCTGGAACGCCTCGATGCGCGCGATCTTCATCCCGCATGCTCCATCGGTGTCAGGGTTCATGTGTAGAGGGCCGAGCGACGGCCGATCACGGCGCGCGCAGGTCCGCCAGGAGCGGCAGCGCCTCCCGGGCGAAGCGCTCGATCTCCGCGAACCGTTCTTCGTACGGGCCGACGAAATCGAGAATGACGTGGCGGGCTCCCGCCTCATGGAATCGACGGATGGTCTCGACGACCTGCGCTGCCGGCCCGAGCGCGCAATAGCGCTGGGCAGCCTTGCGAAAGTCCATCGCGTACCGCTGGCTGAGGGAGACGGTCGCCGCGTCGAGCGCCTTTTCGTAGGTGTCGTCGACCCTTGTGAACAACAGATGGGCGGTGCCGAATCCCCGGTCGAAGGAGCGGTTGATCGCCTTGGCTGCCGCGTCGATCTTTTCCAGGCCCTGCCGGAACATGTCGGGGGTCACGACATAGGACATCCACCCGTCAGTCAGGCGTGCAACGCGCCTCAGCGCCGCGTCGGACCGGCCGCCGCACCAGATCGGAGGGCCGCCCGGCTGGCGGGAGGGCGGCTGCATGGTGATCCCCTCGAACCGGAAGAAACGGCCGGCATGGGAGGCCGGCTCGCCGCTCCAGAACTTGCGCAACACGGTGAGGCTCTCCGACAGGCGGGCGCCGCGCTCGGCGAGGGGCACGCCGCAGGCCTCGTACTCCTTGGGAAACTCGCCGCCCACGCCGACGCCGAATATGAAGCGGCCCTCGGTCAGGTGGTCGAGGGTCGAAACCTGCTTGGCCACCGGCGTGGGATGCCGCAACGGCAGGAGATAGACGCCCGTGCCGAGCTGCAGGCGGCGACTGACGACCGCCGCTTGCGCCAGCTGGAGCAGGGGATCGAAGATCGAAAGCGGGAAGGAGATATGGTCGCCGACCCACAGGGAATCGTAGCCCGCACGATCGACCAGCTCCACCAGCGTGGACATCTCGTCGATTGTCGGCAGCCACGGGCCGTCGGCGGGCTCGGTGCGGCGATGAATGGTCTGCACGCCGATGCGCAGCCTGTCATCCAGGGGCAGATCCATGCTCCATTCCTCTGTCCTTGGTGCGTTCTGGGCAGAGTCTACTGCAGCATCGTGCAGCCCGCGGCACGTTCATGCAAACCGGCCCCGCATGGCGAATTCCAGGGCAAAGGACGGCGAAGTCCTCCCACGACAGGGCCTTCTCCGAAGTGCTTGGGTCGGCCGGTGGCTACTCGGAACGGACAGCTACGGCTGCAGCAGCCGGCGTCCCCGTCCACTCAGGTCGCGATCGGCCATTGCGCGGCGGGGTTTTTCGATCCGCATCACGTGCACCGCGATCAAGCCGAGCGCCGGCACCACGACCAACAAGGCGAACACGATATCGGCCAGAGAAGTTTCCATCGGTGCTTCCCATTGGAGTCGGCGGACACCGTAATGCCGGGTGGGGGGCTCCACTGTGGCTTATGCCACCTTCCTGTCGCCGGCTGCCGGGAAAAGCGGTACTGAGAACCGACATGTTCGGCGTCGAGGTGTGCGAGCCCAAGCGGATCGTGCTGATCCGGTTCCGGGACGAGCTGGCCCGGGCGGATTTTGCCGCGCTGGATGCCATGGGCCGGGCAATGCAGCGCGGGCCCGCCTATGACGTCGTATTCGACATGACCAACGTGGAGAAGAGCCACGTCGCGACCGATTTCGTTTCCCAGCGCGGCGAGCTGCCCCAGGCCTTCCCCGACCGCGAGCGCATCTATGTCGTGCAGCAGGACGACCTGAAGCTGCTGGTGAAGCTCTACGCCGCGTACCAGGCCTCGAAGGGCTGGCGGTCGCCCGTGATCGTCGACACGCTGGACGAGGCGCTGGCGCGGCTGGGCGTGACTGTGGCCGAATTCGGTCCGCCGAGCGCCCCGGCATACTCTAGAAGTTGATTATGTGAGAGGGCCGCGCAGTATTCGACGGTGCCCCATTCGAGGATGCAGGTTTTGGCCGTCGACACCGACCAAGGATGGAACGAGGTGCCGCATCGCATCCGATGCGGCCGCGCGCTGGGCGATCCGTGGGAGCGCCTGTTCGGGCCGTTGCGGCCGTCGTCGATCGTGGTCGGCCAGCTCGGTCAGTCGCTCGACGGGCGTATCGCCCCGTCACCCGGGCAATCGACCCTGATCAACGGCCCTGAAGGGATCGCCCATCTCCATCGCCTGCGCGCGCTGGTCGATGCCGTGGTGGTCGGCGCGGGCACGGTGCGGGCCGACGATCCTCAGCTCACGGTGCGTCACGTCGCCGGACCGAATCCGGTGCGCGTGGTGATCGATCCGAACGGCACGCTGCCGCTCGCGTCGCGGGCCTTCGCCGCCGATGGCGTTCATCGCATCGTCATCACGCGGCAGGAATGCCGGTCGATCAACGGCGGCATCGAGGCGATTGCCTTGCCCGACACCGACGGCCGCATCGAGCCCGCCGCCATCCTGGACGCCCTGCAGGAACGCGGGCTGCGTCGCATCCTGGTCGAAGGCGGCGCGCAGACGGTCTCGACGTTCCTGTCGGCCGGCTGCCTCGACCGGCTGCATCTCACGGTGGCGCCGATGATCCTGGGTGCGGGCGTCACCGGCCTCGATCTGCCGCCGACCGTACTGCGCGTGCCGGTACGCGCACACACGCTGGGCAGCGATGTCCTGTTCGACTGCGACCTCAGGTCAGGCGAGCCAGCAGGTCGCTGAACTGAACGCCAGATTCTTCCCACGACGGCAGGTGCGCCGCCGCGGCGCGCGCGCCGGCCGCCAGCGCCCGCCGCTTGCCGTCGTCGTCGATCAGCTCGCGCAAGGCCTCGGTGAGCGCACCGACATCGCCCGGTGCAACGAGCCGGCCGGCCGAGGCGGGCACGGTGTAGGGCGTCGCGCCGCCCGTGGTGCCGATGACCGGCAGACCGTGGGCCAGAGCCTCGGCGAAGGCCATGCCGTAACCCTCGAAGCGCGACGCCAGCACGAAGAGGTCGGCAGCGGCGTAAAGTGCCTCGAGCTGGTCTGCCGAGATCGTGCCGGGAGTTTCGATTCGTCCGGCGAGGCGATGTTCGATGATCAACGCGTGGAGCCGCGCGGTCGCCGCCGGATCTCGCGTGCGGTCGCCAGCGATCACCAGCCGCCATGGCCGATCGGCGATTGGCGCCAGCGCTTCGACCAGAAGATCGAAGCTCTTGCGTACGCCGATCGCACCGACCGAAAGCAGGCAAAGCGGCCTGTTGTCGGCGGCAGCGAACGGCGCGCGATCGGTGCCGGGCAGGATCACCGTCAGGCGTTCGGCCGTGACATCGAAGCGGTCGGCAAGGGCTTCCGCCGTCCAGGGGCTCGTGGTGACGACCTGTCGAGCCGAGGCCAGGGCCGCGCGTTCGCTCGCGAGAAGCGCGTCCGACTCATCCGCCGTCAGTCCGGTCTCGAACGCCAGCGGATGATGCACCAGCGCGACCACCGGATGGGCGCGCTGCAAAGCGGCGGCGGCTTCGGGCAGCACGCCGAACGCCAGTCCGTCGATCACGATGGGACGGTCAGTAGGAGTCTGGAGCAGCCGTGCTTCGGCCTGCGCCTTCTGATCGAGGCTCGGTCGGGGAAAGCCGTCGCCGATGCTGATGAGGTCGACCTCCCAGCCAAGGCGCTTCAGCTCGGCGATGATGCGGCGATCGTAGGCGTAGCCGCCGGTGACGGTCCGGATGTCGCCGGGAATCGCCCAGGTTACGCGGGCCATAGGGGCGCTTCGTACCAGGCGCGCGCGACGTGGGATTCGGACAAGGTCACGCGAATTGCTTTCAGGGCCCCGCCGTCGCGGCCCAGTCCGCCGGAGCGGGCGGCGTCGGCCAGCCGGTCGTGGATGTGCCGGGCGAGGAACTCCGTCGTCGTGTTGCGGCCGGCGAAGGCGGGCAGGGCGTCGAGGTTCTTGTAGTTCAACGGGCCCAGCGTCGCCTTCAGCGCCTCGTGCGCGCGGCCGATGTCGATCACGATGCCGTTCTCGTCGAGCGTCTCGGCCATGAAGGCGGCGTCGACGACGAAGGTCGCGCCGTGCAACTCCTGGGCAGGGCCGAACACCGCGCCCTTGAAGGAATGGGCGATCATGATGTGGTCACGAACTTCAACGGCGAACACGGTTGGACTCCTCGTAGTCGATGACCTGGCAAAGCGCGGCGCTGCCGGACGCCAGCACCGACGGCAGGCGCGACGGCAGGTCGGCGAAGGCGATCGCGGGCTCCAGCAGCACGTCGAGCCGGTCGTCGGCCAGCAGCGCGATCGCATGCTCGAGCCGGCGGCGGTGCGTCCACTCGCGGCGATGCGAGGGCGCCACCTTGCCGACCTGGCTGGCCATCAGCTTGAGCCGCCGGCTGTGAAAAGCGCCGCCGAGCGGCGCCGGGACGGGCGTGTCGCCGTACCAGCTCAGCTCGATGACCGTCGCCTCGTCGCGCGCGAGGCCGAGCGCGGTCGCGAGGCCGGTGCTGCTGGCGCTGGCATGGAAGACGAGGTCGCACTCGGCCGGCGCGCAATCGGGCAGGGCGAACCTCAGGCCGAGCGCGTCGGCGACGCGGGCGCGGCCGGGATTGATGTCGACCAGCGTGACGTCGGCGGAGGCGAGCGTGCGACAGAGGAAGCCCGTCAGCGCGCCTACGACGCCCGCACCGACGACGGTGACCTTTCCGAAGGCGTCATCGCCGGCATCCCACAGGGCGTTGAGCGCCGTCTCCATGTTGGCGGCGAGCACCGCGCGGGACGCCGGCACATTGGCAGGCACGGCTACCGCCGCCTCGGCCGGCACGTCGAACACGGTCTGATGCGGATGGAGCGTGAACACGGCCTGTCCACTCTCCAGCTTGCCGACGGTGGCGTAGCCGTATTTCACCGGGAACGGGAAGTCGCCCGTCATGAACGGCGCGCGCATGCGCTGATGCTCCGAACGCGGCACGCGTCCGGCAGCGATCAGCGATTCGGTCCCGCGGCTGATCGCCCCGTGCTGCGCCCAGACCCGCACCGCATCGCGCGCCAAAGGCCCCAGCACTTCGTCTCGGATCTCCGCCCGGCCCGGCCGCACGTACCACAGCGCCCGGGCCATTACTGGGGCCGTCACGGCCATCGCGAGCCTTTCAAGTCGATTTGATCCCGCCGCGCACCCTGTCAGCTATCATACCGTCCATGCAATCGTTGATCGCGGCGCGCGTCGGTTCTCGCCGTATTGTGTTTGGCGCCTTGGTCGCAGCCTCGATCGCGGTGCTGCTGGTGCTGACCGAGAGGACGCTCTCTGCCGGCGGCTTCGGCGCAGGCGACCTGGTACTGCTCCTTCTGTTCAGCCTCACCACGCCCTGGCTCGCCGTCGGATTCTGGAACTCCGCGATCGGCCTGATCCTGATGCGGGGCCGCGATGTGAGCGCTTGCCTCATTCCGGAGGCGGCGCCCCAGCCCGGTCCCACCGTCATCGCGGCGTCGACGGCGATCCTGATGTGCGTACGCAACGAGGGGCCCGATCGGGTGCTGCGCAACCTCGATACCATGATGGCGGATCTCGACGCCGAAGGTTGGGCCGAGCGCTTCCACGTCTACGTCCTGAGCGACACCGATCGACCCGATATCGCGGCCGCCGAGCAGCAGGCCTTCGACACGCTGCAAAGCAAATGGTCCGGCCGTTTCGCCTTCACCTACCGCTGCCGGGAGAGCAACATCGGCTTCAAGGCGGGTAACATCCGCGCCTTCCTCGAGCGCTGGGGCGACCGTCACGATTTCATGGTCACGCTCGACGCCGACAGCTTCATGACGTCCGCTGGCATCCTGCGCCTCGTCGAAATCATGCAGCGCGCCCCACGGCTCGGCATCCTGCAGAGCCTGGTGATCGGCATGCCGACGAACAGCGCCTTCGCCCGGCTGTTCCAGTTCGGCATGCGCCTGGGTTTGCGCTCCTGGACGATCGGCAGCGCCTGGTGGCAGGCCGATTGCGGACCGTACTGGGGTCACAACGCCATCCTGCGGATCGCGCCCTTCAAGCAGCACTGCGCCATCCCGCCGCTCGCCGGCAAGGGCATCCTGAGCGGTCACATCCTCAGCCACGACCAGATCGAGGCGGCACTGATGCGGCGCGCCGGCTACGAGGTGCGCGTGCTGCCCGAGGAGGATCTCGGCTGGGAGGAAAACCCGCCGACCCTGATCGAGTTCCTGCGTCGCGACCAGCGCTGGCTGCAGGGCACGCTTCAATACATGTTCTTCATCGGCCTGCCGGGCCTGAAGCTCGTGAGCCGCATCCAGCTGCTGTTCGCGATGTTGATGTTCACCGGTTCGCCCGCCTGGATCGGCCTGTGGCTGCTCGGCACCGCGATGCTGGCCGCGCATGCGGACACGGCGAGCTTCGTCGATGTCGGCTACGGCAGGGTCTGGCTCGCGCTGCTGCTCGCCATGTGGTTCGCACCCAAGATCGCGGCCGTGATCGACGTGCTGTGCCGGCCCGCCTTGTTGCGCGGCTTCGGCGGGCCGATGCGATTCGCGATCAGCATCGTCGCCGAGACGATGTTCTGCTCGATGCTCTCGCCCATCATGTGGGTCTGCCACACGCTGTTCTTCCTCGGCCTACCGGTCGGCCGCGTCGTCGGCTGGGGCGTGCAGGAGCGCGACGACCATTCGATCGGCTGGTCGACAGCCTGCGCCAAGCTGTGGCCGCAGATGCTGCTCGGCATGGCCGGGCTCGCGGTCGTCGCCCTGACCCATCCGGCGGGCCTGCCCTATGTCTTCCTGCTGGTGGCCGGCGGCCCCGCGCTCGCCGTGCCGCTCTGTGTCGTCACCTCGTGGCCGCGCGTAGGGCTTGCGCTGCGGCGCGCAGGCATCGGTCGGCTGCCCGAGGAAACCGAGCCCCCGGCCGCGCTCAGCCGGCGGGCAGCGCTGGCGGCGGCGGATTGAGCATGATGCGTACGGCCCTGGGCGTCGTCCGCTCGCTTCGCATCTACTACGGCCATCCCGCCCGGGCGCGCGCCATGGATCGTCTCTACGCGCGGTTCATTGCCGCCGACGATCTCGTCTTCGACATCGGCGCGCATGTGGGCGACCGTATCGGATCGTTCCGGCGGCTCGGCGCGCGCGTGGTCGCAGTCGAGCCGCAGCCTGCACTGCATCGGACCTTGCGGCTGCTCTACGGCCGCGATCCGCAAATCTCCTTGGTACCTGCCGCCATCGGACGCACGGCCGGGACCGCCGAAATGAAGATCAATCCCGCCAACCCGACGATCTCGACCCTGTCCGACGCCTTCATCGCCGCGAGCCGCGATGCCACCGGCTGGCAGGGCGAGGCCTGGCCGCGATCGGTCAACGTTCCAGTGACCACCCTCAATGCCCTGATCGCAGCGCATGGCCGGCCGGCCTTCATCAAGCTCGACGTCGAGGGCTTCGAGGCCGAGGCGCTCGCGGGCCTGTCGCGCGCCGTGCCGGCGCTGTCGTTCGAGTTCACGACCATCCAGCGCCCGGTTGCGCTGGCCTGCCTCGAGCGCTGCACCGCCCTCGGCTATACCGAGTTCAATGCGGCGCTCGGCGAGTCGCAGGCGCTCGGCGCATGGCGCGATGTCCGAGCCATGGCCACGTGGCTGGCCGACCTGCCGCACGATGCCAGCTCGGGCGATGTCTATGCGAGGCTCGCATGAAGCGCGTGGTGGTGATCGGCAACGCCGGGCTCGATTTGCGCCTCGTCGTGCCGCGCCTGCCGCTGCCGGGCGAGACACTGATCGGCGCCGAGGCGGCGCGTGCGCCGGGCGGCAAGGGACTGAACCAGGCGGTGGTGGCCGCGCGCTGCGGCGTGCCGGTGACGTTCTGCGCACCGCTGGGCAACGACACGCCACAGGCGGACGAGGTCGAGCATCGCCTCGCGGCGGAGGGGTTCGACCGGCGCCTGCTGCCGCGGCTCGCCCATCCGACCGACTTCTCCCTGCTGATGGTGCTGCCCGGCGGAGAGAACAGCATCGTCAGCACCAGCGCCTGCTCCCTCGCGCTGACCTTTGCCGACGCCGAACCGGCGCTGCATGGGATCGGCCCAGGCGATGTCGTGCTGCTGCAAGGGAACCTCGCGCTCGATGTCACGGCCGCCATCCTTTCGACCGCGCGTCGCGCGGGCGCGACCGCGCTGTTCAACCCCGCGCCGTTCTGGCCGGGTGCAGAGAAGCTCGTCACGCGGTGCAGCCTGGTGATCGCCAACCGCCTCGAGGCGAAGGCGCTCGGTGCGGCGCTCGACGGTGTCGCGTCGATCGTCACGCTCGGCGCCGAGGGCTGCCTCTACGAAGGCCGTACCTTCCCGGCCGAAAGAGTGACCGCGATCGACACGACGGGCTGCGGCGACGCCTTCTGCGGCGCCATGGCCGCCGCGCTGGCGCGCGGAATGGCGATCGAGGCGGCGATCGGCTTCGCGCAGAAGGCCGCGGCGCTCACCGCGACGCGTCCGGGTGCGTTCGAGGCCTTGCCCACGCGCGAAGAACTGTCGGCGCTAGCCCGGATATCTCACGGAGTTAGGTGCATCGGGGCGCGGGCTCTGCGAAAGTTGTTGTGCAGCAACAGTTTTCAGCACTCCCAAAGGAATGCCCCGATGCAAACAGAGTGTATCCCGGACCTGTTCGGGTTTGAAGCGG
>DATGMK010000020.1:0-104915 GCA_035293665.1 Reyranella sp. | reverse complement strand
GGCCGGCGCTGATGTTCCGCAACGTCTTCGAGGGATCGGTGCGCGACCATGCCGTCGTCACCTTCAAGGACCCGGCGACGCCCGGCCCGGTGCGCCGCGTGAGCGTCGACAATTGGAAGATCGAGGCCTGCCCGCATCATGGGCCGAGCCTCGCGATCGCGCCGGATGGCTCCTATCACGCGGCCTGGTTCACCGGCGGCTCGGCGCGCCAGGGCCTGTTCTATGCCCATGCCGACAATGCCGGCGCGACGTTCAGCGCACCGCGCGCCCTCTCTTCGCCCGACCGCCAGCCGGCGCGGCCCTACGTGCTCGCTACGTCGACGGCCGTTCACCTGGTCTGGAAGGAGTTCGACGGCGACAAGTCGCTGGTGCGCTGGGAGGTCTCGCACGACGGCGGCCGGAGCTGGAGCACGGCGCGCACCGTTGCCGAGACGGCCGACGCCTCGGATCATCCGCTGCTGATCGCCCGCGGCTCCCGGGTGTTCCTGTCCTGGCTGACCAAGAACGAAGGCTACCGCCTCATTCCCCTCGGAGAATCGACATGAGACGCACGATCGTCGTCGCCCTGGCGCTGCTGCTCGGGCTGTCGACCACTGCCGGCCTGCGCGCGGCCGATGCCGGCCAGCCGATACCGTTCGGGCGCGGAAGCTGGGCCAAGCTCTGGTCCGAGCACGCCGGCAAGCCGACCGTCATCCATTTCTGGGGCCTGACCTGCGGCCCCTGCATCGTCGAGATGCCGAAGTGGGGCAAGCTGCTCGCCGAGCGGCCCGACATGCACCTCGTGCTGGTCGCGGCCGATCCGCTGCCGCAATCGCCCGAGCGGGTGAACGACGCGCTGCAGCGCGCCGGCCTCGAGCATGCCGAAAGCTGGGCCTTCGCCGATCGCTTCTACGAGCGGCTGCAGCACGAGATCGATCCCGCGTGGAGCGGTGAGCTCCCGCGCACGCTGCTGGTCGCTGCCGACGGCCGCACGACGGTGCTGCCCGGCGTTGCCGACCTGGCGACGGTGCGCCAATGGCTCGATGCGCACCCGCTTTCTCCGAACTGATACCAAGGAGGCTGTCTTGTTCGTTCGTTCCCCCCTGCTCGCCCTGCTCGCCTTGTTGCTCATGGCGTCGCCGACCCTTGCCCGCGACTACAAGCTCGGCGACCTCGAGATCGGCCAGCCATGGGCGCGCGCGACGCCCCAGACTGCCCCGACCGGCGGCGGCTTCCTGACGATCACCAACACGGGGACGACTCCGGACCGGCTGGTCTCGGCCACGAGCCCGGCGGCAGGCATGGTCCAGATTCACGAGATGAAGATGGACGGCGACGTCATGCGCATGCGCGAGCGCGAGGGCGGGGTCGAGATCCCGCCCGGCGCGACGGTGACCCTGGCGCCGGGCGGCCTTCACCTGATGATGATGCAGCTGAAGGGCCCGCTGAAGCAGGGCGAAAAGGTGCCCGTCACCCTGGTGTTCGAGAAGGCCGGCAAGATCGACGTCGATCTCGACATCCTGCCGATCGGCGCGATGCCCGGCCATCACAAGTAAGCTATTCCTCTCCCTGGCAGGGGAGGAGCAGGAAACTTAGAACAGCTGCACCGCGATCATGATCATGCCGATGACCGACACGAACCAGACGAGCGTGCGCAGCCAGGGAACGCCGATCAGGTAGACCACCGCGTACACCAGCCGGGCCCAGAAGAAGATCGTGGCGCCCACCGCGGTGGTGGCGTTGGCCTTGCCGGCGACGGCCGCGATGAGCACCAGCGCCGTGAACAGCACCATGTTCTCGAGCATGTTGAGGTGCGCGCGCTTGGCGCGGCCGGCGAAGCCCGTATATTCCGGCAGGCCTTCGCGGTTTCCGGCCAGCGTGGTCAGGCCGACTTCGCGGTTCGCCGCCGCCGCCGCGATCAACACCTGGACGAACGTCAGCACCACCGAGAGCAGAAGAAACTTCAGATCCGGGCTCATGGCCGTCTCTCCCCCTATTGCCTTGTCGCGAGGCTACTTGGTGCCGAAGAGGCGATCTCCCGCATCACCAAGGCCGGGAACAATATACCCGTGGTCGTTGAGCTTGGCATCGACAGCGGCTGTGAATACCGGCACGTCGGGATGCACCTCGGCGAAGGCGCGCGCGCCGGGCTCGGCGGCCAGGATGCAGATCACCTTGATGCGCCGCGCGCCGGTTTCCTTCAGGCGATCGACGCAGGCGATCGCCGAGTGCGCGGTGGCCAGCATGGGATCGCACACGATCACGTCGCGGTCGCTGATGTCGCCCGGCATCTTGAAGTAGTACTCGACCGCCTGCAGCGTGCGCGGGTCGCGGTAGAGGCCGACATGGCCGACGCGGGCCAGCGGCACCAGGTCGTGCACGCCCTCGGCCAGGCCGAGGCCGGCGCGCAGGATCGGCACGATCACCAGCTTCTTGCCGTCGAGCAGCGGCGCGTCGGTGCCGGCCACCGGCGTCTCGATGTGCGTCTTCACCAGCGGCAGGTCGCGCGTGGCATCGTAGCCCAGCAGCAGGCCGATCTCGCGCAGCAGCCGGCGGAAGTTCGCGCTCGAGGTCTCCTTGTCGCGCATCTTGGTGAGCTTGTGCTGCACCAGCGGATGGCTGACGACATGGATCGACGGCGGTAGCGACATGACGGGCTTCCTTCTATTCCCCAAAAACGAACTTAGCCCGTCACCCTGAGCGAAGCGAAGCGCAGTCGAAGGGTCCCTTTGGGTACACACGAAAAGAGATCCCTCGGCTACGCTCGGGATGACGGCAATTGATCAAAAGACAGTGCCATCGCTCTCGACGGCGATCGGCGGGCCCCCGCCCGGCCGGCGTTCGGCGGCCAGCACGCGGCCGGCGAACCAGGTGCCGGCCTCCAGCACCTTCACGAGCGGCAGGCGCTCAGCGTCGAGGCCGAGATGCACGCGCACATGATCGGCCACCTTGTCGAGCAACGCCACCGTCAGCGCGCGCCATTCGACGATCGCCTCGTCGTCGGCCTTGAAGCTGTCGGTCAGCAGCCTCGATTGCCTGGGTCTGAGCGCGCCCGCATCGACCAGCAGGCCCCCGTTGCGATACTCCGGCAGCCCGGTCAGCGCATCGAGCTCGACGACCGCGAGACCGGCGCCTTCGATCGGCTCGACCAGGGAATACGAAAGCCATTGCGAGAGCTTGTGGAACGGCACCCAGCCGATGGCGGGATGCTGCCACATGTCGCCCGTCGGCGCCGGCCAGATCGGCGAGAGCTTGTCGAGGACCGCGGCAAGGATCGACTCGGCCTTCACCGTGCTTCCGCCCTTGGCGACGACGTCGAACAACGCGCCTGGCCGCTCGAGCCCGACTCGGCCGAGCTTGCGCAGCAGGTCGGCGCGCCCTTCGAGCCCGACCAGCGCATTGTGCGCCTTGACCTGGAAGCCCATGGCGATGTCCATCGGCGTCAGCGCCGCCAGCCGCTCGGCATCGGCCCGCAGCGGATCGCCCTTGGGATCGCGACTGAAGGCGCCGTTGGCGAACATGCGGAAGCTCGCCACGCCAAGCCCTTCTGAACGCGCATAGGTCTCGCCCGTATCAGGCTCGCGATAGGACCAGGACGGGCCCGCGCCGGCGTCGAGCAGCACCGACACGACAGCGAGGTCCATGCGCCGACGCGCAACTTCTTCCTTGGGAAGTGCGGCGAGTCGCGGCGCCAGCGCGGCCCAGCGGTCGTGCCCGCCGGCCTCGAAGTGCCGCCAGCGCGAATGGAAGGGAATCGCCGCCGGATCGGCGAAGCGCTGGCGCGTGACGGCGAGCGTCGCCTGCACCGCCGCCTCGAGCCCGTTGGTATCGACCGACCACCAGGCCGACCGTCCATCCTCGACATACTTCAGGACCTGCGCCGCGCGCTCGCGGATCGCCGCGGGCGTACGGAGATACGCCAGATCACCAGGAAGCAGAGACGCCATTCATGTCATCCTGGGCGAAGCGAAGGATCTCATGCCGCTTCAGCCTTTGGATCGCTTCGCATTCAGGCCCTTCGCTTCGCCCAGGACGACAGAAGAAGAGCGCCACTGGAGTGGCGCGGTCCGATGAGTCATTCCATGAGACCCCGGCCCTTGGCCTTCTCCAGGTCGGCGGCCAGCGGCTTCTTCGGCGTGAAGTAGCCGGCGGCCTTCTTGGCATCCATCTCGACCTGGGCATCCGCCGGAATCAACTCGTCGGGAATCGGCACCTGCTCGACGATCTCGATGCCCTGCTCGCGCAGCGCATCGGACTTCATGTTGCTCATCGAGGCGAAGCGGTCGATGCGGGAGATGCCCAGCCAGTGGAAGACGTCGGGCATCAGCTCCTGAAAGCGCATGTCCTGCACGCCTGCGACGCATTCCGTACGGTTGAAGTACTGCGCCGCCGAATCGCCGCCCGGCTGGCGCTTGCGCGCGTTGTAGACCAGGAACTTGGTCACCTCGCCCAGGGCACGACCTTCCTTGCGATTGTAGATCACCACGCCGACCCCGCCCTTCTGCGCCATCTCGATGCAGATCTCGATGCCGTGCGCGAGGTACGGCCGGCAGGTGCAGATGTCGGAGCCGAACACGTCGGAGCCGTTGCACTCGTCATGGAGACGGCAGGCGATCTTCGTCTCGGGCTTGCCGAGCTGCTTCACGTTGCCGAAGAAATAGATCGTCGAACCGCCGATCGGCGGCAGGAACAGCTCGAGGTCGGGCCGCGTCACCAGCTCGGTGTACATCCCGCCGGTGTGCTCGAACAGCGTGCGGCGGAGGTCGGTTTCCTTCACGCCGAAGCGCTCGGCGATGCCGGGCAGCCACCATACCGGCTCGACCGCCGCCTTGGTCACGCGCACGTCTCCGTTCGGCGTCAGCAGGTCGTTGTCGGGCTTCAGGCGGCCGGCCGCGATCGCGTCCCTGATCTCCGGCATCTGCACATGGGCCTTGGTCACCGCGATGGTCGGACGGATATCCCAACCGGCGGCGAGCTTGTCGGCGAACACCTCGGCCACCATGTGGCCCCACGGATCGAGCGACACGATCTTCTTCGGGTCGAACCAGCTCTCGAACGGGCCGATCGGTTCGGCCGGCATGGTGTTGGTGAAGTCAGGGCGATGGCCGGGCTTCAGCTCCTGGGCCGCGATCGCCAGCGCACGATAGATACCGTAGCTGCCGGAGTGGACGCCGATCGCATTGCGCCGCGCCGGATCGGCCACCGTGCCCACTACAGGACCGCGGACCTTCGGGTCGCGCGCACCCCACGTCACCGCCGGAGCCGCTTGGCCGCCCTGTGACGGGTGGGTATTCAATCTGATGTGCGCCATGTGCTTTCCAGATGCTCCAGGAGCCGCGAGAGGCGCGGCGTGGCGGGAAAGCGATGGATTCTAGGCCCTGTGGATGAATATTGGAAGAACCAGCCGGCGCGCACGGTGCGTGCGGATATCGGCATTTCCGCAGCGAATGGAGAGGCTTACAACGCCCCGCGTGTGAAAACCGCGGTCGACAGTCGGCCGTGCAGATGCAAAGGCAACGCTCAGCTCCGCCTCCGTCAGCTCCAGCACGCCGGTGAAGCCGCGGCGGTTCGGATAGGCGTCGTGACGGCGACAAGATCGAAGCCCGCTCATGGCCGCACCTTGGCCCGAACGCCTCACCGAGTCAGTATGCATGTCATCCGGAACGCAGCGAGGGATCTTTCAGCGTCGCGAAGGATCGCTCACTGCGCTCGGGACGACACAAGCGGAGACCCCCATGCCCGACCTGTTCCCGACCCCCTCCGAGGCGGAGAAGGAGAAGGCGCTCGAGATCGGCATCGTCAACCATCTCGGCCCGGATTCCTTCAAGCCCGATGGCATGCGCCCGTTCTTCGAGTACCGCCAGCTCGGCCTCGACAAGCTGACCAACGGGCGTGTCGGCGCCCTGGTCGCCCGTGCACGACCGGGCCAGCAACCCAACGCCCCGCGTCACACCCATGCGCTCGACTTCCAGTTCATCTACGTGCTGAAGGGCTGGGCGATCTTCGAGTACGAAGGCTATGGCGAGCAGAAGTTGGTGGTCGGCTCGACCGTCTATCAGCCGCCCGGGATCAGGCACAAGCAGATCGCCCAATCGGACGATTTCGAGGTGCTCGAGATCACCATGCCGGCGGATTTCGACACCGCAACGGCCGAGTGAGCCTGATGCGCGCGATGGCGCTCCTGCTGGCGCTGCTGTTGGGGGCAACGGCGGCGGCCGGAGCGGCCGAGCCCGTGCCGACGCCGAAGATGATCTTCTTCCCAACCGGCTCGACCCGCGGCACCGCCGGCGGGCATGTGCTGCGCGGCAATCGCGACCTCTATTCGGTCAAGGCGATCGGCGGCCAGATCATGACCGTGACCATCACGGCGCCCGACGACAACGCCGTCTTCCAGATCTACGAGCCCGGCACGCAGATCGGCCGTGACGCCGATGGTCTTCTGCAATTCACCGGCAAGGCGCTGGCACACGCCGACGACGGCGACGACGCCACGCGCTGGAGCGGCCGCCTGCCGCGCTCCGGGACCTACCTGATCGTGATCGGCAGCACGCGCGGCAATGCACGCTACAGTATGGACGTGAAGATCGAATAGGAGTCGCGGGGGAGTCCAGGCATGCACGCATCGCTCTTGACGGCGCTGACGCTGGCGCTCGCCGCCGCGGTGCCGGCCAGTGCCGCGGAGCTGCAGGTGATCGCCGGAGGCGGCATCGCCGTGCCGTTGAACGAGATCGTGGCGCAGTTCGAGCAGTCCAGCGGCCACAAGGTCGTCATCCGCTACGGCACCGCACCCGAGTTGATCAAGATCGCCACGACCATGCCGTTCGACTTGGCCATCACGCCCAGCGAGGTCTTCCGGGACGAGGGTGCAGCCGCACGGCTCGCGTCCGGCCCGACGGCGGATATCGCCCATGTCGGTCTCGGCGTGGCGGTCCGCGCGGGCGCGCCGAAGCCCGATATCAGCACGCCGGACTCCCTGAAGCAGGCGCTGCTCGCGGCCAGAAGGGTCGCAACGATTCCAGCGAGCGCTGCCGGCGCCCAGGTGATGAAGCTGTTCGAGAAGGTCGGCGTAGCGAGTGAGGTGAAGGCCAAGCTGCAGGCAGCCGCCAACCCGATCAAGCTGGTCGAGATCATGGCCGTCGGCCAGGCCGAGATCGGAATCTTCATCACCAACGTTCTGACGGCCGACGGCCTGGACGTCGTGGGGCCGGTACCCGCAGAGCTCGACTATGTGCTGACCTACACCGGCGGCATAGCCCGAGGAGCCGCCCAGCCGCTGATCGCCCGGGCATTCCTCGAGTACCTGAAATCGCCGCAGGCCAAGGCCGTGCTGAAGGCGCGCGGGCTGACGCCCGGCTGAACGCTCCTAGCTAGTCGAGACGTCGGCCTTCAGGCTCTGGATGAAACCCAGCACATCGGCGCGTTCGCGCGCGGGCACCTTGAAGGCGTCGAGCGTGCTGCCGAGGTGGCCGATGAAGACCGTCCAGTCCTTCTCGTCGATCCGCATGCCCTTGTGCGAGGTCTTCATGTCTCGACCGACATAGGTCATAGGCCCACCGGCCTGCGCACACCAGAAGCGGCCGAGTTGTGGACGGCTCTGCAGGCGCGGCAGCAGGTTGTCGCAGACGGCGGCGATACCGTCATAGCCGCCCAAGCGGCTGTAAAGCGACTCAGCCACGGTCCGATCCCCCTCGTTCGAGAAACAGGGGAGATCGTGTCACGGCGTTGTTGCCTTTTGTAGATGGAGTCGCGCGGACGCCCGGGCGAAACCGCCCGGACGCCCATCGGTTTGCTGGACGATCGCCTACTTCAGGGCGTCGCAGAGGGTGCGGTCGGCATGCTGGGCCGAAGCGGCGTTCAAGCACTCGGTCTTCGTCTTGTAGTTCGTCGCATTGAACGTCCCGCTGCTCATCGGCTGCTGCGCCTGCTGGGTCGAGGTGCTGCCGCTGCCCATGGTCGAGCTGGTGGACCCGGACCCGCTACCCATGGTCGAGCTGCCGGAGCCGGTGCTCGGCGTCATCGTGCTGCTGCCAGTGCCGCTGCTGGTGCCACTGCTTCCGCTGGTCTGGGCCTGTGCCGTCGAGAAGGCGAGCGCCGTGCCGGCGGTCAGAAGGGCGACAGTGAGAAGACGTGAGAACATCAAATCCTCCATCATGCGCTTCCCCCAACCGTGAAGACGCCTCAGCCGCCGGTTCGGTGACACCGACGACGCAGTCTGCCCGAAACCGCACAAATAATCGGGCGTGGTGAAATACTGGCCGACCACCCGGTCGATCTGGCCGTGCGCGAAGGCGGTAACCAGCAGCACGACGATCACGCAAGCAGCGAGCGAGCGCGCCAGTGGCGCTCGTGGACGATGCGCAGGCTCACTGCAGCGTGACGCTCCCGCCGGCCACGTCGATGGTGGTGCCGAACGGTTGGCTGAGCGCGGCGAAACGCTCGAGGACCGCACGGCCCTCGTCCTTGCCGGCGAGACGCGGCCGGCCGCGCTTGTGACGCGGCTCCTTCCAGCCGAGGCTGATCGGAATGAGTTCGATCGAACGCAGCTCGCGGCCTTCCCAGGTCAGCTGCGGCAGCACCGATTCCCAATAGCGCTTGTCGGCCGGAAAGCCGGCCTGGTCGTTCTTCATGCGCACCTGATAGACCTGACCCGGCTTGAGATCGGGATCGGCGCGGAAGCGGTCGTAGCCGTCGGACGGAATCTTCTGCACCAGCTCGTTCTGGCCGATGAAATTGCCGAGCGAATAGAAAATCGGCTTGCCTTTGTAGATCTCCAGCCCGCGCAGCAGGTGCGGACCGTGGCCCGCCACCACGTCGGCGCCGGCGTCGATCATCTGCCGCGCGAAGGCGGGGATGAACTCGGCCGGGATCTCCTTGCTCTCGGCCTGCTCATGCGCATGCAGGCTCACGACGACGAGGTCAGAGAGGCCCTGTGCTTCTTCGATCCAGCGCGTCATCGCGGCGATGTCCTTGGCACTGGCGATGGTGCGCACCTGGGCGCGGTTGGCGGTCTTGAACTTCATGTCGCCCAGCGGGAAGACCGACGGATCGGCCGGCGGGTGGGCAAAGCCCATCTTGATCTTCGCCTGGCGTTCGGCCTCGAGGCCGAGCTGGTCGGCAATCTCGCGCAGCGCCGTGAGCTGCTGCTCGGTCACCTCGTACACGGTTTCGAAATGCAGCGGATTGAGTCCGGGCCGTCCGGGAAGGTCGGGCCGCGCGGCCGCCGCCTCCTGCCCCTTCGCGAAAGACGAGGCGCAGGAGATCATCGCCACGGTCCCGGCAGGATGGGTGTGGTAGCAGGGCCGCCGCGCATCCTCGAGATTGCGGCCAACGCCCGCGAAGGAAATGCCCCGCCGCTCCATCGCCTCGATCGAATGGATCAGACCGGAGATTGAATAGTCGAGCGCGTGGTTGGTCGCAGTGGCGAACAGGCCGAAGCCCGCCTCGACCAGCTCGTCCAGCACCCAGGCCGGCGCACCGAAGTGCGAACCGCCGGATTCCAGCGCCGGATCGCCGCGATAGTCGTTGGCCAGCACCTCGAGGTTGGTGAAGGCGACGTCGGCGGCGCGCACCTTGTCGAACAGGGGCTTGAGCTCGGGATCGCGATGGCTTTGCAGGCGGCGCTGCAGGATCGAATCGCCGCTGAGGAGCAGTTTCATGCCGGGACTTTGCGTCATGCAACGTCCGGGCGCCACCGTTCGTTGGCGCCAGGACATCACACGGATAGCGAGGGAATCGATGCCGACGCCACAGGAGCTCGAACGCAAATTCTGGGACGCCCTGGCCGACGACCGCACGATGATGCTGGGCCTGCACAGCGCCGACGAGGGCCACACGCGGCCGATGACGGCGATGCTCGATGCCGATCAGCCCGGCTCGATCTGGTTCTTCACCGTGAAGGACAACGCCATGGTCGGCCAGCTGACGGACGGCCATCGCGCCGTGGCGACCTTCACCGCCAAGGACCACGATCTGTTTGCCGCCGTGCACGGCACGCTGCTGATAGAGAACAATCCGGCGATGATCGACAGGCTGTGGAGCAGCAGCGTCGCCGCCTGGTACGAGGGCGGCCGCAACGATCCGAACATCGTCCTGCTGCGACTCGATCCCGACCAGGCGGAGATCTGGGAGAGCGCTTCGGGCCTCCTCGCCGGGCTGAAGACGATGCTGGGCGGCAGTCTCCAGCGCGACGTTCGCGACAAGGCAGCCCGCGTCGACATGCGGCACTGAGCGCAGCTCAGGGCGTGTCGCCCTCGGTCGAGCTGACCGCCACGCCGCGATGGCCCCAGCGCCAGCCAGCGACCTCGGGCATGTCGTCGCCATGCTTGGCGATGTACTGCTTGTGGTCGATCAGCTTGTCGCGGATCGCCTGCTTGGCGTAGGCGGCGCGCTCGGCCAGGCCGGGCACCCGGTCGATCACGTCGCCGACCAGGTGGAAACGATCGATGCCGTTCAGCACGCACATGTCGAACGGCGTCGTGGTGGTGCCCTCCTCGCGGTAGCCGCGGACATGGAAATTGTCGTGGCCGTGGCGGCGATAGGTCAGCCGATGGACCAGCGACGGGTAGCCGTGGAAGGCGAAGATGACCGGACGATCGACCGTAAACAGGGCGTCGAAGTCGGCGTCGGACAGGCCATGCGGATGCTCGCTGGGCGGCTGGAGCTTCATCAGGTTCACGACATTGACCACCCGCACCTTCAGGTCGGGCGCGTGCTGGCGCAGCAGGTCGACGGCCGCCAGCGTCTCGAGCGTCGGCACGTCACCGCAGCAGGCCATCACCACGTCTGGCTTGCCGCCGCGATCGTTGCTCGCCCATTCCCAGATGCCGAGGCCGGCATCGCAGTGCTTGATCGCCTGGTCCATGGTGAGCCATTGCGGCGACGGCTGCTTGCCGGCGACGACGACGTTCACGTAGTTGCGGCTGCGCAGGCAGTGATCGGTGACCGACAGCAGGCTGTTGGCGTCGGGCGGCAGGTAGACGCGCACCACCTCCGCCTTCTTGTTCACCACGTGGTCGAGGAAGCCCGGATCCTGGTGGCTGAAGCCGTTATGGTCCTGCCGCCAGACGTGGCTCGACAGCAAGTAGTTCAAGGACGCGATCGGCCGGCGCCACGGGATGTGATTGCAGACCTTCAGCCACTTGGCGTGCTGGTTCAGCATCGAATCGACGATGTGGATGAAGGCCTCGTAGCACGAGAAAAAGCCGTGCCGGCCGGTCAGCAGATAGCCTTCGAGCCAGCCCTGGCACTGATGCTCGCTCAGCATCTCCATCACGCGACCGTCCGGCGCGAGGTGATCGTCCCACGGCAGCGTCTCGGCGACCCAGGCACGGTTGGTGGCCTGGAGCACGTCCTGCCAGCGATTCGAGTTGAGCTCGTCCGGGCTGAACAGGCGGAAGTTCCGTTCGCCTGCGCTCGCCTTCATGACGTCGCGCAGGAAATGGCCCATCACCCGCGTCCCTTCGGCGGCGGCGGCGCCGGGCGCCTTCACCTCGACGGCGTAGTCGCGGAAGTCGGGCAGCCGCAGGTCGCGCAGCAGCAGGCCGCCATTGGTGTGCGGGTTGGCGCTCATGCGGCGCGGGCCTTTGGGCGCCAATGCGGCGATCTCGGGCCGCAGCCGGCCCTCCTCGTCGAACAGCTCGTCCGGCCGGTAGCTCTTCATCCACTGCTCGAGCAGGCGGACATGCTCGGGATTGTCGTGCAGGCCGGCGAGCGGCACCTGGTGCGAGCGCCAGTAGCCCTCGGTGCGCTGGCCGTCGATCTCCTTGGGACAGGTCCAGCCCTTGGGCGTGCGCAGGACGATCATCGGCCAGCGCGGCCGTCCCGTGAACCCCTTCGTGCGCGCCTCGTCCTTGATGCGATGGATCTCGGCCATCACGGCATCGAGCGTCTCGGCCATCTTCTCGTGCATCGTCATCGGATCGTCGCCTTCGACGACGTATGGCGTGTAGCCGTAGCCGAGGAACAGATGCTCCAGCTCCTCCGGCGTGATGCGGGCGAGCACGGTGGGGTTGGCGATCTTGTAGCCGTTGAGATGCAGGATCGGCAGCACCACGCCGTCGGTGACGGGGTTCAGGAACTTGTTGGAATGCCAGCTGGTCGCCAGCGGCCCGGTCTCCGCCTCGCCGTCGCCGACCACCGCCGCGACGACGAGGTCGGGATTGTCGAACGCGGCGCCATAGGCGTGCGACAGCGCATAGCCCAGCTCGCCGCCCTCGTGGATCGAGCCCGGCGTCTCGGGCGCGGCATGGCTCGGGATGCCGCCGGGGAAGGAGAACTGGGTGAACAGCCGCTTCATGCCGGCGGCGTCGAACGACACGTCGGGATAGACCTCGCTGTAGGTGCCTTCGAGCCAGGCATTGGCGACGATGCCCGGCCCGCCATGGCCGGGACCGGTGATGTAGATCATGTCCGTGTCGTCGCGGCGGATCAGCCGGTTGAGATGGACCCAGATGAAGTTGAGCCCCGGCGTGGTGCCCCAATGGCCGAGCAGGCGCGGCTTGATGTGCTCGCTGGCGAGCGGCCGGCGCAGCAGCGGATTGTCGTAGAGATAGATCTGGCCGACGGAGAGGTAGTTGGCGGCGCGCCACCACGCATCGATCTGGCGGCGCTCCTTCTCGGATAGGCTATTGGCCATTGTCACCTCCGGCACAAGTTACCCACGCCTGCTCTGTAGGACCGGCTATAAGACGGGCATGACCTTCTCGATCGCGGGGCGCTGCGCGCGCACGGGCATGTTGGGTGCCGTCGTCACCACCTCCTCTATGGCAGTCGGCGGGCGCTGTGCCTATGCGCAGCCGCGCATAGGTGCGGTATTGACCCAGCACCGCACCGACCCGCGGCTCGGCCCGAAGATGCTCGAGGGCCTGCGCGGCGGCGCGGCGCCGGACGCGGTGCTGCAGGCGCTCGAGGCCGCCGACCCGAACCTGCGCTGGCGCCAGCTCGCGGCGATCGCGGCCGACGGCCGGGCCGCCTTCTTCAACGGCAGCCGGATCACCTCGATCGCCAAGGGCCGGATGGGCCGCGACTGCGTGGCGATCGGCAACATCCTGCGCACCCCCTCCGTGGTCGACGCGATGGTCGAGAGCTTCGAGGCGAACGAGCCCGAGCCGCTGGCCGAGCGGCTGGTGCGCGCCATCGAGGCCGGGCTGGCGGCCGGCGGCGAGCTCAGGCAGATCAAGTCGGCCGGCCTGCTGGTCGTGCACCGCGAGAGCTTCCCCTATGTCGACCTGCGCGTCGATCTCAGCGCCCAGCCGCTCACCGAGCTGCGCTTCCTGTGGGAGCTCTACCGGCCCGAGGCCGAGACCTACGTGGTCCGCGCGGTCGATCCGGACAAGGCGCCGACGCCGCTGTGACGAACCCGGTTTGCATTTTTGATGAATCGCCGCGTAGTATCGCGCGGGATTACGGGGTTTGGCAGGGTGATGCGTCGACGCCAGTTGCTGGTCGCCGGTCTCTTGGTCGCGGCAGCGCCTGCCACGGCGCAATCGGCGAGCCTGCGCCTGGGCACCACGCCGGACGGCGGCGGCTTCGCGCCCTATAGCGTGGCGCTGGTCGAGACGCTGAAGTCGCTCGACCATGGCCTCGCGATCCGCACCGTCGACACCAAGGGCTCGACCGACAATGCCGAGCGCCTGAAGGCCGGCAGCATCGATCTCGGCCTGATCAGCGGCGAGGTCTTCAACGAAAGCGAATCGCGCCAGCCGGGCCGCCTCAAGGTGGTGAGCGTGATGTACTACACGCCCGGCATGTTCGGGGTCCTGAACAACAGCCCGCACAGGTCGATCATGGACCTGCGCGGCCAGCCGATCGTCTGGGGCCCGCGCGGCACCGGCAGCGCGGTGCAGGCGCGCTACGTGATGGGCGGGCTCGGCCTCGACCTCGACCGCGACTTCGTCCCGCTCTACCCCTCCGACTTCACCGACGGACCGCCGCTGATCTTCGCCGGCAAGGCCGCCGCCATGTGGGGCAGCGGGCTGCGGCAACCCGCCTTCGTCACCATCGCCAAGCACCCGATCGGCGTGCGCTTCATCGTGCCGACGGCCGCGGAGATCGCGCGCATCCGCGCCAGGTACCCGTTCCTGGTGCCGCTCACCGTGCGCAGCGGCACCTATCCGGGCGACAACACGGCCGTCACCACCGTCGGCTCGTGGAGCTTCATCGTCGCGCGCAGCGACCTCGACCCAACGATCGTCCGGCGCCTCGCCGCCGACCTCCACAAGGCCGAGCAGCAGGCGCTGAAGTCGCCCTACCTCGCCCAGACCACCGCCGCCAACACGCTGGCCGGCGTGAGCAGCTTCGACGAACTGCATCCGGGCGTCCTCAGCTACTACAAGGACGCCGGGCTGGCGCCTTAGACTCTTGCCGGACCGCGGGCGTCCCGCCCGCTCTGATTCATGAGCGGGCGGGACGCCCGCGGTCCGGCAAGACTAATCGAAGAGTGTCGCCAGGCGCTGCTTCATCTGGTCGGCGATGTACAAGGCGATGGCCTGGATGCTCGAGGTCGGGTTCACGCCGCCGCCGGTCACGAACACGCTGCCGTCGACGATGAACAGGTTCTTCACGTCATGGCTCCTCCCCCAGTCGTTCACCACCGAGCGCTCGGGCTCGGTCCCCATGCGCGCCGTGCCCAGCAGATGGCCGGGATAGTTCAGGATCTCGCGCGAGCAGTGGATGCGGGTCGCGCCGCACGCGTCGAGGATCTCTTCGGCGCGGGCGATGCCGTGCTCCATCATGCGGCGCGTGTTCTCCGAGATCGTGTAGTCGATCCTGGGCGCCGGGATGCCGTTGCCGTCCTTCAGCTCGGGATCGAGCGTGACCCGGTTGTGCTCCTCCGGCAGGTCGTCGCACGCCACGCCGATGCCGACCCGGTGGTCGAGCAGCTCGCGATAGACGCGATGATGGTCGCGCCCCCACGGCAGGTGCCCCGCCGCCACGGCCTGCACCGCCGTGTTGACCGGCCCGGTGCCGCGATTGAACTGCAAGGTGTAGCCGCGCACGAAGCCGCGGGCTCTATCGGTCTCGTAGAACTGCTTGCTCCACAGCGAGGTGATCGGCCCGCGCCCGCCATCGAGCGTCTCGGCGACATAGCCCGACACGACCGGCCAGGGATGCAGCATCAGGTTCCTGCCGACGAGCCCGGAGGAATTGGCGAGCCCGTTCGGGAACTTCCCGGACACCGAGTTCAGCAGCAGCCGCGGCGTGCCGACGCCGTTGCAGGCCATGATCACCAGCTCGGCCGGCTGGAAGTGTTCGCGGCCCTCGGCGTCGTAGTAGATCGCGCCCGAGACCATGCCGTTGCCCGCATCGAGCGTGATCTCCCGCACCCGCGCGTTGGTGCGCAGCTCGACGCCCATCCGGATCGCCAGCGGCCAGTAGGTGATGTCCGTGCTGGCCTTGGCGCCCTGCGCGCAGCCCGGCGTGCAGTGGTTCAAATTGATGCACTGCGCGCGGCCCTCGTAGGGCTGGGTGGCGATCGAGGTGTCGCTGGGCCACCAGTGCCAGCCGAGTTTGTTCATCGCCCTGGCATACGTCGCGCCGGTCTTGCCGAGCGGGATCGGCGGCATCGGCGGATGGCGGGGCGGCACGCCGGGATCGCCCTCGAGGCCGGACGAGCCCATCATCCGGTCGTTCTCCTCGTAGAAGGGCTCGAGCGTCCAGTAGTCGATCGGCCAGTCGTCGGCCACGCCGTCGAGCGACTTCACGCGAAAGTCCGATGGATGCAGGCGCGGCCAATGGGCGGTGTAGATCACCGTGCCGCCGCCGACGGCGTTGAAGTTGGCGACCTTCATGATCGAGTTGTCGTCGTTCACCGGATAGTCGGCCGCCCGGCCGCGCTTGTTGGGCGAGATCTCCCAATCGCCCATGCGCCTCGCCTCCCAGTCGCGGCCGTTGGCCGGGAACTCGGTCGAGCGCACCCAGTCGCCCTGCTCCAGGCAAAGGATCCGCATGCGCGTCTCCGCCAGGCTCCACGCCACCGCCGCGCCGGATGCGCCGGAGCCGACGATCAGGACGTCGACCTTGTCGTGCGGGATGGTCATGCCTTGGTCCTCACGCCGTCTCTCCTCCGTAACTCCACTCGTGCAGGCACCCACCTCTCCTCCCCGCGCTGCGCGCGGGTCCCTTCCTCTCCCCCCGCTGCGCGGGCGGAGAGGACGTGTGAGCGGGCGGAGGGGACTGAAGAGGGGTACCGGAAATACCGGAAATGCCGGAAATGCCGCGAACTCGACTCACTCGGCTCATACGTCCTCTCCGCCGCGTGAGCGCCTTCACAGGCGCGGAAGCGGGGGAGAGGACGGGGACCCGCGCGAAGCGCGGGGGAGGAGAGGTGGTCATCCGTCTTCTCCTCACGCACATCGCCTGTGGGGCAGGCACCACCTCTCCTCCCCGTTGCTGCGCAACGGGTCCCTTCCTCTCCCCCGCTCGCGCGGCGGAGAGGACGAAAGACGGGGGAGAGGACGAAAGACGAGGATGGAGTCCACGGGAGTCCACACGCGAGTGGACCGGTTGGATGCCGATGGCATCGGCATTTTCGGCCCGGAGTCCACGAATCCACCGATCCTGTCCCACACGGAAAACACCCCTCTGTTCGGCACGCCGCGAAGAACGAGGATAGACTTGGCGCATCATCCCCCGAGTCTAGCGCGGGTCCGCGGCGAACACCTATTACGGGCAATGGAACCGGCGATTCTTCAAGGAATCGGCAACCGAAACCCGAGGCCAATGTCCAAGCGGCCCTTTTCGTGAGAGGCGTTATCCACAGGCTTTCCGGCCCGCCACTGCACAGGAGCGTACCGCCACCTCCGCGATCGTCGCGACGTTGGCCAACAGACCCAACGAAGGTGGATATCATGCGCACCAACATCCTGCGCCGAGCCTATACGTTGCTTGCGCTGCTCGGTCTCTCCTGCACCCTCGCCGCCTGCGAGAATACGTTCCACGGCGCTGCCCGGGACATCAACAAGGACGCCTACGCCGTCCAGCGCGCCTTCAACAACGGCTCGACGTACTGATCCCCGATCGGCAGCGCGAGGAGAGGTCCCATGTCGGACGATGGCGGCAATCGCGGAGGCGGCCGCATCCCGGGCGGCCTCGTGGCCTGGGCGGTCGGCTTCGTGGCGGTCATCCTCCTGATCGGCACCGTCTGGTGGACGATCAGCGGCACGCGCGACACCTACCGGTACACGACCGCACACGCCCAGGCGCCCGCCAGCTCCGTGCATTAGGGCCGCCGCCCCTGCTCCTTCGTCTGACGGGACGCCCAAACAGCAAGAAGCCCGTCGGACGGCACCACGACGGGCTTCCCGGCAGCGAGGCCGGCGGGGCCAGGAGGAGACGTCGAAGCCGCCTCGCTGCTCTGTCGCGGAGCCGCCGCTCTCGTATCGGCGTCCAGGCGGCGCGGCGGAGCCCGACGGGCAGGACCAGCGCGATCAACAGTGCGTGCCTGGAGCCGAGGGGGTCGTGAGGGATCTCCGACGGACAGTCGATCAACGAGTACAACCCACGGCGTAAACGGCCTGTTGCCATACGCTTGCGCACCACCGCGCGGCGGCCCGCGACGCGAAAGAGCGGCGACCGCTCCCGTGCTCGCAGTACCTGCGGGTTATCGGACCTTGGTGCGGGTTACCGCACCTTGTCGTCGCGCCAGAACGGCGCCCGCCGCTTCACCGGATCGAGCAGCCCCCAATCCCCCTGCTCCACGATATGCCCTTGGGGGAACGGCGCGCGCGCCTCGTGCCCCAGCGCCCGCAGGACGCGGTCGTCGCGGTAGTAGGCGGAAAGCACCACCCGCCCGAGCGCCCGGGCCGCCGCGCCGCCCTCGGCGGACCACGCGTTGATCAGCGCCTCGCGCCGCCCGCGGTCGAGCGCGGCGAAGGCCCCGCCCGCGCGCTTGTCGATCTCGGCCAGGGCGGTGCGGATCAGCGGCAGGTCGCGGCCGATGGAGCGGACGATGTCGGCGACGATGGCGGGGTCAGAGGCGGCGGGCATGCTCAGTTCCGGGTTGGCCTGGATCATGGCACCAGCCACCGTCCTCAGGGCTTCCTGATCATTCACAGCAAGTCTCGATTCGGTAACGGCGCCCACAAGAACTCCTCGAACAAACTTGGCCCCAACTGGTCTACATGAGACGCTGCGGCTTGATCAATGGTCCGCTCGCTGATCCTACGATCTCGTACTTGACCGTTTAGGTATCGGATCGACCATCACAATTCTGTTCGTCTCAAAGTCGAATGCGACTAGCCCGGTGCCACCAATAAACCGACCGCGCTCAAGCTGCTCGACCATCGCGCGTCCAGTAGACCTGCGTGAAATTGTTCCGCAAAGTCAAAAAAAGAGGACATTACTCGTTCTGCCTGCTCTTCTGTGAGCTCGTTTTGTACCAACAACTTTAAACGATAGTTCGCGCCAATATCGAGGATTATCGAGAAACCGATAGAATACTCACCCTTGGAGGAGACCTTACCGGACGATCCAACTAACGATAGTCTGACCTTTCCGACCTTTCCAAGAAGAGCGGTTGCGCCAGCCTTAAGCAGAAGATAGTGGTCTTTACCCATCTCCTTCAGAAAACCATCAAAGTACGCCTTCGTGATATAGACAATTACCGCCGTTGGAAGTAGCCACTCGATTCCGGCAAATGGCCCCCTCAGTGAAGTTCTTTCGGTGGCAAAGTCCAATCCATTCGCCGATACCGACACGCTGAATTCCTCGATATATTCGTCGGGGATGTCTTCAGAATGCAAAACAGCTAATTGAGGGGGCATTCTTATCTCCAACATCCTATCCACTAGCACCACAACTTCCACCAAGGATGGGCATTTCGCCTACTTAGGCGGAGCGTCCCCCTGCGATTTGTTTCAGTAAAGTAGTTTCCAAGCAATGAAAGGCGGCGCCCATGTTCAACTCGCAAAACTGCAAGCCCGCGATAGCGCTCCCCCGCACCAAGCACACCCTCCTTCCTTTCATTGAGGTATACGTAGTAAACACGGCATCGATTGAAGTCCGCATCTTTGTTTGCATGGACAACCAACGTCCAAGAAGTAGATTCGGCGCTCTCAAGAAGAAATTTAAGAGATAGAAGGGTATGCTTTACTTCGAGATTCACGCTCCGCTGTTCCAGACTGTCATCGCTTCCGAACTCTATTACGCCCGCCCAGAAGCCCCCTAGATAAGGAAAGATTGATCGCTGCAAAGGCGGAAACCAACGCCAGGACACCCACAGGACGCCGACCGCGATCGCGGATACCATCGTTGCGATTCGAATGGTGGTACTTGCATCTCGAAGGCCATCACCGTTTCCGATTGCCCCACCATAAACCGCAACAAGCAGTGCCAACCCAACCGCAATCGCAATCGCCTGCAAAAGGCGGCGTATTGGAATTAGATGCGCCATCTACTTTGGCCTCTCTTGATTATCTGGCACCTGTGCATCCGCACCGTAGCGCATCCTACATAAGGTATTCATCGGTCATACGCGGGTCCGGTTCTAGTCTCCTCGTGGTTAAAACGATTTCGCCCACATCGCGCGGGAATGCTTCGACCCGATCCAACGCAACGTTCACTCGTTCACACTGCTCCGCATTCAGATAGAAGCGATGATCGGAGAGCCACCCTTGTGGCCTGTGATAGTTTTCAGAATTCGCACCCTCCAATGCCCTTATCTGCCGTTCAATCTCGTCCCGCGCAACGCGCGGCCTGAGCAACGGCACCACATCAATGGTTCGATCTTCCGAGACTATAATGGCCAGTCGAGCTTTAGCGGTGCTTTGGACATACCGGACGCCGGAATTGAAACGAGCGCCTCGTGACGGCGTACAATCCGCTGTGGCCGCTCCGTCGAGAACCACCCCAATTGCGTAGCAGGTTCCACTCGGGTCCAGAAGTATACTGCCATCAATGCGACTAACTCTCTCCAACAGTTCTTCGGTCATTTCGATGGGCTGAATCGCCGTACCCTGCGCATCGAGCCTTTCCGCCTCTTCCGCTGCATCTTCCGCCACTACGATTAGGCTTCCGCGATCAATCCGAGCTGCCGAATTGAAGATAGTCCAAAGTAGTTCTGCGTTCTCATTCGTTGCCTCTCGAAAGATCCGACGGTAGTTTTCGACAAATCGTTGATGAGGCATAGGGTCATGCGGCAATTTTGGTTCCCCATACCGACTTCTCAGAAGCACGCGTAGTCCTATGCGAACCTGCCACGAATAGTGCTCCAAAAAATCTACGACGAATATGTCTTGAGCAGCTGGATCATGGTCAGTCGCAATTCCGCCTAAGCCGTAGATGAAGTGCGTATCTGAGATAATCGCTGAACCAGACTTTGCCATTTGCAGCGCTTTACGAGACCATCGATGCTCACTGAATGGCACTGGCGTCTTAAACTTGAGCTGAAATTTGATTGATGTATTTCTGAGATCAGCAAGAATCAACTGACCAACGCTATGGTTCCCTTCATATAATAGCGCTGAAATCGCGTTAAATCGTTCGAACAAGTCCGAGAAGTCATATCCATTTCGGACGGCTAAACCAATAACGTACATGAGATTGCGAGCCGCTTCACGAACCATCTCGCCAGTTCGCGGCAACACATTGATTAGCGAATGCCCGGGCTCAGAGGTCTCGAGCTCCCGAGTAGCTTTAGCGAGCAGTTGATCCATAACCGAATCGAGCAAACTCAACGGAATTTTGGAAAAATTCTCTAATTCACGAAATGGAGCTAGCGGAGGAAAATCATGACGTAATCCAATGGGAATGCGCACTATTGGGACGACGTAATATTCACCAACTTTGGTCGCCGTACCGTAGTAGGAAAAGAACTCGCGCTTCTTATCATAGTGCGCCAATACCTGCTGCACCGCCCTCGTAACGGAGCCGCGACGTATCCAGGATGGTTTTTCACGATTGGCGCGTTCGTCGCCATACATAACGGCCTGGAGCTCATGGCTCTGAACCATGATCTCAACATCGTCCAATACATCGTCGAATATAGAATGTTGATCAATCGCGGATTCGGGCTCAATGCAAACGATATTAGGATTGCTACTATCGCGAGTCCGCACTCCGATCAGAAATACAAAAGGTTGTGCGTCTGCTACACCTAAAGCATCCAGCAAACTCTTAGCGCCCGACTGAATTGCCGCTCGATAGTGCGTTTGATAGCCCCACATAAACAATCGAATCGTACGCCGAGCCATATTGCCTTCTCAAGTTTGACCGAGCGCTGAGCCTTGCAATCAACAATTGTATCAGCCCGAGCCGGACTCGGATGAACCAGTCTGACAGGGAAAGAACAATCAAAGAACATATCGTGACAGACCCAGGTAACTTCTGATAAATCTGCTCAATGGTCGAGCAGGAGCAACTGAGGCCGTTCCGTGTCCTGAGCTTGGATGGAGGCGGAGCAAAAGGCTTCTACACGCTGGGCGTGCTTAAGGAAATTGAGGCCCTAGCTGGTCCGCTTCATGAGCGCTTTGATCTTGTCTACGGCACGAGCACAGGCGCGATCATAGCAGCACTCATCGGTCTTGGCCACTCGGTTGACGAAATCTGGGCGCTGTACAAAGAGCACGTCATCAAGGTGATGGCGAGCTATCTTCCTTGGAACAAATCGGCAGCTCTCGCAGCTCTGGCGAGCGAAGTTTTCGGTGAAAAAGATTTCTCGTCCTTCAAAACGAGAGTTGGAATTGTCTGTACGCGATGGGGTTTTTCGCGCCCAATGATTTTCAAGAGTCGGCAAGATCAGGCCCATCGCCGAGCGGGATCATTTTATCCGGGCTTCGGCTGCAGGATTGGAGACGTGGTTCAGGCGTCTTGCTCGGCATATCCCTTCTTCTGCAAGAAGCTTGTGAAGACCTCCATGGGAGAGAGAATCGAACTCGCGGATGGCGGTTTTTGCGCCAACAATCCCACCTTGTACGCGATTGCAGATTCTACCCGCGCACTCAAAGTAGCACCTGCTGATATCCGAGTGGTCAGCATCGGTGTTGGCGAATACCCGACGCCGAAACGCAGTTTGTTTAGTCCGTTTCGATGGGTTGGTTACCTCTTCACAGTACGCCTTCTCCAAAAGGTCCTTGAAATAAATACACAGTCGATGGACCAGCTGCGAGTGGTTCTATTTTCCGACGTGCCGACAGTTCGGATCAACAACGTATATACGCAGCCAGAAATGGCGACCGATCTATTTGAACACGATGAGGCAAAGCTTGACTTATTGTGGCAAAGAGGCCGGCAATCGTACGAGCAATTTGAACCGGAACTTCAGCGGTTTCTTTTCTAGGAGGGACCCTTGCCTATTCCTGAGAAGCAGTTGGAGACGTGGGCAGCGCAAGGATCGATCCAACAATCCGCCGCGACATACCAAACGATTAGACGATCGCTAGAACTGAATGATGCGTCGTATGCAAACCGATCTTTTGAGATATTTCTTCAAGGATCATACGGCAACGATACCAATGTATTCAGGGACAGTGATGTAGATGTGGTTGTTATGCTCACGTCCATTTACTATTCAGATACAAGCGGCCTTTCTGCTACGGATAAAGCCGCCTACGACAAGGATTTCCAGGGCGCTTCCTATACGTGGAATGACTTCAAGAGCGAAGTTCTCACCCATCTCAGAAGCAAATACGAAGGCGCGGTCACTTCGGGTAGAAAAGCCATCTTCATAAAGGGTAACAACTCCAGACGGGAGGCCGATGTACTAGTCGCAGCGCAATTCAAGAGGTTCTTCACTTATCGAACGTCTTTGGACAACAGTCATGCTGGGGGGCTATGCTTCTGGCTGCCTGACGGGACTCGGATCGTTAACTACCCTAAAATTCACTCTGCCGCCTGTAGCACTAAACACGCTGCGACCAAAAAGTATTTCAAACCAATGGTCCGTATATTCAAGAATTTGCGCAATCGCATGATAGAAGACAGAGCAATTGCTGAAGGAATAGCGCCATCATACTTTTTGGAAGGAATGCTATACAATGTGCCGGACGAGAGCTTTGGCGGAACTTACCAAGACACTTTTGTTAGGTGTTTCAACTGGATCAACGAGGCAGACAAGTCGAAACTAGTTTGCGCGAATGGCCTTACTTGGCTTGTTCGAGAAGATTCGAGCACAGCGTGGCCTCCCGCTAGTCTCGACACCTATATCAAGGCTACATCGTTTTATTGGCAGAATTGGAAGTAATAAGAAATGGTGTGGCCCTATCGACGCCAAAATACTCAAGATTGATAGATTTTGGTCTGCACGCAATTCGCCGTACTGGTACGGACGTGTTGCGTGCGCAGATATTTGGTCGGCCATAGAACCTCACCTCGCCCAGCCGAAGAACGCCCGCGGAGGGCCGCTTGGGACGCTCGTCGGCGTTCGCCCTACGGCGCCGCTCCCGGAATAAAAAAGTACGTCAGCCCCAGCACCCCATAAACCGCCAGCAGCTGCGCCCCCTTCAGCCAGTCCGATCGCCCGTCGGCCACCGTCTGGCCGCTGATCAGCACCGCCAGCAGCACGCTCAGCACCAGCCCGCCCGGCAGCACGAGGTCCATCGGCCGCGGCCCGACCGCGAGGCTCGCCAGCACCAGGACGGGCGCCACGAACAGCGCGACCTGGATGCTCGAGCCGATGGCGATCGACAGCGCGAGGTCCATGCGATTCTTCAGCGCCACGGTGATGGCGGTCGCGTGCTCGGCGGCGTTGCCCAGGATGGCGACGACGAACACGCCGGCGAAGGCGCTGCCGAGGCCGAGCGCCGCGGCCGCCGGCTGGATCGAGCCGACCAGCAGCTCGCTCATCCAGGCGATGCCGACGGTCGCCGCGGCCAGCACGCCGCCGGCCTTGGCGACCGGCCACGGCTCGTGCCCGCCTTCCCCGCCCTCGTCCGCGCCGGCGCCGGCGGCGGCGGCGTGCGATCCCCGGAACAGGCCGGCATGGGTGCGCAGGCTGTAGAGCAGGAACAGGCCGTAGACGCCGAGCAGCACACCTGAGATCGCGAGGCTGAGCGGCACCAGCCCGGCCGCGACGCCGCCGCCCATCGCCACCTTGTAGGCCGCCGGCAGGATCAGGGCGATCGCCGCGAGGGTCAGCATGCCCGCCTCGGCGCGCGCGCCCTCGGCGCCGAACTTCTGCTCCTTGTGGCGCAGGCCGCCGGCCAGCATGGCGGCGCCCTGGACCAGCAGGATGTTGCCGATGATCGAGCCCGCGATCGACGCCTTGACCACGTCGTGCAGGCCGGCCTGCAGCGCCACGAGGGCGATAATCAGCTCGGCGGCGTTGCCGAAGGTGGCGTTGAGCAGGCCGCCGACGCCCTCGCCCAGCCGCTCGGCCAGGTGCTCGGTGGCGCGGCCCATCCAGCCGGCCAGCGGCAGGATGGCGAGGCCGGAGGCGGCGAAGATCGCGATGTGCTGGTGCGGCAGCCAGTGCTCGAGGCCGATCGCCACCGGGATGAAGATCAGCAGCCAGCTCATCATGACGGCACCTCCATGCGGTGCTGGGCGCAGTAGGCGTCGACCGCGCTGTTGAGCGTGGGGAAGAAGCGGTCGTCGCCGAAGCGCTCATAGAGCTCGAAGCGGCGCAGCTTGTCCTTCACCGGATCCTTGAGCTCGGCGAAGCAGAGCTCGATGCCCTGCTTGGCGAGGGTCGCGTCGAGCTCGGCCAAGGTGTCGGCGGCAGTGACGTCGACGCTGGTGACCGGCTCGGCCGCGACCACGACGCGATGGACCTTGCCGGGCGACTGGTCGACCGCGTCGAGGACGCGCGCCTGGAACAGCTCGGCGTTGGCGAAGAACAGCGGCGCGTCCCAGCGGAACAGCACCAGGCCGGGCAGCCGCTGCGCGTCGGGATAGCGGCCGATATCGTGCCAGCCGCGCACCCCCGCCGGCCGGCCGAGGATCGCCGAATGCGGCCGCCAGCCGTCCCACAGGAACTCGATGACCGCGACGACGATGGCCAAGCCGATGCCCGGCACCGCGCCCAGCACCGCGACGCCCAGCAGGCAGAGGATCGAGAGCCAGAACTCCCAGCGCTGGATGCGCCAGATCCGGCGCAGATCGTCGACCTCGATCAGGCCGATCGCCGAGGCGATCACCACCGCCGCGAGCGCGGGCGTCGGCAGGTGCTTCAGCAGGCCGGGCGCCGCGACCAGCAGCAGGGCGACGCCGAGCGCGCCGACCACGCCGGTCATCTGGGTCCTGGCGCCGGCCGCCTCGGCGACGGGCGTGCGCGAGGAGGAGCTGCTGATCGGGAAGCCCTGGAACAGCCCGGCCGCCAGATTGGCGGCGCCCAGGCCGATCATCTCCTGGTTGGGATCGACGGGACGGTTGAGGCGCTGGGCGTAGGCGCGCGACAGCACGCTGGTGTCGGCGAACGACACCAGGGCGATCGCGGCGCCGCCGATCAGCACCGGGACGAGATCGTCGAGGCCGATCCACGGCAGCGCGAAGCCCGGCAGGCCCTGCGGCAGCGAGCCCAGCACCTTGACGCCGCGATCGCCCAGGTCGAGCAGGCCGACCGCTACGGTGGCGGCGACCACGGCGATCAGCACGCCGGGCAGGAGCTTGCTGCGCTTGAGCAGCAGGATGAGGGCGAGCGCGGCCGCGCCGACGGCGAAGGCCGTCCAGTTGATCGCGCCGTCGGCAATGGCGCGCGCGATCGCCCACAGGCTGCGCAGCGGCCCGCTGCCCTCGATCGAGAAGCCAAGCAGCTTGGGCAGCTGGCTGATCAGGACGGTGAGCGCGATGCCGTTCATGTAGCCGTAGCGGATCGGCTTGGAGAGCAGCTCGGTGACGAAGCCGAGCTTCAGCACCCCGGCCGCCACGCAGACCAGGCCGGAGACCAGCGCCATGGCGGCGGCCAGCGCCACCGCATGCGCCGCATCGTTTGCCGCCTGCGCCACCACCACCGCGAGGATCAGCGGCGCCAGCGACGAGTCGGGACCGAGCACCAGGACGCGGCTGGGGCCGAACAGGGCATAGGCCAGCAGCGGGACGATCGTGGCGTAGAGGCCGAAAACGCCCGGCAGGCCCGAGGCGACGGCATAGGCGATGCCGACCGGCACCAGCATGGTGACGAGCACCACGCCGGCGACGACGTCGTGGCGCAGCCATGCCAGGCGGTAGTCGCGCAGGTCGGCGAGGCCCGGCAGCCAGCGCGCGAGGTCGAACCCGGCCGTGCGCACCGTCGGTCGCTCGAAGGAAGGAGCTCGATCGCTCATCACGCAAGGTCCCCCCGGCCCGATCCCAGTGTAGCACCATGACGCGCCGGGGCCGTGCACGGAAATCGCCGTCCGCGAGCCCCCCTGCCCGTCCATCCACCGGAAGTCCTCGCTCTACCCCGATTGCGCCAACGGGGGTCGCGCGCCGGGATGATAGAGCTTGAGGGCGAAGCCGACCGTCAGGGAACTGGGGAATGCCGTCAAACCGGATCGTCGTCGCTCCGTCCCGGCCGGGCGGAGCGCGCTGCGTGCGCCGTGCCTGAGCCGTGGGAGGTCGCGCCGCCGGCGCGGACGGGCGATGCCGAGGTCGGCCGGATCTACCACGCGGTCGGCCTGGCGCTGAGCCATTGGGAGATCCTCGAGGTCGCGCTGTCCTATCTCTACGCCACCATCCTGCAGTCGAAGAACGGCACCGCCGCGGCCGCCTATCGCGCCGCCGGGCCGGAGCCGTCACGGCGGCAGCTCATCCATGACGCGCTCGCAGCGCAGCAGGCCTCGATGCCGCGCCCGCTGCACGACGAGATCGTGGCCTTCCTCGACCGCGAGATCGCGCCGCTGGCCGAGCGCCGCCGCGAGATCGCGCACGGCACCGCGGTGCGGATCGACCACGGCCACTATCTCGTGGCGGCCGGCTACAGCCCGCACAGGCTGCGGTGGCCGCGGGTGCCGCTCGCCCGGGACCTGTTTCCCTTTCGGCAGCTCGCCTACGCCTATACCGCCGCGCAGATCACGGACTACGCCGAGCGCTTCTTCGAGTATTCCCGCCGCGGCTTCCAGCTCGGCAACCGCCTGGTCGAGGCGCGCGAGGCGGTCTCGCCTCCCCGGACCGGGCGCAAAGGTCTGACGCTGCCCTCGCGGGTGCCCACCGGGCCGCGGCGGGAAGGGCCCGAGTCCCAGCACGAGGTCCCAAAGGGTGTAATTGCACCTTCTCAACCCCATATAGCCCCTCCTTCCCTCCCGGAGGTGCGTTCCATGCCCCTAGACTCCCCATCCCCCGTCCCCGCCGCAACAGACGACGGCGCCCTCGACGCCTACTCCCGCGCCGTGATCTCGGTCGTGGACCGGGTCGGGCCGGCGGTCGTGCGAGTCGAGCGGCTTGCCGACGGTCGGAATTCTCCCCTGGGCGTCGGCTCCGGCGTGGTGATCGCGGGCGACGGGCTGGTGCTGACCAACAGCCACGTGGTCGGCGGCGCTTCCCGCGCGCGGCTTTCCTTCGCCGACGGCAATGTGCGCGAGGCGCGCGTGCTGGGCGACGATCCCGACACCGACCTCGCGCTCCTGCGCACCGAGCTGCCGGCCGGCACGCCGTCGGCCCGGCTGGGCGACAGCCAGGCGCTCAGGCGCGGCCAGCTCGTGGTGGCGATCGGCAATCCGCTCGGCTTCGAATCGACCGTCACCGCGGGCGTGGTGTCGGCGCTCGGCCGCTCGCTCCGGGCCCAGTCCGGCCGGCTGATCGACGACGTCATCCAGACCGACGCCGCGCTCAATCCCGGCAACTCGGGCGGGCCGCTGGTGTCGAACCTGGGCGAGGTGGTGGGCATCAACACCGCCATGATCCAGCGCGCCCAGGGCATCTGCTTCGCCGTGGCGTCGAACACCGCGGTGTTCGTGGTGTCGGAGTTCATCGCCCACGGGCGGGTGAGGCGCGCCCATATCGGCATCGCGGCCGAGACCGTGCCCTTGCCGCGCCGCATCGGGCTCGCGACCGGCGCGGGCGCGCGGGCGATCCGGGTGAGCGAGGTCGAGAAAGGCGGGCCGGCGGCGGCCGCCGGCGTGCAGCCGGGCGACCTGCTGCTGTCGGTCGACGGCACGCCGATCGAGGGCGCGGACGCGCTGATCCGGCTGCTCAACGCCGAGCGGATCGGCAAGGCGACGACGCTGGCGGTGCTGCGCGGCGGGCAGGTCGAGCACCGGACGGTGGTGCCGGTGGAACGCAAGGCGCGCTGAGACAAAGCTCTATCGCGCAGCTCCGACCGCCCCCCGCAGAAGACTAGCGGCTCTGCATGTTGGGCACGCCCGGCTGGCTCGGGCCGCCGGCCGACTGGGCCTGGTCCTTCGGGGTCGCGGCGCCGGTGCGGGTGGCGTTCTCGCCCCAGCGGCCGGTCGAGAAGAACACGCCGGCGGCCACCAGGACCACGACGGCAAGGACGGTCAGCCAAGCCCAGGTCCGGCTGCGGCGGCGGCTGGTGAAGATGCGGTTGTTCTCCAGATTCGACACGGGGGTCCTCACTCTCTCTACTCACTCGTACCAGTCGTCGTCGTAGCCGCGGACGCGGCGCGGCGGCGGGCCATAGCCGTAGCCGTAGCTGCCGCGATCGTCGGGCGCGCTCCAGTCCTGCCCGTCGGTCGGCCACAGCTCGCGCAGCGAGGCCGGCAGCGCGTGGCGCAGCTTGAGGCATTGCGGCGCCGGCAGGTGATCGTCGAGCAGCGCCAGCACGGCCCCGACCGCCACGCGCGGGTTGATCGGGCGGATGTCGCCCAGCTCCTCGCGCACCCGGTCGAGGAAGGCGTCCGGGTCGCGAATGCGCATCGGCAGGCGGTCGGGCTGGTACTGGTCGTAATAGGCGCCGCGCACCAGCAGCGGCAGCTCCGCGCCGAGATGCGCGCCCAGCCCCGGCGGCAGCCGGTCCCGCAGCGTGCGCAGGACCGCGCCCAGCACGCGCCAGGCGACGCGCCGATCGGGCCCGACCGTCTCGCACAGATCGTCGAGCCAGAGATTGGTGGTCTGCAGTGTCTTGTCGAACACGGCCATGCCGGTGCTCATCGCGGCCTCCCTCAGCCAGGCCTCGGCCTGGCGTTTGATCCTGTGCGGTAAGGAACCGGCCCGTGCCCGGGTTGCCGTCTGTTAGCGAACATGCTCGGCGCTCGCCTGCGCATACCCTGCAGATGGTCGGTCACAACATTCGCCCAATCCTCTCCCCAGCCCTCCCGCCTAGGCTTCGAACGCGAACCGCGGCCCCTCCTGCTTTCCTGGGCCGCGTTTTTTGTCAGCCCAGTGGGAGATCTTTCAGTCATGGCCATCTACGGGGATACGTCCGGCAGCCTCGCCAACCAGCAGCACGGCAAGCACCAGGTGCTGCAGCTCGACCAGAATGGCGGCTCGGCGTTCGGCGACGCGGAGGAGCTGCGCGACACCGCGCGCGGCGGCAGGGACACGCTGATCGGCGGCGCCGATGCCGCGGTCAACAACCTGTTCGGCGACGCCGATTCGATGGCCGACCGGACGGTCGCCGGCAACGACACGCTCTATGGCGGCGCCCAGGCGTCGTTCAACAACCTGTTCGGCGACGCCTTCTTCATGGCGGGCGACAGCCGCGGCGGCGACGATCGCCTGACCGGTGGGGCGGGTGCGGGCGACAACACGCTGCAGGGCGACGCGCGCGTGATGCTCGACCATGCGGTGGGCGGCGACGACCGGCTGACCGGCGGCGCCGGCGCCACCAGCAACACGCTCTACGGCGATGCCTGGAACATGAACGGCTCGGCGCGCGGCGGGGACGATGTGCTGAAGGGCGGCGCCGATTCCGGCACCAACAACCTGTTCGGCGACGCCGACGCGATGAGCGAAGACACGGTCGGCGGCAACGACAGGCTGGTGGGCGGCGCGAACTCGACCAACATCCTGCACGGCGATGCCCGCACCATGACCGGCAATGCGGTCGGCGGCGACGACGTGCTGAAGGGCGGCGGGGCCGGCACGACGAACACGATGTACGGCGACGCCGAGACCCTGTCGGGCAACGCGGTCGGCGGCAACGACACGCTGATCGCCGGCGCCGGCACGGCCCTGATGTGGGGCGACGGCCAGCTCTCGGACAACGCCAAGGGCGGGGCCGACACGTTCGTGTTCGGGCCGAAGGCCGCCGACGACACGATCTTCGATTTCCGCTCGAGCGACGGCGACAAGATCGATGTGAGCGCGCTCGGCATGCGCAGCCTGGCCGACATGACGATCACGAGCGACGCCTCGGGCGACGCCCGCATCGCGTTCGAGCCCAACCAGCAGCAGTTCCTGTCGCTGGTGAGCCAGACCGGCGCGTTCGGCAATGCCGGCAGCGTCACGCTGGTCGGCGTACCCCCCGACCAGCTCCACGCCTCCGACTTCAAGTTTGCCTGACCGTCGAGACGGCGGCGTTAGCGCCGCTCGGCGATCGCGATGATGCGGCGGTTGGTGCTGACGATGCCGTCGGGACCGGCCAGCGCGGCGAAGCGCTCGCGCATGCGGGCGCGGGCGGGCTCGCGCAATTCGGGCGGCAGGTGGCCCACCATGTTGCCGAACGACGACGCCTCCATGTAGCGAATCGCGTCCTCGGGGCTGGCGTGGCGCGCCTGGCTTTCGCGCACCTCGAGCCGCACTGTCTGGAAGCCGGTAGTCTGCAGCAGCGCGCGCAGCTCGTCCGGCTCGACCCGGAAGGTGATGCCCTCGCGCGCCCGCGGATGCTGGTCGAACGGCGGCTCGGTCAGCGCCGCCCGGGCGGCGGCCACCAGCTCCGGCACGTCGCCCTTCAGGCCCGTGCTTATCCCCAGCCGGCCGTGCGGGCGCAGCACGCGCCAGAAGGCGAGCAGCGGGCCGGTCTTCTCCGGCAGCCAGTGCAGCACGGCGTTCAGCACGACTGCGTCGAAGCTGCGGTCGGCTATTCGACCAAGGTCGTAGGCATCGCCCAGCTCGAACGACAGGTTGTCGCGCGCGCGGCTGACGGCCAGGCCGATGCGCAGCGGCAGCGGATCGATCCCCAGCACGTGGCCCGACGGGCCGACGATGTGGGCGATATGCTCGGCCAGCAGGCCGGTGCCGCAGCCCACGTCGAGCACGCGCTCGCCTGGCCTGATGGCGAGGTCTTCGACGAGGGCGGTGCCCGTCGCCATGTGGCGGGTGGCGCTGATGCGCTCGTAATCGAGGGCAAGCGACGTATTGTCGAGAGCGAGCGAAGGCGCTCCGGCGACCGGCCGGGAGATGAACACCATGCTCGTATCATGACGAATCGTCGGGCGGGGGAGACTAGCCTCCTTTACAAGGGTGGGATGCAACAACGGGGAAACGGACCGTGCGTGTAGAGATCCTGTGCACCGGCGATGAAATCCTGACCGGCAAGACGGTGAATACCAACTACAGCCACATCGCCCGGCGGCTGGGCGAGGTCGGGCTGGACGTGATCTGGGGCACAACCGTGGGTGACGACCGGGCGAGCCTGCTGGCCGCCTTCGCCCACGCCGGCGAGCGGGCCGACGCGGTGATCGTCAATGGCGGGCTGGGGCCCACGGTCGACGACCTCAGCCAGGAGGTCGCCGCCGAGGCCTGCGGCGTGAAGCTGGTGCTGTCGGACTACTGGATGCAGCGCATGACCGAGTCCTACGCGCGCCGCGGCCGGGTCATGCCCGCCAACAACAGGAAGCAGGCGATGCTGCCGGAGGGGGCGGAGTTCATCGACAATCCGATCGGCACGGCCTGCGGCTTCGCCGTCACGATCGGCAAGGCCCGGTTCTATTTCACGCCCGGCGTGCCGCGCGAGATGCGCCGCATGCTGGACGAGCAGGTGATTCCGCGGCTGCTGAAGCTGGGTGGTATCACCGGTGTGACCAGGCTGAAGCGCTTCCATTCCTTCGGCATCGGCGAGAGCCGGGCCGACGAGATGCTGGCCGGCATTCCGGGTCTCGCCATCGACGGCGCGATCAAGCTGGGCTTCCAGGCCCATTTCCCCGAGCTCGAGACCAAGCTCGCCGCGCGCGGGGCGACCGAGGCCGAGCTCACGGCCAAGCTCGCGGCGATCGAGGCCGAGGTGCGCCGGCGGCTCGGGAACTTCGTGGTCGCCGAGGACGAGAGCTCGCTCGAGCAGGTGGTGGTCGAGAAGCTCAAGGCCGGCGGCCACACGCTGGCGATCGGCGAGACCTTCACCTCCGGCGCGATCGCGAGCCGCCTCGCGCCCCTGCCCGGCGCCGAACAGGTGTTCTGCAAGGGCGTGATCGGGGCGGACGTGGCGGCCGACAAGCTCCGCACGGAGAGCGGCGCCAGCCATGCGCTGGCGGTCCTGATGCAGCTCGACCCGGGCGGCGACCGGCCCGACTTCGGCGCCACGATCACGGTGCAGATCGCCGACGGCGGCGGCATGGTGCAGCGCGTCGCCCGCCTGGTCGGCGGCCGCGACTGGGTCCGCACCGGCGCGGCCGAGCTCGGGCTGGACTGCCTGCGCCGCCACCTGCTCGGCCTGCCGGTCGACGAACGGATCGACTTCGAGCGGCGCTGATCTTGCCGGACCGCGGCCGTCTCGGCCGCTCATGAGTCAGAACGGGCGGGACGCCCGCGGTCCGGCAAGAAGATCGGGCCACTTGTCGACCAGCGTCGTCACCATGTCGTCAATGCGCGCCTCGAGCAGCCGCTCGCCCTTGAAGGCGGAGGCGCGGGTCGGATCGCCGGTCGCGGCGGAGAGCCTGAAATCGCCGGCGGGCCGCAGCTCGCTCATGCGCACGCTGCGCGGATCGAGCGCCAGCACGACCGAGGTCTCGCGCTCGTCGGCGTGGCCGCCCTCCTTGTGCTCGATCAGCGCCTCCGCCGACTGGCCCGTCAGGCGCATGTGCAGCGCCAGCGCGTCGGCCTCGTGGGCGATCTCGTCGACCGGCTTCTCGGTCGAGACACCGGTATTGACGAGAGCGATGCGTTCGACGCCGTGTGCGATGAAGCTGGCGATCAGCTCGCGCAGCACCGCCTTGAACGTGTCGGCCGTCAGATGCTGGCTCCCGGCGAACGGCGTGAAGGCCGGGTAGTAGCCGAAGCCCACCACCGGCGCCGCCACGACCGGCAGCCGCTCGATCAGCCTCTGTCCCAGCGCCCGTGCCGTCAGCGCATCGGCCTTGAGCGGCAGGTGCGCGCCATGCGCCTTCGCCGCCGCGCCGATCGGGATGATGACGACGGGGTTGTCATCGAATCTGGCTTTCGCCTCAAGCCAGGTCAGATCTTCCAGCCAGACGCCGGTCATGGCTGGCTCACGACTGCCATGGCAGCTTCACCGGCTTGGGGGGCTGATCGGGCGGGCCCATGACGATCATCTTGCGCAACCTCGCCTGCGGCGCCGAATCGTCGAGCACGATGCGGTCGCCGACCAGCGCGACGCCGAGCTCCTTCCACAGCGCCGCCAGCGCGACCGGCTGGGCATTGTAGAAGTACCGGTCGAGCAGCGTGGTCATCGACCTCGTCCCGGTGGCTGCATCGCACGCCTGCGCATAGGCATCCAGGCCGATGCGGTCGGCGCCGCCCAGGCCGCGCCACAGCGCGCCGCCGAAGCAGTCCTCCAGACCCTTCGCCCCGTTGCTGTCGCGCCGGATCGCCATATCGGCCATCAGCATGAAGATCGCGCCGCCCCAATAGTTCTCCCGCCCGCTCGCCTGGCTGAGCCCGCGGGCGAAGACGCCCTCGCCCTGCGGCATCTGCGTCACCCATTCGTGCCAGACCTCTTGCTCGGTCTTCCAGCCGGCGCGGGCGCGGATGATCGGCTCGATGTAGGTCGCGGCACCCTCCATGAACCAGGTGCCGCGGCCGCGGATGAACGGCATGCCCGAATGGATCAGCTCGTGCACCATCACCCAGTCGTTGAACAGGCGCCGCGCATCGATCGAATCCCCGACCTCGATCATGATCGACACGCCGCCGCCCGGCTGCGTGCGGCCGTACCCCACGCCGTTGCGCGGCATCGGCACCAGCCCGACCAGCATCTGGTCGGCCGTGAAGCCACGCCAGTAGTTCGACTCGGCCTCGATGGTGCGCTTCACCCAGTCGACGATGGCGGGCCGCGTCGCCTCACCGAAGCCGTCGAGCAGGGCCAGCCGCAGGATCCCCTCCTTCTTCGCTTCACCGGCGCGCAGGCTGCCGATCGCCGGCGACGGCAATTCGTGCAGCTCCAGCTTGCCGATCGCCGTATAGCCGACGAAGCGGACCGTCGTGCCGGCAAGGCGCCAGCCGTCGCCGACGCGCGGCAGGCCGCTCGAGAAGACCATGCCCTCGGGCGTGTGCACGCGGATGTCGATGGTCGGGATCTTCTGGTAGCCGTGCGGCTCGAGCAGCCAGGCGCCGAGCGGCGCCAGCACGCCCTTGCCGCGCTGGATGCCCTCCGACGGCGAGTTCACCGCGCGCGCGAAGCCCGACAGGTCGAAGCGATAGCGCGCCTCGACGAGACCGTTCACCGGATCGAGGCGCCCGCTCGGCGCCTCGCGGGCGTATTGCGCGGTGCGGTCTCCCACCGGCTCGAACGAGATGGGCTGCGTGCTGCGGCAGCGATAGAGGACGTCGAGCGAAAGCTGATCGTGCACCGTGACATCGGCGGTGCAGTCCGGCGTCGGTACGGGTTGCGCGAGCGCCGACGTCGTTCCGACCAAAAGAAGCGCGAGGGCGTGCCGCAGCATGCCGCCACTGTAGCCCGTGGTAGGGTGCGGGCAATGGACCGGCTGGATCACGTTCTGCGGCGGATGGGGAGACATGCGACCGCATTGCTGCCGTTTTCATTGCTGGTCGGCATCGTGTTCCAGGATCTCGCCTCGGCGATGCGGCCGCTGGTCGGCCCGCTCTCCACCTTCCTGCTGATGCTCGCCCTCCTGCGCACCGACTGGGCGCGTGTGCGTACGCTGCTGCAGCGCCCCGGCCTGGCGATCGTGCTGTCGGCGGGCGTGCTGGTCGCCGTGCCGCTGGTGGTCTGGCCGTTCTGGAGCCTGATGCCGATCTGGCACGGGCTGATCGCCGCCCTCTGCCTCAGCGCCATGGCGCCGACGGTCATCTCGGCCGCGACCACCGCCACTTTCCTGCGGCTCGACAATTCACTGGCGCTGCTGATCGCGCTGATCACCAACTTCGCCGTGCCGTTCACCCTGCCGCCGCTCGCTTTGTGGCTGCTCAATCTCGACCTGCACATCGGCGTCGGCGCGCTCAGCCTGCGGCTGCTGGCCATCGTGATCGCCGCCGTGGCCGGCGCCGTCGCCATCCGGGCCTGGCTCGGCCCCGAGCGGCTGCGCCACAATGCGGAGCGCATCGACGGCCTGTCGATTGCCGCGTTGATCGTCTACGCCATTCCGTTGATGGACGGCGTCGTCGCCCGCGGCCTGGCCGAACCCGAGAAGCTCGGTGGCTTCATCGCCGCCTCGTTCGCCGGCGCGCTGCTCACCAACGCCGTCATGGTGCTGGGCTGCCTGTCAGTCCTCGACCGCCGCAGCGCGCTGACCGCTGGCTACTGCTCGGGCGGCCGCAACAATGCGCTGCTGATGGCCGTCCTGCCGGCCACCGCCAATCCCGACATCTTCCTGTTCATCGCCGCGGTGCAGGTGCCGATCTACGTCATCCCGACCCTGCTGCAGCCGATCTATCGCCGGTTGCTCGCACGTTCGGATGTTGCGCCGAGCGGTTGATTCGCCCGCGCCAACGTCAAATGCCGGCTATGACCGCGAAGCAATCATCGACTGTACGAAGCCGGGCGACGGCGTCGGCATCCAGGTGCGGCTCGATCCCGGCAGCTCGGTCGACGTCATGGCGCAGCACATCCGCGTCAAGGCCGGCCTTGGCGGCGAAACGCACACCGTGGAAGGCTGGTACGTGCTGGTGTCCTAGAGCAGGATGAGTTGTTGTCGTACCCCCCGTCGTCCCGACCGAAGCGCCGAAGGCGCGCAGTGGAGGGACCTTTTTTCGGGGATTAGCCGTAAATCGCGCGAAAAAGGTCCCTCCGCTGCGCCTCGCTTCGCTCGGCTCCGGTCGGGACGACGGAGGAAGGTGAGTCATCTTGCTCTAGGCATTGCGCCGGGCGATCGATTTGCCGGCAATGTAGCCGAAGGTCAGGCACGGGCCGATGGTCGTGCCGGCGCCGACCGCCTTCGTGCCGATCGGATGGGCCATGGCGATACCGGCACAGTAAAGGCCGCCGATCACGCTCCTGTCCGGCCGCAGCACCTCGCAGCGTGCATTGGTGCGGGCACCGCCCTTGGTTCCGAGGCTGGCGTAAAGGAAAGGGGCTGCAAAGAACGGCGCCTGCTCGATCGTACCCAGTGCCCGCTCGACGGTGCCGGTGTAGTAGCGCTCCCACGCCGTCTCGCCGCGATGGTAGTCGCGATCGACGCCCTGCTTCGACCAGCCGTTGAAGCGCTCAACGGTCGCCCGCAGCGTCGCGGGATCGAGCCCGATCTTCTCCGCCAAAGCCTCCAGCGTCGGCGCGCTGCGCACGAAGGTCGGATCCTTCGAGGCATAGTGCATGCCAAGCGTGTGCTTGTAGCGGCTGTCGAAGATGCGCCAGACCGGCAGATGCTTCGGCTGGCCATCCGGCCCGCGCTCGTCGAGCGCCGAGCCGAGGGAGGCACTGCCCTCGCTGACGAAGCGCTCGGCGTTACGATTCACCAGGATGCAGTGCGGCGTGTAGGTCTCGTAAAGCGGCTGGGCGTGGCGTTGGCCCTCGTAAGCCGTGAAGGTCACTGGCGCGATGTTCGCCTGGTCCATGCGGTCGAGCTTGGCCCCCGCTTCCGCCGCCATGCGCTGGCCGTCGCCGGTGTTGCTGCGGGGTGCGCCGATCAGCTGCATGCCCGGGAAATACTTGGGCATGTAGTCCGGCGCCCAGTCGAAACCGCCGGTCGCCAGCACGACGCCCTTGCGCGCCCGCACCGTCTGCGGCTTGCCGTCGATCACCGCCTCGACGCCGGTGACCGTGCCGCCGTCCTGCAACAGATGCTTCACGTCGGCATTCACCCTGATCTCGCAGCCATGGTCGAGACAGCCGCGCGTCAGGCCGACGATCAGCCCGTTGCCCAAACCGACCTTGCCGGCGAGGAAGCGCCAGGCGAGCGCCGGGCCCATGCGCAGCACGCTCCTCCACGGATCCTTGAGGATGCCGCCGATCATCTCCCTGTAGGTGAAGTATTGCGGCTTCACCGAAGGCCGCACCTTGTTCCACCAGCGACCGAGGATGTAGCGGCTGATCAGGGTCGGCGAGACCATCCGCCCGAACAGCTTGCCGCCCGGCGCCTCGACGTAGAAGTCGGGATGGTTGACCAGCTCGAACCGGAGCGGCGTCTTGTCCTCGAGGAAGCGCAGCATCGGCGCCGACTGCTGGGCCAGCGCCTGCCACAGCTCGTCCTCGTCCTTTGCCCAGCCGGGCGGCGCAGTGGCCCGCAGATACGTCAGCGTCTCCTCGGCCGAGTCCTCGAGGCCCGCGGCCAGCATGTGGTGGTTGGCAGGCACCCAGGTGCCGGCCGACGACATGGCGGTCGTGCCGCCCAGCACCGGCGACTTCTCCAGCACCATGACCCCGGCTCCGTCGACGGCAGCGGCCAGCGCCGCCGTCAGCCCCGCTGCGCCGGAGCCGACGACCACGACATCGACGGTCACTTCAGGTGCCATACCCGCTTCCACAAAGGCGTGAACAGGCTGGCCAATCCCTCCATGCTGAAGCGCATCAGCACGATCACGATCAGCGCGAATACGGCGAGGTTCCACTCACCATAGGACTGCAGGTAGGTCATCACCACCTGCACCGGCGCGGCGCCGACGATCGGACCGAGGAACGTGCCGAAGCCGCCGATCACCACCATGACGACGATCTTGGCCATCTCCGAGAAATCGATCATCTGCGGGCTCAAGAGCACGACATAGTGGCCGTAGAAGCCGCCGGCCAGCCCGGCGATGGCGCTCGAGATGGCGAACACGGCGATCTTCACCTTCGTCGTGTCGATGCCGAGGCTCTTGGCGCGCAGCTCGTCGTCCTTGATGGCGCGCATGAAGTAGCCGATCGGCGAATCGATCAGCAGCCGGAGGCCCAGCAGCACCAGCACGGCCAGCACGATGAAGGTGTAGTAGTACGGCACCGGATTGGTCGTGCCGTAGAGCGACTTGACGCTGAGGCCCAGCTCGCCGCGCGTGAACTTGTAGTCGGCGGTCAGGTAGATGTGGAAGGTTTCGGCGAAGGCCCAGGTGGCGATCGCCAGATAGATCGCCCGCATCTTCAGCACCAGCCGCCCGAGGATCAGGCCGCACGCCGCCGACAGCACGACGCCGCAAGGAATGCCGATCCACGGCGATATGCCGACATGGTAGCCCATCAGGCCCGAGGTGTAGGCGCCGATCGCCGCGAAGGCATGATGTGCCAGCGAGAACTGGCCGGTATAGCCTGCCAGCAGGTTCCAGCTCGCCGCAAGGATCGCGTAGTAGAGCGCGATGGTCAGCACGTGCACGACGAAGCTGCCGGTGAACAAGGGCACCAGCGCCAGCAGCACGGCCGCCAACACGATCGCGACAGCGGAGCGGCCGAACGACGTCATCCCAGCAGGCACTCCTGGATCAGCGCGCGCACCCGCGCTTCGCCGAACTCGGCCACCGGTCCCGCCGCCTTCACCTTGCCGAGGTTCATCATCACCACGTCCTCGGCATGACGCAGCGCGTCGGAGACGTTCTGGTCGACCAGCAGGATGGTGGTCGAGATCGCCCGCCGCGCCGTCTGCAGAAGCTCGTAGACCTGCTCGGCGAGGTTGGGCGCCAGCCCCACGGTCGGCTCGTCGACCAGCATCAGCCGCGGCTCGGTGATCATCTCGCGTGCGACCGAGAGCATGCGCCCCTGACCGCCACTCAAGCTGCCGGCCTTGGCATGGCGGCGCTCAGCCAGTACCGGAAAGATCTCATGGATCCTGGCGATACGCTCCTTCAGCAGCGCCGGCTGCTTGCGCAAGGTCCAGCCGCCGACCTTGAGGTTCTCCTCGACCGTCAGGTGCGGGAAGGTGTTGAGCTCCTGCGGCACGTAGCTCACGCCCAACCGCTTGATCTCGTGCGAGGCGAGATTGGCGATGGATTTGCCCTCGAGCGCGATGCCGCCGCGCGCCTCGAGCATGCCGAACACCGTCTTGAGCAACGTCGATTTGCCCGCGCCGTTGGGGCCGATCACCAGCACGAGGCCGCCCTTCGGCACGGTGAGCGACATCCCCTGCAGGATGTCGACGCCCGGCTGGTAGGCGGCGAAGACGTCGTCGACGGAAAGCAACGTCGTCATTCGAGCGCCTTGCCGAGGTAGCCCGCGACGACCGCGGGCAGGCGCGCCACCTCGTCGAGCGTGCCTTGCGCGGCGACGCGGCCCTCCATCATCACCGTCACCTGCGGGCAGAGCTGACGGATGATCGCCATCTCGTGGCTGACCACGAGGAACGCCGCGCCCTGCTCGCGGTTCACCGCGACGATCATCTCGAGGATCGTCTCCTTGATCACCGGGTTGATGCCGGCGAACGGCTCGTCGAGCACGTAGCAGCGGCCCGGCACCATGAAGCCGCAGCCCATCTGGAGCAGCGCGCGCTGGCCGCCCGACAGCTTCTTGGCCTGGGTATCGGCGAGCGGGCCGAGCGTGGTGAGCCGGATCATGCGTTCGGCCGCGGCCTCCCCGTCGACGTTCGCCGGACGGCGCGCGTAGAACGCGGTCATCAGGTTCTCGCGCACCGTCTGGTTGCCGAACAGGCGCGTCACCTGGAACGATCGCACCAGGCCGCGCCGCGCGATCTCGTGCATCGCCAGGCCCGAGATCGTCTCGCCGCCGAGCTTCACCTCGCCGGAGTCCGGCGCGTAGACGCCGGTGACGAGATTGACCAGCGTGGTCTTGCCCGCGCCGTTGGGGCCGATCAGGCCGCGGATCTCGCCGGCATCGACGGCGAGCGTCACGTCGTTGGCCGCTTGCAGGGTGCCGAAGCGCTTGCGCAGGCCGATGGCTTCCAGCGCCGCGGTCATGCTTCGCGGCCGCGCTCGCCGAACAGGCCGTTGGGGCGCAGCACCAGGATCAACAGCACCAGGGCGAAGCCGTAGATGTTCTGGTAGGCCGAATCGACGAACGCCGCGCCGAACGATTCGACCAGGCCCAGCGCCACACCGGCGATCAGCGCGCCCGGGATCGAGCCCAGGCCGCCGATCACGACGATCTCGAACCCTTTCACGGTGGTGACGAGGCCGTTGGTCGGAAACACCAGGAACACCGGCGCCAGCAGGGCGCCGGCGAGGCCCGCCAGCGCCACGCCGATGCCGAACGCCATCCGGTCGACGCGCTGCACGTCGATGCCGGCGGTCTGCACGCCGACCCGGCTTTGCGACGTCGCGCGCAGCGCCAGCCCGTACCAGGTGTACCGCAGCACGGCCCAGAATACGCCGAGCGCCACCAAAGCGAACACGAAGGCCGCGACCCGCGCGCCGGCCATCGGCATCGGCCCGACCATCACGATCGGCAGGTTCGAGCCCGGCGTGAACTGGTTCGGGCCGGCGATGCCGGTCGCGAGGCTGCGCAGCATCAGCAGCAGCGCCAGGGTGATCACGGTCGCGTAGTCGCTGCGCACCTCGGGCGGCTTGCTGAAGATCGGCTTCAGCAGGCTCCATTCGGCGAACAGCCCGAGCACGAACACGCCCGCGGTCGAGACCAGGATGGCGAGCCACCACAGGTCCGGGCCGAGCAGCCACGCCACCAGCATGTACTGCAGGTAGCTGCCGATCATGTAGAACTCGCCCATCGCCCAGTTGATCATGCGCATGATCGAGTAGATGAACGTGATCCCCAGCGCCATGAGGGCGTAGAGCACGCCGATCATGACACCGGAGATGAACGTCTGGACGACGAGTTCGGTCGAGAACATTGGCTTCCCGTGTCATCCTGAGCGAAGCGAAGGATCCGGGGCGGCCCTGGATCCTTCGCCTGCGGCCCAGGATGACACCTTCGGCGTCACTTCTTCGAGTAGCTCACCACGATCTCGGCGTCCTTCCAGTCCTGCTTGGCCTGCGTGAAGTGCAGGATCAGGACCGGCGGCACCCAGTTGTGCCAGTACACGCCGTCGGCCTTCGGGAAGGTCACCGGCGCATCCGGCCAGCTCTTGTAGGTGCCGGCCTCGAGCGTCTTGATCAGCGTCTTCGGATCGGTGCTGTTGGCGGCCTTGATCGCCTGCGAGAGAATGGCGACCGCGCCGAAGCCGTTCAGCGCGCCATAGACGGGATCTTCCTTGTACTTCTCCTTGTAGGCCTTCGCAAACTCCGCGCCGATGTCGCTGAGCTTCGACTTGGGCGAGTAGTAGGCGATGAAGTAGATGCCGTTGCCGTTCTTCTCATGCAGCTGCCAGAACTGCGGCCGCGTCGGCGCGTCGTAGGAGATCAGCATCGGCGTGTTGGGCAAGAGGCCGATGGTCGTCGCCTGGTCCATGATGAGGTCGAGCGGCTGTCCGACGCCGATGTTGATCACCATGTCCGGCTTGAACGCCTTGATCTGCAGCAGCTGCGGCGTGAGGTCCGTCGAGGTGCGGTCGAACATCACCTTCTGGATCTCGACTCCCGGCATCGACTTGGCCTGCGCCAGCGTCTCGTCGGCCAGGCCGATGCCGTAGTCGGTGGTCTCGGCGATCAGCGAGACGCGCTTAAACCCCTTCTGCTTGATGAACTCCATCCAGGTCGAGACGCGCACCGGATCGACCGCATGGGTGCGGAAGGCGATATCGTAATGCTTGGCGGTGATGTCGGAGGCCGAGGCCTGCACCGACATGGTCGGCACGCCCATCTCCTTGGCGACCTCGTTGACGGCGATCGCCACCGAGCTGTGGAAGAAGCCGGGCACCGCCACGACCTTGTCCTCGCTCACCAGGCGGCGGTAGCCGGCGACGCCGGCCTCGGGCTTGCCCTGCGAATCCTGCACGAACAGCTTGAGCTTCTTGCCCAGAACGCCGCCCTGCGCGTTCATCATGTCGACGCCGATCTCGGCACCGCGGCGGATCAGCTGGCCGCCGGTCGCATCGCCCGGCGCCGACAGCGGCACGATCAGGCCGATACCGATGTCCTGCGCTGCCGCCCCCGGCACCACGCCCGACGACGCCAGCGCAAGCGCTGCCGCCAGAAAATAACCCTGTCCACGCATGAAGACCCCCTTCATTTCCTTGTGCGCAGGACTATCGCAGCAATTTCAATGCCCGTCAGCCCAGCCGCTTCCGAAAGTCGCGCAGCAGGTCGAGGACGTCGAAGACCGGCAGGCCGAGCGCCTGCTGCAACGCCTGCTTGTAGGGCGGGAGATTCGTGCATTCGAGCACGAGCGTATCGACGGAGGGATGGCGGGCGATCAGCGAACGGCCGGCCTCCACCGTCTCGCGCTCGACGGCATCGCGATCGAGCGAAAGTCCGTTGCGCAGGAAGGTCGCCGCAAAGGCGCCGTCGCGCGGCAGTCCCTCGACCGGCGTGTCGCCCGGCGCGCCGACGGCCTCGAGATGCGCCGGCGTCAGGTTCTCGGCCGAGGCGGTGAGCACGCCGACCTTCCGCCCCGTCAGCTCCCTGATCTGCAGCAGCGCCGAGGTCGCAACCGGCACCGGCGACAACGCCTCGAGCTCCTTCTGGTACAGCGCGAGGAAGCCGCAACTCGTCGACAGCCCGACCGCGCCCTCGGCCGCCAACGCTTCGGCATTCGCCTTCAACGCCGCCAGCACCCGCGGCCGGTCCGGATGCGCAGCGACCGCATCATCCGGCCCGATACCGCGCAGGGTGCGGAAGATCACCGGGAAATCGAACGAGGCAGGATTGCCGATGTCGCCCTCGATCCGCGGGAACCGCGTGTCGAGCATCAGGATGCCGAGCGGTTTCACGTTGCCTGCTACTTCGGCGGCTCGGGCCACTTCTTCTGCGGGCCTCGCGCCTGCTCGTACCATTTCGCGAGCCGCATCACGCCCAGATCGTCGAAGCGATGGCCGGCAATCTGCAGACCGATCGGCTTTCCTTCCTTGGTGTAGCCGCAGTTGATCGAAGCGGCCGGCTGCTCGCTCATGTTGAACGGCATGGTGAAGGAGATGTGCTCCAGCGGCCGGTTCACGTCGTTGGTCGGCGTCTCCCATTCGGCCGGATAGGTCGGCACCGGCGAGGTGGGCGAGAGCACGTAGTCGAACGGCTGCGTTGCGCGCGTCGCCGCCGCCCGGATCGCCATGTAGTTGTTGACGCCCTTGATCACCATTGCGCCCGAGACATCGGCGCCGCCGCGGCACCAGTCGGCGATGAACGGCAGCACGCTCGCCTGCCTGGCGTGGCTCAGCGCCGAGAAGTCGACCCAGCTGCGCACGCGCCAGAACAGGTCCTGCAGGTGCAGCATCTCGGGCGACAGGAAGCCCTGCAAGGGCTCGACGTGAGCTCCGGCATCTGCGAACAGCTTGGCCGCAGCCTCGACGGCGGCCTTGGTCTCCGCCTCGACCGGCAGGCCCGAACCGGCATCGAGATAGAGCCCGATCTTCAGGCCCTTGGGTTCGAGCGGTCCGGCCGACCAGTCGATGTTGGCCGGCGGCAGGCTCATGTGATCGCGCGGATCGGGCTTGCTGAGCTCACCCAGCAGGAGCGCGGAGTCCGCAACCGTACGGGTCATCGGGCCCGCAACGCGGCCGAGGAACGGCGGATCGATCGGCACGCGGCCGAGGCTGGGCTTCAGGGTGAAGATGCCGTTCCATGCCGCCGGCAGGCGCACCGAGCCGCCGATGTCGGTGCCGAGATGCAAAGGACCGTAGCCCGCCGCCGCGGCGGCGCCCGCCCCGGCGCTCGAGCCGCCGGGATTCCAGGCGAGGTTCCAGGGATTGCGCGTCAGCGGATGGAACGAGCTGCGGCCGGACGACAGCATGCCGTAGTCGGGCATGGTGGTCTTGGCGAGAATGATCGCGCCCGCCTCGCGCACGCGCGCCGCGGCCGGCGCATCGGCCGCCGCCGGCGTCATGTCGCTCGCCGCCGTGCCCAGCGGCACCGGCACCCCCTTGGTGGCGATGTTCTCCTTGATGGTGATCGGCACGCCGTCCAGCGCGCCCTGCGGCCGGCCCGCTTGCCAGCGCTTCTCGGCGGCCTTGGCCGCCGCGCGCGCGCCGCTGAAATCCGGCGCGTAGAGCGCCTTCAGCTTCGGCTCCCAGTCCTGGATGCGCTGGATGACGGCGTCGACAACGTCGACCGGGGAGAGTTTCTTGCTCTTGTAGGCGGCCAGCAGGTCGACCGCGGTCATGTCATGGATGGTCATCTTTGGACTTTAGCTTGGAAACGGAGGGAGCGGGATTGCTGTGCGTGACGATGTACTTGGTCAGCATTGGACCGATGAAGAGCACGGCGATCATGCGCACGGTCTGCATGGCCATCACGAACGACACGTCGACGTTGGTCGAGGCGGCGATGATCGCGACCGAATCGGAGCCGCCGGGGCTGGTGGCGAGGTAGGCGGTCAGCGGATCGACGCCGATCGCCAGCACCATCAGCCAGGCAACGCCGCCGCACAGCGCGATCATGGTCAGGATGCAGGCCATGATGCGCGGTAGCTGGCGCGCGGCATGGATCAAGAGCGGCCGGCTGAAGCGCAGGCCGACATTCCAGCCGACCAGGGCGTAGCTCGCCGCCAGCAGCCACGGCGGGAGCTCGACCGTCATCAGGCCCAGATGCGTGAGCACGATGCCGCCGATCATCGGCACCAGGAAGGCGCCGGCCGGGATGTTGAGTTGGCGCGCGATCAGCGGGCCGAAGATGGCGAGCGCCAGCGTCTCGCCCAGCGGCAGCCAGTGGACCGCCGGGAACCACACGACTTCGGCATGGGCGTGCGCGGTGTTGACCCCGAAGACGTGCGTCACCAGCGCCGCCACCACAGCCACCAGAACGACGCGGCCATACTGCATGAAGGCGACGAGGCGCACGTCGGCGCCGTATGACTCGGCCATGATGGTCATCACCGACGCGGCGCCCGGGCTGGTGCCCCACAGCGCGGTCGTCCCGGGCAGCATCTGCCACCTGGTCATCAGCCAGCCGAGCGCGCTGGAGATCGCCACCACCGCCAGCACGCCGACGGTGAACAGGAACCAGTGCTGCAGCACGTCGCCGACGATCGAGATCGGCACCATCTTGGCGATCAGGCACCCGACCACGCCCTGCGCCAGCACGAAGGGCGTGAGCGGCAGGCGAAGCTTCGCGCCGAACGACGACACGCCCATCGCCGCCGCCAGCGGCCCGAGCATCAGCGCGGCCGGAGCATGCACCCACAGCAACAGCGCCGCGAGCGCGGCCGACAGGAGGACGAGGCCGCCCCACTGCGTGGCCCCGCCGGCGGCCCTCTGCTTGGGTGGGGGCATCGCTACTGGACGAACTCCTCCGCTTCGCCGTTCATCCCCTTGATCGTCCGAATGAGCTCGGCGGCGGCGGTTTTGAGTCGTGCATCATCCGTGCCACGCAGCACGAGGGAGACGCTCGGCCGGCCGTTGCGGAACGCCGGGTACGAGCCGATGTCGATGTCGGCATAGCGGCTCTGCAACGCGCCCAGCGGCTCGGCGATGATGCCTTCGGGCAGGTTGGTGCGCACGGTGCGTGCCAGCACCGGGTCGCCGCCGACCAAGCGGTGCTTCATCGACTGGAACATGCCCTGTGCCACGGTCGGGATGCCGGCGAAGGTGAACACGTTCTCCATCTGGAAGCCGGGCGCCACCGAGATGGGATTGTCCACCAGCGTACCGCCATGGGGCACCCGCGCCATGCGCCGGCGCGCCGGGGTGAACAGCGCCGCGTCGCCGTAGTGGCGGGTCATGCGGGCGATCGCCTCGGGATGCTCCGAAATGCCGACGCCGAACGCCTTGGCGATGCAGTCGGCGGTGATGTCGTCGTGGGTCGGACCAATCCCGCCGGTCGTGAACACGTAGTCGAACTTCGCCCGGACCTCGTTCACCGTGTCGACGATGGTCTGCTCGACGTCGGGGATGATCCGGCATTCCATGACCCGGATGCCGAGCTGGCCGAGCTCGGTGGCGAGGTACTGGATGTTGGCATCCTTGGTCCGGCCGCTCAGGATCTCGTTGCCGATGACCAGGATGCACGCGGTGACGGTCTTGGGGCCGGCCGAGGGGCCGCTGTCAGGCTTGGAAGTGTCGGGCATTTCAACAACGTAGCATGGCCTTGTTACCGCGGGCATCTGGTGCCAAATAACGGTCATGAGCAGTCCCCGCGACATCCCGGACGACAGCGTCGACTACTGGCGGCGCGATGAGCGCACCATCAAGCTGCACGGCCCGGAAGGGTTCGAAGGCATGCGCCGGGCTGGTCGCCTGGCGGCCGAGACGCTCGACTTCATCACGCCCTACGTCGTGCCCGGCGTCACCACGGGCGAGCTCGACCGGCTGTGCCACGAGTTCACGCTCGACCACAAGGCCATCCCCGCCCCGCTGGGCTATCGCGGCTTCCCCAAGTCGATCTGCACCTCGATCAACCACGTGGTCTGCCACGGCATCCCGGGCGACAAGCGGCTGCAGAACGGCGACATCGTCAACATCGACGTCACCTCGATCCTCGATGGCTGGTACGGCGACACTTCCCGCATGTTCTTCGTCGGCGAGGTCGGCGTGAAGGCGCGCCGCCTGTGCGACGTCACCTACGAGGCGATGATGCGCGGCATCGCCGCCGCCAAGCCGGGCGGGCATGTCGGCGACATCGGCCATGCCATCCAGACCTATGTCGAGAGCCAGCGCTTCTCGGTGGTGCGCGACTTCTCGGGCCACGGTCTCGGCCGCATCTTCCACGACGCGCCGAACATCCTGCATTACGGCCGTCCCGGCACCGGCCCGGAGCTGCGGCCCGGCATGTTCTTCACCGTCGAGCCGATGGTGAATGTCGGCACCTGGCAGGTGAAGATCCTGAGCGACGGCTGGACCGCGGTGACCCGCGACAAGCAGCTCTCGGCACAGTTCGAGCACTCGATCGGCATCACCGAGACCGGCGTCGAGTTCTTCACCCTTTCGCCCGCCGGGTACACCAAGCCGCCGTACGACCTCAGCAAGGTCTCTGCTCCCGAGAAGCAGGCGGCTTCGGCCTGAAGATCGAAACCCGACCTCGGCGGCGTCGAGGACGTCTTTCATAGCGACTCCGCGGTCAGCACGAGCTTCTGAATCCCGGGCTCGGCTTCGGGCGAGAGGATGATCGTGCCGAGCAGACGCCCCTTCTCGCAGGCCATCTCAAAGCGGCCGGCAAGCGCGTGCGTCGGCTCGATCGACTCCAATCGGCCCTCCCCGAGCTGTTCTTTCAACCGGCGGAGCTCTGCGTCGCGCAGTGGAGCAGGCGTGTCGAGCAGCAGGTTCTCGGCCAACACCGAAGAGGCCGTCTCGATACGGCCGGCCCGGTAGGCCGAGACGACCGCGTCGACTGCGCGCTTCAGCCAGGGCGACGGCGGCATCGGAGCGGGCTTGGGCTGCGTCGCGAGAAACAGCTCGGCGAGGCGCGGTGTCAGACGCGACATCGGCGCGTAAGTGCGGTTGGCGAAGGCGAACACGCCCACGCGGCGCTCCGGCAGGAACAGCATGTGCGAGCCGTAGCCCGGCAGGCCGCCCGGATGATGCAGCCGACGGCCGAGTGTTGGATCGGCCGCATCGACAAGGCCGTACCCATAGGCGCTTGCCGACGCGGCGCGGCCATCGACGGTATCGGGCAGGAAAGGCGGCGCGTGGAACAGGCCCATTTCGCGCACGCTGGCGCGCCGCACGGGCCCGCTCTCGGGATCGTCGCGCGGCGGCCAGGCATTCAGCAGGAACGCGAGGTAGCGCGTGTAGTCAGCCGCCGTCGTCGCCAGCCCGCCCATCGCGCCGACCTCGCCATCGGGCTCCAGCCGCTCGCGCGAAAAGACGCCGTCGTCGCAGCGATAGCCCCAGGCGAAGTCGCCGCGCGCGGCCTCGAAGGCGTCGAATGTCGTGCGCGTCATGCCGAGCGGCTGCAGCAACGTGCGTCGGATGAAGCTCTGGTACGGCTCGCCGGTCACGTTGGTGATCGCGCGGCCGAGCAGCGCGTAGCCGAGATTGCTGTACTCGAAGGCAAGACCCGGCGGTCGCGCGAACAGCGCGCCGGTCTCGATCAGCATGTCGAGCGTCGCGGGGCTCATGCCTAGCACGCGGTCGGCCCACGGATCGTCGGTGACGAAGCCTGCCGTGTGGCTGAGCAGGTGGCGGATGGTCAAAGGCGCGCTGTCCCGGGTCGCCGGCGCCACTAGCGCAAACCGCGGGATATAATGAGAGAGCGGCGCGTCGAGCTCGAGCCGGCCGGCGTCCCGCAGCGCCAGGATGGCGAGCGCCGTCGTGCTCTTGGTCATCGAGGCGATTCGAAAGGCGGTCTCGGAGGTGACCGCGCGGCCCGTCTCGCGGTCGGCCTGGCCGAACGTCGTGAGATGCACCAACTGGCCATCCTGCACGATCCCGGCCAGGAGGCCGGGCAGGTTGTGCTGCTCGGCAAAGGCACGGCAGACCCGGTCGATCTCGCTCATGGCTGTCATGGCAGGAGCGTAATCCATGGCTTTAGCCATTTCCTGCCGCCTTTCCGCCTCGGTTGCCGGGAAAAGTCGCCGCATGGGGAGAGCGAGAACGAAGGCAGCCGAGGACAGCGCCGCGCAGGATGACGCCCTGCTGACCCTCCTCGCGGCGGGCCTTCGCCTTCAGGCGACGGACGCGCTGTGGCGGGTGAGCGGCAATACGCTGGCCCACCGGTCGCTGCTGCGCGACGCCGGCGGCAACTGGAACCGGCTCGACATGTGCTGGGAGTTCACCGGAGAGGATCCGACCGCCAAACTCGCCGCCGCCCTCGAGGCGAAGCCCGCGCTCGGCCACAACAGTGCTGCGCCGCCCGAACCCAAGCCGCACTATCACGGCCATCGTGGCCGGGTGCGCGAGCGGGTGCTGAAGTCGGGCACCGAAGGGCTCGAGGACTACGAGCTGCTGGAGCTGCTGCTGTTCTATGCGATCGAGCGGATCGACACCAAGCCGCTCGCCAAGCGCCTGATCGATCGGTTCGGCACGCTGGGCGACCTGTTCGCAGCGGACCCCGCACACCTGCGCGACTTCGACATCGACCAGCGAACCCTCGTGCTGTTCCGCGCGCTGCGGGAAGCAGGCCGGCGGCTGGCCCACCAGAAGGTCGCGAAGAAGCCGGTGCTGGGCAATTGGCAGCAGCTTCTCGACTACTGCCACACGACGCTGGCGCACGAGAAGACCGAACGCTTCGCCATCCTGTTCCTGAACCGCAAGAACGAGCTGATCGCCGACGAGGTGCAGCAGCGCGGCACCGTCGACCACACGCCGGTCTATCCGCGCGAGGTGGTGAAGCGCGCCCTGCATCACGAGGCGAGCGCCCTGATCCTGGTGCACAACCATCCGTCCGGCGATCCCAAGCCGTCGCGCGACGACATCGAGATGACGAAGGAGATCCGCGCCGCTGCCGAACCGCTCGGTATCACGATCCACGACCACCTGGTGATCGGCCGCAAGGGCCACGCGAGCTTCCGCAGCCTGGGGCTGCTGTAAGCCTTGGCCGTTTTCACGGTTTTCCGCCGTTTTTCCCACTCCCACCGTTTTTCGCGGCTGGAGCCGACCGGTCTCATTGCATCGCGGTCGATTGCGCGATCGAGATCGAGTGGGCGGCCCGCGGGAGGCCCGGGTGACGAAGCGGCCGTTGGCGCCGCGGCTGGCTGATAACGTGTCGGACATGCGTGCGTACTCCTGTTCGAGGACGAGAAGATACGCACTCTCGCGTCAGCCACCTATTATGGGCATTGGCCTCCCTGAAAAGCCGCCATTCATCGCATCGAAAAGGAAGGCCATTGCCCGTAATGGCCGATCAAAAGGCGCCCTTGTGGGCGTACTGGATCGCGGCGACGGCAAAACGTCAGCATTTTCGGTCTCGGCGCGCCGCAGGATTTGCATTCGTGCCGAGAAAAAACAAGGGCGCATCGATCGAAGGTCAGTGCTCGCGCTGCTTCTTCGGGAAGTGGCCGACGACCTCGCGATGCTTCAGCCGGCCCGGCTTCCACTCGCGCAGGCGCTGGAACACGACGTAGAGCATCGGGATCAGGAAGATGCCGACGGTGCTGGCGACCAGCATGCCGGCGAACACCGAGGTGCCGATATCGCGCCGGCTGATCTGCGCCGCGCCATGTGCGAATACCAGCGGCACCAGGCCGAGGATGAAGGCGAACGAGGTCATCATCACCGACCGGAATCGCATGCGCGCGCCCAATGTGGCGGCGTGGTACAGCTCGAGGCCCTTCTCCCGCTGCTCCTTGGCGAACTCGACGATCAGGATGCCGTTCTTGGCGGCGAGCGCGATCAGGACCACCAGGCCGATCTGGGCGTAGAGGTCGAGCGTCAGCTTGGCGATCAGGATGCCGGCATAGGCGCCGAGCACCCCGACCGAGACCGAGAGCAGCACCGGCATCGGGATCATCCAGCTCTCGTACAGCGCCACGAGGAACAGGTAGGCGAAGATCACGGCCAGGGCGAGGATCGGCCCGGTCTGCCCCGCCGCCTCGTATTCCTGGAAGGCGGTGCCGGTCCATTCGAAGGCGAAGCCCGGCGGCAGGGTCTTGTCCGACACCTCTTTCATCGCCGTCAGCGCATCGCCCGAGGAGCGGCCCTGCGCCGGCGCGCCGTTGATGGTGATCGAGCGGTAGTTGTTGTAGCGGGTGATCACCTGCGGCCCGAGCACGAAGCGCAGGTCGGCGATCGAGCGCAGCGGCACCATCTCGCCCTGCCGGTTGCGCACCTGGATCTGGAAGATGTCCTCGATGCGCCGGCGATCGTTGGCCTCGCCCTGGATGTTCACCTGCCAGGTGCGACCGTAGAGGTTGAAATTGTTGACGAAGAAGCCGCCCCAGCGTCGACTGCAGCGCGGTAAAGACGTCGTTCATCGCGAGGCCCAGCGCCTGCGCCTTGTCGCGGTCGATGTCGAGGTAGATCGACGGGTTGCTGGCGGTGAAGGTCGAGAAGACGCGGGAGAGCCGCGGGTCCTGGTTGGCGGCGGCGACCACGCCACCCATCACGGCGCCCAGCCGCACCGGATCCTGCCCCTCCAGCCCCTCGAGCTGGTATTCGAAGCCGCCGCTGGTCGACAGGCCGATGATCGGCGGCAGGTTGAAGGCGACGATGTTGGCGGTGCGAATCTGGCCGGCCTCGGCGAAGGTGCGCCGGATCAGCGCCTGCGCCGAATCGGCGGCGCCGCGCCGATCCTCGAACGGCCTGAGCTTGGCGACCGCGAAGGCGGTGTTGGCCTCGTTGGCGCCGTCGAGCAGCGAGAAGCCGATCACCGCGAAGACGTCCTGCACCTGCGGCATCGTCTTGAGCATCGCTTCGACCTGCCGCATGGTCTCGCTGGTGCGCGCCACCGAGGCGCCGTCCGGCAGCTGCACGTTGAGGAAGAACGCACCCTGGTCCTCCTCGGGCAGGAAGCTGGTCGGCGTGATGCGGGCCAGGCCGAAGATGCCCCCGCCGATCAGCGCCACCAGCAGCAGCGAGAGCAGCGACACCCGGATCAGCCGCTGCACCACGCGGGCGTAGCCGTCGCGCACGACGTTGATGGCGCGCAGCACCTGGAAGATCGGCCCGCGCGTCGGGATCTCGTGGCGCAGGAAGATGGCGCACAGCGCCGGCGAGAGCGTCAGCGCATTGAGCGCCGAGATCAGCATGGCGATGCTGATGGTGACCGCGAACTGGCGGAACAGCTGGCCCGAGATGCCGGGGATGAAGGCGACCGGCACGAACACCGACAGCAGTACCAGGCTGATGGCGATGATCGGGCCGGTGATCTGCCGCATCGCCTCCATCGTGGCTTCGTGCGGCTCCAGGTCGGGATGCTCCTGCATCACGCGCTCGACGTTCTCGACCACCACGATCGCGTCGTCGACCACGATGCCGATTGCGAGAACGAGCGCCAGCAGCGAGACGGTGTTGGCCGAGTAGCCGGCCAGCAGCAGGAAGGCGAAGGTGCCGATCAGGCTGACCGGCACCGCGACCGCCGGAATGATGGTGGCGCGCAGGCTGCCGAGGAACAGGAAGACGACGATCACCACCAGGATGAAGGCCTCGAACACCGTCGTCAGCACCTCGTGGATGGTGTCGTTCACGAACACCGTGGAGTCGTAGACCACATAGGCCTTGAGGTCGGCCGGAAAGCGGGCACGCAGGCGGTTCAGGGTCTTCTCGACCGCGGCGGCGGTTGCTACGGCGTTGGCGTCGGGCGCGAGATAGAGCGCGACACCGACCGCCGGCCGCCCGTTGATGCGCGTCTCGTTGTCCGAGTTCTGCGCGCCCATCTCGACCCGGGCCACGTCGCCGATGCGCAGCACCGAGCCGTCGGGATTGGCGCGCAGCACGATGTTGCTGAACTGCTCGGGCGTGGTGAGCGTCCCTTGCGTCTGCACGTTGAGCTGGAACTGCTGGTCGTCGGACACCGGCCGCGCGCCGATGCGGCCGACCGGCGCCTGCACGTTCTGCGCCTGGATCGCGTTGACCACGTCGGACGGCGCCAGGTTCAGGCTGGTGAGGCGCTGGGTGTCGAACCAGATGCGCATCGAATAGTTGAGCTTGCCGAACAACAGGGCCTGGCCGACACCGGTGACGCGGCTGAGCTCGTCGAGCACGTTGATGGTGGCGTAGCTGGTGATCTGCACGGGCGAGAGCTGGCCGGTCTCGCTGTAGAGGTTCATGAACTGCAGCACCGCGGCCGAGCGCTTGATGACTGTCAGGCCCTGCAGCTGCACCGCCTGCGGCAGCTGCGGAAGCGCGGTCTGCACGCGGTTGTTGACGTTGACCGTGTCGGTATCGGGATTGGTGCCGACTGCGAACGAGACGGTGAGGTTGTAGCTGCCGTCGTTGCCGCTGGTCGACTTCATGTAGATCATCTTGTCGACGCCGACGATCTGCGCCTCGAGCGGCTGGGCGATCGCCGCCTCGACCACGGCGGCCGACGCGCCGGGATAGTTCGCGGTGACCTGCACGCGCGGCGGGACGATGTCGGGGAACTGCGCCACGGGGATGCGCAGCATCGCGATCGCGCCCGCAATCGTGATGACGATCGCGATCACGACGGCCAGCCGCGGCCGCCGGATGAAGGCGGCAGAGATCACGGCTTGGCCGCCTGCGGCGTAACGCCGGCCGGCGGCGGAACCTGTTGCGCAGCCGGACCGGGCGAGACCGTCAGGCCCGGCCGCACCCGCTGGAGGCCGTCGACCACCACGTTCTCCCCCTCGTGGAGGCCGCTGATCACGGCGGCAAGCGCCGGCGTCGACTGGCCGAGCTTGACCGGGCGCTTCTCGATCTTGTTGTCCTTGCCGACCACGAACACGTAGTCGCCCTGCTGGTCGGCCAGCACCGCGGCGCGCGGCACGGCCAGCGCCTCGGTCGGCTTGACGTCCTGCAGGATCGCCTGGACCAGCTCGCCGTCGACCAGCAGGCGCCTGGGGTTCGGCACGATGCCGCGCAGCACCATGGTGTCGGTGTTGCCGGCCACCGAGTTGTCGATGAAGTTGAGCTTGCCCGCCTGGTCGTACAGCGTGCCGTCGGGCAGGCGCACGCGGATCGCCAAAGCGTCCGCCCGGCCGCCGGCGCGCTGTTGCAGCTCGATCACGGTGCGGGTCGACACCGGGAAGACGACGTACATTGGATCCTGGCTGACGATCGACACCAGCGTGCCGCTGCCCGGATTGACGTAATTGCCGGCAGTGATGGCGGTGCGGCCGATCTTGCCGTCGATCGGCGCGCGGATCTCGGTGTAGCCGAGATTGATCTTGGCCTGCTGCAACTGTGCCTCGGCGCCCAGGATCTGCGCCTTCAACGCGTCCTGCGCGGCCAGCGCCGAATCGACCGTCGCCTGCTGGCCGGCCGGCGTCTTCAACAGCGCCTGCGCACGCTGCAGCACCACCTGGGCGTTCTGCAGCTGCGCCTTGAACTGCGCGATCGACGCTTCCCGGGCCTGCACGTCGGCCTGGAACGGTCCCTGCTCCAGCCGGTACAGCAGCTGGTCCTTCTTGACCTCGGCGCCGTCGGTGAACAGCACCTCGTCGAGATAGGCCGCGACGCGCGCCACCAGGTTGACGCGGTTGGTCGCCTGGATGCGGGCGATGTACTCGCTCGACCGGGTGATCGGCTGCTGCTTGGCAGCGGCGACGCCGACTGCCGGCGGAGGCCCGCCGGGCATCTGGGCAAACGCCGGCGCGCCCGCCAGCAGCGCGAGCGAAAGCGCCATGATCAAACGGCCCAGATTGCCTCCCACAGGCGCACTCTCATTCGTTCTTGTAGCGTTGGCTGGAGTATACACATCCACGACCAATTGGGAGCGCGGTATGGCGGGCAAGACCTATGTCGGCATCGGCGGCTGGACCTTCGAGCCCTGGCGCGGCGTGTTCTATCCGGACGACCTCACACAGAAGCGTGAGCTCGAATACGCCAGCCGCAAACTCACATCGATTGAAATCAACGGCACATATTATTCCAGCTTCAAGCCGGCGAGCTGGGCCAAATGGAAGAGCGAGACGCCGGACGGCTTCGTGTTCTCCATGAAGGCCTCGCGGTTCTGCACCAATCGGCGCGTGCTGGCGGAGGCCAAGGAGTCCGTCGAGCGGTTCGTGAACCAGGGCCTGGTCGAATTGGACGACCGGCTGGGGCCGATCAACTGGCAGTTCATGGGCACCAAGAAGTTCGATGCCGAGGACATCGCAGCCTTCCTGAAGCTCCTGCCGAAGCAGGTCGGCAAGCTGCCGCTGCGCCATGCGCTGGAGGTGCGCAACGACACCTTCAAGGACCCGCGCTTCTATGATCTCTGCCGCCAACACAATGTGGCGATCATCTTCGCGCACGGTCCCGACTTCCCGGAGATCGACGAGCCGACCGCCGACTTCACCTACGCCCGTCTGACGGGCACCGAGGACAAGGTGAAGACCGGCTACAAGCCCGCCGACCTCGACAAGTGGGCGAAGAAGGCGAAGGCCTGGGCCAAGAAGGGCGACGTATTCATCTACTTCATCTCCGGCGCCAAGGTCCGCAATCCGGCCGCAGCAATGGCGCTGATCGAGAGGCTCTAACCGCCTCCTCTTTCCCCTCCCCCGTCTTTTCCCCTCCCCGTCTTCGGGGAAGGTGTCCGTCCGTTGCGATTGCCGCGCTCCCCGCAAGGTAGGGCAATCGCATATGAGCCCGGCCTTCCCCCTCAGACGGGGGAAGGCATGACGTTTGGCTCGCGCGCCCATATGCGATTGCCCCACCGAAGACGGGGACGTCATAAACGGGCAGGACGGGCTTGACGAACCGGGAGTCCGGGCCGATATTTAACTCTATGGTTAACTATCAGCCTGCCGTCCTCGACCGCACGTTTGCCGCCCTCGCCGACCCGACGCGGCGCGCCCTGCTGGCGCGGCTCGACGAGGAGGATGGCCTGTCGGTCAGCGAGCTCGCCAAGCCGTTCCCAGTGTCGCTGCCGGCCATCATGAAGCACCTCGACGTGCTGTCCGATGCCGGGCTGATCACCCGCAGCAAGACCGGCCGCACCGTCACCTGCCAGCTGACCCCGGCGCCGATGGAGCAAGCGATGGAATGGCTCGCCCGCTACGAGCGCTACTGGACCGAGCAGCTCGACCGCCTTGCCGCCTTCCTGGAGAACGACCAATGGCAACCAAACCCTCCCTCGTCCTCAAGCGGCGCCTCAAGGCCGCGCCGGAAAAAGTCTACGAAGCGTGGACCAGACCGGAGCAAATGACGCACTGGTGGGGCGTCGCCGGCGGCCCAAAGCCGCCGATCGCCGAGACCGACCTGCGCGTCGGCGGCCGCTTCCGGGTGCAGTTCTGGGATCCCAAGAACGAGCATCACAGCGTGAGCGGCATCTACCGGGAGGTCGTGCCCAATCGGAAGCTCGCCTTCTCCTGGGCTTGGCAGAGCACGCCCGAGCGCGAGTCCCTGGTCACCATCGAGCTCAACCCGGTGACCGAGGGCACGATGCTGACGCTCACCCACGAGCAGTTCTTCGACGAGAAGGCACGTGACGATCACGGCCGCGGCTGGAACATCGCGCTCGACCGGCTGGAGACCTTCCTCGGATGACCCTCGACCAGGCCTTCATCGGTCTGCCGACCGATCCCGCATCGCTCGCCGGCGTCGTGCAGGGCCTGCTGATGCACGAGCATATCGCGCCGGCCTACGGCCTCACCTTGAGCGCCGCCCAGCACGCCGAGGCGCATGCGCGGCCGGTCGAGGAGATCGTGCGCCAGATCGTGGCGCACGATGCGCGGCCACTCACCGAAGCGCGGCCGCCCGGCGAGCGGCAGGTCGGCGTGTGCCGGCATTTCACCCTGCTGCACGTCGCGATGCTGCGCCGCGCCGGCGTGCGGGCGCGCGCCCGCTGCGGCTTCGGCGGCTATTTCGAGACCGGCAAGTACCTCGACCATTGGGTCACCGAATACTGGAACGAGGATCGCAAGGCCTGGATCCTGGTCGATGCCCAGCTCGACGCCCGTCAACGCGAGATCTTCAGGATCGCCTTCGATCCGCTCGACGTGCCGCGCGACCGTTTCCTGGTGGCGGGCGATGCCTGGCAGCGCTGCCGCGCCGGCCAGCTCGATCCGAACGCCTTCGGCATCCTCGACATGTACGGGCTGTGGTTCATCGCCGGCAACGTCATCCGCGACGTCGCCGCGCTCAACGACCACGTGATGCTGCCGTGGGACGTCTGGGGCGCGATGAGCCAGAAGGACGAGGAGATCGACCTGGCCTTCATCGACAAGCTCGCGGCGCTGACGGTCGAGCCCGACCGCCACTTCGGCGAGCTGCGTGCGGTGTACCAGGACCCGCGCGTGAAAGTTCCTGCGACCGTATTCAACGCCGTGCGTAACCGTCCCGAAACGCTCTGAAGGAGGTCCCGATGCAAGCGCACAAGACCGTGTCCCGCGAGGAATGGCTGGCCGCCCGCCGCGCGCTCCTCGTCAAGGAGAAGGAGCTGCTCAAGGCCAAGGATGCGCTGCGCGAGCAGACGCGCGCGCTGCCTTGGGTGAAGGTCGACAAGGAGTACGTGTTCGATGGACCGAACGGCAAGGAGACCTTGTCCGACCTGTTCGCCGGCCGCAGCCAGCTCGTCATCCGCCACTTCATGCTGGGGCCGGGCTGGAAGGAAGGCTGCGTCGGCTGCTCGTTCGGCGCCGACCAGACCGACGGCTCGGTGGTGCACCTGATCAATCACGACGTGATGTTCGTCACGGTCAGTCGTGCGCCCTACCCCGAGATCGCGGCGTACCACAAGCGGATGGGCTGGCAGTTCAAATGGGTGTCGTCGTTCGGCAGCGACTTCAACTTCGACTATCACGTCTCCTTCACCGAGGAGGACGAGAAGCGCGGCAAGGCCTTCTACAATTTCGCCGACATGGACTACATGGGCGACGAAATGCCGGGCACCAGCGTCTTCTTCAAGAACGAGGCCGGCGAGATCTTCCACACCTACTCGGCCTTTGCCCGCGGCTCGGAGCTGATCGGCGGCGTCTACGGCATCCTCGACATCACCCCCAAGGGCCGCAACGAGCCGCCGGGCGGCAACCTGACCGCCTGGGTCCGCCGCCACGACGAATACGCGGAAAAACCCGGAGATTCGTGCTGCCACGGGTAGTGGAGATCGGTGTAAGCTCGGGGCGTAGCAAGGAGGAAATCCATGCCCGCTCTCTCGCTCGACCATTGGAATGTGTTCTGCAAGGACCTGAAGAAGACCGTCGCCTTCTACGAGAAGTATGTCGGTCTTCGGGAGGGCGACCGGCCGCCGTTCAACTTCCCCGGCGCCTGGCTCTATGCCGGCGACAAGGCGATCCTGCATCTCGTGTCCGAAAGCGGACGCAAGGATCATGGCGGCGGCGCGATCGACCATGTGGCGATCAACTGCGCCGACATCCGCGGGACGATCGACCGCATCAAGAAGGACAAGGTCCCGTTCGAGGTCCGCAAGGTGCCGGCGCGCCCGCTGCAGCAGGTCTTCCTGCACGATCCCGACGGCATCATGATCGAGCTGAACTTCTGGCACGAGGCCGACGTCCCGGAGATCGACAATTCCGCCAAGCTCCCGGGTGACCGGCTCAAGGCGGCGAAGCCGAAGAAGGAAAAGGCGACCGCTTAGCCCGCCTTGCTGGTGAGACCGGCGAGCGGGTTGGGCTTGGCTGGCGCAACCCGCCGCAGGGTGTTCGTATCGCGATGCTCGAACGCCGGCGTCTTGCCCCGGACGGCCAGATCCGTGCGCGTCACGTAGGTCCAGCTGTCGTCGTCGTTGAAGGTGATGTCGATCCGATAGTAGTCGGTGCGGAACGCCGCCTCGATGAAGGCGTTCGAGCAGATGCCGAACTGCGTGTCGCCGCGCCGCGCCTCGACCGAAATGCGCTTGTCACCGACCTTCGCCGTTCCGCCGGCCAGCACCGCCTGCCCGCGCGGGATGGTGAGCGACTGCATGATCGTCCCGGTCGCGGGCTCCCACAGCCAATAGCCGACCTGGTCGTGGAAGGTGATCGCCTCCTCGGCCGTGTTGATGTGGATGTGGTAGCGCAGCCCATAAAGGAGCTGCGGTCCATTGGTCTGCGCATCGACCGGCAGCATCTCGATATGCTCCCGGAACACGCGGCGTTCGGGCCCCGCCGCCTTCGGGTTGATGTCCACTCCCCGATCCGACTGCCATGTGCCCGCCAGGCGCCGCAGCGGCCCCAGATTGGCCAGCGTATCCGGGGAAATCTCGGGCTCGGTGAAGACGTCGTAGGGGATGCTCGTCATCGCGCTCTCTGCCTGTCGTGGACTCGCCCCAGACTGAGTGCTGTCGTTTGCAATGACAAGTCAGGGCGTGCTCGAGGCCGCGCTAGTCGAGCGTCTCCGTTTTCTGCAGCCTCTCCCAGTATTCGGCCGGCAGCAGGTCGCGACCCGCCAGCAGGTGAGAAAGATACTCCCGCGTGGGCTTCAGCCCCTCGCCCACCTTGAGCGCGACGTAAGTCACCGCCTCGACCGCTTCGCCGGTATCGACCCGCACCACGCGCACCGTCTGGCGCCTGTAATGGCCGCCCGCGACCCCTTCCCAGATATCCAGCACCGCCAGCCCGGCATCGGGCATCTGGTTCAGGGTGCCGTGCACCACCTCGCCCGGCGCTTCCACGATGTTGCCGGCGGCGGCGCCTTCGGGGGCACGCGCGATCTTGTTGAAGGCCAGGCGCCAGCCGTCGAGCCGGCCGCCGATGCGCGGGCCCATCTGCACCGCCCGCTCCTTCAGCCGCTGGTCGGCGAGCCGAGCCGGATTCATGTTCGAGCCGTAGGCGAAGTACCAGATCACGGGAGCCTCCAGACGCGCACTGGTTCCTCGTAGCCGCGGATCGGCAGCGCCCCGAGATCGATCGCGTCGTTCGCCGCGGCCGCGGTGCGCACCGGATGGCTGAGCAGCAGCCGCGCACCGGTCTCCTTGGTGAGCTGCTCGAGGCGCGCCGCAAGGTTCACGGTGTCGCCGATCGCGGTGTACTCCTTGCGCCGCGGCGAGCCGATCGAGCCGGTGATCGCCTCGCCGACATGGATGCCGATGCCGATCCTGAGCGCCCGCTTGGGATGGGCGGTGTTCCAGGCGTCGACGGCTTTCAGCATTGCCCGCCCCGACGCCAGCGCATTCGCCGCCGCGGCGGGATCGGCCAGCGCCGCGCCGAACAGCGCCAGGAAGCCGTCTCCCAGGAACTTGTTGATGAAGCCGTTGTGGCGGTCGACGATCTCGATCATCTCGGCGAAGAAATCGTTGAGCAGCGTCACCGTCTCGCCCGCCGAGCGGGTGCGCGTCATCGCCGTGAAGCCGCGGATGTCGAGGAACAGCACGCAGACCGTGCGGCGCTCGCTCTGCACGTCGGTGCCGAGCAGCTGCTCGACCACGATCGGGGAGACATGCTGGCCGAACAGGTTGGTCACCCTGTCGCGCGCCACGGCGGCCGCGACCGAGTTCTCGAACTGCCGGCGCAGCGCCCGGGCGACGATCGCCGCGGCAATGCCGGCCAGCATCAGCATGGTGCTGCGGCTGAGGTGATAGACCAGCGCCTCTTCCGGCCGGTCCCCGGTCATCGCGAGCGGCAGCAGCCAGAGCGCCAGGCCGAACTGCTGGACCGCGGCGACGATTCCGGTCCACAGCGACAACCAGAAGTCGAGCCGCAGGGTCGACAGCACGATGAAGACGAAATAGAGCATCGGCGGCCAGAAGCCGAACACCAGCTGCGGCTCCATGTGGTGCGCCAGGACGTAGATGATGACGCCCGGCAGGCTGGTCTCGATCAGCGCATTCGCGAAGCGCGCCGGCTGCGGGAAATCCCTGCCGCGCGACATGCGCCAGCTGAGGAAGGCGAAGGCGGCCAGCTCGTACAGCACGAAGGGGCCGACGGCGGCCATCGGCATCCACCATTCGATGCCGTTGGGAAAGAGCCGCGCCCGGAGCTCGGGCAGGACCTGCAGCCCGATCGTGGTGAAGCACAGGAGGAATACCAGGATCGCCGCGATGACCTTCATGCGCTGCTGCTCGCTGCGCAGGATCTCGCCGCGAAGCGCTTTGTCAAAATCGCCGGAGCTCTCGGCCATGTGTGAAGGCTAGCCAGCGGATGCTCCTCCGTCGAGGACATGCTAGGAGACGGCCGATGGAGCTGAAGGAGATTGCGCGCGAATTGCAGGGCAAGGCGGCAAATGCGGCCCTGCGCATGCCGATTTCCTGGGTCAACCTGCTGACCGGCGCGCCGATCACGGTCGACGGTCGCACGCTCGACACCCGCACCCAATGGTTCCTGCAACTGCTGGCGCGCAGCGGCCAGCAGCCCCTCCACCGTCTCGGCCTGCAGCAGGCCCGCTCCGAGTTCGACATGTTCCAGACCGTGATGTCGGGCCGTCCGGCGCCGGTCGGTGAGATCATCGACCGCACCATCGCCGGCCCGGCTGGCCGGCTGCGTGTCCGCATCTATCGGCCATCGGGCTCGGTGGCGCGGCTGCTGCCGGCCATCCTCTACTTCCACGGCGGCGGCTGGGTGATCGGCAGCCTCGAGGCCTACGACCTGCCCTGCCGCTTCTTCTGCGCCCGCACCGGCTGCGCGGTGGTCGCGGTCGACTACCGCCTCGCGCCCGAGCACAAGTTCCCGGCCGGGCTCGACGACGCGATCGCGTCGTTCCGCTGGCTGGCGAGCGAGGCGGTGCCGCTCGGCATCGATCCTGCCCGCATCGTCGTCGCGGGCGACTCCGCAGGGGGCACGCTCGCCACCGTGGTTGCCCACACGGTGCGCGGCGAGCCGCGCACGCCGTGCCTGCAGTGGCTGATCTATCCGGCGACCGATCTCGCCGCCGACACGCCCTCGCATGCATCGTGCGGCGAAGGCTTCCTGCTGACGCGCGAAGACATGGAATGGATGCGCGGCCTCTACCTCAACGACCTGTCCGAGATCGCCGACCCGCGTGTGTCGCCGCTGCGCAGCCCCGACCTCACGGGCCTCCCGCCGGCGATGATCTTCACCGCCGGTCTCGATCCGTTGCGCGACGAAGGCCAAGCCTATGCCGATAAACTGACGTCAGCCGGTGTGAAGGTCTTTCATCGCGAATTCGACTCGCTGATACACGGTTTCGTCGGCATGCGCGGCGCTTTGCAGGCGGCAGCGCGGGCAATGGATGATATGGTAGCGGGCCTGCGCCACGAGCTGGCTGGGCTGGGTCGATGAGGTGGGGCGCAGACAGATGAATGATCCCGGGACCACGGCAGCGGCACGGACGACGGCCAGCGAGCGGGCCGGGCGGCGCGAGCAGAACAAGGCCGAGAACCGGGCGGCCCTGCTGAAGGCGGCGCGGACCGTGTTCGCCGAGATGGGCTACGGCGCGGCCGGCGTGCGCGACATCGTGCGGCGCACCGACCTCGCCTCCGGCACGTTCTACAACTACTTCAAGGACAAGGCCGAGATATTCGAGGCCGTGGTGCGCGAGATGAGCGTCGAGCTGATGCGGCGCCACCGCGGCGGCCGCGCCCGGGCGCGCACCGCGGAGGAGTTCTTCCGCGCCCACGCCTCGACCTACATCACCTTCGTGGTGAACGACCCGGAGATCCTGGCATTCGGCCGCAACAACGTCACGCCGATCCGCGCTTTGATGGAGAAGCCGGATATCCAGACCATGGCGCGGCAGCTGCTCGAGGACGTGACGGCGGCAATCGAGCGCGGCGTGTTGCCCAACGTCGATCCCGGTTACCTGATGGCGGCGCTGTCCGGCGTGGTGTTCGAGATCTCGGTCGCCATGGTGTCGCGCGATCCGATCGACACCGAAGGCGCGATCGACTTCGCGACCCGCCTCATGATGGGCGGGATCGCGAATTTGCCGAGGAAGAGTTCTTAGGCAGACTCCTCCCCATATGGGGAGGAGGGAGCTCAGCCGCCCTGCGCGATCACGTTGCGCAGGATGCCGATCTTCTCGATCTCGACCTCGCAAACGTCGCCGTTCTTCAGCCACGGCTGCGGGTTGCGCGCCATCGCGACGCCCGACGGCGTGCCGGTGATGATGATGTCGCCCGGATCGAGGGTCATGACCTTCGAGAGCTCGTGCACCAGGGTCGGCACGTCGAAGATCAGATCGTCGGTGTTGCTGTCCTGCATGACCTCGCCGTTGACCCGGGTCATGATGCGCAGCGGCGCCGCACCCGGCGGCAGCTCGTCCGGCGTCACGATGTCGGGGCCGAAGCCGCCGGTGCCGTCGAAATTCTTGCCCAGCGTGAACTGGCCGCCGGACTTCATCTGCCAGTCGCGGATCGAGCCGTCATTGAAGCAGGCATAGCCGCCGATCACCGACAGCGCCTTCTCCTTCGGCACGTTGCGGCACTTCTTGGCGATCACGACCGTGAGCTCGGCCTCCCAGTCGAACTGCTCCGAGTGCTTGGTCGACAGCATCTTGCCGTTGTGCGGGACCAGCGTGTTGTTGAAGCGGGTGAACACCACCGGATAGGTCGGGATCTTGGCGCCCGTCTCCTCGGCATGCTTGCGGTAGTTGAGGCCGATGCAGATGATCTTGCCGGGCGCCGGGATCGGGCACAGGTACTTGGCCGACTTCTCCGACACCGTCGCGCCCGCTTTGACCTTGGCGCAGGCTTTCAGGACCGCCTGCTGCAGCTTCTTGCCGCCGGCGAGGATCTCGACCACGGACTTCGGACCGCGCGGCATCTGCTTGCTGAGGTCGATCACCTTGCCGTCGCCCAATTTCACGCCGACGGTCGGCTTTCCGCCACTATTGATGGTGCAAAGACGCATGATGACTCCCCCTGTCAGGTCCCCAATTTCAGAGTGCGGCGTAAACTCCTCCGTCCGGCGCACGCGGTCAAGCCGGCCGGGCTCCGGCAGGACGCGATGCATGCGTGCCTTCCCGCTGGCAGCCGCGCTGGCGCTGCTCACCTTGCCGGCGCAGGCCCAGCTGGTGGCCCCACTCACCACCTCGGACGGCAAGATCGCCTGCCTGCAGGGCATGACCGGCGTCGGCCACGCCGCGCAGTGGGAGGCGGTCAAGGACCCGGCGGCGCTGGGCGGCTGGGCGTTGAGCGAAACCGGCGGCGACGCCACCGACCTGCATTTCCCGCTGTGCATCTCCGTGCAGACCATCGCGCGGGACGTCGACGCCACCCTGCGGTTCAAGGCGGTCGGCGGCACCCATGCCCGGGCGGCGGGCCTGGTCCTGCGGGCCCAGAGCGCCAATGACTATTACGTCGTGCGCGCCGATGCACTGGAAGGCACGGTGCGTCTCTACCGCATGCAGGGCGGCCGGCGAGCGCTGATCAAGGCCCAGGACGAGGCCGACATCGCGAGCGACCAGTGGCATGCGCTCAGGGTGATCGTGAAAGGCAACAGCTTCGACGTCTCGCTCGACGACAAGCCGATGTTCAAGGCGACCGACGGCAGCCTGCCGCTCCCCGGCACGGTCGGCGTCTGGAGCCAGGCCGACAGCCTGATCCATTTCGGCTCGCTGGTGGTCGCACCGGTCCAGTGATCCGGCGCCGCGATCACGGCGGGAGGTTGAAGCTGAGCTTGATCGCGATGATGAGGTTGTGGACGGCGATGCTGGCGACGACCAGGCCGAACACGCGGCTGATCACCTCGATCCCGCCGCGGCCGAGCATGCGGTACAGGAAGCTCGCCATTGCATAGATGCCCAGCAGGATCGCGAGGCAGATCGCGAGCTCGACCGTGGTCAGCGCCTGCTCCCTGAAGGTGCGCGTGTTGTTGTCCGTCAGCAGCACCACGGTGAGCATCGCGCCGGGTCCGGCGATGCCCGGAATGGCCAACGGATAGATCGCCCGGTCGAACATCGACGTGTCCTTGGGAATCGCCGCCGCTTCCTCCGTCACCTTGCCGAGCACCAGCTTGAGGCCGAACAGCAGCAGCACGATCGAGCCCGCCAGCTGGAAGGACGGCATCGGGATGTGCAGCGCGTTGAGCAGCTGCTGGCCGCCGGCGATGAAGACCAGCAGCACGAGAAGGGAGATCGAAACGGCATAGGCACCGACCTTCAGCGAGTCCTTGCGCGCAAGGCCGATGGTGGCCGCGAGGAAAATCGGGATGGTCGAGACCGGATCGAGGATGACGAACAACATCACCAGCTCGTAGCCGAAGGTATGGGTGAACGTCGTCGCCATCGCGGCCTCAGGATCTTGCCGCGATCAGGGCCTGCGCCAGCTCGACGAAGCCCGCCCCCGACGGGGCGGTCGTGATCCAGCGCGGCAGATCGGGCATGGCATCGGCGAAGTCACGCACATTGGCGACGCCGACGCCATTGGGAAAAAAGCCGAACATCGGCGAATCGTTGGGCGAATCGCCGGAGAACACGTAGTGCGCCGCATCGCGGCCGAGATCGACGCCGAACAGCTCGGCCATCATGGCCCGGGTGGTGGTGAGCTTGTTGTAGCCGCCGAACCAGCCGTTGACGTGGATCGAGCTGATCTTGGCCGCTGCACCATGGCGCTGGAAGATCGCAACGATGCGGTCGACATCGGCCCGGGGCAGCGGCGGCACGTCCTCGCAGAAGTCGATGGCCAGGTCGGCAAGGCGATAGGGCTGGTCGGATGCAAGGCCGGCCCCCGGCACCTCGCGCAGCACGTCGGCGCGCACCGCCTCGAGGCGGCGCCTGCCGTCGGCCCGCTCCGCGTCGGACTGGACGAAGCGGGTGCGCAGCTTACGCGCCGTATTGTCGTGCCACATCCAGAACGCGCCGTTCTCGCCCACCACCGCGTCGACCGGCCACAAGCGGGCGATCAGATCGCACCAGCCGCCGGGCCGGCCGGTGACCGGGATGACCAGCAGGCCGGCCTTCTTCAGGGCCTCCATCGCGGCATAGGCTGCGGCGGTGAGATGGCCTTCGGTCGACACGGTCTCGTCGATGTCGGTCAGCACGCCCCGGATCGCGGCCAGGGTGGATTTGGGGCAGTCGGCCAATGGCTTCATGGGCGTTTTCATTGCGCCACTTCTAACATGGCGCGGGCGCGGCATCGGGGCTAAAAGCCCCCACAGGCTCCTGCAATCCCGCCCACATGACGACGATTTACCTCGACACGCTTACCGCCATCAGCCCGGTCGATGGCCGCTATCGCGGCACCGTCGAGGCACTTGCTGACTATTTCAGCGAATACGCGCTCATGAAAATGCGCGTTACCGTCGAGTGCGAATATCTCACGGCCCTTTCGGAGACCAGGGGCATCGGCATACGTCCGCTGACGGCGGCCGAAAAGACGACGCTTCGCGCGCTTCCGCAGATCTCGATCGGCGATGCACAGATCATCAGGAAATTCGAGCGCGAAGGCTATGACGGCGTTCCCGCCACGAATCACGATGTCAAGGCGGTCGAATACTTCATCAAGCTCAAGCTCAAGAGCTCGAGCCTTGCCGACGTGCTGGAGTGGGTCCACTTCGCGCTCACCTCGGAGGATGTCAACAGCACCGCCCATGCGCTCGCCCTTCGCGGAGCGCTCGAAGCGGTGATGCTGCCGGCACTCGAGAAGGTAACGAACGAAATTGTCCGCCTCGCCCGGACACATGCCGATACCGCGATGCTGGCGCGCACCCATGGGCAGAGCGCGACACCGACGACCTTCGGCAAAGAGATGAACGTGTTCGCTCGCCGCCTCGCCAAGCAGGTCGCGACACTCAGGGGAAGCTCCGTCCTCGTGAAATGGGGCGGACCTTCGGGCAACTACAACGCCCAGATGGTGGCTCTCCCGCAGGTCGATTGGCTCGCCTTTGCGCATTCCTTTGCGGAAAGGCTGAACGCGGTGGGCATCGACAAGCCGGGTTCCGTGCGCCTCGCGCTCAACGAGGTGACGACGCAGATCGAGCCGCACGACACGTTCGCGGAGATGTTCGACAATCTCCGCCGCATCAATACGATCCTTATCGATCTCTCGCAGGACGTGTGGCGCTACATCTCGGACGGATGGCTGACGCAGAAGCCGAAGGAGGGCGAGATCGGCTCGTCGGCCATGCCGCACAAGGTCAATCCGATCGATTTCGAGAACGCGGAGGGGAATTTCGGCGTAGCCAACGCGCTTTTCGAACACCTTTCGAGAAAGCTGCCGATCTCACGGCTGCAGCGCGATCTCTCGGACTCCACCGTGTCACGCACCTTCGGCACCGCCTTCGCGCATGCGCTGGTCGGCTATCACGCGCTGATGCGCGGCTTCGGCAAGATCGGCGTGAATGAGGCGGCGCTTCGCGAAGCGCTCACGATGCATCCGGAAGTTCTCGCCGAAGCGATCCAGACGGTCCTTCGCGTCGCCGATGTCGAGATGCCGTATGAGAAGCTCAAGGCACTCACGCGCGGCAAGCAGGTGACGATGGAGGATTTCGCGACCTTCATCGACGGCCTCGATGTCGGCCCCGACGTGAAGGCGCGGCTCAAGGCGCTCCGGCCCGAGAGCTACATCGGCCTCGCCGGCGAGCTGGCCAGAAAGTGACGGCCCGCGTTGACACCGGCTTTGCCCGGTATCAGCGCTTCACCTCGCTCATCACCTGACGGACCGCCTCGACGAGGAAGCGCTCGCCCTGCTTGCGGATCGTGTGCTCCTCGTGCGGCTTCCCGGCGGCGGCGAGGTCGTGCATCAGGGTGTGGATGACGTCGTGCTCGCCGGGCTTCTCGAAGTCGGCCATGACGATGTCACGCGCATAATGCTCCGCGTCGGCGCCCGTCTTGCCCAGCAGGCCGGCCGCCCACAGCCCCAGCATCTTGTTCTTCCGGGCGCGGGCCTTGAACTGCAGCTCCATGTCGTGGCTGAACTTGTTCTCCATGGCCTTTTCGCGATCGTCGAACGTCGTCATCTCACCCGCTCCGCTTTTGGCGTGTCGCGGCGGGTTATAGCAGCCCGACACGCCCTTTCCACCCCGGCCCGGCGGTGGCAGAATTCGCACTGATGCCGCTGGATGATATGCGCGCCTGGATCGGCCGGACACAGACCGTCGAGGACTTCCTCGCCCCCTGGCCGGCCAAGGCCCTGATTGCCACCCTGGACGAGCGCGATCCCGAGCCGCGCATGGGCGATGCCCTGCCGCCGCTCTGGCACTGGCTCTATTTCCTGGAGGCGGCGCCGGCTTCGAAGATCGGGCCCGACGGCCACGGCGAGCGCGGCGACTTCCTGCCGCCGATCAAGCTGCCGCGCCGCATGTGGGCCGGCAGCCGCTTCACGTTCGACGGCGAGCCGCTGCGCCTGGGCGACACGGCCCGGCGCGTCTCGACCATCAAGTCGATCGAGCCCAAGACCGGGTCGAGCGGCTCGATGGTGTTCGTGACGGTGCAGCACACCCTGTCCGGTCCGAAGGGCGTCTCCCTGCTCGAGGAGCACGACATCGTCTATCGCGAGGCTGCCAGGCCTGGCGAGACCGCGCGCGAGCCCAAGCCGGCGCCGACCGATTCCAGCACGGCCAGGACGATCGTCCCCGATCCGGTGCTGCTGTTCCGCTTCTCGGCGCTGACCTTCAACGGCCATCGCATCCACTACGACCAGCCGTACGTCACCGGCGCCGAGGGCTATCCCGGCCTGATCGTGCACGGGCCGCTGATGGGCCTGCTGCAGATCGAGCTGGCGCGTCGTTCAGCGGCCGGCCGGACGCCGCACTCCTTCGAGTTCCGCGCGCTGTCGCCGGTTTTCGCCGGCGCGCCGATGACGATCGCCACGCGACGCGAAGCCGACGGCTCGCTCGCGACATGGATAGCCAATGCCAAAGGCGGCTTGGCTCAGCAGGGGAGAGTAACGTTCCGATGACCCACCATCTTCATCACGCCGGTTGCGGCTGCCTGGCACTCCTGTCGCGCCGCCGCGCGCTCGGCTTCGGCCTCGGGGCTCTCGCCACCGCGGCGGCCGCCCCCGCCCTCGCGCTCGACAAGGGCTACGAGGCGATGCTGGTGAAGTGTATCGACCCACGCTTCACCACCAACACCTGGGCCTATATGTCGAGCCGCGGCTGGCAGAACTTGTACAGCCAGTTCAACATCGCCGGCGGGCCGATCGGCATCGTCGCCCCGGTTTTCGCCGACTGGCAGAAGACCTACTGGGACAACCTGAAAATTACCTACGACCTGCATGAAGTGAAGCGAGTGGTGGCAATCACCCATCGCGACTGCGGCGCCGCCGTCGTCGCCTACGGCGAGCGCATCAAAACCGACAAGGCCTTCGAGACCAAGACCCATGCCGGCGCGCTCAACCAGTTCCGGGACGCGGTGGTCAAGCGCTACCCCGCCCTCAAGGTCGAGCTCGGCATCATGGACCTCAACGGCGCCGTGGAGAGCGTCGCCTGAGCAAATAGTGTAAACTGCGCGTCGTGCCCGATTCGACCGTGCCCGTCGCGCCCCCATCGGCGTCCGCGCCTCCAACGGCGGCCGCGCCCAAGTCGTCGTCTGCGCTCGAGCGCCAGCTTGCGACGCAGCGTGCACAGCGGCCGGCCGACCCGCTGCTGTCGCTGATCGTCCCGGTCTTCAACGAAGAGGAGTCGATCGAGCTCTTCCTGACGGCCGTCGAGCCGTTCCTCGAGCGCGCCGGCCTGCGCTTCGAGATCGTGTTCGTAAACGACGGCTCGCGCGACGATACGCTGGGCCGGCTGCTCGATTGCACCCGCCGCGACTCCCGCCTCCGCGTGGTCAACCTGTCGCGCAACTTCGGCAAGGAGGCTGCACTCACCGCGGGCATCGACCATGCCAGGGGCGACATCCTGATCCCGATGGACATCGACCTGCAGGATCCGCCCGACCTGTTCGGCCCGTTTATCGAGCGCTGGCGCGAGGGCTACGACATCGTGTACGGCGTGCGCCAGCTGCGCGCCTGGGACACGATGAGCAAGCGGCTGTCGGCGAGCTGGTTCTACTGGGCGTTCAACCGCATGTCGCCGGTGCGCATCCCGGCCAATGTCGGCGACTTCCGCCTGGTCGACCGGCGGGCGGTCGAGGTATTGCGCCGGCTGCCGGAGCGCAACCGCTTCATGAAGGGGCTGTTCGCCTGGGTCGGCTTCAACGCGATCGGCGTGCCCTACGAGCGGCCGCAACGTGCGGCGGGCTCGAGCAAGTTCGACCTGTGGCGGCTGTGGAACTTCGCGCTCGACGGCGTGGTGAGCTTCTCCACGGTGCCGCTCCGCGCATCGTTCTACGGCGGGCTGGTGATCGCGGCGGTCGCGGTGCTCTACGCCCTGTTCATCATCGGCCGCGTGCTGATCTTCGGCATCGACACGCCCGGCTATGCCTCGCTGTTGATCGCCGTGCTGGGCATGGGTTCGATCCAGCTCGTGTCGATCGGCATCATCGGCGAGTATCTCGGCCGCCTGTTCCTCGAGGTGAAGGGCCGGCCGATCTACGTCGTCGAAGGCGTCTACGAAGAAGACAAGCCGACGGCGTGATGGACCTCAAGGAAGAGGACATCCTCGGCGGCGACATCGGCCGGCACTGGTACTACCGGTCGAAGGCCGCTGCCCTGCGCCGCATCGTCGACGGGCTCAAGCCGCAGCGGCTGCTCGATGTCGGCGCCGGCTCGGGCTTCTTCTCGCGGCATCTGCTCTCGCAGGGTGGAGCGCAGTCGGCGCTGTGCGTCGATGTCGGCTACGAACGCAGCTGGGACGAGACGGTCGGCGGCAAGCCGGTGCTCTACCGCCGCGATTGCGACGGGACCGACTGCGATCTCGTGCTGATGATGGACGTGCTGGAGCATGTCGAGAACGACGCCGGGCTGGTGAGCCACTACGCGACCAAGGTGCCGTCGGGCGCGCATTTCCTGGTGACCGTCCCGGCCTTCCGCTTCCTGTGGAGCGGCCACGATGTCTTCCTCGAGCACAAGCGGCGCTACACGCTGCCCGAGATCGAGCGGACCATGCGCAGGGCCGGCCTCGACGTGGTGCGTGGCGCCTATTACTTCGGCGCCGTCTTCCCGCTCGCCGCCGCGATCCGCCTCGCCACGCGCAACGATCCCACGCCGCGCAGCACCCTCAGGAAGCACGGCGCCCTGACCAACGGCCTGCTCGCCACCGCCTGCGCGCTGGAACTGCCCCTGTTCCCGATCAACCGTCTCGCGGGACTGTCGGCTTTCGTGCTCGCGAAGAAGCCTTAGTCTTGCCGGACCGCGGGCGTCTCGCCCGCTCATGATCCATGAGCGGGCGAGACGCCCGCGGTCCGGCAAGATCAAGCTGCCACTACGTCCTTTGCGCCGATGCGCTTGCGCCTGGCGTTGATCTCGCGCAGGACGACCAGCATCTCCTCGGCGACGACGTCTCCGGGGATCGCGTCGCCCTCGGCCTTCAGCTCCTCCATGTCGACCCATACCGCATAGAGCGGCGCGGTGCGCGAGGTGATGATGCCGGCGTGCAGCAGCGTCTTGATCAGGACGCGGAAGATGTTGGTGCTCTCCTTGAGCTGGGCGCGGCGCTCCTCGTCGCCGAACGTCTCCTTCAGCGCGTCGCGCACCCATTCCCAGTGCAGGCCATACTTGGCGTAGATGACCTGCTTCTGCTCGCTGTTGATCAGGTTGAACAGCAGCATCTGGAAGAGCTGTGCCGCCCAGTCCTCGACCTTCTTGTGCTCCTCGTCGCTCAGATGCTTGATCGTCTTGGCGGCCCACAGCCGGCCGAAGCGGTGGTGGAACGCCTCGTCGCTCATGACGAGCTGCACCAACCGTCGCAGCACGGGATCGTTGGTCTTGGCGTTGAAGGTCGCGAAGGCGCCCATGGCGAGCCCCTCGATCAGCATCTGCATGCCGACGATCTTTTTGTACACCTCGGGGGTGCCGACGAGATCCTTCAGCACCGCCTCGATCGTCTTGCCGACCGCGAGCGGCGCACCCCAGCGCTTGGCGATGTAGCGGGTGAAGCCCGCGACGTGGCGGGCCTCCTCGCGCGCCTGGTTGGCGGCGTATTCCTGCGCCCCCGGATCGAGCAGCACGTGGCACAGGCTGGCCGAGAGCGACAGCGCGCCCTGCTCGCCATGCAGCAGATTGGAAATCGACCAGTGCGTCACGTCGTTGCCGAGCTGGATCTGCTGGCGGGCGTCGAGCCGGCTGGTGATCGCCTCACAGCGCAGCTCGATGATGGCCTCGGCCGGCATGATCGGGGTGCCGGCGAGGTCGAACGGCTGGTCGAAATCGATGTAGTTCCTGTCCAGGGGGTCCCAGAAATGGTCGTGGGTGGACGAGATGATGGCGTCGAAGACGTCACTGCGGCGGCCATAGCGCGGCACCTCGAGCATTGCCGGAAAATTCTCCGGCGAAACGGCGTCATAGGCCTTGTCGTAGGTGATCTGCTGGGCCATTTGGAGCCTCCAATCCCACCAACAAATAATGACGACCACGTCACCTTTTTCAATGGATTTTTCCCCAGTCCCGTTCCATGGGGTTTCCGCCATATTTCGGCCCGATACCCTGTCTCGAGGGGGTGGATGGTTCCGGCCGTCCGCACAGGAGTAGCAAATGTCCCGCCGCCGACGCATCTACGAGGGCAAGGCCAAGACCTTGTTCGAGGGGCCAGAGCCCGGGACGATCGTCCAGTACTTCAAGGACGACGCGACCGCGTTCAACAACCAAAAGAAGGGCACGATCACCGGCAAGGGGGTGATCAACAACCGCATCTCCGAGTTCCTGATGACCAAGCTCGGCGAGATCGGCGTGCCGACCCATTTCATCCGCCGGCTGAACATGCGCGAGCAGCTGATCCGGCAGGTCGAGATCATCCCGCTCGAGGTGGTGGTGCGGAATGTCGCAGCCGGCTCCTTCGCGCAGCGCTTCGGCGTCGACGAGGGCACCCAGCTGCCACGTTCGATCATGGAATTCTTCTACAAGAACGACCAGCTGGGCGACCCGATGGTCACCGAGGAGCACATCACTGCCTTCGGCTGGGCGACGCCGCAGGACCTCGACGACATTGTTGCGCTGACCCTGCGCGTCAACGACTTCCTGTTCGGCCTGTTCCTGGGCTGCGGGATCAAGCTGGTCGACTTCAAGGTCGAGTTCGGGCGCCTATATGAGGACGACATGGTCCGCATCGTGCTCGCCGACGAGATAAGCCCCGATTCCTGCCGGCTGTGGGATCTGCGCACCAACGAGAAACTGGACAAGGACCGCTTCCGTCGCGACCTCGGGAAGGTCGAGGAGGCCTACCAGGAGGTGGCGCGCCGGCTCGGCATCCTGATCGACCAGGGCCCTGGCGACGTCCGCGGCCCGACTACGCTCCAGTAAGAGGCGAGATGAAAGCCCCCATGAAAGCCAGAGTCCACGTGACCCTCAAGAACGGCGTGCTCGACCCCCAGGGCAAGGCCATCGGACATTCCCTCAATCGCCTCGGCTTCCCCGAGGTCGGCGACGTCCGCCAAGGCAAGTACATCGAGCTGGAGCTCGCCGAAACCGACAAGGCGAAGGCCAAGGCCCGCCTCGAGGACATGTGCAAGAAGCTCCTCGCCAACACGGTGATCGAGAACTACTCGATCGAATTGGTGGGTTGATGAGCAAGGGAAACCTCATCCTGAGGAGCGAGCGCAGCGAGCGTCTCGAAGGATGGGCAACGGACGAGGTGCTCGATCCCACCCTTCGAGACGCACGCGTGCGGCGTGCTCCTCAGGGTGAGGTGTGCGGGTTTGAGGACATTCACAAATGAAGGCAGCTGTTTTGGTCTTCCCCGGCTCGAACCGCGAGGGCGACGTGGCGCAGGCGATCGAGCTCGTCACCGGCCGGCGGCCGCAGATGGTGTGGCACGGCGACGGCGACTTCGAGAAGACCGACCTGATCGTGCTGCCCGGCGGCTTCTCCTACGGCGACTACCTGCGCTGCGGCGCCATGGCGGCGCAGTCGCCGGTGATGGCCGAGGTCAAGAAGCGTGCGGTGCAGGGCGTGCCGGTGCTGGCCATCTGCAACGGCTTCCAGATCGCTGCCGAAGCGGGCCTCGTGCCGGGCGTGCTGATGCGCAACGAGAATCTCAAGTTCGTGTGCGGCGACGTCCACCTGAAGGTCGAGACCAGCCAGAGTCTGTTCACCAACCGCTACCAGGCGGGCCAGGTGATCAAGGTTCCGGTTGCCCATGCCGAGGGCAATTACTTCGCCGACGCCGACACGCTGAAGCGCCTCGAGGATCGCGGCCAGGTGGCCTTCCGCTATTGCGCGCCCGACGGCACGGTCGATGGCAGCGGCAATCCCAACGGTTCGATCCAGAACATCGCTGGCGTGTTCAACGAGACCAAGACGGTGATGGGCCTGATGCCGCATCCGGAGAACGCCGTGGAGCCGCTGTTCGGCGGCTGTGACGGCAAGGCATTGTTCGAAGGCCTGGTCGAGGCCCTTACGTGAGTACGTCGTCGTGACCATCGCTGCCGAGAAGGACCCGCCGGTCAAACTCCCGAACGAGCCGCAGATCACGCCGCAGATCGTCGCCGAGCATGGCCTGGCGCCGGACGAATACGAGCGGTTGCTCAAGATCATGGGTCGCGAGCCGACCATGGTGGAACTCGGCATCTTCTCCGCCATGTGGAGCGAGCACTGCTCCTACAAATCGTCGAAGGTCTGGCTGAAGAAGTTGCCGACCAAGGCGGCGTGGGTGATCCAGGGGCCGGGCGAGAACGCCGGCGTGATCGACATCGGCGACGGGCAGGCCGCCATCTTCAAGATGGAGAGCCACAACCACCCCTCCTACATCGAGCCCTACCAGGGTGCGGCAACCGGCGTCGGCGGCATCCTTCGTGACGTCTTCACCATGGGCGCGCGGCCGATCGCCAACATCAACGCGCTGCGCTTCGGAGATCCGTCCCATCCCAAGACGCGCCACCTGGTGTCGGGCGTGGTCGCGGGCATCGGCGGCTACGGCAATTGCATGGGCATCCCGACGGTCGGCGGCGAGACCAACTTTCACGCCGCCTACAACGGCAACATCCTGGTCAATGCGATGACCGTAGGCGTCGCAGCCAAGGACCGGATCTTCTATGCGGCAGCCGCGGGCGTCGGCAATCCGCTGGTCTATGTCGGCTCCAAGACGGGCCGCGACGGCATCCATGGCGCCACCATGGCCTCGACCGAGTTCAACGAGGACAGCGAGGAGAAGCGCCCGACCGTTCAAGTCGGCGATCCGTTCGTCGAGAAGCTGCTGCTGGAGGCCTGCCTCGAACTGATGGCGACCGACGCCATCGTCGCCATCCAGGACATGGGCGCGGCCGGCCTCACCTCCTCTTCGTTCGAGATGGCGGCCAAGGGCGGCCTCGGCGTCGTGGTCGAGCTCGACAAGGTGCCGATGCGCGAGACGGGCATGAATCCGTACGAGCTGATGCTCTCGGAGAGCCAGGAGCGCATGCTGATCGTGCTCAAGCCCGGCCGCGAGGAGCTGGCGCGCGCGATCTTCGAGAAGTGGGAGCTCGACTTCGCGGTGATCGGCCATCTCACCGACACCGAGCGCATGGTGCTGAGCTGGCATGGCGACGTCGTCGCCAACATCCCGATCCCGCCGCTGGTCACCGAAGCGCCGATGTACGAGCGGCCCTGGACGCTGACCGAGCTGCCGCCGGTGCTCGACTCTGCAACCGTTCCGTCGCCGAAGGACTGGAACGCGTCCCTGATCAAGCTGATGAGCTGTCCCGATCTCGCGAGCAAGGCGTGGATCTGGCACCAGTACGATCACCTGATCATGGGCAACACCTCGATCCGGCCGCAGGACGGCGACGCGGCCCTGGTCCGTGTGCCCAAGGCGCCGACCGGGACCAGCCACAAGGGTCTCGCGATCACGTCGGACTGCACGCCGCGCTACGTGCAGGCCCATCCGGAGACCGGCGGCCGGCAGGCCGTCGCCGAGGCGTGGCGCAACATCACCGCGACAGGCGCGCTGCCGCTCGCGGTCACCGACAACATGAACTTCGGCAATCCGCAGAAGCCCGAGATCATGGGCCAATTCGCCGGCGCCATCATGGGCATGGCCGAGGCCTGCACGGCGCTCGAGTTCCCGGTCGTGTCGGGCAACGTCTCGCTCTACAACGAGACCGAGGGCCGCCCGATCCTGCCCACGCCGACCATCGGCGCGGTCGGCGTGATCGAGGACATCACCCATGCCGTCGACTCGCGGCTGACACAGGCGGGCCTGGCGATCATCCTGATCGGCGAGACGAAAGGCTGGCTCGGCCAGTCGCTGTACCTGCGCGAGCTGCAGGGCCGTGAGGAAGGCGCACCGCCACCGGTCGATCTCGCGGTCGAGCGGCGCAACGGCAACTTCGTGCGGCGCCAGATCTGGACCGGCCGGGTCCAGGCCTGCCACGACCTCTCCGACGGCGGCCTGCTGGTCGCCCTGACCGAGATGTGCCTGGCCGGCGGCACGGGTGTCACGGTCCGGCAGCCGGCCGGAACGGGCATTCCGTCGCACGCGTTTTTCTATGGCGAGGATCAGGCCCGCTATCTCATCGCCTCGGGTTCGGGCGACGATATCCTCGAGGCGGCGCGGAAGGCGGGCGTGCCGGCAGTGCTGCTGGGCTACTCGGGCGGCGCGCAACTCATCGTCGAGGGCTTGGTCTCGCTACCTCTGGCCGAGATCAGGCAGGCGCACGAGGGTTGGCTGCCGGCCTATATGGATGCCGTGGAATAAGGGGTTTTGACGCCATGCCAATGGCTGCCGAAGACATCGTTGCCCTGATCAAGCAGGGCATTCCGGACGCCACCGTCGAGATGCAGGACCTGGCCGGCGACGGCGATCACTGGGCGGCGACGGTCGTTTCGCCGACCTTCGCGGGCAAGTCCAAGATCCAGCAGCACCAAATGGTTTACCGGGCGCTGGGCGACCGCATGGGGGGTATCCTGCATGCGTTGAAGCTCACCACCATGGCGCCGAAGGCCTGAGCGCCCTATATTCCTGAGCAAATTCCTGGGAGTTCCTGATGAGCGACGTGTTCGATCGCATCCGTGACGAGATTGGCAAGAACGACGTGCTGCTGTTCATGAAGGGCACGCCGGTGTTCCCGCAATGCGGCTTCTCGGCCGCCGTCGTCGACGTGCTGAGCCAGCTGGGCGTGAAATTCCACGGCATCAACATCCTGGTCGACCCTGACCTGCGCCAGGGCATCAAGGAGTTCAGCCAGTGGCCGACCATCCCCCAGCTCTACGTGAAGGGTGAGTTCGTCGGCGGTTGCGACATCGTCCGCGAGATGTTCGAGACGGGCGAGCTCGAGCAGCTCATGAAGGAAAAGGGCGTCCAACTGGCGACGGCCGCCTAAGCCTTCATCGGAGCACGCTACTGGAGTAGCGCGCTCCTATGAGAACGAATACGAGGCCATCGACAGATTGCCGGAGGTAAAGCTGCGGTGAAGCGGCTTGCCTTTGGCGCCCTTGCCGGCGGCGCCGAAGGCGACGTGTAGCGGCAGGAAGTGCTCGTCGGTCGGATGGGCGTCGCGCGCGTGCGGCGCCTCGGTGCGGTAGTTCGCGAGCGCCTGCTCGTCGCCCTTGGCGACCGTGTCCGCCACCCAGTCGTCGAACTCCTTGGCCCACGGCTCGGGCTTGGCGCCGTGCTGGCCGCGTAGCAGGCGGCGCAGATTGTGGGTCGCGCTGCCGCTGCCCAGCACCAGGATCCCCTCCTCCCGCAAAGGCGCCAGCTTGCGGCCGAGCGCGATATGGTGCGCCGGCGTCATGTAGGGCTGCACCGCGAGCTGGAAGATCGGGATGTCGGCTTCGGGCCAGCCCAGCATCGCCGGCACCCAGGCGCCGTGGTCGAGGCCGTAGCTCGGATCGCACACCGCTCCGGTCATCTTCGCCACCCGCTCCGCGAGGTCGGGCGCGCCCGGAGCCTCGTAGTGCAGGCGGTAGAGATCGTCGGGGAAGCCGTAGAAGTCGTGGATCGTCTCCGGTCGCTCGGCGGTCGAGACGGCCGGCCGTTCCGTATTCCAGTGCGCGGACACTGCGACGATCGCCTTGGGACGGGGCAGAAGGGCGCCCAGCGTCGACAGGAAATCCCGCGCGGGCAGGTTTTCCAGGATCAGGGTCGGCGACCCATGCGACACGAAGACTGACGGCATCGACATTGGCTCAATCCTCACACAACATCTGAATTCGGCAAAACAAGAAGAGGGTATTCATGCGTGGTTCGTGTAAACGGGCGACAACCGTTTTGGTTGTATGGGCCCTGGCTATATGGGGATCGGTCGGCATGCCGGCGATGGCCCAGACCACCCTGCGCATGGTGAGCCACGCCGACATCAAGATCCTCGACCCGATCTGGACCACCGCCCTGATCACCCGAAACTTCGGGTACATGATCTACGACACGCTGTTCTCGACCGATGCCAACCTGCAAGTCCAGCCGCAGATGGCGGAGAAGTACACCGTCTCGCCCGACAAGATGACGTGGACCATCACGCTGCGCGACGGGCTGCTGTGGAGCGACGGCACGCCGGTGACCTCGGACGACTGCATCGCCTCGATCAAGCGCTGGGGCGCGCGCGATTCGTTCGGCCAGGCGCTGATGAAGGCGACCGGCGACCTGAAGAAGATCGACGACAAGAGCTTCGCCATCGTGCTCAAGGAGCCGTTCGGGCTGGTGCTCGAGGCGCTGGGCAAGATCTCCTCGAACGTGCCGTTCATGATGCCCAAGCGCGTCGCCGAGACCGACCCGTTCAAGCAGATCACCGATTACACCGGCTCGGGCCCCTTCATCTTCAAGAAGGACGAATGGAAGCCCGGCGACAAGGTGGTGTTCGTGAAGAACCCCAAGTACAAGCCGCGCAACGAGCCGCCGTCGATGCTCGCGGGCGGCAAGATGGCCAAGGTCGACCGCGTCGAATGGCTCGCCATCCCCGATCCCAACACCGCCGCCAACGCGCTGCTCGCCGGCGAGATCGACCTGATCGAATCGCCGCCGCCGGACCTGTTCCCGATCTTCAAGGACGACAAGAACGTCGCGCTCTACGGCTGGAACGAGTCGGGCAGCCAGATCATCATGCGCTTCAACTGGCTGCATAAGCCCTTCAACAACGTGAAGATCCGGCAGGCGGCGATGTACGCGCTGGCGCAGGAGCCGATGCTGCAGGCGCAGGTCGGCGATCCGGCGATCTACAAGGTGTGCAACGCGCCATTCATCTGCGGCACCCGCTACGGCAAGGAATACGGCAACCTGCTGATCAAGCCCGACCCCGCCAAGGCGAAGGCGCTGCTGAAGGAAGGCGGCTATGACGGCAGGCCGGTCGTGATGATGCATCAGACCGACCTGCAGTCGTCAAACAACGTGCAGCCGGTCGCCAAGCAGCAGCTCGAGGCGGCGGGCTTCAAGGTCGACATGATCGACATGGACTGGCAGAGCGTGGTGTCGCGCCGCTCGCGCAAGGAGCCGCCGAACGAGGGCGGCTGGGACATCTTCTTCACCACGAACATCGCCCTCGATTCGAACAATCCCGGCTTCAACAGCTTCGCTTCGGGCGCCTGCGACAAGGCGTGGTTCGGCTGGCCGTGCGATGCCGAGATGGAGAAGCTGCGCGACGCCTTCCTGCACGAGCAGGATCCGGAGAAGCAGAAGGCGCTGGGTCTCGCGATCTCCGACCGCGTGATCGATCAGGGTTTCTTCGCCCCGATCGGCCTGTACAAGGCGTTCGGCGCATACCGCAAGGACCGGCTCGAAGGCTGGCTCCAGTCGCCGGTCCCGGTGGTGTGGAACATCAGCAAGAAGACGAAGGACTGAGGAAAAGGCCCCTCGCATCAGCGAGGGGCCTTCTTCTTTGGCGATCACGCCGCCTGGGCGAGCGGTACGGCCTTCCAGCGCAGCGCCGCCTCGGCGACGCGCTTGCCGAGCGCCTGTGCGGTGCGCAGTTCGCTGGCGCCGATGCCTTCGTTGCCCTGGTCGGCATTGGCCTGCGCCATCACGCCAAGCGAGGCGCCGGTCCGATTGAGGTCCTCGGGAGAGCCCTTGGAGTGGTTGTAGCCCGGCGCCAGGCCGAGGCCGACCCACACCATGCCCTGCTGCTGGGCAAGCGTGAGCAGCTGGTAGAGCGTGTTCTGCTTGTCGCCGCCCCATGAGGCGGAGACGGTGAAGCCGGCGGCGAGCTTGTCCTGCCAGACACGCGCCATCCACTTTTTCGACGTCCAGTCCTTGAACTTGGCGAAGTCGGCCGACACGCCGCCCATGTAGGTCGGGCTGCCGAAGACGATTGCATCGGCGGCGTCGAGCTCAGCTTCCCGAGCCTCCGCCTCGCCGGTCGGGATCAGCTTCGCCTCGGCGCCCGGGACGCTCTGGATACCCGCGGCAACCGCCTCCGCGACGGCTTGGGTGTGGCCGTAGCCCGAGTGATAGACGATCGCTATATTAGCCATAATAAGTCTCCAATCATAAGCAGATTACGCAAAGTGACTGGAAACATCTGGGAGGCCGACTATATAAGTTCCAGTAGGTACCAAATCGTAACCATCGAGATTCTTCCAATGGCCACCCCAACCCCTGAAAAGACGACGGCGGCCCACCCCGCCAAGGCTCCGCATGAGGGCGGCGCCGCCTGCCCCATGGATTACATCCTGCGCATGCTGATGGGTCCGTGGACCACCTACATCGTCTACAACCTGCGCACCTACGGCCCGCAGCGCTTCGGCGAGTTGAAGCGCCGCGTTGCCGGCATCTCGGCCAAAATGCTGACCGAGCGGCTGCGCACCCTGGAAGGTGCCGGCCTGATCAAGCGCGACTACGAGGCGACCATCCCGCCCAAGGTCACCTATTCCCTCACGCCGCGCGGCCACGAGCTCGACGAGGTGCTGGAGAAGCTGGGCGAGGTGGCGATCCGCTGGCAGGCCGAGGACCGTGCGGGCAACAAGAAGGCGGAACTCAAGGCCGCCTAGCCTAGTCGTAACGAACGACGAGTTCGATATCGCCCAGCCTCAGCGTGGATCCCGGGGCCAAAGTCTCCGGCAGGCCGCCGGCAGCGATCGGCCTGCCATCGATAGCGGTACCGTTGGTCGATCCGACATCCTCGATGCGCAGCTTATTGTCGTTTCCCACGCTCAGTCGCGCGTGACGTCTGGAGATCGACGCGTGCAGCAGGACAACATCGCATTGAGCAGAATCCCTTCCGATCAGGACCGTCCGATTGCGTTTCGCGAGCGCATCGAAATCGAGATCGAAGCCGAACGAGTGTCCACTGAGATCGGCGCCGCGAAAACGGAACGTTCCGCGCACGGGTGCTGACCGCCTCGGCAAGGTGACAGCGCTTTCGTGGGCGCGAATCCTGTAGATGTGGAGGGGACGGCTGACGTGCTCGGCTTGGTGCTCGCCACCATCAACGTACGCATAGTCATCCTGCAGCTGCAACTCGGTCACGTCGCGTACCGCCCGGGAGACCGCGATGCCACCTGGTTCAGCCAACACCTGAATCCGCTCGGCCAAGTTTACACCGTCGCCGAAGATATCGTGACCGGCTTCGTCGATGATGATCTCGCCGACATGGACGCCGATGCGGAACAGCAGCCTCCGCTCCTCGGCAACGCCTTCATTGAAGCGCGCCATGCGCTCTTGGATCGCGATGGCTGCCTGGACAGCGGCAATCGCCGACTCGAATTGGGCGAGGATGGAATCGCCCGTACTGTGAACCATCACGCCGCCGGCGCTTTCGATGGTAGGCTGCCAGATGCGCGAACGGGCGGTCCGAAGGTACTCGAACGTCAGGTCTTCTCCCCGCTCGACGAGCCGGACGAAACCCGCAACGTCAGCATGCAGGATCGCAGACAGCCGCCGTTCGGATCGCGTCATGGTGATCCAGCCCGGGAAAGAGACTGCAAGGGTGACCAGTTTATCCGCATCGACCGCTATTCGTGACGCTGCCGCAGGAAGGCAGCGCGTTCTGCTGGCAGCTCTATGTGCATCGACAGTGCCTGCCACAATCCGTCGATGGACGAGGCCTCACGCGCCGTCCGCCGTACCAGCACCCGGGCGATCGGTCCGACATACTGCATCAGAGCGCGCTGCACCCGTTCGAGTTCCGGCTCATGGAAGGAACCGATGCTGCCCCGCGATGGCTCATCGTCCATCGCAGGAGGGCGCGTGCGCAGGAGCGGCGCGATTTCGCGGCGGAAGCTCTCGCGCTCGGTGCCTTCGGGCACGGCCGCAACAAGCTCTGCGCACAATGCGTCCAGTCCAATGGCGCGACTGGCGGCGGAGCGCACCATGACTCGAGCGATCGGCCCGAGGTAAGCGATAAGCTTCTGTTCCAGCGTCTGCAGCATATTGGCATCGATGGGCCACCGATCTTGCACCCGTCCGGTCCTCGACGATGGGACCGGTGAGACGTCCGACGGCGTGGCCGGCAGCGGCGCAGCAGGAGGCGGCGTGGTGGACTGTCCGACAGGGACCGCCGGCGCCATGGCAACGGTCGCGGTCGTCCCGGCAGGTGGGCGTATCCTGTCCTGTACCTCCGTGGCCAATGTGCCCAGTATCTGCCGCAGCGCCTCGGCCATCTCGTGCCCCGAGGAGAAGCGGTCCTCGGGATGTTTGCCCATCGCGCGCTCGAGCACGAACTGCAGCCGCGGCGCCGCGCCCCGCACCGCAGCAGGCAGAAGCGGCAGCCTGTCGTACATGATGTGGTGCGTGACCTCGGCCGAACTGCGTCCGCCAAACGCCCGCTCGGCCGCCACCATCTCGAACAGCGTGGCCCCGGCGGCGAACAGATCGGCGCGATGGTCCACCGCGCCGCCGCTGCACTGCTCCGGCGCCATGTAGCTGGGAGTGCCCATCGAGGAGGAGATGCTCGTGGTGTCGGCGTTGGCGAATCGAGAGATGCCAAAGTCGGTGACTTTGGCGTGCATCCTCGGCGTGAGCAGGATGTTGGCCGGCTTGATGTCCTGGTGGATGACGCCCTGCTCATGTGCGCTCGCCAGCGCGTCCAGCACCTGCAGCATGACGTGGATCGCTTCGGGCACGGCCATCGGCCTCTCTTCGATCATCTGGCGCACGCTCATGCCATGAACGAACTCCATGGCCAGGAAGGGTTGCCCTTCGTGCATCGCGTAGTCGTAGATCGAGACGATGTTCGGATGGGCGCAGCGAGCGGCGGCCTCGGCTTCGCGACGGAAGCGCCGTATGTACTCACTACGGTCGATACTGCTCATCAGGCGTGTCGAGATCAGCTTGATGGCTACCGTGCGGCGGATATCAGGGTCGTGGGCTTTGTAGATCTGGCCCATGCCGCCCGCGCCGACCAGGCTTTCGACGACGTATCGTCCGATTTGGACGGGGATCGGTTCCATGATCGGGACCCGCGTAGGACCTCGCTAACTCTCGAGCATGCGCATGGCGTTCTGCAAGCTGCGATGCATCAGGTTGAACGACCGCCCAAGCGAGGCGATCTCGTCCTTGCCCTTGACCGCGTACTCCGGCACGTCCGGCTTGCCGGCGCTGACATCGCGGGCGAGCGTAGTGATCCGCTGCATCGGCTTCAGGATGATGAAGTGCATCATTACGTTCAGCGCCACCAGCATGATCACGAATACCGCACTGAGCGCGGCGACGAAGGCGAGCAGCGCATGGTTGGCGCGCGTGAGAGCGAGTGTCATCGGCACCGAGACGATCTGCGCGCCGATGACGTCGCCCTGCGTCCAGCCGAAGCCGTTGCCGTTGCCGTAGAGGTCGACCATCGTCGGCGGCGCCGCAGCCGGCGTCGAATGGCAGCTGAGGCAGCCCCGGTCGGTCAACCGGAACGGCCGCGCGAAGGTCAGGAACTGCCCGGCGGGCGTGTCACGGGTGGTGACGAACTCCTTGAGCGCGCCGTCGCGCTTGAAGGCAGTGATGATGTCGGCCTCCCAGTTGGTGGCCCGGTCGGCGGGATTGGTCGGGTTGAGGGCCGCTTCCTTGTAGGAATAGTCCGGATAGTCCTTCTGCAAGGCACGCAGCACCGTATGGGCCGACCACGACGGCACTGAATGGGGCAGGAAGCGCACGGACATCTGCTCGGTGAGGAGGGGGCCGATCTCCTTCTGGGTATAGCTGCGGACTGCCGTGCCGGCGCGCATGATCAGCGTCGCCTCGTTCAGCACTTCGCGTTTGGCCTCGTCGGTTGTGATCTCGCGCGCCAGGAATGTCGCCACGCCGAGCCCGATCGCGAAGGCCGCGATCATCACCATATTGAATTTGGCCCGCAGTCCCATCGCTGCCCCCTGTGGCTCTAGGGAATTACCGCATGCTGTTGACGAGCCTCGTCGCCTGTTCCGCCGACAGGCGACCGGTGAGCTCGGCCTTGATCTCGAACTGGTAGCGGCGGATGGCGGCGCGCGTTTCGGGGCCGAAAGTGCCGTCGATCCGGCCGGAGTAGTAACCGATGTTGGCGAGAGCGGTCTGGACCTGGCGCCGGTCGCCGTCGGACATCTGATCCTCGTCGACCATGATGTGCTGCTGCGGCGGCGTTTTGAAGGACGGCTGCGGCGGCGCCGCAGGCGGTGGGGGCACGACCGACGCGACCGGGGGCGGCGTGGGACGCTTTTCGGCGGAGAGAGCCGCATCTGCGGTGGCGGCAATAATCTGCGCCGTCACGGAGTCCTTGGAAAGCCGGCGGCGCAGGCCGTCGACGACACTGTTGACCCCGGCGTCGTTGGCGGACAGCTCATCGCGCAGCCCCAGAGCCAGCGCGGTCACCCCCTCGCCGCTGGGTTCGTTGCCGGCGGCAATCACGGCGAAGCTCGACGCTGGCACATGCTCGGCGAGTTGCCCCATGCGCCCGGTGGGCGCATCCGGGGCCTGGAACACGTCGAGCAATACCAGGCCCGCACTGTCCGGCGTGCGCCGCAGGCTCTCGAGCACGCTCTTGATGAGGATCCCCTGGCTAAGGAGGTCGTTGTCGCGGGTCAGCACGGCGGACACCGGCAACAAGAAGGAGCGATTGTTGAACTCAGCCGCGTAGCCGCAATAGTACACGGCCGCGAGCGCCGGGGGCGCTGCCGCGACACGACGTGCCAGCAGGCCGATCGCCGTATCGAATTCGCCGCGCCCCAGGTTGTTGCGTTCCATGACCTCGAAGCCCTTGGCGCGCAGGCTGTCGCGCGTCATCGCAGCAGCGGGCGCGCAGCGCGACACTGGGGGAAAGTTTGCATACTGATTGTTGGCGATGACGAGGGCGATGCGTGACGGCTCGGCGCGGGCCGCATCCACACCGCAACAGGCGAAGCCGAAGGCCAGAAGGACGATCGTCAGGCGAGCGCGCCTCATAGGGCAACCTGCCAGTGGCCGTCACCGACCGAAGTCTGCGGATGTACGACGATGGTAGGGGCCGGGCGTCGGGGAGGTTGTGTCATTGTTGTGTCATGCTGCCATGGCGATTCCGCCCCTGCGCTGGTTGCAAGCAGGCGAGTGGTGCAACAGTCCAAGACTGAGATGGTCGAACCGTATCCCCGCCTATGCCGCCCGTCGCCCGGCCGAACGAGGCAATCCAGACAGGGTGCCTCTTTAGGCTGACCGAGACCGCAGCCTGCTTGGACCGCCGCGCCCATTTTTACCCGGGTAAAAACAGGCAGAGGTGATGGCGGGACGATGGGGGTCGGCTAAAGGCCTTGCGAGGTCGGCATCCGAGCGGTCCCACGTGCCGAAACGCCGACGCGATACTCGCGCGGCTCCGTCACCCCGGCACGTTGAAATGGCCCTTCACGAACGTCAGATCGACGAAGGTCTTCGGGTCGGCGTCATGGGCGACCTGGCCTTGGGCCTTCCAGAGCTCGACCTGCTTGTAGATGTCGCCGACGTCGAGCCGGCCCAGCGGATCGATATAGGGCAGGCCTTCCGCCACCAGCTGCGGTGACTGCTTCACTGCCGTCGCCAGGATCTTCAGCAGCTCGTCGTAGCCCGGTCCCGGCACGATCTTGCCATTGTCACGCTTGCCGAAGGCATCGTTGTAGGCTGTGGCGCCACGCTGGTAGCCGGCGATGAACTTCTCCACCACCGGCCGCCGCTCCGCGATCGTCTTGGGCGACGTAAACACGCCGCCAAGTTGCCACGGCGTCTCGTCGCCGACCCAGGCGATGAGGTGGCCGCCCGTGTCAGCCTCGACCTGCCGCCAGGTCGTCACCGGGAAGAGCGCACCGTCGACATTGCCGCCCTTGAACGCTGCGGCCATGTTGGGCAGCGAGTTGAGCGGCACCATGGTGATGGTCTTGGGATCGACACCGTGCTTGCGCGCGACGATCTCGATCGAATAGTGCATCGAGGAGCCGGCGGTGGTCATGCCGATGCGCTTGCCGGCGAAATCCCTGATCGAGCGGATGCCCGCGTCCCAAGCCGCCTTGGTAACGGCGATCGCAACCAGCGGATAGCCGGGCTTCTCGGCGCTCTGCGCTGCGATCACCTTCAGCCCGCCCTTGGCAGCGAGGTTGTAGAAGCCCGCGGTGAAGGCGGTCATGCCGAAGTCGGCGTCGCCCGAGACGACGGCGAGTGGCGGCTGGGCGGCGGCTGTGAAGTCCTTGATCGTGAGGTCGAGGCCCGCGTCCTTGAACCAGCCTTTCTCCTGCGCGATGAACACGGGGCCCGACGAGGAGAGCCGCAGCAGCGCCACCGACGCCTTGGGCAAATCCTCCGCCCGCGCCGCGCGCACCAATGGCGCAGTCGCGAGTGCTGCCAGCGCCGTTCGACGCGTCAAACCTTTACCGAACACCCACGCCTCCCTTTTCAGGGGCGCGACTCTACTGTCATCCCGAGGCGAAGCCGAGAGGCCTTCGCTGCGTCATTTCTTGCTCATCCCCCAGAATACCGTGACCGGCGCCGGTTTGGCGGGCACATCGACGTTGCTGCGAACCGCCCACACGCCCACCCATTCGCCGAGCGGGATGTGGGTCACGACTTCCATGGCGTGCTTCTGCACCGCCTCGGCGGTGGCCTTCTTTTCTGCCTGTGTCGACGCCGCCACGAACGCATCGCGCAACTTCTCGAGCTCGGGATCGCACGGCCAGCCGGCCCGGGCCTTCTCGCAGGTCGCGGCGAGGTTCGGGGTCATCAGCGGATCGAGGATGTCGACCTGCACCCAGCTCGTGCCGAAGGCGCTCCAGCCGCCCTCCGACACCGGGCCCTTCTTGGTGGTCAGGCGCGTCACCATGCTCTGCCAGTCCATCGGCTGGACCTCGACCTTGAAGCCCGCCCTCTCGAGCTGCGCCTTGGCCACCGGCGCGAGCTGCTTGATGACGCCGAGGTCGGTCGGCTGCGGGATCACCACCGTCGCGCCATCATACTTGGCCTCGGCCAGCTGTTCCTTGGCCTTGGCGATATTGCCCTCGAGCAGGCCGTCCATGCCGACGGTCGATTCGAGCGCCGTGCCGCAGGTGAACATTGCCTTGCAGACTCGATAGAAGCGCTTGTCGCCGATGTTGGCCTCGAGGAATTCGGGCTGGCTCAGCGCATAGGCGGCGGCGCGGCGCACCCGCACGTCGTTGAACGGCGGCTGCAGCCAGTTCATGCGGAACACGTACTGGTTGGAGGTGCGGCTGGTGATGACCTTGACGCCCTTGGTCTTCTCCAGCACCGGCAGATGGTCGTAATTGACGCTCTCGATCATGTCGATCTCGCCGTTCACCAGGGCGTTCATCTGGGTCTCGGCGTCGGGGATCCACACCCATTCGACGCGATCGAGGCTCACGACCTTGCCGCCGGCCAGCCCCGACATCGGCTCGGGCCGAGGCTTGTATTTGGTGTTCTTGACAAAAACCAGCTTCTCGCCGGGCTTCCATTCATCCTTCTTGAAGATGAACGGGCCCGAGCCGATCACGTTGTCGCTCTGGGTGAAGGCATCCTGGGCGTCGGCCGCCTTCTTCGGGAAGATGAACGGCACCACCACCGACGGCTTGCCGAGCGCCTCGAGCAGCGGTCCGAACTTCTGCTTCAGCACGATCTGGAAGGTCCTGGCATCGACCACCTTCCACTCCGCCGTCGACCCGGCGAGCTTCTGGCCCATCGAATCGCGCTGCGCCCACCGCTTCAGCGAGGCGATCACGTCATCCGAGGTGACCGGCGCGCCATCGTGGAATGCCAGGCCGTCGCGCAGCGTGAAGGTCCAGGTGAGGCCGTCGGGACTGGTCTCCCACTTGTCGACCATCTGCGGCTTGACCTGCAGGTTCTCGTCGAGCGCGAACAGCGTGTCGTAGAGCATGTAGCCCAGGTTCCGCGTGATGTAGGCCCCGCTCCAAACCGGATCGAGCGCCTTCACGTCGGAATGCATCACGACCTTGAACACCGTCTCAGCCGACGCCAATGGCGCCGTGAACAGGGCCGCCAGCGCGGCCATGGCAAGCAGCAAACGACGCATCGGACCCTCCTCTAGAGTTTGTAGACGCGAGACGCGGTGCCGCTGAACAGCGCCGTCTTCTCGTCGGCCGAGGCCTTGGCGGCGAGCCGCTTGAAGGCGTTCCACAGCACGCCGTAGCCCGACGTGATCTTGTCGACCGGGAAGTTGCTTTCGAACATGCAGCGGTCGGCGCCGAACAGCTCGATGCAGGTCTCGACCCACGGCCTGAAGGCCTCGGCCAGCTCCTGCGAGCCGGGCGGCTTGGGCCGTTGGTAGAAGTCGAACCAGCCCATCGCCATGCCGAGCCCCCCGACCTTCACGGTGATGTTCTGGCGCCGGGCGAGCTCGGCCATCGTCTTCTTCCAGGTGGCGCGCACCTCGTCGTGCCGGCTGGCGTAGCCGGCATAGCCAAGCGGGCCGCCGATATGGTCGAGAATGATCGATGTGCTGGGGAAGGCGTCGGCCAGCTCACCGATCTCCGCGATCTGCGGATGGTAGAGCCAGGCATCGAACGTAAGGTCGCGCCTGGCCAGCTCCCTGAAGCCCTCGCGCCAGGTCTTGTCGCGCGTCAGCTCCGGCGTCGGGTCGGTGCGCGAGTTGCGGATCCCGGGATCGGCGTCCCAGCCGGTCTGGTAGCGGATGCCCTTGAAGCGGCCGTTGCCTGCGGCGATCTGAGCGTCGAACACCGCGCCCGCCTTCGCGCCGAGGCGCAGGTCGACGTGGCTCACGATGCCCTTGCAGGCGCGCAGGTCGCCGTAGATGCCCGACGCGCTCATCGCCGCCACGCCGTTGGCGAACTCGGTCTCGCCGAGGCAGCGCAGCTCCGCCGGACCTTCCTTGCGGTACATCGAATGGCAGTCGACGAACACCGTGGCGACGATGTTGTGGCCGGTCTGGGTGTCGGCCAGCAGGTCGTGGAACATGTAGTCGTTGCCCGCGCGCTGCCACAGATGGTGGTGTGGATCGACGATCGGCAGCTCGGGCTCCAGCGCCGGCTCGGTGGTCTTGGCCACCCAGTCGAGATTGGGCGCGATCACATTGCCGAGCGTGGGCGTTTCCTTGGCCATTGTTCTTCCTCCCTACAGGATCGGCTGTTCGGCGATCATCGACACATGGGCGTGGATCACCTTCCAACCGACATCGGGAAAGCGCACCCAGGTCTGCGTCTGCCGCCCGGTCTTGTCCTGGCCACGCACCTTGTAGACCAGCGAGACCGTGGCGAGGTCGCGGCCGAGCGTCAGGACGTCGAGCCTGAGGCGTTTCTCCTTGGTCCCGGGCCCCGGCGGGCGGGCGACACGAAAGGCATGGATGCGGTCGAAGCCGTAGCCGTGCTCGGCATTGGCGAGGCGGATGGTGTAGGGGCTGTTCCAGAACGTCTCGTCGAGCACCTTCACGTTCTTGTCGATCAGCGCCTGCTCGTAGCGCTCGAACAGGTCTGTCACCTCGGCGACGACTTCGGGAATGTTGGGAGTGAGATCCGTCACGCTGCACGCTCTTTGGCTGGATTTCCGACGACCGTAGCACCCTGGCGCACGTCGCGCGTCACCACCGCACCGGCGCCGACGATGGCATCGTCGCCGACCGTCACGCCGGGCAGAATGATCGCTCCGCCGCCGATCCAGACGTTGCGGCCGATGGCAATCGGCCGCCCGAGCTCCAGGCCCAACCGGCGTTGCGCAGGGTCGCGCGGATGGTCGGCCGCCAGGATCTGCACGCCCGGTCCGATCTGCGTGCCGTCGCCGATCGTCACCGGCACGACATCGAGGATCACGCAGTTGAAATTCAGGAAGACGCCGCGGCCGAGGCTGATGTTGTAGCCGTAGTCGCAATGGAACGGCGGGCGGATGTAGGCCCCCTCGCCCACGTCGGCGAACAGCTCCCGCAGCATCGCTGCGTGATCGCGCTGCGTGCGCGCGAGCGAGCCATTGTAGCGGTCCATCCACTCGGCGGCGCGGCGCGCATCGGCCGCCAGCTCCTCGCCGGTCGCCACGTAGAGCTCGCCCGCCAGCATCTTCTGCTTCTCGCTCGCCAACACGCCTCCTCCAGCGGGGCAGCGATCAGGCGGCTTGCGCCTCCAGCGCCCGCGCCACAGCCACCAGACTGGCGTCGCTGCCCCGCGGGCCGATGATGGACAGACCGACCGGCAGGCCGTCAACGGTCGCGCCCGGAATGTTGACCTGCGGATGGCCCGCCAGTCCGCCCTGCGCACAAAGGCAGGTGATGCGATCGCGCAGCGGATCGAGCACCGACAGCGGCTGGCCCGCGAGCGGCGCGGGGAACGGCGTGGTCGGCAGGCAGAGGATCGTGCCCTCGGGCAGCAGGTGCGCCATGCGACCGCGTACTTCCTGGCGCATCAGCGCGGCCCAGCTCTGCTCGGCGGCCGGGATCATCGAACCCATCACAAGGTTGCGCGCGACCGAGAAGGCGAAGCGCGGATTGCGCTCGTCCAGCCACGGCTTGAAGGTGTTGTACGCCTCGATCGGCTGCAGGCTGCGCTGCGCGCGCGCCCACATCGACAGGCCCTGCGGCGCCATGATATCCTCGCGGCAATGGCCGATCACGGTCGCCAGCCGGTTCACCATCGGATGCAGGGCTTGCGCGACGTCGGCATCGGCAAAGCCGAAGGTGTCGACCGCGATCACGAGGCTGGTCGGCAGGGCATGCGGGATCGGCTCGCCCAGCATCACCGACGACACCCTGGCGAACGTCTCGGCATCGCGCGCGAACCAGCCCGTAGTGTCCGACGTCGGCGCCTGAGACATCATGCCGGTGGTATCGATCCGGCCGTGCGTCGGGCGAATGCCGTACAGGCCGCAGAAGCTAGCCGGCACGCGCACCGAGCCGCCGGTGTCGGTGCCAAGCGCCGTGTCGCAGATGCCGGCGGCGACGGCCGCTGCCGAGCCCGACGACGAGCCGCCCGGCACGCGGCCGGGCGCGCGCACGTTCTTCGGCGTCCCGTCGAACGCGTTCTCGCCCAGGATGCCGAGCGAGACTTCGTCGGTGATGGTCTTGCCGATCAGCGTGGCGCCGCCGTCGAGCAGCGTCTGAACCGCCCACGAATGTCTTGCCGGGATCGGCCGGCCAGTCGGCCAGTCGTGATTGCCGCCGCCGGTCGGCACGCCCGCCACGTCGAACAGGTCTTTGGCGACAAAGGTGAGGCCTGCGAGGGGCCCGCCTGCCCGGCCCTCGATGTGGATCCGCGGGCCGGGAACGAAGGCTCCGATATCGTCAGTCATGTCAGGCTATTCGGCGGGCTGGGTGGTGGGCTTGCTGCGCTTGCGGCCGAAGAAGCGGATCTGGCCAAACCTCACCCCAAGCAGCCGATCGAACCAGATATAGACCACCGGCGTGATGAACAGCGTCAGGCATTGCGACACCATCAGGCCGCCGACCACGGCGACGCCGAGCGGCTGGCGCAGCTCGGCGCCCGCGCCGGCGCCCAATGCGATGGGCAGCGAGCCCAGCAGCGCGCAGGTCGTGGTCATCATGATCGGCCGGAAGCGCAGCAGGGCGGCCTCGACGATCGCGTCCTGTGCCGACGCGCCCTGGGCGCGCCGTACCAGCGCGAAGTCGACCATCATGATGGCGTTCTTCTTGACGATGCCGATCAGCATGATGATGCCGATCATGGCGATGACCGAAAGATCGAGGCCGAACAGCTCGAGCGTCAGCAGCGCGCCGATGCCGGCCGACGGCAGGCCCGACAGGATGGTCAGCGGATGGATGAAATTCTCGTAGAGGATGCCGAGGATGATGTAGATCACCAGCACCGCGGCGAACAACAACAGCCCCTGGTTGGCAACGGCCTGCTGGAAGACCTGGGCGCTGCCCTCGAAGCTGGTGGCGATCTGCGGCGGCAGGCCGACCTCGAAGGCGAGATCCTGGATCGACTTCACCGCCTCGCCCAGCGCCACGCCGGGCGCGAGATTGAAGGAGATCATCACGGCTGGCAGCTGGGCGATGTGGTTGACGGTGAGCGAGGTCGGCTTGTCGACCTTCTTGGCGACCGTATCGAGCGGCACCAGGCCGCCGGCCGGCGTGCGAATCATGATCCGGCGCAGCACCTCGCTGGTGTCGGCGTACTTGGGATCGGCCTCGAGGATCACCTGGTAGGTGTCGTCCGGCGCGTAGATGGTCGAGACCTGCCGCGTGCCGAAGGCTGAGTAGAGCAGCAGGCGGATCTGGTCGACCGACAGGTTGAGGCGCGACGCGACGTCGCGGTCGATCTCGATCGAGGTCTGGCGCGCGCGGATCTGCAGGTCCGAGTTGACGTCGAGGATGTTGGTCAGGCGCTTCATGCGCTCTTCCATCATCGGCGCGTAGGTGCGCAGCGCATTGAGGTCGCTCGAGCGCATGCCGAACTGGTACTGCGCGCGCGTCTGCGTGGTCGCGATGTTGATCGACTGGATCGGCTGATAGAAGATCGCGATGCCCGGCACCGAGCTGGTCGCGCGGCGCAGCCGGGCGATCACCTCGAGCGCCGTCGCCTTGCGCTCGGATTTGTCGCGCAGGGTGATGAAGATGCGGCCCGAGTTCACGGTGTTCGCCGCATTGCCGCCGCCCACCGTCGACATCACGGTCACGACGTCGGGATCGCGCTTCAGGATCTCCGCCAGCACGGCCTGGCGCGCCACCATAGCGTCGAACGAGGCGTCGTCGGGCCCGACCGTCGAGGCGCTGATCTGGCCGATATCCTCCGACGGGAAGAAGCCCTTGGGGATGTTGACGAACAGCACGTAGGTGACGGCGAAGGTGCAGAGCGTCAGCACGAGCACCAGACGCGGCATCGCCACCGTCTTGCGCAGGGCCCAGCCGTAGCCCTCGGTGACCTTGTTGAAGCTCCATTCGAAGGAGCGCAGCAGGAAATTGTGCTTCTCGTGATGGTCGATCGGCTTCAGCAGCCGCGAGCACAGCATCGGCGTCAGCGTCAGCGACACGATGCCCGAGATCAGGATGGCCATCGAGATGACCAGGCCGAACTCGTTGAACATGCGCCCGACGACGCCGCCCATGAACAGCACCGGGATGAACACCGCGACCAGCGACAGCGTCATCGACACGATGGTGAAGCCGACCTCCTTGGAGCCCTTGAAGGCGGCGTCCATCGGCTTCTCGCCCGCCTCGATGTGGCGGACGATGTTCTCCAGCATGACGATCGCGTCGTCGACCACGAAGCCGACGGCCAAGGTCAGCGCCAGCAGCGAGATGTTGTCGATCGAATGGCCTAGGACGTACATGCCGGCGAAGGTGCCGATGACGGAAATCGGCAGCGCGATCGCCGGAATCAGCGTGGCGCGGAAGCTGCGCAGGAAGAAGTAGATTGCGATGATCACCAGCACGCCGGCGAGGCACAGCGTGAACTGGACGTCCTCGATGGCGTCGCGGATCGACACCGAGCGGTCGTTCAGGATGGAAATGTCGACGCCCGGCGGCAACTCGACCTGGATGGCCGGCATCATCGCCTTGACGCGATCGACCACCTCGACGGTGTTGGCGTCGGGCTGGCGGTAGACGGCGAGCAGGATGGCGCGCGTGCCGTCTAGCCAGCTGGCGATCTTGTCGTTCTCGACGGAGTCGATCGCGGTCGCGACGTCCGAGATGCGTACCGGCGCGCCGTTCTGGAAGGCCACGATCACCGGCATGTAGTCGGCCGCCTTGTTGATCGGGCCGGTCGCGTCGAGGATCGCGTTCTGGCGCTGATCCGCGATCGCGCCGAGCGGCTTGGTCGAGTTGGCGGCGACGATCGCGTTCTGCAGCTCCTGCAGGGTGAGGCCGCGCACCGCGAGCTGGTCGAGGTTCGCGCGCACGCGGACGGCGTACTTCTGGGTGCCGAAGATCACGACCTGCGCCACGCCCGACAATGTCGAGATACGCGGCAGGATGGCGCGCGTGGCGAAGGCGTCGATGTCGCTCAGCCTGGTCTGCGAGGACTTGAGCGCCAGGAACATGATCGCGTAGTCGGCCGGATTGACCTTGCGGAAGCTGGGCGGCGTCGGCAGCTCGACGGGCAGGCGGCGCATCGCCGCCGAAATCTGCGACTGCACGTCGAGCGCCGCGCCGTCGATGTTCCGGTTGAGGTCGAACTGCAGCACGATCGACGTGTTGCCGAGCGAGCTGGTCGAGGTCATCGCCGTCACGCCGGCGATGTTGGAGAACTGGCGCTCGAGGATCGACGCGACCGACGCCGCCATCGTCTCGGGGCTGGCGCCCGGCAGCTGCGCCTGCACCTGGATGGTCGGGAAGTCGACGCGCGGCACGGCGGCGATCGGCAGGTTTTTGTAGCCGAAGATGCCGGCGATGATGAACGACGCCATCACCAGGATGGTCATCACCGGGCGGCGGATGCAGATGGCGGACACGGAGACCCTCCTAGCCGCGCGGTTGCGTGGGCTTGGGCGCCTCGTTCTGTGCCGGTTTCTCGGCCACCGTCGCGCCGTTCACCAGGCGCAGATGGCCCTCGACCACGACCTTCTCGCCGGCCTTCAGGCCCTTGCTGATGACCGTTTCGCCGCCCTGCGTGCGGCTGACGGCGATCGGACGCACCTCGGCGACGTTGTCCGCCCTGACCACGAAGATGTATGGGCCCTGGGGTCCCAGCTGGACCGCCGGCGTCGGCACGGCGAGTGCGCTGGCTTCGACGCCCAGCACGACCTCGGCTTTGATGAACTGCCCGGGCCACAGACCTTCGTTGGCGTTGGCGATGCGCGCCTTGGCGGTCACCGTGCCGGTCATCGGATCGACGCTGTTCTCGAGGAAGGCGATGGTGCCGGATTGCTTGTGGGCCTCGTCGATTACTGCATTCACATTGACCGGCCCCTTGGTCATGGCGGCGCGTATGTCCGGCAGGAAGACCTGCGGCACCGCGAAGCTCACGAAGATCGGATCGACCTGGTTGATCGTCGCGAGCACCGCCGTCGCCGTGTTGTCGGCAACGCGCAGGGTCGTGCCGGCCTTGTTCGGGATCGAGCCGATGCGGCCCGATACCGGGGCGCGGATCTCGGTGTAGCTGATCTGGGTCAGGATGTTCTGGCGCATCGCCTCGTCGGACTCGAGCTGCGCCTCCAGCGCCTTCTGGTTGGTGACGTTGGTGTCACGGGTCACCACCGTCCCGGCGCCCTTCGTGAGCAGGTCGTCGGCGCGCGTCGAATCGCGCTTGGCCTGCTCGACCTGCGCCTTGTCCTTGCGGATCTGCGCCTCGATCTGGGCGAGCTGCGCCTTCAGCGTACGCGCATCGAGCTCGAACAGCAGGTCGCCTTCCTTCACCAGCGCGCCCTCCTCGACATTGACCTTCATGATCTGGCTGTCGATGCGCGACTTGAGCTGGATCGAGGCGATCGCCTGCACCGTGCCGACCGCTTCGACGATGATCGGCATCGACTTCGGCGAAGCCACCGTGACGACGACCGGGATCGGCCCGCCGGGATTGGCGCGGCCGCGGCGGCCCTGCGGTTGCGCTGAAGCAGCCGGACTGGTCTCCTTCTCGGCGGCGGATGCAGGCACACTGAAGCCGAGCTTCGCCGCGACTTGGTCGCGGTATTGCCAAGCCGCGCCACAGACCACCACCGCCACGGCGGCAAGGACCGCCCAACGGACCAAACGCATTCCTTAAGACTCCCCGAAGCCCCTGCAGGAATTATAGACGGGCGGCTGGGGCCCGCACAGTGACAACCACCCTTTTGCAGCTCGTTTGATGCAAAAAACCCGCCACGAGGGCGGGTTTCGGTGCATTGCGGGAAAAACGTCCGGTCAGCGGCTGTAGTATTCGACGACCAGCGACGGTTCCATCTGGACGGGGTACGGCACGTCGGCGAGCTTCGGGCCGCGCACGAAGGTGCCCTTCATCTCCTTGTGGTCGACGTTGACGTATTCGGGCACGTCGCGTTCGGCTGACTGGGTCGATTCGATCACCCGGGCCATCTCCTTGGCCTTGGGGGTCAACTCGATCACGTCGTTGTCGCGCACCAGATAGGACGCAATGTTGACCCGGCGGCCGTTGACCTTGACGTGGCCATGGCTGACCAGCTGGCGGCTGGCGAAGGGGGTGATGGCGAACTTCATGCGGTAGACGACCGCATCCAGGCGGCGCTCCAGCAGCTCGACCAGATTCTCGCCGGTGTCACCCTTGCGGCGGACCGCTTCGAGATAGTAGCGGCGCAGCTGCCGTTCGGACACCGAACCGTAGTAACCCTTCAACCGCTGCTTGGCGAACAGCTGCAGGCGGTAGTCGGTTGGCTTGGTACGGGCCTGGCCGTGCTGGCCGGGACCGTATTCGCGCTTGTTGATCGGGGACTTGGGACGGCCCCACAGGTTGACCCTGAGGCGGCGGTCGATCTTGTACTTCGAATTCTCGCGCTTGCTCACGCGATGCTCCTTCGCTGTTGTGTCCGGATAGGCCTTGATCCGCCGTCAGACGGGGCGGGATGTGGGCCCGATTGGCCCGCAACCACGTTCTCCGGAAGAAGCGCGGAACATACTGGCGCAAACCGGCCAGTCAAGCAGCCATTATTGCCGTAAGATCAATGACTTACACCTCCACCAGCACGACCTCACGGGTGACTTTGGCGGTCTTTTTGAACATCGCCGTCGCCGAGCAGTATTTTTCGTCCGACAGGGACACCGCCCGCTCGACCAGCGCCCGGTTCAGCTTCCGGCCGCGCACCGTATAGACCAGCTTCACCTCGGTATAGACCATCGGGTGCTCTCCGGCCCGCTCGCCCGACAAGGAGACCTCGACGCCCTCGATGTCCTGGCGCTGCTTCTTCAGCATCGACACCACGTCGATCGCGGTGCAGCCGCCCATGCCCATCAGCATGACCTCCATCGGCCGCGAGGCGAGGTTGCGGCCCCCGATATCGGCCGCGCCGTCCATGGTGATGGTGTGGCCGCTGCCGCCCTCGGCGACGAACAGCGCGCCGTCGACCCAGGAAACCTTGGCGGTGTTGGTCATGCCTGTTCCTCGTGCTTGCCCTTGCTCAGAAACTTGATGACGCCGTGGAAGGTACGCACTTCCTGCTCGGTCATGTACGCCCGCTGCAGCAGGGCGCGCAGATTGTTGACCATCGCTGGCCGCATCGCCTTGTGCCGCAGGAAGCCCGACTGGTCGAGCGCGCGCTCGAGATGATCGAACAGGTTCTGCAGCTCGTCCTTGTTGGCGGGCCGCGTCGCGTGCGCGGACATCCTCTCTTCGGGCGAGGTATCGCCGGAGGTCATCCATTCATAGGAAACCAGCAACACCGCCTGCGCGACGTTGAGCGACGAGAATTGCGGATTGAGCGGGATAGTGAGCGCGGTGTCGGCATGCACCGCGTCGTCATTTTCGAGCCCCGTACGCTCGGGCCCGAACAGGATGCCGACCCGCTCGCCCGACGCGATCCAGCCGCGCATGTCGGCCGCCGCGCGCCGCGCCGTCACGATCCGCTGCACCAGCTCGCGGGTCCGCGCGGTCGTAGCGACAACGCGCTGCAGGCCGGTCACGGCCTCGGCCACGCTGTCGAACACCAGCGCCTTGTCGAGCACGACATCCGCGCCCGACGCAGCCCGCTGCGCCTTGGGATTGGGCCAGCCGTCGCGCGGCGCGACGAGGCGCAGCTCGGACAGGCCGCAATTCAGCATGGCGCGAGCCGCCATGCCGATGTTCTCGCCAAGCTGCGGCCGCACCAGGATGATCACCGGTGCCAGCTCGCCAGTCGCCTTTCCTTTCGAGGACCTACCCATTGCCGCCGCTATAGCGTGTCGCACGAAACAATTCGACTCGTGCAACGCCGCCGCGGCCGGGCAATCATGGCTGTCGTGATCGCCGAGCACTTCACGCGACGGTGGCGGGCGGCGGGCTTGATCGACGGCGATACCGCCACGCGCATCGTTGCCTGGGAAGCCGCCCACCGCCGTCCGGTCTTCCTCTGGGCCGTATCGGGCATCGGAATCCTCGCGCTGTCGCTCGGGATCATGGCGATCGTCGGCGCCAACTGGGAGGACATACCTCCGTGGCTCAAGCTCACCGTCGATCTTGGCCTGACCGCCGTCTGCGCCGTCGCCGTATTCGTCTGCTGGCGACGCGACTGGTCCTGGCGGCGCGATCTCGCAGCGCTGCTGCTGTTCGGGCTGGTGCTGAGCGGCATCGCCCTTATCGGCCAGGTGTATCAGCTGCAAAGCGCCCCGTGGCGCGCGCTCGCGCTGTGGCTCGGGCTTACGACGCCGTTCCTTGCCCTGATTTCCTGTTCGCGGCTGACGGGCACGATCTGGGTGATCGCGGCCGTGACGACCTGGTTCGTCGCCGAGGAGCCGCTGGAGGCTCTCTTCGCCTATGTCAGCGGCACGGCATGGATCTCTTCTTCCCAGATCGCGTTGATGGGCTATCTGGCGGCCTGTGCGATGATCGTGATTGCGATCGTGCGCGGCCGTTGGGCCCCTGCTCGCGCGCAAGCCGCTCTGATGGGCCGGTTGGCCTGGGCCGGGGTGATTGCCGCCTCTACCGTCGCCGTTTCCATCGGCTGGCTCGAATCACGGAACGGCCCGCTGCTCGGACCGATCCTCCTCGCGACATTGGCAACCCTGCCGGCCGCCGTGGCCACATGGCTCGGCGGTGAGCGCCACGAACGGGGCCCGCTCCTCGCCCTGTTGGTTGGGAGCCTGGTGATCTGGTCGCTCGGGCTGGCGGTCGTGCCGATGGGCGGCAAAAGCGGCGACCTGATTCGCGCCCTGCTTTTCATCGTCTACTGGATCGGGATCGGCGCTGCCGCGGCGCGGTCCAGCCGGCGCGGACTGTTCGGCCTTGCCTTCACCATGGTCGGCGTCCGTCTTCTGGTCCTCTATTTCGAGGCCATCGGCGGCCTGACCGCCACCGGGCTCGGCTTGATCGGCGGCGGCGTGCTCTGCCTGGTGCTCGCGGCGGTCGGCTGGCGGCTGACCCGCGGGGTGGGGCCCCGAACCGGCGGAGCACCCCCATGAGCCGCGCCTTCGCTCTTGCCGTGATCGCCGCGCTGGCCTTGCCGGTGCTCGCCCTCGCCGGCCTGGTCGGCCATCAGGAACTTCTGCTGGCGAATGCCCGGATCCTGTCCGTGCCGCTCACCGGCTTCGATCCACGCGACCTGCTGCGCGGACACTATATCCGCGCGCAAATGGATTGGGACTGGGAGAACGCGCCCTCGGTCGGCGAGTACGAGGCCGTCGATGGCGCCCTCTGCGTGCTCGCCGAAGCGCCCAAGCCGCGCGTGCGCTTCGTCGCCGGTTGGAGGACCGGGGATCGCACCGAGACCGACTGCAAGCTGGTCATTGCCGGGACCGCCCGCGCACCGTCGCGCTTTGTGCCGAGCAAGCTCGACAACGGCGACGGCGCCGTCCAGGTCTACGTGCCGGAGGCGCGGGCGAGCGATCTCGAGAAGCTGATGCGCGAGCGCCCGGGCTCCCTGGCCGTCGATCTCGCGGTTCGTGCCGATGGCGCCGCAGCGATCAGGGCACTGCGCGTCGATGGCGAGCTATTGGGCCGCTAGACTCGGCTAGCGCCGCGACGGCTTTGCCAGCATCGCCTGCCGGCGCATGAAGAACAGCAGCGGGATGAACACCATGGTCGCGACGGCGAGCACGCGGAAGTCGTTGAGATAGGCGACGGTCGAGGCCTGGCGGGTCAGCTCCTCGGACCACATGCCGATCAGCTTGTTGGGATCGTCGGTCGGCACCGACCCGAACGGGAAGCCGCCGGTCAGCGGCGTCCAGTAGTCGATCAACCGCTCGCGGCTGATCGGGACGCCGTTCTGCATGGGAATACTGCCAAGCCGCCAGTGCGGGCTGAACACCGTCAGGTGCTCGGCCATCTCCGAGCGGTTGATCTGAATGTTGCGGTCGAGCAGCGCGACGAGGGCCGCCACGCCGATCGAGGCGCCGAGATTGCGCATCAAGGCATTCATCGCCGCCGCCTCGGTGCGGATGCGCGCCGGCACGGTGGCGAAGGCGAGCGTGGTGAGCGGGGGAAACACCAGGCCCAACCCGACACCCTGCAGGAAGCCGTTCCAGACGACTCGGCCCTCGTCGACGTCGAGCGTGAACAGCGTCATGTCGTAGAGCGAGATGCCGCACAGGCTGAGGCCGATCGCGATCAGCCAGCGCGCATCGACCCGGCCGATGATGCGCGCGACGCAGAACATCGAGATCATCGTGCCGACGCCGCGCGGGGCCATGACGATGCCGGTGGTGAAGACGGGATAGCCCTTGAGCTGCTGCAGGAACGGCGGCAGGAGCGTTGCCGTGACGATCATCAGAAGCCCGGTGACCGCCGTGAAGCAGATCCCCAGCATCAGGTTGCGATCCTTGAAGAGATCGCGCGGGAGGAAGGGATGGTCGTCCGACAGCATGTGCAGCACGAACATGCCGGCGGCGACGCCCGCGACCACCGCCTCGACGACGATCTCCTTGGAGCCGAACCAGTCGACCGTCTCGCCGCGGTCGAGCAGCAGCTGGAAAGTGCCGATGGCGATCGACAGCAAGGTGAAGCCGAGAAGATCGAATGGCCGCGGATTGTCGCTCGCCTTGTTCTTGATCAGGATCATCAGCCCGATCGCGCACAGGATGCCGACCGGCAGGTTGATGTAGAACACCCAGCGCCACGAATACTCGTCGGTCAGCCAGCCGCCCAGCGTCGGACCGGTGATCGGCCCGAGCATCGTGCCGACGCCCCACATCGCCATCGCCTTGCCCTGCTCCTCGCGGGTATAGGCCTCCATCATCAGCGCCTGCGAGAGCGGCACCAGCGAAGCGCCGCACACGCCCTGCATGACGCGGAACATCACGAGCTGGGGCAGCGTCTGCGCCGCGCCGCACAGCATCGACGCAATCGTGAAGCCGATCACCGACGAGACCAGGATGCGCCGCACGCCGAAGCGCACGGCGCAGAAGCCGGCGAGCGGCGTCGCGATCGCCGCCGACACGATGTACGAAGTGATCACCCACGCGACCTGCTCCTGGGTCGCCGACAGAGAGCCCTGCATGTTGGGCAGCGCCACGTTGGCGATCGTGCCGTCGAGCGCCTGCATGATCGTGGCCATCATGACCACGACGGTGAGCCAGCGGCGGCGGCGGAGCTGGTCGGCAGTCATCGGCCCCCCGCTAGAGGCCGATGCTCTTCAGCAGATCGCCGAAGGAGCGATGGTAGCCGGTATCGATCTCGAGCGTCGTGCTCATGCCGACGCGCAGCGGCGGTGCGCCGTCGGGACACTGCACCGAAGTGCGCAGCGGGATGCGCTGCACGACCTTGACCCAGTTGCCGGTCGCGTTCTGCGGCGGCAGCACGGAGAATTCGGCGCCGGTCGACGAGGCGAGCGAGGTCACCTTGCCGGTGCACTTCACGTCGGGATAGGTATCGACCGAAATGGTGACCGGCTGGCCGACGCGCACGCGGGTGAGCTCGGTCTCCTTGAAGTTGGCCTCGATCCAGAGGTCGCTGTCGGCGACCACGGCGATCGAGGGCACGCCCATCACGGCGAAGCTGCCGGGCACCAGCACCTTGGAGACGATGCCATCCATCGGCGCCTCGATGGTGGTGCGGCGCAGGTTGAGCAACGCTTCCTCCCGCGCCGCCAGCATCTGCTTCACCTTGGGATGGTCGTCGACCTTGATCTTGGGATCGCCGGCGAGCTGCGCCTCGATGCGCTGCAGGTCCTCCTCGAGCGAGGAGATGCGCTGGCGCGCGACTTCGGCCGACATGCGCGATTCGTCGAGTTTGGCGACCGGCGCGAACTTGCGCTCGGCCAAGTCCTTTTGGCGCTCGTAGTCGGCCTGGGCGTAGGCCTGCTGGCTTTGTGCCGCCTTGATGTCCTCGCGCTTGGTGCGCCACTGCGCGCGCAAGGACCGGATCTCGGCGCGCTGGATGTCGATGTCCGACTCGATCTTGGCGAGCGCCAGCCGATAAGGCGTGTCGTCGAGCCGGTAGAGGAGCTGGCCACGCGAGACGTGCTGGTTCTCCTTGACCGCGACCTCGACGATCGGCCCGCTGAGCTCCGTCGCGATGTAGACCTTGTCGCCCTTGACGTAGGCGTTGTCGGTCTCGACATATCGGCCGGACGTCATCCAGAAGAACAGTGCAGCGCCGCCCGCAAGGAACGGCAGCGACCACATGAGCCCCCGCGCAATCCGCCGTCCACCGACACGCGGTCGACGCACGACCGGAGGCGCTTCCACCGCTATAGGCGGCGCCTGAGGCGGGAGCTGTTCACCGTCCATCTATTTGCGGTCCATTATCTACATATGGTCTGCCGAGCGGCTTGCACCGTCAACCAACGGCGGAACATGGCTGGCTAGGCCGGCCTAGCGGTACTGCCGACCGTACCGCCAGCGGCCGGTGCAGCACCGTCCCGGAACAGCTTGTACGTAATGGCATCGTAGAGGGCGTTGTACGAGGCATCGACGATGTTGGGCGACACCCCGATGGTCGACCATCGGCGGCCCTTGGCGTCGGCACTCTCGATCATGACGCGTGTTGTTGCAGCGGTGCCGCCGGCGGAGTCGAGGATGCGGACCTTGAAGTCGACCAGGCGCATATCGGCCAGCTCGGGATAGACCGGCACCAAGGCCTTCCGCAGCGCAGCATCGAGCGCGTTCACCGGGCCGTTCCCCTCGCCCACCTCCATTGCACGCCGGCCAGCGACATCGAGCTTCACGGTCGCTTCCGACAGCGCGATCAGCTGGCCGCGCGCATTGACCCGGCGCTCGGCCAGGACGCGGAAGCTCTGCAAGGCGAAGTAGTCGGGCACGGTGTGCAGCTCATGCCGCGCCAGCAGCTCGAAGGAGGCGTCGGCGCCGTCATAGGCATAGCCCTCGGCCTCGCGCTCCTTGACGATCTCGAGCAGGCGGGCGACGCCCGGATCCTTGGGATCGACCTCCAGCCCGATCTGGCGGAAGCGCGCCATGATGTTGGAGCGGCCGGCCTGGTCGCTGACCACGATGATGCGTTGGTTACCGACCGTCTCCGGGTCGACGTGCTCGTAGGTGCGCGGGTCCTTCTCGACCGCCGAGACGTGCAGGCCGCCCTTGTGGGCGAAGGCACGCGTACCGACGTAGGCGGCGCTGCGGTTGGTGCCGACGTTCAGCCGGTCGTCGAGCAGGCGCGACAGGTGCGTGAGCCGCGCCATCGCGCCCTCCTTCAGCCCAGTGTCGAAGCCCATCTTCAGCACCAGATTGGGGATCAGCGAGATCATGTTGGCGTTGCCGCAGCGCTCGCCCAGGCCGTTGATCGTGCCCTGTACCTGGCGCACGCCGGCGCGCACCGCGGCCAGCGAGTTGGCGACGGCGTTCTCGGTGTCGTTGTGGGTATGGATGCCGAGACGCTCACCCGGGATCTTCTGGGCCACCTCGCCCACGATGCGCTCGATCTCGTGCGGCAGCGTGCCGCCGTTGGTGTCGCACAGCACCAGCCAGCGCGCACCGTTCGCCTCCGCCGCCTTGAGGCATGCCATCGCGTAGTCGGGGTTGGCCTTGTAGCCGTCGAAGAAATGCTCGGCGTCGAACATCACCTCGTCCATGCGGCCCTTCGCGTGGGCGATCGAATCGCCGATCATGTCGACATACTCCGAGCGGTCGAGCTCGAGTGCCACGTCGACATGAAAGTCCCAGGTCTTGCCGACCATGCAGACGTGGCGTGCCTTGGTCTGCAGGATGGCGTTGAGGCCCGGGTCGTTGGCGGCGCTGCGGCCGGCGCGGCGGGTCATGCCGAAGGCGACGAACTTCGCGCTCTGGAAGGCGGGCGGATCGGCGAAGAAGCGATCGTCGGTCGGGTTGGCGCCCGGCCAGCCGCCCTCGATGTAGTCGATGCCGAGCCGGTCGAGCTCGCGCGCAATCGCCGCCTTGTCCGCGACCGTGAAATCGACGCCCTGGGTCTGGGCGCCATCTCGCAGGGTGGTGTCGAACAGATAGACGCGGTTGGACGAAGTCATTGGGCGGGCATCATAGTGGGCGAAAGACGCGGGAGGTATGCCTCATGACCACGCCCACCACCATCACGCAAATGCGCTCGACCCTGCTCCAGGTACCATGGAACGGGCCTCCGCCGGCGGCCGGCGTGGTGCCGCCTGGCCCCCGCGAGCTCTACGTGCTGGAGATCGAGACCCAGGGCGGCCTGACCGGAATGAGCTACCTGCATCCCCTGCGCGGCGGCCTGCAGACGATCGACGCCTGCATGAAGGAGCTGATCGCGCCGCACGTGCTGGGCCGCGACGCGACCGAGGTCGAGGCGATCTGGCAGACGCTTTACAAGAACAACTTCTGGCTGGGCCGCATGGGCGTGACGGTGTTTGCCCAGAGCGCAGTCGACATGGCGTTGTGGGACATCGTCGGCAAGCGCGCCGGCCTGCCGTTGTTCCGGCTGTGGGGAGCGGCGCGCAGCGAGGTGCCGGCCTACGGCTCGGGGGTTTTCCGCGGGCTCGGCCGCGACGGCATGATCGCCCGCGCCAAGGAATTCACCGCGATGGGGCTGAAGGCGATCAAGATGCAGGTCGCGCACATCCGGCCGTGGCGCGAGGACGTCCTCAACGTCAAGGCGATGCGCGAGGCGATGGGCGGCGGCGTGGAGATCATGATCGACGTCAACATGGGCTGGGATGCCGACACCGCGATCCAGGCCGGCCACCGCATCGACGAGTACGATCCCTACTGGCTCGAAGAGCCGGTGGTGGCCGAGGACTTCACCGGCTATCGCCGCATCGCCGCCGCCCTCAAGACCCGCATCGTCGGCGGCGAGAGCCATTTCGGCCGCAACGACCTGCGGCCGTTCTTCGAGGCGCCGCACCCGGTGCCGATCCTGCAGCCCGATCCGATGCGCGGCGGCTACACCGAGTTGCGCAAGATCGCAGCGGCCGCCGAGCCATGGGGCATCCGGATCGCGCCGCACCTGTTCCACGAGCAGATGGTCCATCTGCTGGCCTCGATCCCCAATGCGAGCTGGCTCGAGTACATGACCTGGAACGACGACCTCTGGATCGAGCCGGTCCTGCCCGGCAAGGACGGCACCATGACCCCGCCCGAGCGGCCCGGCCACGGCCTCGCCTTCCGGCCGGAGGTGCTGAAGGATCACCGCATCGGCGGGCAGACGATCAGACCTTAGCGCGACGTCGCTTTTCGTCGAACCGCCCTTAGCGGGGGTCCACAAGAGTCCACGGGAGTCCACTCGGATGTGGACCGGTTGGATGCCGATGGCACAAGGGTTTTGAGCCTGGAGTCCACGAATCCACTGATTCTGTCCCAACTGAAAAACACCCCTATCCCGTCCCGGGAGCGAGAGCAGGCGCAGCACGATCATCATCATGCGCGCGA
>DATGMK010000019.1:0-4861 GCA_035293665.1 Reyranella sp. | reverse complement strand
TCTCCGGAGACAATCATGTTCGGTTTTCAGGGCGGCGAAGCCGCGGACATCGTGGCACGCAAAGCGGGCTACATGAAGGACGCCCAGCAAAAATGGAAGTTCCTGACGAACTTTGATTGCTCGACGATCAAGACCAGGGGCCAGTTGAGCTCCATGATCCAAACGCGGTCCAGCATCTCGGCGGAACAGGCCGACCGGACGTCGACGCCTGGATGCAAGGAAAGCAATTCTGACGGCGCATCTTGGGCGTTCGCCCTCGTCTCACGGGCCCCTCCCACGAGGGCTCGCCAGGAGTCCACGCTATGAATATCCTCAAGCCCAAAGACACGCCGCCTCCGACCGAAGAAGCAATCGGCCAGATGGCCCAGTACGGTATCACGTGTGTCCCCGTCGACTACTTCTACTTCAGGGAATTCCGCTATACCAGATTTGCCGATGCGCTGGCTGAGGCGCAACGGCAGGCTGAGCGGGATGTCTCGACCGCGCAAATGCGCTGACGGCGCTCGCCCTACATCGCTCGAGAATCCGCCGGTGTTGCAGCGTTGCAGCCAGCAGCGATTTTCTTCTTGCTGCCAGACAGGAACGCCATGCACGAACACTTGAAGATTGCCGATGATGAGAGGTTGCGCATGATCATCGCCGATGTGCTCGGAATATCGACCCATAAGGTACTGGCGAAAGCGGCGCTCGGGTTGGACCTGCATGCCACCAGCCTGGATTTAATGGAAATAGTTGTGGGCGTAGAAGAGGCTTTTCAACTGGTGATTCACGACCGTGAAGTGGCCGAATTGGTCTTCGTTGCCGATTTCGAATCGCTGATCCGTCGACGCCAAGCCGAAGAGGACACGAAAGCGACCCTTCTTCTCACCCGCACCACCCCCGGCCGCTGGTCCACTGTCGGGCCCTGCGAAATAGCGGACCAATGTCTTCGATGAGGGTAACGAGCGTTCCTTACGCCGAGCAGAGGAAGGCGATGAAAGTGGTGATCGAGTTCTACCGTATCCGGGAGGCAGACCACGCGCATGCCATCGTCGGCCGCGAAATCGCGGATGCCACCGATCTCGATGATGCGGTCGAGATCGCTCGGCGCCTTTGGCAAACTCTCGACATGCCGCAGCGGCCTGACGCCATGACCATCAGCAATAATGAGGGGCACAAACTCTATTCGGGAAATTTCGACCCCTGTTGAGGACTTCAAATAAGGCAGCCTTTGTTCGGCCGTGTTGGCATGACATGCTGCAACATGTCTACTCATCCAGCTCACAGCTACACCGTGTCGTGCGTCCACCCCGAAACGCGTCAATTCCATGGGGAGAGCTGCGCGACGCTGGAAGACGCGCAGCAGCGGGCGAAAGACCTCCGCACAGCCGGTTATCAGAGCGTCACGATATCGCCGTCGGCCCCCGGGACGCCCTCGTGGCCGAGAAACTGAAAGAAGCGCCCGAGCGGTCAGGGCGCTAGCGAGGCTGGCGCCAGCGAGACGCGCATCCCGCCGCGGCCGAATCCAAAGCCGTCGCTTCACGCGCAGAAGAGTCCAGCCGTACTCCGTCTACCGGCGAGAATAAACAACGTTGCCGGCGCTTATATTGAAGTCCGAGCCGCACCACTTCTCCGGAGTGCCGCCTGATCATCGATCGGCCCGGCAGCCCAAGCAAGATTCGCGTACGACTGCTTCAAGGACTATGCTTTGGGGTGAAGCTTCCTTGCGACTGCTTTGCGTCCAAGGTTCAATGACTGCAGAAAGTAGTGAAGTGGGGTGGTGGACGGACGCCTGCTTCTGCTGATTGGTGTCTGACTCTGCGTCAGCTTCGCCGGGGGTGTCCGTGGTCTCGAAAAACAGGACTGCAAAGGCCGCAGCTTCCCGGCCGCGCCGGGGGGCGGCGGCATCGTCCCCATCCGGCCCGATAGCGCGCATCGCGCGGCTGATCGTCGGCATCGGCGCCTCGGCGGGCGGCCTCGAGGCCTTCCAGGGCTTTCTGGCGAAGATGCCGCCGGACAGCGGCATGGCCTTCGTGCTCGTCCAGCATCTCAACCCGGATCGTAAGAGCCTGCTGCCCGAGTTGATCGCGCGCGAGACCGCCATGCCGGTGCGAGAGGTCGAGGACGGCATGGAGGTTGCGCCCGACTCGGTGTTCATCATGCCGCCCAACGCGACGCTGACCCTGCAGGAGGGCCGATTCAGGCTGGAGCGGCCGGCGCCACCCCGCTCGCTGCGCTATCCGATCGACGCCTTCTTCACTTCGCTCGGCGAGGGCCACGGCGAGCACGCCGTCGGTATCGTGCTCGCCGGGACCGGCAGCGACGGCACGGCCGGTGTGCGCGCGCTCAAGGCGGCTGGCGGCCTGACCCTGGCCCAGGCCGGCTTCGACCATCTGGCGCTGAGCGGCATGCCACACAATGCCGCCGCCACCGGCCTGGTCGACGATGTCCTGCAGGTCGCCGACATGCCGGCCCGGCTGGTCGAATACGAGCGGCATCTGGCGAGCGTCGCCGGCCTGAAGGACGGCGATGGCGCGCGCGTCGACACGGCCAAGCACCTCGCCGCCATCAGCACCCTGCTGCGCGCCGCGATCGGCCACGATTTCGGTCAGTACAAGCAGAATACGCTCAGCCGCCGAGTGCAGCGCCGCATGCAGGTGCTGCAGATCGCCTCGGTGCCGCAATTCATCGAACGGCTGCGCAGCGATCCACCGCAGCTGCAGCTGCTGTTCCGCGAGTTCCTGATCGGCGTGACCCAGTTCTTCCGCGACCCGCAGGCGTTCGACGCGCTGCGCACGACCGGCATCGCCCGCCTGCTCGACGGCCCGGAGACGCGCGACGCGATCCGGATCTGGGTCCCTGGCTGCGCCACCGGCGAGGAGGTCTACTCGATCGCCATCCTGTTGCGCGAGGAGCTGGAGCGGCGCGGCAAGGCCAGCGAGGTTCAGATCTTCGGCACCGACATCGATGACGCCGCTATCGCGACGGCGCGCGCCGCCCACTATCCGCGCGGCATGCAAGGCATGTCGACCGAGCGCATCGAGCGTTGGTTCGTCAAGCAGGGCGACGGCTATTGCCCGGTCAAGCAGATCCGCGAGATGTGCATCTTCTCCGTGCACAACGTGGTACGCGACCCGCCGTTCTCGAAGCTCGACCTGATCTCCTGCCGCAACCTGATGATCTACTTCGAGCCCGGTCTGCAGGAGCGCGCCATGCGCAGCTTCCACTACGGCCTGAAGCCCGGTGGTATCCTGTTCCTCGGCCCGTCGGAGGGGATCAACCGCAACACCAAGCTGTTCGCCGTGCTGAGCAAGGCCCATCGGGTCTTCCGGCGGCACACGACGGATGCCCCGCTTCGCCTGCCCGATTTCCTGCCGGTCGAGCTGCGCCCGCCGGAGCTCGTTGCGGCCGGTGCGGCGGTTTCGGTCACCTCGGTCGAGGACCGGATCGACCGCAACGCCCGCATCGCGCTCGAGAGATATTCGCCGGCTTATGTCGTGATCGACCGGCGCCATGAGGTCGTGCGCTTCTCGGGCGGCGCGATCGGTCGCTACCTCGAGCCGTCCGGCGGGCCGCCGAGCCTCAACCTGTTCTCGCTGCTGCGGCGCAGCCTGCGGCCGGTAGTGCGATCGGCGGTGCAGAAGGTCTTCCGCGATCGCCGGAGCGTGTTCGAAGAGCAGGTATCGGTGCAGCTCGACACCGAGAGCCACATCCTGGCCATCGTCGCCGAGCCGTTGGCCGGCACGCGCGAGGACGCCGGCCTGTGCGTCGTCGCCTTCCAGGATCTCGGCGTGCGGTCGCACCGGCGCGGCGGCAAGTCGAAGCCGGCCGACTCGCTCGACCGGGAGCTGAAGGCCGCCCGGGCGCAGCTGCTGTCGCTGGCGGCGGACCTGGAGGCCGCCAACGAGAGCGCCGCGTCCGCCGCCGAGGAGTACCAATCGGTCAACGAGGAGCTGCAGTCGTCCAACGAGGAGCTGGAGACCGCCAAGGAGGAGATGCAGTCGATCAACGAGGAGCTACAGACGGTCAATGCCGAGCTCAACGGCAAGAACGACCAGCTCATGCGCTCCAACAGCGACCTGCAGAACCTGCTCGACAGCACCGACATCGCCACGATCTTCCTCGACGCTGACCTCAAGGTGAAGAACTACACGCCGGCCACCACCGTGCTGTTCCACCTGCGCGAGGCCGACCGCGGCCGGCCGCTCGACGAGATCGTCTCGCGCATGATCTACGGCGATTTGCGGGCCGACGTCGAGGGCGTGCTGCGCGATCTCCGTCCGGTCGAGCGCGAGCTGGAGCTGGCCGGCCAGGCCGGAACCTTCATCATGCGCATCCGCCCGTACCGAACACTCGACGGGGCGATCGACGGCGTGGTCATCACCTTCGTCGACATCTCGAGCCGTCGCCGGATGGAGGAGGTCCTGCGCGAGCATGCCGCGATCGTGCAGTTCTCGCAGGACGCCCTCGTCGGCTTCACCGTGGACGGCGTCATCCGCTCGTGGAACCCCGCCGCCGAGCACCTGCTGGGTTGGACCGCCGTCGAGGCGATCGGCCGGACGATCGACCTGCTCGGCAGCGAGGACCTGCGGCAGGGCGCGAGCGAGCTGGTGCGTCGGGCGTTGGCCGGCGACGCGGTCGGTCCGGTCGAGACGACGGGCCGTCACCGCGACGGCACGACCCGCGCGCTGGAGATCGCCCTGGTCCCGATCGAGGGCGCGGCCGGAACGGTTACCGGCCTTGCCCTCGCGGCCCGCGACATTGCCGAACGCAAGGCCGCCGACGAGCACCGCGCGCTGCTGGTCGGTGAGCTCAGCCATCGGGTCAAGAACGTGCTGGCCACCGTGTCGGCGATTGCGATGCAGACGCTGGGCCGCGGGCC
>DATGMK010000018.1:0-56572 GCA_035293665.1 Reyranella sp. | reverse complement strand
AAATGGAACCGGCCGGCGGCCGCGGCTGGGCTGAACTGCAGGACGACGGTTCCCTCAAGGGCGAGATCTCCCTCGACAACGGTGATGACATTGCCTTCATCGCTCGCCGTTAACCGACTTCTTCAACAGCCTGCTAGAGCGATTTCCACTCAGATGGAACCGCGCCCGCAGATCGTCGCTTGCCCCATCGGCCCGCTAGCGCGGTTCCATCTGAGTGGAAATGCGCGCGCGGGCGATATTTGTTGCAACAGGCATATTCCGTCCGGCCGATTCCGGCCGGACGGAATATGTTCTAGCGCTTCGCTCTCGCGTCTTCGTCTTGCCGGACCGCGGGCGTCCCGCCCGCCTCATGGCTGAGAGCGCGGCTCTCCAGAGCCGCTCTTGGCCCATGAGCGGCTCTCGAGGCCGCGCTCCCGGCGAAGAGTATGAGCGGGTGGGACGCCCGCGGTCCGGCAAGACGAAGAATTCCTCAAAGGAGAGATACGCCGCCCGCGTGGTCCCCGAGCGGAACTAGTGATAGGAATTGGGCAGGCTTTCCCTCGAAACCATGGACCGCTCATGACTCCGCCGAAATCAGTGCCCGTCGCGAACAATCTCGATGCCTTCTTCATGCCGTTCACGGCGAACCGGCAGTTCAAGGCCAATCCGCGGCTGCTGGCGCGGGCCAAGGGCGTGCACTACTGGACGCCGGAGGGCCGCAAGATCATCGACGGCACCGCGGGCCTGTGGTGCGTCAATGCCGGGCACGGTCGCGAGGAGATCAAGGCGGCGATCGTGGCGCAGCTCGACGAGATGGATTATGCGCCCTCGTTCCAGATGGGCCATCCCAAGTCGTTCGAGCTCGCGGCGCGTCACGCGGCGATGCTGCCGGGCGACCTCAACCACGCCTTCTACTGCAACTCGGGCTCCGAGGCGGTCGACAGCGCGCTGAAGATCGCGCTCGCCTACCACCGCGCCCGCGGTCAGGGCACGCGCACCCGCTTCATCGGCCGCGAGCGCGGCTATCACGGCGTCGGGTTCGGCGGCATCTCGGTCGGCGGCATGGTGAACAACCGCAAGTGGTTCGGCGCGATGCTGCCCGGCGTCGATCACCTGCCGCACACCCAGCTGCCGCAGAACGCCTTCTCCAAGGGCGAGCCGGAGCATGGCGCCCACCTCGCCGATGCGCTCGAGGGCATCGTCGGCCTGCATGACGCGTCGAACATCGCGGCCGTCATCGTGGAGCCCTGTGCAGGCTCCACGGGTTTCCTGCCGCCGCCCAAGGGCTACCTCAAGCGCCTGCGCGAGATCTGCGACAAGCACGGCATCCTGCTGATCTTCGACGAGGTCATCACCGGCTTCGGCCGCCTCGGCGCCTCCTTCGCTGCCGAGAAGTTCGGCGTCATCCCCGACCTGATGACCGTCGCCAAGGGCATCTCCAACGCCACCGTGCCGATGGGCGGCGTGTTCGTGCGCAAGCACATCTACGACGGGCTGATGACCGGTCCCGAGAACGCCGTCGAGCTGTTCCACGGCTACACCTACTCGGCCCATCCGCTGGCCTGCGCGGCGGCATCGGCGGTGCTCGACATCTACAAGAACGAGGCGCTGTTCGAGCGGTCGGCCGAGCTGTCGCCCTACTGGGAGCAGGGCATCCATTCGCTGAAGGGCCTGCCCAACGTCACCGACATCCGCAACCTCGGCATGGCCTGCGGCATCGACCTCGCCCCCGAGGGCAATGTCGGCACCCGCGGCTACAAGGCGTTCGTGAAGGCCTTCGAGCTCGGCCTGATGCTGCGCCAGTCGGGTGATGCGCTCGCCATGTCGCCGCCGCTGATCATCGAGAAGAGCCAGATCGACGAGATCATCGAGATCACCGGCAAGGCGATCAAGGCGGTCGCCTAGAAGGAGGGCTGCAGCCGTTCCGCTCGATCTCGCCTGGCTGGGCGAACTGGCCGCGGTGGCGCACGTCGTCATCGCGACCGGCGTGACGATCCACGTCCTGCTCTACAAGCGCAACATCGGCACGTCGATCTCGTGGATGGGGATCGCCTGGTTGTCGCCCTTCATCGGCGGGGTCCTGTACTACGCGCTGGGCGTCAACCGGGTGAAGCGGCGCGCCATGCGGCTCAGGCGCGAGCGCAGTCACATGTTCCTGGTCGAGGAGGTGGCGCCCGACGCGCCCGATGCCGGCCCGCTGACGCCGCTCGAATACGCGATCGGCCGGCTTACCGGCCTGTCGGCGGAATCGGGCAACAAGGTCAGCCTGCTGCGCAACGGCGACCAGACCTATCCGGCGATGCTGGCCGCGATCGACGCAGCGGAGAAGAGCGTCGGGCTGGCAAGCTACATCTTCCGCGACGACGCGGCCGGGATGCCCTTCATCCAGGCGCTGATCCGCGCCCATCGCCGCGGGGTGCAGGTGCGGGTGCTGATCGACGGGATCGGCGGCGGCTATTTCCGGTCCGGCACCTACGAGCGGCTGCTCGAAGCAGGCGTGCCGGTCGACCGCTTCCTGCATTCCTACGTGCCGTGGAAGACGCCGTTCCTCAACCTGCGCAACCATCGCAAGCTTCTGGTGATCGACGGCCGCATCGCCTTCACCGGCGGCATCAACATCGGCGCCGAGAACCTCCTGGCGACCAACCCCGAGCATCCGGTGCGCGACACGCACTTCCGGCTGGAAGGCCCGGTGGTCGAGCAGCTCACCGAGGCCTTCGCCGACGACTGGGTCTACGAGACCGGCGAGAAGCTGCTCGACCAGTCCTGGTTCCCCGAGCTCGGTCCGTGCGGCGACGCCGTGGCCCGCGTGATCACCTCGGGGCCGGACGAAGACCTCGAGCAGATCGAGTTCGCGGTGCTGCACGCCATCTCCTGCGCGCGCCGCTCGGTCCGGGTGGTGACGCCGTACTTCGTGCCTCCGGACGTGCTGACCACCGCGCTCGGGCTTGCCGCGATGCGCGGCGTCGCGGTCGACGTCTTCGTGCCGGAGCATTCGAACCATCGCGTGCTCGACTGGGCGCGCCGCGTGCCGTTGCGCAACCTGGTCGAGGCCGGCTGCCGCGTCTGGCTGATGCCGCCGCCGTTCGACCATTCCAAGCTGATGTGCATCGACGATGCCTGGTCGCTGATCGGCAGCGCCAACTGGGACACCAGGAGCTTCCGGCTGAACTTCGAGCTCAATGTCGAGATCCAGGACGAGGCGTTCACCCGGCTGCTGACGGAGACGGTGCCCAAGGGCCGCGCGCTGACGCTGAGCGAGATCGAAGGCGACAGCTTCCCGCTCAAGCTGCGCAACAACGCGGCCAGGCTGCTGCAGCCTTATCTCTGATTTCCTGCCCATTCATATGAGGGCAACCGCGTGCTGCGCGTGAGCCAAACGTCATGCCTTCCCCCCGTCTGCGGGGGAAGGTGGCGCGTAGCGCCGGAAGGGGGGCCGCCGACGAATGCCGACTGCCGCATCTGGTCATACCTTCGACACTGCCGGTTCGATGACGAGACCCATGACCCCCTTCCGGCCCTTCGGGCCACCTTCCCCCGCAGACGGGGGGAAGGCTGGGAGACACTACCGGAACGCGGCGCGGATCTTGACCAGGCGGCGGCGGGCGCGGGTCAGCGGATGGCGGCGGACGCGTGCCTCGGCGACCTGGAGGTCGAGCACGATCGGCTTGTGGTCGGACGGCCCGAACTCCAGCGTGCCGCTGAAGGTGCAGGTCAGGCAGTGGGCCAGGCAGCGGTCGAGACGAAAGGGCACGACGTCGCCGCCGAAGTGGGTCGCCTCGCGCGGGCCGACATCGGCGAAGCCCGGGATCAGGCTGGGGCCGACGGCGTTGTAGTCGCCGATGATCGCCGACGGCTTGCCGCGCAGCGCCGCGGCGATGCGCAGCAGCTGGCGCCGGTTCAGCAGCTGGCCGTGGCTGAGATGGACGTTGGCGAAGGTGATGTCGCCGACCTGCACGAGCTGGCTGCGCCGCTGCGGCAGGCGGCCGGGCAGCGGCGAGGCGGGGAGCGGCAAAATGTGCGGCGTGGCGAAGTTGTGGCGGCTCCAGACCGCGAGGCCGTGGATGCGACCGGGCCAGGGCAGGCGATGGTAGTGGCCGGGGACCTTCTGCAGCAGCACGTCCATGTGCTGGGTGACTTCCTGCATGAGCAGCACGTCGGGCCGCTCCCGCTCGAGCAGCGCCGCCACGTCGTCCACCGCGGCGCCCTCGAGCCGCAACAGGTTCCAACTGATCACCCGCATCCGCACCCAACATAGACTGTCGCGCCGGTTCTGTGCACACTTCCGCCTCTTCGAGACATGGGACGGAAACGCACATGAAGGTGGTGATCACCGGAGGCGCGGGCTTCCTCGGCAAGAAGCTCGCCCGCCGCATCCTGCAGCAGGGTACGCTGGCCGACGCGGACGGCCGGCAGCAGAAGGTGACCGAGCTGCTGCTGTTCGACGTCGCCGCGGCGAGCGGCCCCGGCCTCGACGATCCGCGGGTCAAGGCGATGGCCGGCGACATCGCCAACCGGGCCACCGTGCAGTCGATCGTGCAGGGCGCCTCGACGGTGTTCCATTTCGCCGCTGTCGTGAGCGCCGGCGCCGAGGCCGACTTCGATCTCGGCTACCGCGTCAATCTCGACGGAACGCGCAACGTGCTGGAAGGCTGCCGCGAGCTCGGCACCAACCCGCGCGTGGTGTTCACGTCCTCGCTGGCCGCCTATGGCGGCGACCTGCCGCCGGCCGTGACCGACGACACGCCGCTCACGCCGCAGACTTCCTACGGCTCGCAGAAGTCGATCGGCGAGTTCCTGATTCGCGACTACACGCGCAAGGGCTTTCTCCGCGGGACCGCGGTGAGGCTGCCGACGATCTGCGTCCGCACCGGCCTTCCCAACAAGGCGGCCTCGACCTGGGCGAGCTCAGTGGTGCGCGAGCCGCTGACCGGCGTCGACGTGGTCTGTCCGGTGACGCCCCAGACCGTCATGGTGGTGCTGAGCCCGCGCAAGACGGTCGACGCCTTCGTGCGCCTGCACGACCTGCCGGTGGACTCCTTCGGGCCTGGCCGCACGCTGCTGCTGAACGGCATCAACGTCACTGCGAAGGAACTCGAGCAGGCGGTCGCCAGGCACGCCGGCAACCGCAAGGTCGGCAAGGTCGTGTGGCAGCACGATCCGGCGATCCAGAAGATCTGCGACGGCTGGCCCCAGGGCATCGACAGCGCCCGTGCCCGCCGGCTCGGCTTCGAGATCGACAAGGATCTCGACGAGGTCGTGCGCAACTTCATCGCCGACGATCTCGACGAGCAGATGAAGATCGCCAAAGCCGCGTAGAACAGCGGCCAAAGCCTGTGGATAGCGCCTCTCGGCAAAGAGGCTCCTTGGGCATTGGACCGGCTCCATCGTCTGCCTTTGCCTAAGGAACGCGCGAAGCCATTGCCCATAATAGGTGTTCGATTGCGCGATGATGCAGAGTCTCGTGCATGACGATGCCCTTATTCTGCCTGTTGCCCCACAAGCGCGTTTGGGCCCGCTGCGGCGGTGTCTTTGCGCGTGCCGGAAGCGGCGCACCGGAAAAGAATCGAATCCGGGGTGGGGGTGTCGCGGACTTGGGACTGAAAGGGCCTCGGATGCCGATGCCATCGGCATCCAGCCCGTTCGACGCATGGGACGATTTGGGACGGTGTGCCTCAGCGGGTCAGCTCGCGCCAGGCGTTGCGCAGCCGCGCGCCGACCGACAGCACCGGTTTGTCGCGCAGCATGTTCCAGTAGTGCGGATTGGTGTCGGGGCCGGCGATCGTGCCGGCGGCGTCGACGAAGCCCGTGATGCCGATCGCGTCGGTGTCGAAGGCGCCGGTGGTCTTGAACAGCGTCGTCTTGCAGTCGTAGCCGAGCAGCGCGTCGCTGAGGCCATCCGCGGCGAAGTCCATGTAGGTCGCCAGATGCTCGGGCCGGCAGAAGTAACCCTTGTTGAAGGCGACGGCGAACAGCCGGAAATGGAACGGGTTCTTCTCGAGGTAGCGCACCGCCTCGATGGTGTTGGCGGGGTAGCGCGGCGAGAAGAAGTCGTCGATCACCACCAGCCCGTCGGGCCGCACGATCTGGTTGGCGAGCTCGAGCTCGCTATAGACGGCGGGCCCGGTATGCTCCCCGTCGATGTGCATCCAGCGCACGCTCTGGTGCATGGCGCGCAGGTCGAGCCGGCGCGGCAGCTCGCTGGAGGCCGCCGAGATCGTCGAGACCTTGCGGCCGGTCGCGCCGACGCTCTCGAACGCAGCCTCGAGGGCACCATCGTCGATCCGGAGGTCGCAGAGATGGAGGGTCTCGTCGTCGCGGCAGTAGGTGGCCAGCACCGAGGCCGAGCGGCCGCGCCACACGCCGATTTCGAACAGATCGCCGCGGATGTTCCGGGCCCGCTGGAAGTCGAGCAGGCTGCGCCACAGGGCGTACGAATGGAAGCCGAACCAGCCCGAAAGCGTGTCGACCTTTTCCCAAGTCAGCATCGTAGGCGGCTAGCTAACAGCGCCGTATTGCCGCTGCAAGGCCTGCCGGCTTGTCTGGTCCCGGGCGGTCCTGTACAGCCCGATTCCGCGGCATGATCTCCAGAACCACGGCATATCGGGCGACCGTCGCGATCATCTGGGCACTCGCTCTCTGGCACAGCTGGACATCCCGGGGTCTCTTCGTCGACGGCGCGAATTTCCTGGTGCACATCGTGCGCCAGGAGGCGTTCTTCGACTTCTACCTGCCGCGGGTCTTCGCCATGATCCTGGGCCAGATCCCGGTCATGACCGCGGTCACCCTGGGCGTGACCGATCTCCACCTGCTGGCCCGCCTGTTGTCGCTCGGCCTGTTCGCGCTGCCGACCATCTTCTACACGCTGGCGCTGCATCGCGCGAAGGACGACGCGGTGCTGCTCGCCGTGGTGATCGCGGCGATCGCGATCGTGTTCATGACGACCTCGTTCTTCATCGTCGGCGAGTACAATACGCTCTACGCCGTCGCGATCCTGATCGCCGTCCGCCTCGGCACGGCCGACCGGCCGACCTGGCCGGATGCGATCGTGCTGCTGCTGCTCTCGCTGCTGGCGATCCGCACCTACGAGACCATGCTCTATCTCGGGCCGCTGCTCTGCTGCGTCATGCTGTGGAAGGTGTGGCGGGCCCCCGGCCGGCCGGCCGGCCCGTCGGTGCTCTACCTCGTGTCGGCCGTCTTCATGATCATGGGCATGATGGTCGCGCTCAACTCGGTGAAGCACCCGCATTCGCCCGAGCACCTGGTGGAGACCTGGGTAATGGCGGCCGACTTCTGGCAGAACCTGCAGTTCGACCTGGTGCTGGTGGCGGCTCTGGTCGTGGTCGGCTGGGCGCTGCTGAAGCCCGAGGCGCTGCAGCGCCGCCTGCCGTATGTATTCGGCGGCGTGTTCCTGGCGCTGCTCGCGCTCTCGCCCCTGCTGGCGCTGAGCGACGGCCTGGTCCGGCCGCTCGCCAAGTCGCAATACGTCGCGCGCACCGTGAGCGGGCTGATCATCGGCGGCATGATCGTGCTGATCGTGGCCTGGCGTTCCAAGCTCCCGGCGCAGCTGCGCACGATGGTGGCGCTCAGGGCGCCGGCCGCATCGAGCCGGTTCCTCGGCTTTGCCCTGCTGATGCTGATGGCGGGCCTGCCGGCGGACCTGTTCCTCACCCAGAGCTGGGTCGGCTATATCGATGCCATGCATGCCAGCGTGCAGATGCGGTCCGGCATCATTCCGGTCGAGGACACACCGATCGGCCACCGGCCGCATTCGCTGCTGGTGGAGAACTGGGTGCTCACCAGCCAGAGCCTGCTGTTGCGCAGCAAGCCCAGCGACGGCGTGCTGGCGCCGCCGCGGGACTTCACCGACTGGGTGCCGTTCCCGCCGCAGGAGCTGCCGAACCTGGGCCGGTTCTATTGGCGCAAGTGACCGCGGGCCGATCGGACATGGACACGGCCATTCCTTATCGCGTCACGGTCCTGCTGCTGTGGTTGCAGGTCCTGGCCGGCGCCTTGACCTGCCGCGGCCTGTTCTGGGATGGCGCGTCGTTCCTCGCCAGCATGCTGGAAAGCGGCGGCTTCCACGATTTCTACCCGGCGCGCGCGCACGTCGCCTGGCTGACCGAGACGCCGACCCTGCTGCTTGCCGGCGCCGGCGTGCGCAACGTGCACCTGCTCGCGATGGTGTTCTCGGCGACATTGTTCGCGATACCGGCGGCGCTCTATCACCTGGCGCTGGCCCGCGTTCGCGGCAACGGGACGTTGCTGGCGGCGATGATCGCGGTGATCGCCGCGGTGCACCTGCCGACCTCGTTCTTCATCATCGGCGAGCACAACGTCACCTACGCGCTGATTGCCGCCACGTTCGCGATTGCCCTGACGCGGCGCGACGATGCGCGCGACGGCGGGCTGATGCTCGCGCTCGGCCTGGTGGCCATCGCCTCCTACGAGGTCATGGTCTATCTCGGCCCGATCACTGCAGCCGTCGTGCTGTGGTCGCGGCGCGGCTGGCGCGACCCGGCGGGGCGCATGCTGTCGCTGGCGGCGGCTCTTGCCTTCCTTGGCGCTGCGGCGGTGTCGACCAACTCGACCCTCCTGTACTGGCACCATCCGCACTTCGTGCTGGTGCGCGAGGCGACCTTCGACTTCTGGCAGAACCTGCAGTTCGTCATTTCGCTCGCCGCGCTGGCGACGATCGGCATCGTCGGCCTGGTCCATCCGGGTTGGCTGTCCAGCCGCGGCCCGCTTGTTGCGGCGGGGCTGATGGCGGCCCTGCTGGCGATCTCTCCTTGGCTGCGCGAGGTCCATCCCCCGTCGTTCCTGTTCCCGCCGTCGCACTACGTGGCGCGCACGGCCGCGGGCGGACTGCTCGTGTTGTCGATGCTTCTCTCCTGGGCTTACGTTGCGCTGCCCAAGCGGCTGCGCCTGCTGGCGGTGCTGCATGAGCCGAAGACGGGCCGCTGGCTCGCGACGGCGATGCTCCTGCTGGTGCTGGGTGGCGTCGTCCCGGAGATCTGGCTGACCCGGCAATGGGCCAGCTATCTCGCCTGGTTCCGCGGCGTGGCGACCAGCCACACCGGTATCGTCTCGGCCCGCGACCTGCCGCTCGACCAATGGCCCTATCGCCTGTTCGCCCAGGAATGGACCTACCCCGCCCTGAGCGTCCTGCTGCACGACGCGCCGGGACAGGCGCTCGTGGTGACGCCCAACGACTACCTGAACGACCATCCGTTCGATCCCCTGTGCGGGACCGTTCCTCGCCTCGAGAGATACGCTTGGCGCTAAGGTCTCATCCAGTGCGTGCTCGGCCCCACGCCGCGCACGGGCGCCGCAACGTCGACGAACTCGCACAGGATCCTGCGGGTGTCGCGCGGATCGATGATCTCCTCGATCCAGAAGGTCTCGGCGCTGCGGAACGGCGAGCGCAGCTTGTTCAGCCGTTCCTCGATCTCCTCCATCTTGGCCTTGCGGTCCGGCGCCGCGTCGAGATCGGCGCGATAGGCGGCCTCGATGCCGCCCTCAAGCGGCAGCGAGCCCCAGCGGCCCGACGGCCAGGCATAGCGCCAGTTCAGCCGGCCCCCATTCTGGTGCGCCGCGCCGGCGACGCCGAAGGCATTGCGGATGATGAAGCTGCACCACGGCACGGTGGTCTGGAACATCGCCGACATCGCCCGCACGCCCTGGCGGATCACGCCGCTCTTCTCGGCCTCCAGCCCGATCAGGAAGCCCGGGCAGTCGCAGAAATAGACCACCGGCAGATGGAAGGTCTGGGCGGTGTCGACGAAGCGTTCGACCTTCTGGCAGGCATCGGCCGTCCAGCCGCCGCCGTAGAACATCGGATCGCTCGCCATCACCGCGATCGGCCAGCCGTCAACCCGGGCCAGGCCGGTGACGACCGAGCGGCCGTAGAGCTTGCCCATCTCGAAGAAGCTGCCCTGGTCGACCACCTTCTCGATGATCGGCCGGATGCGATAGACCTTGCGGATGTCGCGCGGGATCGCATCGAACAGCGACTCCTCGCGGCGGTCCGGATCGTCGGTGACCGGCCCGCGCGCCGGCACGTCGTAGACCGACGACGGCAGGTAGGAGAGGAAGCGGCGGGCACAGGCGAACGCCTCATCCTCCGTATCGGTCGCCTCGTCGATCGCGCCGGCGCGCAGCTGGATCTCCCAGCCGCCGAGATCCTGCTTGTCGAACTGGCGCGGGCTCAGGCGATTCACGACCGGCGGACCGGCGACGAACATCGCCGAGATCTCCTTCACCATCACCGAGTAGTGCGTCGCCGCCAGTCGCGCCGCGCCGAGGCCGGCGACGGAGCCGAGGCCCAAACCGACGGTCGGGATGGTGCCCATGTTGTTGACCACCATCTCCCAACCGCGCACGCCCGGCACGTTCGCGCGGCCGGTGGTCTCGATGGTCTTCACCGAGCCGCCGCCGCCCGAGCCCTCGATCAGGCGGATCAGCGGCACGCGGAACTGGTTGGCGTAGCGCTCGATGAAGAGGTCCTTCTCCTTGATCGTGGCATCGGCCGAGCCGCCGCGCACCGTGAAGTCGTCGCCCGTCACCGCGACGTGCCGGCCGTCGATCTTAGCCCGTCCCATCACGGCGTTGGCCGGCGTCAGGTGAAGCAGGTCGTTCTTGCTGTCGTACTCGGCCTTGCCGGCGATGCTGCCGATCTCGCGGAAGCTGTCCTTGTCGACCAGCCGCTCGATGCGTTCGCGCACCGTGAGCCGACCGCCATCGTGCTGGCGCTTCACCTTGTCTGCGCCGCCCATCTCCCTGGTCATCGCCTGGCGACGGCGCAGCTCGTCGAGTTCGGGTTGCCAGCTCATGATCATTCGCTCCCTCGGAAGCCTCGTTCGTACCAATGCGGGAGGCCATCGGCTATACTGGATGCAGTCCTGGCGTGCCCGAGAACCGGGCAAAATCCGCGCCGCGATCCTGGACTGAATCGCCGGCGGCACAGGTATGTCGTCGACATATCGAGAACCGGGGGCGCTCGCCGAAAAGTTGTATCGGCGGTCTCGCCGCTGCGACCTTCCCGGGCGTCGTGCGTTGTCGACGGGCAGACCTCCGCGTGGTTCCCGATGAATGACAAGTCGTTCGACATCTGCATTCCCATCGCAGTGCTTCTGGCCGTCGTGGCGGCCTGGCAGTTCTATGGACTGGTCTCGGATGGCCCGACCAGCCGGCAAGGGGGCGTCGAGGTCGCCGTCAGCCCGTCGCCGCCGCTGCGGACGACCGATCCGCTCGGCGACTGAGGCGCCGGGTCAGCGCACCGCCTCGCGCTCGTAGACGATTCCGTCGATCAGGTTCTCCTCGTAGAGCCGCGTGAGGTCGATGCCGCCGGCCGGCCGTGCCGGCTGGAAGCCGGCGATGGCACGTTGCAACCGCGTCTCCTGCTCGCGGCGCAGGCTCTCGGCTTCCTCGACGGTGATCGCCCTGAAGCGCACGGTCCGGCCCGGCCGAAGGCGGCCGAGCCGCGGCAGGTCGACCGAGGCGACGGTGGCTATCTTGGAATAGCCACCCACAGTTTGGCGATCGCCCAGGAGCACGATCGGCAAGCCCGCGCCCGGCACCTGGACGGCGCCCGGACCGATGCCGTCGGAGATGATGTCGGCGCCCTTGGAATGCTCGATGGTGGGCCCCTCGAAGCGGATGCCCATGCGATCGGCTTCCTTGGAGACCTTGTACTCCGAGGAGACGAAGGTCTGCCGTCCGGCCTCGCTGAAATAGTCGTCCTGCGGCCCCCAGATCACGCGGATCGGGCCGTTGCCATAGTCGAACGGACCGCCGAGCTTGCGCTCGTCGCCCGCCGGCGCGCTGCCGCGCTTCAGGGGCAGGACGTCGCCGGCCGCGAGCTTGCGTCCCTCGAAGCCGCCGATACCGGCCCGGGCGTAAGTCGAGAGGCTGCCCATGAACGGGGGGATGTCGAAGCCGCCGGCAACGGCGAGATAGGCGGTGCTCGAGCCTTCGACCATGCCGACTCGCAGCACCTGGCCGCGCTTCAGCAGATGCGAGCGGTCCGACTCGATCGGCTTGGGCGATGCGCCGTCTCCTTCGATCAAGGACGGCGACAAGGGCCCGACGAGGGCGACGCGCGCCGACTCGGCCTCGATCAGCAGATCGGGTCCCATCACGCCGATCTCGAGCCCGGCGGTGTTGGCGGGATTGCCGGCGAGCGCATTGGCGAGCGTGAGGCCGATGCGATCCATCGCGCCCGCGGTCGGCATGCCGAGCGCCATGTAGCCGATGCGGCCGAGGTCCTGCAGCGTGTCGAACAGGCCGGCGCGGACGACCTTGAGCGCGCTCATGGTTCGATCAGCTCCGACCAGTCCAGCGTGCCGGCCTCGACCTTCTGTGCGATCGCGTCGTACTCGGCGCGGCTGATCCGCTCGAAGGTGAGCGAATCGCCCGGCGCCAGGAACACCGGCTGCTCGCGGCGCTTGTCGAACATCCAGAGCGGCGTGCGGCCGATCAGGTGCCAGCCGCCAGGGCTCTCGAACGGATAGATCGTCGTCATGTCCATCGCGATCGCGACGGTCGAGCGCGGCAGGCGCACGCGCGGCTGGGCGCGGCGCGGCAGATAGAGCGACGGCTCCAGCCCCGCGATGTAGGCGAGCCCCGGCATGAAGCCCAGGACGTACACTTTGAACGGGGAGCCGAGGTGCGCCGTGATCACCTGTTCAGGCGTTTTCCTGGTGCGCTCGGCGACCTCGGCGAGGTCAGGCGCGAAGTCCGGATCGTCATAGCAGCACGGGATGCGCACCTTGCGGCTTGCCGCATCGGTCGCCAGCCCGCGGGCGATCAGCGCGTCGATCTGCGGCTCGAGCTCCCGCCGGGTCGTCGACAAGGGGTCGTAGCAGACCATCAGGGCCCGCATGCTGGGGACGGTCTCGACCAGCCCGCTGAGGCCGCCCTCGGCCTTGGCCTGGCTGATCGCGGCATGCAGGGCCATCACCTGGCCGTTGATCTGGGGCGAGATTTCGTTGCCGAATTCGACGGAGAAGGCGGTGTCGCCGCAGGAGAGGTACCGTACGCTCACGTCTGCTAGGATAGCGGCATCGAACGAGGGAGTCTTGCAATGGCTGCAGGCACGAACACCGGAATGGTCAACATCAACTCCGATCTCGGCGAGAGCTTCGGCCCGTGGGTGATGGGCAACGACAACGAGGTGCTGAAGATCGTGCGCTCGGCCAATGTCGCCTGCGGATTCCATGCCAGCGATCCGGTGGTGATGATGGACACGGTGCGGCTGTGCAAGGAGAACGGCGTCTCGATCGGCGCCCATCCGGGCTTCGCCGACCTGCAGGGCTTCGGCCGCCGCGTGATCAACCTCTCGATCAAGGAGCTCGAGGCCAACATCGCCTACCAGATCGGCGCCTTGCAGGCGATCGCCGCGCTGCACGGCATGAAGGTCACGCACATGAAGCCGCACGGCATGATGGCCAACATGTCGGCCGACAGTCCCGAGATGTCCGAGGCGATTGCGCGCGCCACCAAGGCGGTCGACCGCGACCTGATCTTCCTGTGCCAGGCCAATACCGAGCAGGGCAAGGCGGCGCGCAAGTACGGCCTGCGCGCGGCGGAGGAGGTCTTCGCCGACCGCACCTACACCGATTCGGGCATGCTGACGCCGCGCAAGGAGCCGAACTCGATGATCAAGGACCCGGCGCAGGCGGTGGCCAGCGTGCGCCGCATGGTCGACGAGCAGGCGATCTACTCGACGTCCGGCAAGCGCATCCCCTGCCAGGTCGATTCGATCTGCGTGCACGGCGACGGGCCGACCGCCGTCACCGTGTCGAAAGCGGTGCGCGAGGGGCTGGAGGCGGCCGGCATCAAGATCGTGCCGCTGACGGAGCTGCCAAGTCTCAGACACTGAACACCGAGATGTGGCTGGATGATGGTGACCGCGGTGGTCGACACCGGCGGCCGTCTGGTCGCCCTGTCCCGCATGGACAATTCGCAGATGGGCAGCCTCGACATCGCCATCGCCAAGGCCGCCGCGGGCAAATGGGCCGCCCCCTGGATACCTTGTCCAAGGTGGCTTCGCCGGTATAGTCCGGCCGCACTTTTGACCTTCCCCTGCGCCCTTCCGGGGCTTACGGGGAGGGCCCGTTGAGGATGGCGGCACGGCATATGAAGCAACGTATCTTCGGGTTGATCTCGGCGCTGATCGGGATCGTCATCGCGCTCGCCGCGATCGAATTGACCGCCATCGTCTGGCTTTACCTGGAAGAGGGCCGCTACGTTTCGGCCGAGGAGCTGTTCCAGCGCACGCAGAACACCTATGTGCGCGACCTCACCAAGGGCACGGCCTGCCGCTATGTCGACACGCTCTATCCGCACCCGTATCTCGCGTTCGTGCACCACGGCAACCCACCCTGCGGCCTGCCCAACGTCAACAATATCGGCCTGCTCAACACCGACTTCCCGACGGTCAAGCGCGACGACGTCTACACCGTGCTGGTGGTCGGCGGCTCGGTCGCCTCGCAGGTGACGCAGAACATCCCGCCGCCTGCGCCACGCTTCATCGAGGAAGAGCTGAACAAGCGCTATGTCAGCCCCAACGGCAAACCGTGGCTGGTGCTGAACGGCGGCGACGGCGCATGGAAGGAGCCGCAGTCCTTCATCCTGTTCGCGATGTACGCCACCTCGGTCGACGCGGTGATCGCGCTCGACGGCTACAACGAGCATTACCTGTTCCGCTCGTACACCCAGGAGCGGCTGGAGCGGCCGCTCAGCAACTTCACCGACGTGAACCCCTTCGTCGCCGACGAGAACTTCGGCGATGCCGCGATCGGCTGGGTGATCGGGCGCGTGGCGGGCTCGCTGGCGCAGATGCCGCTGCTCGGTCACAGCCATGCCGCCTACATGATCGTGCGCGGCATCGAGGCGGTGGCCAAGGGCCAGGACATCATCAAGGGCGACAAGAACAAGAAGACGACGCTGACGTCCATCTTCGCCCTGCCCGGCGACATCAAGGGCGACGGCGAGAAGGTGTTCGAGACTCAGCTCGCGCTCTACCAGAAGTACGAGCGGGCGATCGAGGCGGTGGCCAAGGCCAACAACGTCAAGACCGCCTACTTCCTCCAGCCCGTGCCGAGCTGGGGCAAGACGCTTACCGAGGACGAGAAGCGCGGGGCCTCCGCCAACTGGACCGATCCGGTTCTTTACCGCCGCATCGTTGACGGCATGATGACGCTGCGCGACCAGGGCCTGCCGATGTTCGACCTCGGCGACCTCCTGAAGGACGTCAAGGAGACGATCTATGCGGACGATATCCATTTCATCCGCGACACAAAGGGCGACAGCAAAGGCTACCGGCTGATGGCGGCTCGGGTCGTCGACGATCTGGCTAAGGCGTGGGAACTAAAGCCGAAAGGCGGGAACTGATCATCCACCACGCACTTACAATTGATACAAAACGGTATCGCGACTGAAATCACTGCGACGCCTATAAGACAGTCCGTGGGCACCGGCCGGGGGGTTGGTGCGGGAAGACTGATCGAAGGTGGGTGTCATGCAGAACGTGCGGTTTGCCATGCTCATGGGACTGTCCTGCTCGGCGGTCCTGGTGTTGGTGCGTATCGGCACCGCCTATGCAATGCCCGGTCTCGGCCTGTAGCAGCGTACGCGTAGAATGCGAGGGGTTGGCCGTTTGAAAGAACGGACAGGCTGAGCCATTCTGGGCGGCGCCGGTTCGGGGGAGCCGGCGCCAACCCAGCCCCCAAGGACAAGAACCGTGTCGCGTGCCGACCGCGCTGAAAGCGCCCCAGTTTCCCGCCCACCGTCGATCGATCGCATGGCCAACTGGCCAGCCCTGGCGCCGCTGATAGGCCGCGTCGGGCGGCCGCTCGTCATCGAGGCGCTGCGCGCCTGGGCCGACACCAAACGAGGTGCGCCCGAGGTTGCCGATGCCGAGCTCTGCGCGCGCTGGTGCGAAAAGCGGCTCGGCAGGCTTGCACAGTCGACCCTGAGGCGGGTGTTCAACCTCACGGGCACCGTGCTGCACACCAACCTCGGCCGCGCGCTGCTGCCGCAGGAGGCGATCGAGGCGGCGGTCACGGCGATGCGCTCGCCGGCAACGTTGGAATATGACCTCGAAGACGCCGGCCGAGGCGAGCGCGACGACCATATCGCCCCCTGGCTCTGTCGCCTGACCGGCGCGGAAGCCGCCACGGCGGTGAACAACAATGCCGGCGCCGTGCTGATCGTCCTGAGCGCTCTCGCGGCCGGGCGCGAGGTGATCGTCTCGCGCGGCGAGCTGATCGAGATCGGCGGGGCCTTCCGCATCCCCGACATCATGGCGCGGGCCGGCTGCCGGCTGGTGGAGGTCGGCACGACCAACCGCACGCATCTCGGGGACTATGCGAACGCAATCGGTCCCGACACCGCGGCGATCATGAAGGTCCATCCGTCGAACTACGCGGTACAGGGTTTCACCAAATCGGTGACGGCCGCCGAGCTGGTGCCGCTCGCCCGCGAGAAGGGCCTGCCGGTGATCGAGGATCTCGGCAGCGGTACGCTGGTCGATCTCGAGACCTGGGGCCTGCCGCATGAACCGACGGCGCGCGAGGCGATCGACGCCGGCATCGACGTCGTGACCTTCTCCGGCGACAAGCTGCTGGGCGGGCCGCAGGCCGGCCTGCTGGTCGGGAAGAAGGGCTTCATCGAACGCATTGCCAGCAATCCGCTGAAGCGCGCGCTGCGGCTCGACAAGGTGCGGCTGGCGGCGCTCGAGGCGACGCTGCGCCTCTACGCCGATCCCGAGAAGCTGGTGGCGCGTATGCCGACGATCCGCATGCTGGCGCGGCCTGCGACCGAGATCCATGCCCAGGCCGAGCGGCTGCTGCCGGTGTTGGTGCAGGCGCTGGGCCCGGGCTGGCAGGTCGGCATCAAGCCGGTGCGGGGCCAGATCGGCTCGGGCGCGCTGCCGGTCGATCTGCTGCCGTCGTTCGCCCTGTCGGTGAGGGGCAAAGGTCTCGACAAGCTCGCCGAAGCGTTCCGCCGGCTGCCCATCCCGGTGATAGGCCGCATCCGCGACGAGACGCTGCTGTTCGACTTGCGCACGCTCGACGACGAGACGGCCTTTGCCAACCAGATGACCCCCGCACTCCTGGGCCCGGCGCGATGATTGTCGGCACTGCAGGCCATATCGACCATGGCAAGACCGCGCTGGTGAAGGCGCTGACCGGCGTCGATGCCGATCGCCTGAAGGAGGAGAAGGCGCGCGGCATCACCATCGATCTCGGCTACGCCTATTCCGATCTCGGCGATGGCCGGCAGCTCGGCTTCGTCGACGTGCCGGGCCACGAGCGCTTCGTGCACAACATGCTGGCCGGCGCCACCGGGATCGACGCGGCGCTGCTGGTCGTGTCGGCGGCCGAGGGCATCAAGCCGCAGACCGTCGAGCACCTGCAGATCATGGACCTGCTGGGACTCGATCGAGGCCTGGTGGCGCTGACCAAGAGCGACCTCGTCGACGACGACCAGCTGCTGGAGCGCATGGCCGAGGTCGAGACGCTGCTCGCCGCGACTGCGCTCAGGGGCGCAGAGATCATTCCGGTCTCAGCCCTGACGGGGCAGGGCGTCGACGAGCTCAAAAGCAAGCTGCTGGCGCTGGGGGAGAGCGGCAAGGGCACGGCCGGCTATGCCCGGCTTGCGGTCGACCGCTGCTTCCTGCTGCCGGGCGCGGGGGTTGTGGTGACCGGCACGGTGCATGCCGGCGAGGTCAAGGTCGGCGACCACCTGCTGCTGACTCCGTCGGGTCTGGAGGCGCGCGTGCGCTCGCTGCACGCGCAGAACCGCGCCGCCGAGATCGGGCACGCCGGCGAACGCTGCGCGCTCAATCTGAGCGGTTCGCGGCTCTCCAAGGAAGCCGTGAAGCGCGGCGACTGGGTGGTGAGTCCGGAACTGCACGCGCCGACCGACCGGCTCGACGTCGCTCTCAAGCTGCTTGCCTCGGAGACGCAGCCGCTCAAGCACTGGAGTTCCGTGCACGTCCATCTCGGCTCGGCCCATGTGATGGGGCGCGTGGCGCTGCTCGGCGGCGACCTGCTCGCACCCGGCACCGATGGCCTCGCCCAGATCGTGCTGGAGGAGAAGGTCGGGGCCCTGGCGGGCGACCGCGTAATCCTGCGCGATCCATCGGCTACACGCACGATCGCCGGCGCGGCAGTGGTCGATCCGTTCGGCCCGTCGCGCAACCGCCGTACGCCGCGGCGGCTCGCCGAGCTCGGCTCGCTTCGCCAGCCCAACGCGACCGTGCTGCCGGCTCTATTGCGGGGGGACGCTGGATATGTCGATCTCGCCCGATTCGGCGTTGCGCGGAATCTGCGCGCGGCCGAGGTCGAGCGCCTGCTGGCCGAGGCGGCCGGCGCGAAGGTAGGCGGCTTCGGCTTCCTGACGGATACGCTCGCGGCGGTGCGCGCGGATTTCACGGCTACCCTGAAGACTTTCCACGAGACCAACACTGACGCGCTCGGCCTGCCGCCGGAGCGGCTGCGCGTGGCTTTGAAGAAGCGCTGGCCGCCCGTCGTGTTCGCGGCACTGCTCGAGCAAGAGGTCGCTGCCAAGACGGTGGCCATCGACGGGGCGCTGGTGCGGCTGCCCGGCCATTCGCTGAAGCTTGGCGCGAAGGACGAGGTGCTGTGGCAGAAGATCGCCGGAGACCTCCAGCGCGACCGGTTCAAGCCGCCCCGCGTGCGCGATTTCGCGCAGATCTACGGCGCGCCCGAACCGAATGTGCGCCGCCTGCTGCGGCAGCTCGCGAAGATCGGCCGCGTCGTCGAGGTGGCCCCCGACCAGTTCTTCCTGCGGCCGGTGGTGGCGGAGATGATCGGCATCGCCCACGGGCTGGGCAACGACTTCACGGCGGCGCAATTTCGCGACCAGCTCGACAACGGCCGCAAGCTCGCGATCCTGATCCTGGAGTTCTTCGATCGGCACGGGATCACCGTCCGCCGCGGTGACTTGCGGCGGACGGTGCCCCAGAAGCTCGGCCAGTACGGACCCCAACCCGGCGCAGTCGTCGGCTAGCGTGACTCGCGGTTGATCTGCCGGTTCAGCGCGTTTTCCTGCTGGTTGATGTCGCGCTGTTCGCCGCGCGACAGGTATCCGCCGGTGTGCTCGTCATGGCGGGTCTCACGAGCGATCTCGCGGTTCTCTTGCTTCAGCTCGCGCGCCTGGCCGCGGCTGATGTTGCCCTCGCGATATTCCTGGTTGATGCGCTGGTTGGTGTCGTGGATGCGATCCTGGACCTGATCCTTGCGCATCTCCTGCGCGGCAGCGGTGCCGGCCGCAAGCATCAGGCTGGCGAAGGCGGCGGCGGCGATCTTGGTGAAGGGGGCGTGCATCTTCTTCTCCTCGGGCTGTTGACGGAGGGATTTACGCCCGAGCTTCGAAGCAGGTTGCCGCCAGCAATGGTGTTCTTCGATGACACAATTTCGCCGATCCGGCATTATCCGCCGTGGAGGGGAAGCGCTCCCGGTGGGGCGGCTGGCCTTCAAAGCCAGAGAGGGTCGCCAGACGGCTCTTAGTGGGTTCGACTCCCACTCTCTTCCGCCAATTCCCAAGCCGCCCGTGAAACCCGGCAAGCACCTCCGGAAGGCGCTAAGCGCGACCGGCCGGACCTCGAGATGTCAACAGCCGGGCGTCGATAATTCCAGGACGCGGCACGGCAAGCAGTCGAAGTCTTCAACGCGTCACGGTCGTAGACCGCGGCCCAGCTCGCCTGATGCCCGATGGACGCCGAACGAGATGGAACCCCAGCCCTTGAAGTTGCGGTTGAGACGATTTTCGGGTTGCACGCACTCTTCCGATAGCTTGTGACATTGTTCCGGAAGCCAGGCTGATATAAAAGGGAAACTGCGGCGATCGTTCGAGGTCAATTGGACTCCTTGAGTATTTGCGTACTGCCTTGGGAGGCAAGATGCTCACAAGCGATCAAGATCCCCCAGGCGATGTCTCCGCGCCAAAATTCTCGGCGATCTGGTTGTGCAACGGCGAACTGAAGGCTGCGGCCCAATGCATTGCATCGCTGAAGGTGCAGACCTGTACCGACTTCGAGCTGGTTCTCTCTGACGGCGATTCCTCAGAAGCGACCGATGCGCTCGTTGCTGAGGCCCGGCGCCGCAACTGGCGACTGCGACTGGTCCCACCCGGCAGCGGCAGCGTAGGTGAGCGACTTCTGGAATTGCTCAGGAGTTGCCGAGGCGACTACATCGCCTTCCTGCCTTCCGAAGGTCGCTTCCGGCCATCGACATTCGATCTGGTCATGCGGCAGTTCCGCCGGAGGCCCGGTATCGGCGGTCTCTGTGCCCGAGGCTTTCTCGTCGATGCCCGAGGCGGGGCCCTGCCGGATGTCGACATCGTTACGTTGCTTCTCACGGCCTATCGGCCGTTCCTTTCGGCCGGCTTCATTGATCGCAGGGCATTGTGTGCGGCAGGCTTGTTCCAGGACGGGTGGCGTGACGCTGCCATCGACCTGGAGCTCTGGTCGCGATTGGCGATCGACCATGGCATCGGTCAATTGGACGAGGACGTCCTCGAGGACGTGAACGACAAGGTGCCATGGGATTGGCTGGACGACGACCCCAAGACAAGTTTGGACGACCGGCTTGACGTCATCACCGAGATCTTCTCCCGCAGAGGCTTCTTGGGCGGTAATGAGCCGCTCGAGGCTGAAGCCAAGGCCAATCAGGTGGCAGTCCTATGGGAGCATTTCCGCCGACTCGGTGTGGCTCCGATCGAGTATTTTGTGATGTCTCCGTTGGCGGCTGTTCTGCGGGAATTTGCGCCGCCGGGAGCGACTGAGCCCGGACATCTGCGCAGTCTTCACAGGCTGCTGTGCACCCGCAGTCACAATCTTGGCCTGCTGCAGAGGCCTCTTCAGCGGCAGCTCGCACGCGCGGCGCGAACGAACAGTCCCTTGGACCGGTTGGTGGAGCGCGTGATTTGGCGCATGCCGCTCATGGGCTATTGGGTAAAGCGAAAGGCGATCCTTCTCACCTTTCCAAGGGCCGACTTTCACGAGCTGGCCCCGACGCGCGAGGAATTGTTCGCTGATGTCTATGTTCTGGTCGCCGAACTCTATGCGGCGCGTGGGCAGACCGAGATCGCGCTCGAGATGTGGGATCGGGCCGGACGATATTCCAGACCAAGATATGATGGCCGCGCAAATCAGGAGATCCTTCGCCTGCCCCAGGCGACCAATTCGCTGATCGCCGATCACCAGCGGAAATGGGTGAGCCGCCATCTTCCCGGCGCGGGCGCGATCGAACCCGCAACCGTCCGGACGGCAACGCGCGACCGAAAGATCCACGTCGGCTACCACTGCGCGTTCATGAATTCCGACACCATTCGCTACATGATGCGGGATGTCGTGCGGGCGCACGACCGAAGCAAGTTCGTCATCTGCGGCTACGCAGCCGGTCCCCTCGCGGCGGATCTCAAGAGCGCCTTCGACGTCGTATACGACACCTCAGCCGCGCAGGAGCCGGACGCCTTCGTCAGGCTGGTGCAAAATCACGGAATAGACGTGTTCGTCGAGTTGTCGGGCTTTTCCCCCGGTCACCGTTTTGCGGAGATGAGCCAGCGCTGCGCGCCTGTACAGGTAAGCTTCCTCAATCATACCGGATCGAGCCACGTTCCCAATGTCGACTATGTGCTGGCCGACGAGATCTCGCTGCCGGCCGGAAGCCCGGATGAGCAGCATTATTCGGAATTCATCTACCGGTTACCGCGCTGCTTCTTTTGCTTCGACTACCGGAACTCGTCTTCGCCGGAAATCGTCGACCCACCGTCGGCGAATCGTCCCTATGTGACGTTCGGTTGCTTCGGCCAGGGAAACAAACTCAATGGCGACCTGATCGAGCTGTGGTCGCGCGTGTTGCACGCCGTACCGAATTCCAGGCTTTGGCTGCAGAACTCGCAGTTGAGCAGTCCGTGCAACCGCGAATTCACAAGGGCCCAATTCGATCGGTTGGGTATTGACGGGCAGCGCCTCGTATTGCGGCGGGGCGTGCCGCGCAATGAGCTTCTGCAGGCCTACAGCCAGATCGATGTCTGCCTCGATACCTGGCCGTACTGCGGCGGATGCACCGTGGCAGAATCGCTCTGGATGGGCGTGCCGGTCGTAACCTTGAAGGGCGACAGGTTCGGCTCACGCTACGGTGCTTCGCTGGTGACTGCCGCCGGCTGTGCCGACTTGGTTGCAGAGACTCCCAAACAATACATCGCGATCGCAGCCGGCCTCGCCACCGACCTGCCACGTCTAACGACTCTGCGGCGGACCCTGCGGAAAATGTCGATCGACCACGGGCTCGGCGATTCGACCGCCTTCGCGCGGGATCTCGAGAATGCCTATTGCGACATGCTGCGGCGGCTCGCGTGAAGCGCCATCAAGGTCGTTCGACGGAGAGTTCGACGCTGCGTACGGGTGAGCCCGTCGGAGGGGCGCCCCCTGGCTTCGACGGGAGACGCGTCCCAATCACCAGTCCACCCAGTCGAAATCGCCGCCGTTCCATTTCGCGACAGCCGCTGCCTCGCTCCGCTGCATGATGCGGACCGTCAGCTTCTTGCCGTCGCCGCAGCAGTGGAAGAGGGTGGCCGTGCCCGGATGCACGATGTCGGTCGAAGTGGGCGGCTGGATCCATGTCCGGCCGCTCCCGCATTTCGGGCATTTTCGGAGCTTCGGTAGATCGATCATGCGGCGTAGGCGACGGCCCCCGAAAGAAGGGTGGGCAAACCAGATCGCGACAACACGATAGACTCGCTTCCGGCATGCTGTGAGGCACCCGGTCTCGGAAAGGTAAGGCAAACTGCGCCGAGCCTTCAATGGCTTTGCGGGTGGGCCCGCTTTCTAGACGATTTCCACGCCGATCTCCTCGGCAATTCTTCTCAGCGCGGCGACAGACCTGGCTGCAGCATTGCGCCGGTCGTGTGGGCTATCCGTCGCCATGGTGGCCACGACCTCCGGCACGGTCACGTGTGCAAGCAACCGCTTGAGCTCGCGGGCCCATGGCACCTTGCCGTCGCCCATCGGTTCGGTTCGACTGGCGTCGAAGTCGGGGTCCTTGAGATGGATGACGTCGACCATCGGTCCGAGCGTCTCGAAGTCGTCGTCGGACGGCGGCTGGCCCGTCGACCAGCTGTTGCCGATGTCGACGAGCGGCCGCAGCCACGGCAAGGGTTCGTCCCAGGTAGAGAAATATGCGCGGAGCTCGGCAAGAGAACCGATGTTGCAGCCCGGCTCGTTCCCGACTTCGACCGTGCTGGCATGGCGACCAGCCAGATCGACCAGCTTGCCCATCGTATGCAGCAGATCGTCCGGCTTGAAGCCCGGATAGCGCAGGAAGGTGAACACTCGGATCCTTGAGGCGCCAAGCACCGTCGCCACGTCGAAAGCGTGCGCCAGCGGATCTTCGGCCGAACACATCGCAGGATCGAAAACGCCGTCGATGCCGCCGGTTGGTGTCTTGCCAGGCGCCGGCCATCTCAGCAGTGGGGACACGAAAGTGGGAACGGTGATTCCGGCCGATCTGAGCTGCCGGCCTATCCTATCGACTTCCTGGAGCGTCATGCCGAGCAGGCTGCGACCCTCTACTGCGCGCATGTCCAGGCGGGACACATTGTTCTCCGCGCAGAATGAAAGCATTTCGGTGATCGTTGGACCGACATCATCGCCGATCACGGACAGGGCTAAGCGGGGAGGCATGCGCCACCATAGTCTTGCGCGCTGCCCGAGCCCAAATGAATTGGGGAGGCTCGGACGCAGTCGGGCGGTCAGACGTCCTCGTCCACCCAGTGCTGCAGCAGCGTGTAGGCCACCGCGAGGATCACCGGCCCGAGGAACAGGCCGAGCAGGCCGAACGCCAGCAGGCCGCCGATCACCCCCAGCAGGATCAGCAGCAACGGCAGGTCGGCGCCGCGCTTGATCAGGATCGGGCGCAGGATGTTGTCCATCGCCAGCGACACCACGGTGAAGATCGCCATGAAGACGCCGGCCGCCGTAGCGTCGGTCCAGAACAGCCAGATCGTCGCGGGGATCGCCACCAGGCCGGGGCCGAGCTGCGCCACGCACAGCAGCAGCACGATGGCGCTCAGGAGCCCCGCCTGCGGCACGCCGGTCAGGGCGAAGCCGACGCCGACGACCAGGGTCTGTGCGATTGCCGTCACCACCACACCGAGAGCGACGCTGCGGATCGCCCGGGCGCCAAGCACCGCCACTTCCTCGCCACGCGGTCCGGCCAGCCGCCGGCCGAACCGCACGCCCCACGCGGCCGCCTTCTCGCCGCGGGCATAGAGGATGGCCGAGAACACGATCGTCAGCGTGAGATGGATCAGGGTGGTGCCGAAGCTGCCGGCAGCCCCGACGAACCACTGGGTGACGGTGCCGATGTAAGGCCGCACCCAGCGCAGCATGTCGGTGACCTCGCTCTGCGCCAGCGACTGCCACCGCGTCGACAGGAAGTCTCCGACCAACGGCACGTCGCCCAGCCAGGCAGGCGGGGGCGGCAGGCGGAAGGTGGGCGCGGCGGCGACGAAGGCGACGATCTTGTCGGAGTGCGAGACGACCGCGTCGACGGCCAGCGACAGCGGCACCAGCACCACCAGCGCGAGCGCGATCGTCATGACCGTCACCGCGAGGGCACGACGTCCGCCCAGCGCTTCCTGCGCGGCGAGCATCAGCGGCCAGGTTGCGATGACCAATGTGGTCGCCCACACCACGGCCGGCAGGAAGGGCCGCATCACCAGGAACGAGGCCAGCATCAGCCCGCCGATGAACAGCAGCACCAGCGTCGTGCGCGCCAGGTCGCGTGTTTCGTTGGCCATGTCGCGCTCCGTGCGGTCCTGGCGTCCCAAATGTCAGCGGCAGCCGACCCGCGCCGTTGACGCAAGTCAAGGGCTTCGACTGGAGAACATGCCAAGGTTCAATCGGCGGGCCTTGGAATGGTACAGTCCGACCGCCATATCTCTGGCAAGAGGAGCGGATTATGCGCGGTCTCGTTTCTGTGATTTTGGGCCTTTCGCTCGCGGCTCTGTCGACTGCAGCCTTGGCTCAGACCGGCAGGTCCGGGGTCAATGTCGGGTCGCTGCAATGCCGGGTTTCCGGCGGCATGGGCTTCGTGTTCGGCTCTTCCAAGGACCTCGACTGCCTGTTCGTGCGGCCCGATGGAACCGGCGAGCGCTATGTCGGTACCATCAATAAGTACGGCGTCGACCTCGGCTTCACGAAGGAGGCGCAGATGGTCTGGCTGGTTTTCGCGCCCGGCGCAGTCGCCAAGGGCGCGCTTGCCGGCGACTACGGCGGCGCGACGGCGAGTGCGACGGTCGGCGCCGGTGTCGGCGCCAACGTGCTGCTCGGCGGCTCGAACAAGCAGATCACGCTGCAGCCGGTCAGCGTCGAGGGCAGCGCCGGCCTGAATGTCGCCGCCGGCGTCGCCTCGGTAACCCTCAGACCCGCTCCGGCCCGCTGATGGATGGCGGCGGATCCATTCAGACGACGGCCCGGCGGCTCACCCCGGCCGGTGCTGAGCTGCGCGACGAGGTGGTCGCGCAGGAGGTGGCGGTGGCGCTGGTCTATAACGGCGTCAGCCATGCGGTGATGATGGCCACGCCGTGCGATCTGGAGGATTTCGCACGCGGCTTCACGCTCACCGAGCACATTGTCGAGAAGCCGTCGGAGATCTACGACATCGAGGTCGAACCGCGCGGCCGCGGCATCGAGGTCAACCTCGAGATCGCGACTCAGCGGATGCTGGCGCTGCAGGAGCGGCGGCGGACCCTGGCGGGCCGCACCGGCTGCGGCCTCTGCGGCGTCGACAGCCTCGACGCGGCGCTTCGGCCCGTGCCGGCGACGCGCGCGACCGCGACGGTCGAGCGTGCGGCGATCGCCCGGGCGATGGCGGCCCTGCCGCCCGAGCAGCGCATCAATCGCGACAACGGAGCGACCCATGCCGCCGGCTGGGCGACGCTCGACGGCGGGCTGGTGACGGTGCGGGAGGATGTCGGCCGTCACAACGCGCTCGACAAGCTCGCCGGCGCGATTGCCAGGCTCGGCACGCTGGGCGAGCCGGGCTTCGTCGTGGTCACCAGCCGCTGCTCGTACGAGATGGTGCAGAAGGCGGCCGCGATCGATGCGGCGGCAATCGCGGCGGTGTCGGCGCCGACGTCGCTCGCGATCGAGACGGCCGAGCAGGCGGGCCTCGCACTGGTCGCGTTCGTGCGCGACAACCGGCTTACTGTCTACGCTCACGGCGAACGGATCGAGGCGTGAGTCCCGTCTTCGGCATCACCGGCTGGAAGAACGCAGGCAAGACGACGCTGACCGAGCGGCTGGTCGCCGAGTTCGTACGGCGGGGCTGGACGGTCGCGACGGTCAAGCACGCGCACCACGCCGCCGACATCGACCATCCCGGCACGGATTCGTTCCGCCATCGCGCGGCCGGCGCCACCGAGGTCGCGCTGGTGACGGCCGAGCGCTTCGCCATCGTGCGCGAGCAGGAGGAGCCGAGCCTGGCGGAAGTGCTGGCGCGGCTCGCGCCGGCCGACCTGGTGCTGGTCGAGGGCTTCAAGACCGCAGCCCATCCCAAGATCGAGGTGCGGGTGGACGAGTCCCGGCCGATGGCTGCGGCCGATTACAACATCGTCGTGATCGCCGCGGATTCCGAAGGCAGGGGCGGGCTGCCGCGCTTTGCGCGCGACGACATCACCGGCATCGCCGACTTCATCGCCGCGTACATCGTGCGGGGTCGCTAGTCTAGCGCTGCCCGGCGAAGATGCCGGAGGCCTTGTAGATCGAGCTGTTCTGACCGATGGCGAAGGCGCCGGCCTGATACTTTGCTGCGTCGCCACCGCCGCTGAAGAACGAGCCGCTGAGCGTGCCGACAAGGCCGCCGGTGCCGAGCATGCCGCCGGCGAAGGAGACGCCGCCGGTGCCCGGCGTGGCAAGGATCGCGCCAGTATAGCTGCGGTTGTCGAATGAGGCGTTGAAGCTGCCAGCCCGGTTCTGGAAGCTCCATGTGCTGTTGTAGGAACCTGCGGCGTTGTACAGGTCTCTGCCGTTCTGGACATTGCCGACCATGAAGCCGCTGTAGGTCGCGCTGCCGGTCTGGGGCAGCTGGACGCTGGTGGCCAATGTCCCGGCGATGTATGGCGCCTGGGAGACCGTGTCGGTCTGACCGGCGCGATAGCCGCTCGTGTACGTGATGCTGGTCTGCCACCAGCCCCACGTCAGATAGGTGCAGGTGCAAGCGCCGGGCGTGCCCCTCACCAGGACCGGCTCAGAGCTCGCCTGGTTCACCGCGTTGCTGACCAGCGCGCTGTTGTCCTGGATGTTGTAGGTGTGGCCGAGCACCTGGACTTTCGACGTGCGCTCGGGATCGTCGCTCGTCGTCATCGCGTAGTGGCTGTCATCGGTAAAGAAGTTGTTGCCGTTGTTGGCCGTCGTGCCCATCTGCAGCGTCGTCGTAACGGGCACGATGCCCTCAACGGTGCGGAAGACGATCTTGCCCTTGACCTGGCCGGACTGCGCGTCGGTCGAGATGACCAGATCTGTCGGCTTGCTGAGCAATGCCTCCGTGCTTCGCGTTGTCGAGACCTCGCCGCGTCGATTGACGATCAGGCCGCCCACATAGCCGTTCAGCGTCTGCGTCGTCTTGGGTGACGGCGTCGTCGTGTTGCTGGTCGGGGTGTTGCTGGTCGGGATGTCGTTCTGCTGCGTCTGGGTATTAGCGCTATTGATGGCGTTTGTCGTCTGCTGCTGCGTGGTGCCCGGATTGGGGGTGCTGCTCGGCACGTTGAACGGCTGGCCGGAATTGCTGTTGGCGAGAACGCTGACGCCTTGGTTGCTTCCCGACGAATCCGACTTGCCGGTCTCGAGCTGGTTCATGTCGTTCACCAGCCCACCCGGCGGCAGGAGGCTCGGCAGGCTGGGCGGCGCGCCGGCGTTCACGATCACCTGCGAACCCGGCCGCGTCGCAATTTGCGTCTGGCCGCTACCAGTTACTGTCATGCTGGTACCGAAGATGAAGTTCGAGATCGTTTGAAAGGCGGTGACTGAAAAGATGCTGATGCCGCCGCGGATGCCGATCGTGCCGGACGGCGTCGTCACGTTGATGGCATTGGTCTTGCTGATCTTGCCGCCGACCAGGCGAAATACACCCTTGCCGGCGGTGAGCGCCAGTTCGCCCGTCTTGGTGTTGGGATCGTAGACGAACTTGTCGATCACCACCCGCGCATTGGGTCCGACCGTGAGCGAGGTACCGTCGAGGAAAACCAGATGGGCGCGGTCGTTGTTGGTCGTCGTCACCACCTCGTCGGCCTGGATGTCAAGGCCGATGCGCAGCACGCGTTCGTTCCCGGCCGGCGGCTTGCCCAGTGGATCGCCGTCGGTTGCCGAGGTGACGCCGACGCGAGCGAAGGCGGATGCGTTGCCGAGCATGAACGGGACCGCGAGCAGAAGGGCGGTACGGACGAACGACCGGGTCATGTCTGTCTCCCCAAAGATCAGAAGCGCCAGCTGATTCCAAACATCACGTTATTGTTCTCGAACGCGTAGTTCGGCAGTGTGGCAGAACGCACAAAACGGCCGCCGGACAGGCTGAAAGTCGTCCGCTCGTCGAACGGCACTGCCAGCGTCAGATTCATGATGAAATCCGACTGATCCCGGTAGGTATTCGGGTTGACCGTCGGATCCGGGGCGTCGTAGTGCCACCATTGATTGCTGGCGGTCAGGCTGACGGTCCATGGCAGTCCGGTCCGCAGCACCGGATCGACGAAGCGGAAGCTCATGCCGCCGCCGATACCCCACAACTGGTAGCTCTGCCACGGCGCCAGATCGGAGAGGAAGCGTTGGGCGCTGCCGCTGCCGAACAGCGAGACGATCTGGGTGAGGTCGAACGGGAAGACCGTGGTGAACGAGTATTCAGTGCCGCGGAACAGGCTGTTGGTCGGCAGATAGCTCGTGTCCTGGTTATTGTGCCGGCGCCATACCGCGGTCGTGATGTTGCGCAGCCGGTCCGACAGCATCGCATTGGTTTCGACGCCGCCGCCCCAGCTCGAATAGTAGAGCGAATCGTTGACCCAGATCGCGCCGCCGGCGAACAGCGGCTTGATGGTGATGTCCTGGAAATCGGTGCTCAGGATCTGGAAGCGCGGGCCGATCGTCAGGTCCGCCAGCGAGACATTGGCGGCGGAAACCTGGAACTGCCGGTTGGCGTAGCCGGTGAAGAAGGTCTCCAGGGTCGCCTTGTCCTGGGTGCCGAAATCGTAGGTATGGCGCAGCTGAACCGTACTGACCGCGCCCCAGTCGGCCGTGCCGACCGCCGACTGGTTGAGGTTGGCGACCTGGCCGAACAGCTGCACGCTCGAGGTCGCCGGCCCGAGATTGGCGTTCGACTGATAGCGCATGCCGAGGAACAGCTCGCCGTGGAAGTGCGAGGCCTGCTGCTGGCTATCGATCTGCGCGATGAATTGCTGGGCGCGCGCCCGCACTTCGGGCGGCACGTTCGGCGACTTTAGCGCTCCTTGCAGGTACTCCCGGGCCACCTCGTAGGACTTGAGGCGATAATACAGCACGCCGAGTTCGAGCCGCACGCGTGGCAGGTTGGCGTTGATCAGCAGCATGCGCTCGAGCGCGGAGATCGCGCCTTCGAGGTCGCCGGTCTGGCTGGCGAGGCTCGCGAACTTGAACAACACGTCGAGGTCCGCGGGCTGACGCAGCATTTCCTGGAAGGCCGCGTCGTACTGCTTCTGAAGATCGCTCCTGTCGGCGGCCTTGTCGGCTGCGGCCGGAGTCGGCTGCGCAGCCGGCGTCTGAGCGTACGCCGACGGTACGGCCATGAGCGCGATGCCCAAGCCGCTGCAAACGGCAAGCATGCCGAGCAGCTTAGTTACTCTATGGAACAACAACCCCTGCGTGGCCCAATTGAGGACGGGCCCCCATGTGCAGAATGACTGATAAGATGTTCTAGATCAACCAACTCCTGAGGACGAAAATCCACGCAATCAGTGGATTAGCCCGCGCTGCTCGCATTCTGAGTAACATTCGGCGGTACTGCTTTTCCCCCAGCGCGGTGACGAACCGTTCCCGGTCGGAGATCATCGCCTGCAGCATGCGGTCGAGCATCTGCGCATAAGTGTCGCCCCAGTTGCGGGCCGACAGGTGCAGCCGGCCGCCCAGCACCGGGTTGTCGGCCGCGCCGTTGCGGCCGTGCAGGCGGTAGGAGTAGAGCGGTTCGTCGATCAGCAGCGAGCCCGCCACCATCTGCGCCATGACCACGACGTAGAAGTCCATGTGCAGGCGATAGACCTCGTCGTCGGCCGGGAAGACCAGGTCGATCAGCGAGCGACGAAACATCATGGACGAGGTCGAGACCCAGACCCAGTGCACCAGCCGCTTGGTGTAGAGCCGGTAGGGCGTCTGGCCTTGCCAGTCGGCCTTGCCGTTGGCCGTATCGAGCCGGGGCACCCGGGCGGGATCGACCGGCGCAAAGGCGCGGCCGCGATCGGCGGCCGCGCGATCCTTGCCGAACCAGTAGACACCGCCCGCGATCAGCGCGCCCTGGGCGTCGATCAGGCGGGCGTTGCAGGCGGTGAAGCCCACGGCGTAGCTCTCGTTGAGGTGGGCGGCGAGATGGCGCTCGAGAAAATCCTCGTTCCACAGGTCGTCGGAATCGAGGAAGCAGACGAACGGCGCCTGGACGGCGGCGAGCCCGCGCCGCGTCGCGCCGGTCTGGCCGACATTCTTCTCGAGGCGGATCAGACGGAAGCGCGGGTCATTGAGTTCGTCCAGCACGTGCTGCACGACAGCAGCGGAATTGTCGGTCGAGGCGTCGTCGACGATCACGCAATCGAAATCGCGGAAGCTCTGACGCGCGACCGAGCGGATGGCGTCCCCGACATAGTCGGGACAGTTGAAGCAGGTGACGACAACGGAGACGCGCGGGAGCTTGGTGTCTGGCACGCGCGTCTTCTAGCGCTAACCGCCCCTTTTCGGAACCGTCAGAAGGCGATGGAGGCGGTGGCCGGCGTGGCCTCCGAAACCGGGGAAGACTTGTGCGGTTGCCGCGCCGGCGTCCAGCGAGATTGCGTCGAGGAAGGCCAGAGCCACGCGACGAGTGCAGCGCGGACCCGCGAGCCCGCGCTTGCACTGTCTCCCACCCCGAAGCGTCGCGCCACCCTCGCCCCCGCCATCGCATTTCCCACACACGATGCGACAACCGATCAGGTGACATCGGCATAATGGCGCCCGTCGACGGCGCTGGCAGGTCAAGAAAAGATCAAGTTTTGCGCGATCGGCGAATCACAGGCTCTGTCTTTCGCGGAAACCTGGCCGGGACTTGTCCCGACGCAAAAAGGGCGGCCGGAGGCCGCCCTTTCCGATGTCGACGAACAGGACCGCCTTACTGGAGGACGATCTCGACGCGGCGGTTCTGCGGCTCGCGCACACCGTCGGCCGTCTGGACCAGCGGCTGGGTCTCGCCCTTGCCGATCACCGTGATCGCGGGGGCCGGCACGCCGTCGCGCACCAGGGCATCCTTGACCGCATTCGCACGGCGCAGCGACAGCGCCATGTTGTAGCTCTCCGGGCCCGACTTGTCGGTGTGGCCGGTCGCGGTGATCCGGGCGTTGCCCTTGGTCTTGTACTGATCGGCCGCCTGCTGGATCGTGTTCAGCGCCTGCTGCGACAGGTTCGAGCGGTCCCAGTCGAAGAACACCATGAACGACGGCGCCTGGGCCACTGGCGCCGGCGGCGGCGGGGCCACGGCGGCCGGCGCGCCGAACTTGTAGTGCAGGCTCGCCATCACCGTGATGTTGTTGTTCGGATAGGTGCCGCTCATCGTGTAGGGAACGGAAACGCCGCCGGCGGAGAAGGAGCCGTTGCCCGAGAAGGTCGGGCTGGTCGTGCCGTAGTAGCGGCCTTCCAGGTTGACGCGCAGGTTCGGGGTGATCTTGTACCCGATGCCCATCATGTACTGGTAGGCGAACTGCGTGCTGTTGCTGCTGATGCTGCTGGTGTTGCCGATGCCGCCACTGAAGCTGCTGGACTGTCCCGTGGTGTTGATGAAGGCCACGCCGACGCCTGCGCCGATATAGGGCGTGAAGGCCTGATCGGCCCAGAAGTCGTAGTAGGCATTGGCCATCACGGTCGTCTGGTTGACCGCGATGTTGCCGCTGCCGCTGCTGGTGGCGCCGAAAAGGGCCACCCCGGCCGACGAGATCGTGCCGTTGTTCTGATGGAACAGTCCCTCGAGTTCGACGCGTGGGCCGACAAAGTCGTACCCGACCACGCCGCCAACCGCCCAGCCGGTGTTGAACGAGGTGGTGGTGGGAGCTCCGATGGTCGCATTACCCAAAAGGGCGGGAATGCCGATGTTGGTGGTGAACGAATTGTTGAACATCCAGTTCAGACCACCTTCGACGCCGACATAGACGCCTTGAACGCTCTGCGCCTGGGCGCCAAGCGGCAACGCAGCGGCAAGGGCTGCCACTGCCAGACTCCTCTTCATGTTTCTATTTCCCCAAATACTCTACGTTACGCTTTATGAGCGCGCTGGAACGCGCGCGGCGCGCAAGCTAGTGCAAGCCCGCACCACTTTCCATTCGAAAGACGACGGATCTGCCGATTCGAAATGACGCGCTGCGCGCCGATTCGCGGAATTATTTCTTCGCTGGCCCCAGGAAATCGAAGTCCACGCCCTCGTCGGCCTGCAGCACCGTGCGGTGGAACAGGCCGGTGTAGCCGCGGTCGCTGCCCGGATGCGGCGGCGGCGCAACCCACGCCTTCTTGCGCTTCTCGAGCTCGTCGACCGGCACCAGCAACTCGAGCTTGCGGTTGGGCACGTCGAGCGTGATGCGGTCGCCGGTCTTGACCAGCGCCAGCGGTCCGCCGACGGCCGATTCCGGCGAGACGTGCAGCACGATGGTGCCGAACGCCGTGCCGCTCATGCGCGCATCGGAGATGCGGATCATGTCCTTCACGCCGGCCCGCGCGAGCTTCATCGGGATCGGAAAGGAACCCGCTTCGGGCATGCCGGGCGCGCCCTTGGGTCCCGCGTTGCGCAGCACGAGGATGTCGTCGGCCTTCACGTCGAGCGCCGGATCGTCGCCGCGTGCCGCGAGATCCTCCAGCGAATCGAACACCACGGCGCGGCCGGTATGCGTCATCAGCGCCGGCGTCGCCGCCGCATGCTTGATCACCGCGCCGCGCGGCGCGAGGTTGCCACGCAGCACCGCCATGCCGCCGGTCGGCTTGATCGGATTGGCGGACGTGCGGATCACGGTCTGGCCGGGCACGATCTCGGCGGCCTCGATCACGTCCTTCAGGGTCTTGCCCGCGACGGTCTTGCAGCTCTCGTCGAGATGCGTGCGGATCTCCTTCATCAGGCGCGAGTTGCCGCCGGCCCAGTGGAAATGCTCCATGTAGTGATCGCCCGACGGCTTGAGGTCGACCAGCACCGGCACTTTGCGGCCGATCGCATCGAACTCCTCGAGCGAGAGCTGGATGCCGAGCCGGCGCGCGATGGCGGTGAGATGCACCAGCGCATTGGTCGAGCCGCCGATCGCCTGCAGCACGGTGAGCGCGTTCCTGAAGGCCGCCTCGGTCATGATCTCGCTGGGCCTGGGGCCGCCCTTGACCGCGAGCTCGGCGGCGAGTTTGCCGGTCGCCTCGGCGACGCGCAGGCGATCGGAGTGCGTGGCGGGGATCGAGCCCGAGGTCGGCAAGCCCATGCCGAGCGTCTCGACCATGCAGCCCATGGTGCTGGCGGTGCCCATCACCATGCAGGTGCCCTTGGTCGGGGCCAGCCGCTCGCTCACCTTGTCGATGTCCTCCTGGCTGAAGGTGCCGGCGCGGAACTGGCCCCACAGGCGGCGGCAGTCGGTGCAGGCGCCCAGCACCTCGCCCTTGAAATGGCCGACCAGCATCGGCCCGACCGGCAGCACGACCGCGGGACGGTCGACGCTCGCCGCGGCCATCAGCTGCGCCGGCAGGGTCTTGTCGCAGCCGCCGACGAGCACGACCGAGTCCATCGGCTGAGCGCGCACCATCTCCTCGGTGTCCATCGCCATCAGGTTGCGCAGGAACATCGAGGTCGGGTGCGAGAAGCTCTCGTGGATCGAGACGGTCGGGAACACCATCGGCAGGGCGCCGGCCAGCATGACGCCGCGCTTCACCGCTTCGATCAGGTCGGGCACGTTGCCGTGGCAGGGATTGTAGTCGCTGAAGGTGTTGGTGATGCCGACGATCGGCCGGTCGAGCGCGTCGTCGGTATAGCCGCCGGCCTTGAGGAAGGCCTTGCGCAGGAACAGTGAGAAGCCGGCATCGCCGTAGGTCGCCAGGCCCTGGCGCATGCCCTTTTGCTTCTTGTCGTCGCCCGCAGCCATGTCGTTCCTTCCTTTTCATCGGACCGCGCCACGCCAGTGGCGCTCGTGATTGCGCCACTGGAGTAGCGCGCTCCAATGACTACTATTTATCGCCTTCGAGACCGGCCGCCCAGCGGGCATGTGCAGCAGCGTTACGTTCGGATGCAATGGTGCGCGCCAGTTCGAGCCCCATCAGCGCGCCGAACTTGAAGCCGTGACCCGAGCAGGGCGACATCACCCAGCCTTTGGCGCCGGTCTTCTCGACCACGAACCGCTCGTCGTCCGTGACGGTATAGAAGCAGGCCTTGAGGCGATCGGTGCGCCAGGAGGCGAAGTCCTTGAACAGCCCACGGCAACGTTCGAGCAATGGCCGGATCTCCTCTTCGGTCGCGTCCCGACTGCCGTCCGGGTCGCCCGAGAGACTGAATCCGTGGTCGCCGACCTTGAAGCCCCGGCCTTCCATCGGCGGCACGAAGTAGAGGCCGACATCGCCGGTCTTCTGGATGATCATCGGCCCCTTTGCCCACACAGCGCGCTGCTCTTCCGGCAGCCGGAAGTAGATGACGATCTGGCGCGAGGGGATCAGGCGCTTGCCGAGCGGCACCAGCCGGCCGGCCCACGCACCGGCTGCGACCACGACCATGTCGGCGTCGTGTGCCTCGCCACAGTCTGCAATGACACGCCCGCGCTCGAGATCGACGGAACGGACGGGCGTGTTCATACGCAGGCGGACGTGCGAGTTGTTCGCGAGATAGCGTGCGAGCGCCGCGACGATATCCTGCGCGAACAGGACCCCGCCCGTCTCGAGCCAGAAGGCCCGCTCGACGCCATCGGCATTCAAGCGCGGAAAGCGGCGCCGCAGTTCGGAAAGCGTGAGCTCGGCCATCGGCCGGCCGATCGCCGCCAGGCTGCGGGCCGAGCGATCGGCCCAGTCGGCGCCGTTGCCGGTCAAGGCGAGCGTGCCAGTCGGCGCATAGAGAGTGACGCCGAGGTCCCGCCACAGCAGGTCCCAGGCCGCGAAGGCGGGATCGACCATGCGGGCGTAGCCGGTGCGATCGCCGTAGGGATGGCGGATCAGGCGATGTTCGTCAGCCGACGAGGCGAGCGGGTTGGGAAGCGGGCCTTGCTCGAACAGCTCGACCTGATGATCCCCATGCCCCAGTTCCCGCGCCAGCCCCCATGCGGTGCAGAGGCCCATCACGCCGCCGCCAACGATGATCGCTTTCATAGCGGAGATCATATCATCGGACCGCGCCACTCCAGTGGCGCTCAAGCCCATGAGCGCCACTGGAGTGGCGCGGTCCGATGAAGTCTCTGCCTTGCCTCTGCAGGTTTGGTTGCGGCCGACACGACCGGATCGCTAGTCATCGTGTGCGCGCATGCAGAGTCGAAAGACTTGCCAAATCGCAAGTCTTGCGCGTTGATGCAATCGGGCTTTTCACAACCGTGGTGGAGTAGGGGTGACACATGGCGATGACCATGCTGCAGATGTCGGGAGTGGCGCCGGCGCCGGCGACGATGGCCGATGGCGTGTTGTTGATCATCGACGCACAGCGCGAATATACGGACGGATTGCTGCCGCTGACCGGCGTCGGCCCCGCGATCGACGCGATCGCCGTGCTGCTGGAGAAGGCGCGGGTCGCCGGCGCTCCGGTCATCCACGTGCGCCATCAGACCAAGGGCAAGGCGTTCAATCCCTCGTCGACCGGCTACGAGATCGTCAAGACGCTGACGCCGCGCGGCAGTGAGATCGTGATCGACAAGGGGCTGCCCAACGCCTTCACCGGCACCGAGCTCGCCAAGCACCTGGCGGCGGCCAATCGGAAGAACCTGATCGTCGCCGGCTTCATGACCCACATGTGCGTGTCGGCGACGGTGCGCTCGGCGACCGACCACGGCTTCATGAGCACGATCGCCGCCGACACGGTGGCGACGCGTGATCTGCCGGATGCGACGGGCGGCGCGACGGTCGACGCGGCGGCGATCAACCGCATCACGCTGGCGGCGCTGTCGGACCGCTTCGCCTGGATCGTACCGACTGCGGCGGCAATCGCCTGACCCCTGGAGGTCAGAGCCTGACCCTCAAGGGGTCGGCAGCTCGACCAGGATGGTGAGGGCCGCCAAGCAGATCAGGAGGGCCAGCGAACTGTATTTGAGCAGCATCGGTTGCCTGTAACGTTCGTAAAGTTTGTCGCCACTTGCCCCAAATGAAATGGGCGGCCCGTCGCCGGGCCGCCCAACAGAACCCTGTGAGTTCGTTTTACTGCATCGTGCTCGCAACGTTGCTGAGCACGTTGCTCACCTTGCTACCGACCGAGGTCATGGCGGCGATGGCGGCGACGGCGATCAGCGAGGCGATGAGCGTGTACTCGATGGCGGTGGCGCCCTTCTCGTTCTTCATCAGACGGCGGAAAATGGACAGCATGAGAATCTCCAAAAGAATAACGTTGCTGGCTACGCTCCTGCACACCGGACCGCCGGGTTCTGGGGCCGGGGCGATCAGGCTGACATCAACGCTGGACCGGTAACCCGGTCCAATCTCAACAATGAGCTGAGATAGTGCGTCTAACTTATTGAATACAAAGGCGGATACAACGGTCGTATTGTATCATGTGCATCATCTGCTGCAGCCGCTCGCGGCTTCTGAAATGCGGAAATGCGCCCATCGACGAGCGTTATTGCAGCGAGCATGTTGCGTCCGGCGGATTTCGGCCGAGCGGATTATGCTCTATCGTGCGTCGATAAAGGAAAACAGGGAAGGCGTGTCATGAAGTCAATTCTGACAATGGCCTGGACGGCGGAAGATCCGGCGGCCTTCGAGCTGGCGGCCAGGCTTGCCAAGGCATTCGGCGCGCGGCTGGTCGGGCTCGAGCCGCCATCCTATGGCGTGATGAGCATGGCATGGGCCGACGCCGGCATGGGGGCGCCGATCGGCGGCGGGCTCGCCGAGGACGCCGAGGAGCGCCAGCGTGTCGCTGCGGTCAAGCAGGCGTTCGACGCGCGGGCGCTGGGGCTGACCTCGGAATGGCGCGCGGCGGACGATAGCGGACCGACCGCGATCGGCATCATCGGCCGGGCCTACGACCTGATCGTGATGCCCCAGCCCGGCGCCTTGCCGAAGATGCCGGAGAGCGTGTTCGAGACCGCGCTGTTCGATTCCGGACGGCCGGTCCTGGTGGTGCCGCCGCGCTTCTCGGGCATGGTCGGCAAGAAGATCCTGTTCGCCTGGAACGGCTCGACCGAGAGCGCGCGGGCGATCTCGCTCGCCATGCCGGTGATGAGCCGCGCCGAATCGATCGACGTGCTGAGCGTCGACGGCGCCATGGTGCCGGGACCGAGCTCGGCGGAGATCGCCGATTCGCTGCGCAGCCACGGCCTCAACGTCACCAGCCAGCACGTCAAGCCGGGCACGCGCTCGGCGGGACAGACGATCGTCGACACCGCGATCGCCGGCGGCTGCGACCTGATCGTCAAGGGTGCCTACACGCAGAGCCGCCTGCGCCAGATGATCTTCGGCGGCATGACGCGGCATCTGATCATGCAGTCGCCGTTGCCGGTGCTGTTCTCCTACTGACGGTCCATGCGCGCGTTGCCGGTCCTGCTGGCGACGCTGCTCGCGCTCGCCCCGTCGATCGCCCCTGCGGGCGCATGGGCGGGCGAACCGACGGTCGACGAGCGGCTGGCCCATCTGCGCAGCGAGCAGATGGGCCTGCAGGCGCGCGCCGACGGCGAGGGATGGCTCGGACTGCTGGCGCCGCTCGGCACCGCCGGCCTGCTGGCCGATGCGCTCGCCATCCGCCTGCCGCTCGATGCAGGCCGCACGCTCGATGCGCTGCCGGCACCGCGCCGCCAGGCCTACCTCGCGCTCGCCGACCTCACCGCCGCGCTCGACGAGGCCATGACGCGACCTGGCGAGGGCGCGCGGGCGCTGGCACGCCAAGCCGGGGACCGGGCGGCCAAGGTGCTGGATGGGCTCGCCTCGGCGGATGACCTGCCGCTCGTGCTGCAGGTCACGCCCGGGGTCGTGCCGCCGCGCCGCGACGGCGGCGCCCTGCTGCTCGTGCCGCAGGAGGTCGCTGTGCCTCCTCCGGATTCCAGACTCACCACCGCCTTCACGACGGGCCAGCCCCGGCCGACGGCGCCGGTCGTGCCGCTGTACGCGCCGGCCTTCATGACCGGAGGCGAGGCCGATCCGCCGGTGGAGGTCGACATCGCAGGCGTGCGCCTCACGTCCGACAGCGATCCGCCGACGCTCGCGGTCGGCCCTTGGCGCGGCGAGGGAACCGTCGGGCCGGAGCGCTTGCACTTCATCGTGCCGCGCAACGCGTTCGGCCTCTCCGCCACGCGCAGCGCGCTCGCGACCGCGACGTTGGCGCTGCGCCGCGATGGCCGGGTCGTGACTTTCGAGCTGCCGTTCCTCGTCCTGCCCGACCGGCCGGGCTCGGTGGCGCTCGACCAGCAGGTGCGCTGGATGGTGCCGGAGTCGAACACGCTGATGTCGCCCGAGATCATGGTGCGGGCCCCGGCCGGCGAGACGCGCTCGGTGCGGCGCTGCTTCGATCCGCCGCCCGGATCGCATTTCGACAAGGCGAACCGTCGCGTGGTGATCGTCGAACGGCTGGGCTGGCTCGACGATGCGAGCGATTCGACCCTGAACGACGGCACGGTCGAGTTCGCCTCCGACGAGGGCGCCAACCAGATCTGCCTGCTGGTCCAGGCCAAGCCCGTCACCGCAGGCGCGCGCACCGCCACGATCGGCCGCTTCGAGGCGACCTTGGTGCGCGAGCAGGCGCAGGAGCACGCCGACAAGAGCGGCGTGCGCGCGCTCGACTGGAACGAGCCGCTGCGTCTGCCGCTGGCGCCGGACGCCGCCGAGCGCCGGCTCTATGTGCACCTGTTCGACGAGGTCGATCGCACATTGTCGGAGCTTCCCGACCACCTTCCGTTCGTGCGGGTGAAGCGCGACGGCGATACGCTGGTCCTGCAGGCCGATCCGACGGCCGAGCCTTAGAACATTTCCGTCCGGCCGAAATCGGCCGGACGGAATATGCCTGTTGCAACAAATATTGCCCGTGTGCGCATTTCCACTCAGATGGAACCGCGCTAGCGGGCCGATGGGAGAAGTTACGATCGTGAGGGCGCGGTTCCATCTGAGTGGAAATCGCTCTAGCCTGGAATAACGCACTCAATCAGCGACTGGATCGACGTTGCGTTCGACCGCTCCTTCCCGACGGCTGGCGGAGCACCCCGGAAGGCTTGTGGATAAGGACTTGCGGCGCAGTCTCATCTTGGACATTGGCTCGCGAATCGAAGCGCTGAACTCGGGCGTCGACCGCGCGGCCATTGCCCGTAATAGGTGTTCGTCGCCGATATGGTGCAGTGTGGCCGTCATGATCGCGTTCTTCTGCCCGCGTCCCTCGGTCCCGGCGCTCGTCATGCCGGCGCACCTGCCGGCAACTTCGGTTGGGTGTGTTGTTCCGATGGGGAGACGGGGGGTGCGGGCAGAGTGGCAGGACAGGCGGAAAACGTTGGCCCTGCTGCATCGAGCGGCTGCCACGGGGGCTGGCAGTCGATGGCAGTGGGCGCGAGCGGACCCGTCCGCAACCCGCTGGGCCGAGTCGCTATTGCTTGCCCGGTTCCTCGAGCTCGGGAACGCGGCCGTCGGCCGAGAGCAGGACTGCGACCGGACGCGTCGTCTCGAAGTGCGCGAACACGATCATCAGCACCACCATGATCGGCATGCACAGGAACATGCCGATCACGCCCCAGATCGCGCCCCACACCATCAGCGAGACGATCACGACCAGCGGCGAGAGGTTGAGCGAGCGGCCCATGATCGCCGGCTCGATCACGTTGGCCATCACGATCTGGATGGTGCCGATCACGAACAGCACGATCAGGAACGGCGTCGCATGGTCGAACTGGACAAGGGTCAGCAGCGCCGGCGCCGCGATCGCGAGGATCGAGCCGATGGTCGGGATGTAGTAGAAGAAGAACACCATCACCGCCCAGAACCCCGCGAAGTCGACGCCGACCCAGGCCATCACCGCGTAGGCGAGCGCCGAGGTGATGGCGGCGAGCGTGGTCTTGATGCGCGCATAGCGGCGGATGTCGCGGTCGATCTGGTGGAGCACCGAGAGCACGCGCGCCTGCTGCGCGCTGCGGCTGAACAGGATCGCGAGCTTGCGGCGGAACTGGACCTGTTCGACGAACAGGAAGCCGGCATAGATCAGCACGATGCCCGCCACGCTCACCACCGAGGCGACGGCTGTCGCGAGGCCACCCAGGGTGGCGGCCAGGCTGATCTGGTCGAACAGCTGGTCGACCGTGGGCGCCTGCTCGACCCCGACCAGCGCCGCGCCGCGGTCGATCAGCCGCTGCAGGTGGACCTCGTAGGTCGGCGCCGCGGCGGCGACTGCGGCGATGTTGAAGCGGATCGTGCGGCCGAGGATCCATACCAGGCCGCCCATCAGCAGGATCGCCACGAGCAACGCGACCGGCCGCGGCATCCTGATGCCGAGCCACGGCGTCTCGAAGACGTCAGCCAGCGCATCGATCATGTACCAGAGCGTCAGGCCCAGCACGAACGGCAGCAGCAGCCCGCGTCCGGCGACCAGCAGGTACACCGTCGCCGCGACCACGATCGCCCACAAGGCGGCGCGCTGCAGAGTCATGACCGCACTATAGGCTGCGCCATCCTCCGATGCTCGTCAGTCGCGGCCGAAATCGTCGCGCGTGAGGATGTGCTTGCCGGCCTCGATGTCGCGCACCGATATGGCGGGGTAGCCGACGCCCATGTCCGTGCTCGCCCGCCAGGCATCGACGATCATGTCGCGCAGCACCGATGCCGATTCGGCGAGCCGCGACGTCGCGAAGGCGATGCCGGCCGGATTGCCGTTGGTGAAGCCGCCCTTCTGCTCAAGCGCGTAGAGCGGCGCGACCTGGCCGTGGCTCGCCAGGATCAGGCCGCGCAGGCGGTCCCATATCGTGCAGGTGCAGGCGCGATAGGGCGCGACGGCGGCTTTCGCCTCGGCGCGCTTGACGTTGGTCTTCACGAACGCGCCCTCGAACTCAGCGTGCAGGCCGCGCTTCGTCGAGAAGCCGCGCGGATTGTCGTACGGCCCCCAGCCGTCGAAATGGATCGACACGTGCATCGGCTGGCTGGCATCGCCGACATAGTGGCTCCAGACGCCGAGGTCGCGGATCACCAGCGCCTCGCGACGCTGGCGGTCGATGTCGAACCACGCCCGTTCGGCCGGGTCGGCGGCGGTGCGCGCGCCGACCGATGCGGCGCGCCAGTAGGCGAAGTCCTTCACCAGCTGCTGCCAGCCGTCGACCATCGAGTAGGGCAGGTAGCCTACCCTGTACTGCGTGAGATTGCGGGTGCGCAGGATGGTGTCGTAGGCCTCGCGGGTCGGCGGCAACATGTCGAGCGGGAGCACGCCGCCAATGCGTTGCGCGTCGTCCAGGATCACGAAGTGACCGGGGTCGCGCTCCCTGTCGTGCGTTTCGCCGGTGCCCTTGGAGCGGTCGAGCTCGCGGCCGAGCACGGCGATGGTGTCGATTGCCTGCGGCTGGCGCACGAAGGCAGGAATTTCCTCGGGAAGGATTTCGGCGCCGATCCCGCTCACGAACTCATGTCCGGTCGCGCCCCAACCGAAGGCCGAGCCGGGCGCGAGCAAGGCCAGGACAGGCAGGAGGTGACGGAGGAGGCGGCTCATGGCCGCCAGCATAGCGGGCCATGGTTAACGATTGTGTACCGAAAAGCGGAATGTCATTGCCTCTGCAACTACTCCCGGCCTAGCCTGTCGCCAAGGCTCCACAGCAGCGAGAGCCAGTTTGTGACAGGGAGTGTTTTCGCATGGTTTCGAGCAAGATCTCGCGCCGCCGCGTGATGGCGGGTGGCGTCCTGGCGTCGGCGATGGTCGCCGCGCCCTTCGTTCGCGGCGCCTATGCCGCAGGCAAGCTGTCGATGGGCTTCTGGGACCACTGGGTGCCGGGCGCCAACAGCGCCACCGAGAAGGCGGTGAAGGAGTGGGCCGAGAAGGAGAAGGTGGAGGTCCAGATCGACTTCATCACCTCGCAGGGCAACAAGCTCCTGCTGACCGGTGCGGCCGAGGCGCAGGCCAAGTCGGGCCACGATATCCTGGCGCTCTCGACCTGGCTGCCGTCGCGCTATGCCGAGCAGCTCGCGCCGGTCGACGACCTGATGCCGGAGCTGATCAAGCAGAATGGCGCCGTCAATCCGACGGTCGAGTATCTCGGCAAGATCAAGGGCCACTGGGTCGGCGTGCCGGCAACGGTCGGCAGCCAGATCAAGGGCCCGTGCTCACGCATCGACTACATGAAGCAGTATGCCGGCATCGACGTTCAGGCGATGTATCCCGCCGGTTCGCCGCCGAAGGCCGACAACTGGACATACGATACTTTCCTGAAGGCGGCGGAAGCCTGCCAGAAGGGCGGCCATCCGTTCGGCATCGGGCTCGGCAGCACCGCCGACAACGTCGACACCGCGGGCGCCATCTTCCACGGCTTCGGCGCCATGCTGGTCAACGAGAAGGGCGACATCACGGTCAAGACCGATGCGGTGCGCCAGGCGCTCGACTTCTACAAGAAGCTGATGGCCTTCCTGCCGCCCGATGTGCCGGCGTGGGACGACGCCTCGAACAACAAGTTCCTGGTGTCGGGCCAGGCGTCGCTGATCATGAACCCGCCGTCGGCCTGGGCCGTCGCCAAGCGCGACGCGCCGAAGGTCGCCGAGCAGCTCTGGACGCACGGCTTCGCGCAGGGCCCGAAGGGCCGCTTCGCGCCGTTCACGCCGTACTTCTGGAGCATCTGGAACTTCAGCAAGAACGTCCCGGCGGCCAAGAGCCTGCTGATGCACCTGTCGCAACCCGACGTCGTCGAATCGATGGTCGTAGCGAGCGGCGGCTACGACCTGCCGTCATTCGAGAAGATGACGCTGTTCAAGATCTGGCAGGAGGAGGGACCGCCCAAGGGCACGCTCTACCATTATCCCAACCCGTACAATCACCAGATCCTGTCGGTCGCGGGCGCACCGGCGCCGCACTCGATCGCCGAGCGCATCTACACCCAGGCGACGCAGACCCAGATGGCGGTGCGCTACTTCAAGGGCGAGCCCCTCGAGAAGACGCTGGCCTGGGCGGAGGGCGAGCTCGAGGGCTTCATGCGGAACTGACAGCTCGCCGTCCGAGGCGACGCGCAGCGGTCATTCCTGCGCATCCAGCCACTGCCGGGCCTTGTGCAGCTCGGTGAAAATCCTGATCGGGCGCTGTGCATCGGCCAGCGCGGCGAACAGATGGGCGCGCTCGTAGCTCTCTGGTGTCGCCGCGACGATCGCCAGCGGGCCGATCGCGCCGGTCGTGGCGTAGGCGCGGATGCGGGCCCCGAGCGCCATCATGTCGTCGTCCGGCAGGTCGACCTCGGCCTGCGTCAGGTCGAAGATCTTGCGGAAGCTGAGGAGGTCGGCAACGACCACGGCATCGAGGTAGGTTTCGATGTCCCGGCGCGTCACGACGTCCTTGCAGACGGCGACGACGAGCCTGTTCGGTTTGGAGATCGTCCAGTGGATGGGCATCCGGCGGCGGAACTATGCCAGAGGCGAGGCGTTCGACAAGCCCGCGCGACCGCCAAACGCAAAGCCCCGTGCTGCCGGAGTCGCCGGCGGCACGGGGCCCGAGCTTGTATGGGCGTGGATCCGTCTACTGCGGCTTCGGACCCTTCCAGCCGGGATTTTCGTAGGTGGTCCCAGCGGGGCAGGGCACGGAGCTGTAGGTCTGGTCGGACGTCGAATAGCCCTCCGGCTTGCACGGCGTGTTCGCCGCCGCCTCACCGCTGTTGCAGGGCACGCCGACATAAGTCTGCGTCGCTTGTGAGTACACCTCGGGCCCGCACTTGGAATCCGAGGACGAAGTCTGAGCATTCACCGCTGCAACGCCAATAAGCGAGGCGCCCAGCATCGTGGTCGCTAGAATCGCAAAAGCCTTAGTCATAATGAGCGGAGCCTCCTGTTCCCCGTGGACGGGAGCATGACGCGCCACACCTGACGGGAACCTTACGCATGCTCTGTGCTCTGCTCCCGCGCAAGACCAGTCGGAGGTGCGTGGGGGACACCATCCCGTTATGAATCAGTCGATCGACTCGCGTTTGCGTGAGGACATGCTTTTGAAGTAACGCACGCGATAACAACGGCGCCGCTGGAGGTGAATCCCGTGCCGACCGTTTAACCGGGGCGGCACGGGAAGATGTCTCCGCCTACTTGGGAATCCTCACGCCCTTCCAGCCGGGATTCTCGTAGGTCGTGCCTGCGGGGCACGGCACGCTGCTGTAGTTCATGTCCTTGCCCGAGAATCCCTCGGGCTTGCACGGCTGAGCAGACACTTGCTCCCCCGCGTTGCAGGGCACGCTGACGTAATTCATGTCCTTGCCCGAAAAGCCCTCGGGACCGCACTTGGTCGACGAGGACGATGTTTGTGCACTCACCGCCGTGACGCCGAAAGCTGCGGCGCCCAGCAACACGCTTGCGAGAATCGCGAAAGACTTGTTCATGATTTGAAGCCTCCTTGATTCTCCCCGTTCCTGCATCATGACTGATGCATCACCGTTCTGTGAAGAGGGATGAAGTCGTATTTGCAATGAGTGCGTGGGAGCCGCTGCGAACCGCACCCGGCCAAGCCGACTGATGGCGCTCTATCATCCTGGAGAACATGCATCGAGAGAATAAGTATTGAGTCTTTCTATCGCACTCTCGCGAGGTGACAGTCTCCGGACGGACCGAGCGATTGCCTCGATCATCGCGGTCGCCGACGACTGTCCACGACGACGCGCAGTCGTCCGAGCGACGTCCAACCAACACGGAAGAAATGGTGCTGCCGGACAGGATTGAACTGTCGACCTCTCCCTTACCAAGGGAGTGCTCTACCACTGAGCTACGGCAGCGCCGAGGGGCGCCCCAAGCGAGCGCGCGCGGGGATATGCCATAGGGGGGCGGTGGGTTCAACCGCTCCGCCCGCCGGAACGGCACGCGGACGACGACTTGCCGCCGCCGGTCGCCGCACCCTACCATTTCCGCCAAAGACGCTGGAGGAAGCATGGACTGGCGCCCGATTTCGGCCGATTCGCACATCACCGAACCGCCCAACTGCTACATCGACAACATCGACCCGGCCTTCCGCGAGCGTGCGCCGCGCGTCGTCCACAAGGACGGCATCGGCGATACCTTCATCGTCGAAGGCATGAAGACCCTGGTGCCGCTCGGCTTGGTAGCCGCCGCTGGCGTCGAACCCAAGAATATTCGCGCGGGGGGTGCCAAGTTCGAGGATCTGCACCGCAGCGGCTGGGATCCCAAGGGCCGGCTGGCCGACCAGGACAAGGACGGCGTCGCCGCCGAGATCATCTATCCGAGCGTCGGCATGTTGCTCTGCAATCACCCCGACTTCGAGTTCAAGCGTGCGTGCTTCGAGGCCTACAACCGCTGGCTCCAGGGCTATTGCAGCCACGACCCGGCGCGACTGATCGGCATGGGGCAGACGGCGGTGCGCACCGTCACGGAAGGCATCGCCGACCTCGAGCGCATCAAGGCGATGGGCTTCAAGGGCGTGATGATGCCCGGCAATCCCGGCGAGAAGGACTATGACGACCCGGTCTACGATCCGCTGTGGGAAGCTGCCGTCGCGCTCGAGCTACCGCTGTCGTGGCACATCCTGACCTCGAGCGGCGACAATACGATGATCAAGCCGCGTGGGCCCAAGATCAACAGCTTCCTGTCGATCATCCGCGGCTGCCAGGACATCATGGGCATGCTGGTCTACAGCGGCGTGTTCGAGAGGCATCCGAAGCTGCGCGTGGTGTGCGTCGAGGCGGACGCCGGCTGGGCGCCGCACTTCATGTATCGCATGGACCACGCCTACAAGCGGCATCGCTACTGGATGAAGGGCAAGGAACTCGCCCGCCTGCCGTCGGAATACTTCCGCGAGAATATCGCGCTCACCTTCCAGGACGACTGGACCGCCTTCCAGTTCGCCAACCTCATGGCCCCGAACCAGCTCATGTGGGCCAACGACTTCCCGCACAGCGATTCGACCTGGCCATGGAGCAAGGACGTAATCGCCGAGCAGACGAGCCATCTCGATCCGGTGCTGAAGAAGCGGATCCTGAGAGACAACGTCGCGGAACTTTACAAGCTCGCCGCTTAGTCTTGCCGGACCGCGGGCGTCCCGCCCGCTCAAGACTCATGAGGCGGGCGGGACGCCCGCGGTCCGGCAAGAGCATGAGGTTTTGATGCGCTTCAGCCTGTTCATGTACTGCACGGTCGGCCGTCGGATGGAGCTCGAGGCCGGCATGGCGGGGCGCAAGCCCGAGCTCTACCAGCGCATGCTGGACGAGATCGCCGAGTACGTGCGCTTCGCCGACGATGCCGGCTACTTCGGCTTCGGCCACCCCGAGCATCACCTGCAGATCGAAGGTTTGGAGATCTCCAACGATCCCAAGCTGATGTCGATGTGGCTCGGCAAGCACAGCAAGCAGCTGCGCGTCATCACCTGCGGCTTCGTGTCGACGACGCACAATCCCCTGCGCGTCGCCGAGGACATCGCCACCATGGACCACATGCTGGGCGGCCGCTTCGGCGTCGGGCTGGTGCGCGGCTATCAGGCGCTGGGTCGAGAACTTCAAGATCCGCAGCGAGCTCAATGCCGTCGGCCCGTGGAACAAGGACCAGCCGGCCGACATCGCCAACCGCGAGTATTTCGGCGAGTTCGTCGACATCGTCGTGAAGGCGCTGTCGAGCGAGACCTTCAGCCATCGCGGCAAGTACTGGAGCTTCCCGCCCGAAGGCATGGTCAATCCGCACGAGCATCCGGTGTACGTGAAGTACGGCCAAGGCGTGGCACCCGACATGCGCATCAACGAGATCGGCATCGCACCCCGTCCGTTGCAGACCCCGCATCCGCCGCTCTATGGCGGGTTCGCCGCGTCGATGCGCACGGCGCTGTTCTGGGCCAAGTACGGCGGCAAGCCGATCGTGCTGACCGACAATCTCGATTTCTACGACAAGCTCTGCAAGGGCTACACGATGGAGGCCGAGAAGCACGGCCGCACTGTCAAGAACGGCCAGCAGGCGGCATGGGGCGGCATCTTCATCTGCGCCCCGACCGACGCGCAGGCCCGGGAATGGGCCAAGGACATGATGTGGTTCTGGAACAGCTGGGCCACGCCGTTCGGCCAGGGCGTGCCGGAGCTGCTGGTCGGCTCGCCCGACACGATCTGCCGCCGGCTCGACGAGGTGAAGCGGCTGCTGCCGGACCAGGACGAGGTCGTCTTGCTGATCCCGCAGGGCCTGCACGATCGTCAGCAGATCCTGACGTCGCTGGAGCTGATGGCGACCAAGGTGATGCCGAAATTTGCGTGAGCTGCGCTGCGGCTAGCGACGGCCCGGAGCCGGACTTGAACCTGGCGGCCGCTGGGCCGCGTTGAGCTCGGCGCGGGCCTGCTGCACGTCGCGGTCGCGGCGATCGATGCTCTCGGCCTGGTCGAGCAGGCGATCGGCGCCTGCATAGTCGTGACGCATGATCGCCGCACGCGCCTGCTTGACCAGATCGTCGACGCGCCAGTTGTCGCGATTGGCATGCTGGCGGGCATTGGCAAGCTCGGCGCGCGCCTGTTTCACGGTGTTGTCGCGCGGGTCGATCTTGTCGGCCTGGTCGAGCAGTCGGTCGGCCTCGGTATAGTCATGGCGGGCGATCGCGGCGCGCGCCTGCTGGACCAGCTCGTCGAGGCGGTGACGATCCTCGCGGTCGGCGCGCTGCTGGGCGTAGCGCAAGTCGCGCCAGGCGGCGGCCACCTCAGTCGAGTTGGGCGCGAGCCTGCCGGCTTGGTCGAGGGCGCGACCGGCCGCGTCGAAATCGCCTCGGGTGATGGCGCGCCGCGCGTCGACCACGAGGTTCTGGACCATCACGGCCTCCGCCTGCGCGGTGTTGCTGACAGGCGGCGGCAGTGCAGGAGCGGGCGCCGGCGCAGCGACCACCGGCTTGGGCGCGGGTGGAGCAGGGGGAGTTGGCGCCGGAGCAGGCGGCGCCGTTACCGCGGCCGTCGTTGACGGGCCGAACGCGCCCTCCTGCTTGGCGATGTAGAGGCCGCCGCCCACGACGGCGACTCCCAGTGCCCCGATGATGCCGTAAAGCGCGCCGTTGGTGGCCATGCCTGCTTCTCCTTGTGGAGGAGCGAACGCAACGGGCGCGGTACGGTTCCGCGCAAAACAAAAGGGCCGGCGGTGCCGGCCCTTCCATTCGATATTTCTGCCACTCAGCCTTGGTCGAGGAAGCTGCGGAGCATGCGCGAGCGGCTGGGGTGCTTGAGCTTGCGCAGCGCCTTGGCCTCGATCTGCCGGATGCGCTCGCGGGTCACCGAGAACTGCTGGCCGACTTCTTCGAGGGTATGGTCGGTGTTCATGCCGATGCCGAAGCGCATGCGCAGCACGCGCTCCTCGCGCGGCGTGAGCGTGGCCAGCACCCGCGTCGTGCTCTCGCGCAGGTTGCCTTGGATCGCGGCCTCGAGCGGAATGACCGCGTTCTTGTCCTCGATGAAGTCGCCGAGATGCGAATCCTCCTCGTCGCCGATCGGCGTCTCGAGGCTGATCGGCTCCTTGGCGATCTTCAGCACCTTGCGCACCTTCTCCAGCGGCATGCCGAGCTTCTCGGCCAGCTCCTCCGGCTGCGGCTCGCGGCCGATCTCGTGCAGCATCTGACGGCTGGTGCGGACCAGCTTGTTGATCGTCTCGATCATGTGCACCGGGATGCGGATGGTGCGGGCCTGGTCGGCGATCGAGCGGGTGATCGCCTGCCGGATCCACCACGTGGCGTAGGTCGAGAACTTGTAGCCGCGGCGGTACTCGAACTTGTCGACCGCCTTCATCAGGCCGATGTTGCCTTCCTGGATCAGGTCCAGGAACTGCAGGCCGCGGTTGGTGTACTTCTTGGCGATCGAGATCACGAGGCGCAGGTTGGCCTCGATCATCTCCTTCTTCGCCCGCATCATCTCGCGCTCGCCGTCCTGCACGGTCTTGCACATGCGGCGGAACTCGAAGATCGGCGCGCCGGCGGCGTCGGAGATAGCCTTGATCTCGGCGCGCACCTTCTCGACGTCGACCGCCTTCTTCTTGGCGAAGTCCTTCCAGCCCTTGCCGGTGAGCTTGCCGACCTTCTCGAGCCAGTTGGGGTCGATCTCGTGCGTCAGGTAGTTGTCGAGGAAGTCCTGGCGCGGGATGCGGAAGCCCTCGGCGAGGCGCAGCAGCTTGCCCTCGAGCATCATCAGCTTGCGGTTCAGGTCGTAGAGCTGGAGCTTCAGCTGCTCGATCTTCCCGGGGCTGATGTGCACGGTGCGCACCAGCTCGACGATCTTCTTGCGGTGCTTCTCGTAGCTCTTCTCGAACTCGGGGCTGGGCTTCTGCCCGCGGCTCAGCGTCGAGAGGCGGCGGTTCTGCACCTTCGCCATCTCGGCATAGACCTTGTGGATCTTGGTCAGGGTGCGCAGCACCTCGGGCTTCAGCTTCTCTTCCAGAGCCGACAGCGACAGCGCGTTCTCGTCGTCGTCCTCGCCGCCGCCTTCACCCGGGGCCTCGGCACCCTCGGCGCCGCCGTTGGGCTGGGGTGCGGCTCGCACGACCGGCGGCTTGGGCGCCACCACGGCCGGACGCGCCACGGGGGTGGAGGCCGCTTCGCCGTTGGCGTTCGCGGCCTTGCCCTCGCCAGGGGCGCCGCCCTGCGTCGCCTCGAGGTCGATCACGTCGCGCAGCAGCATGCGGCCTTCATTGATCGCATCCCGCCACGTCAGCAGGGCGTGGATGGTCATCGGGCTTTCGCAGATGCCGCCGATCATCTTGTCCTGGCCGGCCTCGATGCGCTTGGCGATCTCGATCTCGCCCTCGCGGCTCAGCAGCTCGACCGAGCCCATTTCGCGCAGGTACATGCGGACGGGGTCGTCGGTGCGGCCGAGCTCCTCGTCCTCGCCGGTCGCCTCGGCCGCCACGACGGCGGTCTTGGCCGGCTCGGCCGGATTGGCCGCCGGAGTCTCTTCCGACTCCTCGGCCTCCACGACGTTCACGCCGGCTTCGGACAGCATGGCCATCGTGTCTTCAATCTGCTCGGAGGACACCTCGTCCGGCGGCAGTGCGGCGTTCAGCTCGTCATAGGTGACATAGCCGCGCTCCTTGCCCTTCTGGACGAGCTTCTTCAGCTCCGCACCCAGCGTGTCGAGCAAGGGGGCGTCGGGGCCATCCTCGCGGGCATCGTTGGTGTCGGGCTGAGCAACGGTAGCGGTCTTGGTCGCCATTTCTTTTCCTTGGAACTGCGACAACGGGTCTAAAACAATAATCCTCTCGCGGCCCGGCAGGACCGTTCGAAGGCTGCGAGAAGGGGAGCGGGGGGCGGACCCGCGAGATACCCCTCTATTATATGGGCACAAGTCACAACAGCGATAGGGGCAGCGGCAGGGTTTGCAGGAGGAAAATGCGCAGACCGGCTATCCGGTTTCAGAGGCCGCGACTTCCCTGTGATGCCGGAGAGCAGCCTCGAGTTCGCGCAGGCTCTCCTCGTCCCCATTGGTAGCAAAAGCCTGCCTCGCCTCCTCCAAATGGGCCTCCGCCGCCCTCCTTTTGACCAAATAGCCGGCGATCCGCCGCCAGCGTTCGAGCCAAGCCTCAGTCTCCGGCTCGCGAAACAAGTCCCGGGCTTTGGCCCGGGCTGCCTCGGCAGGCCGGTCCAGACCGTGACGCTGCAGATGCTCCGTAAGCAGCTTCTGTTCAAGGGGTTCTCCGCCCATGGCCTCTTCTGCCGCAGGGTCGATCGAGGGGGCTTCGTTGGCGAATTGAACCAGCGCCCGCTCCAGGCGGCAAAGTTCGGGGTTTTCGAGCGCCAGGTCGCGGAGTTCGTCGGCTACGGCGTGGAGCAGGGCAGGCCGCTCGGCCAAGGCGCCCAGCAGCACCTGCTCCAGGCGAGTATTGATGTCGGACCCCGCGGATCGCGCCCCCGCAGTGCCGGGGGCGAAGGGGGCAGGCGGTTCCAGCCCCATGCCACGAAACGGACGGCGGCCGGGTTGCCAGCGGCCGCCGGATGAAAAAGGGCGGCGGCCGAAGGCCTTGTTGAAGCGTTCGGCGAACTCGTCGCGGTAGGCTGCCTTCACTGATGGATCGGCAATCTCGGCTGCCTTCGCCATCAGGGCGGTCCGGATGCTGGCTCGCCGCTCGGGCGTGTCGGCCGGCTTGCCCTCGGTCTCCATGTCCCAGAGCACATCCGCCAGCGGCCGGGCGAGGTCGAGCACCCGGCGCACGGCCTCAGGGCCGCGGGCGCGGATCAGGCTGTCAGGGTCCTCGCCGGCCGGCAGAGACACGAAACGCAGGCTCTTCCCCGGCCGCAGCAGCGGCAAGGCCCGATCCGCGGCTCGCTGGGCAGCGCGGCGGCCGGCATTGTCGCCATCGAAGCAGAGATAGGGTTCGTCGGCGAGCTTCCATAGTTCACCGAGCTGGCCCTCAGTGAGCGCCGTGCCGAGGGGCGCCACGGCGCCGGTGAAGCCCGCGCCATGCAGGGCGATCACGTCCATGTACCCCTCTGCCACGACCACCGGCTGCTCCTTGGTCGCCGCCTCGCGCGCCCGGTCGAGGCAGTAGAGGTTCGCGCCTTTGTGGAAGAGGGGCGTCTCGGGAGAATTGAGGTACTTGGGCTCGCCCTGGCCGATCACCCGGCCGCCGAACGCGATGGCGCGGCCACGCCGGTCGTTGATGGTGAACATCACCCGGCCGCGGAAGCGGTCATAGGGTTCGCGCCCGCGCTCCTCGGGCTGGATGGCGAGGCCCGCCTCGACCAGCTTGTCGATGGTGGCGCCTTCGCGCTTCAGCGCTCCGATCAGCCCGTCGCGCGAATCCGGCGCGAAGCCGAGCCGGAAGTCATCGATGACCTCGTCGCCGAGGCCGCGGCCGCGCAGATAGTCGAGGCCGTGCCGGCCGACCGGCAGGCGCAATTGCTTCTGGAACCAGCGCGCCGCCTGCTCGACCACTTCCTGCAGGGTCGAGGCGCGCTCGGCGCGCTCCCGTTCCTGGGGTGTGGCGCGCGGCACCGGCAGGCCGACCTCGCGGGCAAGCTTCTCGACCGATTCGGGGAAAGAGAGGCCCTCGGTCTTCATCACGAAATCGATGGCACTGCCTTTTTCGTGACAGCCGAAGCAGTAGAAGAACCCCTTCTTCTCGCTCACCGTGAAGGAGGGCGTCTTCTCGTTGTGGAACGGGCAGAGGCCGGTGTACTCGGAGGCGTTTTTGCGCTTGAGCGCGACCTTGCGGCCGACGACGTCGCTCAGGCTGACGCGCGCACGCAGCTCATCGATGAACCCCGGGGGGAAGGCCATTGCCGAAGTGTAACCGTCCCGCGCTTTTCCCGTGAGGGGGCGTCGCGGGGATAAGCTGTTTATCGCCTGCTGTGCGCGGGTTTGCGCCCCGCCGATTTGCCCTTGGCGGCTTTCGGGGGAAGTGTGGCGACATAATCGAGGGCGCGGTTGACCCATTTCCGTAACGCCGCCGCCGTCTGGTAGCCCTCGGGCATCACCCGGACGAAGCCGGCCATCGACCGGCCGGCCATCCGCATCGGCTGGACGTGCGGCTCCTTCAGCACGCGCGACTGGGCCTCCGGCCCGACGCGCACCAGGATGCCGCCCCGGCCGCTTGCCGTGACGCACATGTTGCCATTCACCATGAAGACGAGGCCGCCCATCATCTTGCGTTCGACGACGCCGGTGCGCTCGGCAAGGAGGACACGAATGCCGTCGGCGGCCTGGATGTCGTAGGGCATGGACCTGCTATACCACGCTGACGATGGCACGGCTCTTCCCGACCGGCACCTTCCGATCGCTGGCCAACTACAATTACCGGCTCTGGGCGGGCGGCGCGATCGTGTCCAACGTGGGGACCTGGATGCAGCGGGTCGCCCAGGACTGGCTGGTGCTGACCCAGCTCACCCACAACAACGCGAGCGCGATGGGCGTGGTGATGTCGCTGCAGTTCGGGCCGCAAATGCTGATGCTGCCCTTCAGCGGCTTTGCCGCGGATTATTTCGACCGGCGCAAGCTCCTGATGGTCACGCAGGCCGCGATGGGACTCTGCGCCTTGGGCCTCGGCCTGCTCACGGTCACCGGCCTGGTCCAGCTCTGGCAGGTCTATGTGTTCGCCTTCCTGCACGGCTGTGCTGCGGCGTTCGACGCGCCGGCGCGGCAGGTCTTCGTCTCGGATCTGGTGGGCGAGACCGACCTGCCGAACGCCGTGGCGCTGAATTCCACCTCATTCAACGCCGCCCGCATGGTCGGTCCCGCGATCGCCGGCCTGCTGATCGCCAGCGTGGGAACCGGCTGGGCCTTTCTCGCCAACGCCCTGTCGTTCGCCGCCGTGCTGTGCTCGCTGACGTTCCTGCGGGTCGGCGATCTCCATCGGGTCCGACGGGCCAGCCGTGCGCCGGGCGGCTTCGCCGCGGGCTTCCGCTACGTCTGGCACCGGCCCGACCTCCGCGCGATCCTCCTCATGCTGTTTCTGATCGGCACGTTCGGCATGAACTTCTCGATCTTCATCTCGACCATGGCGGTCAAGGTGTTCCATGCCGGCGCCGGACAATACGGGCTCCTTTCGTCGATGATGGCGATCGGAACGGTAACGGGCGCATTGCTCGCGGCCGGCCGTGAGAGGCCGCGGACCGAGCTCCTCCTGTCCGGCACCGCGGTCTTCGGGCTGGGCTGCGGACTGGCCGCGATCATGCCCAGCTACTGGCTGTTCGGCGGGATGCTCGTCGTCATCGGCGTGTCGGCGCTCACCATCACCAATTCGAGCAACGCCCTGATGCAGCTCTCGACCGAGCCGGCCATGCGCGGCCGTGTCATGGCGATTCGGCTCGCCATCGCCATCGGCGGCACCCCGATCGGCGCGCCGATCGTCGGCTGGATCGCCGACCAGTTCGGCCCGCGCTGGGCCCTCGGGGTCGGCGCCGCGGCGGGCGTGGCTGGAGCCATCGTGATGATCCACTACCTTGCCAAGCACCGCCGCCTGCGCCTGCACATCGCCGGCGGTCGGCTGCGCTTCACGATGGACGAAGCCGAGGCGTTTTCTCTTTCACGGTGACTTCCCAGCTCCTGCATGACGGGGAGCTGGGGATGAACAGGAGGCGGCGTAGTTAACCGGCCAGCGTCTTCTTCACGACGGCGGAGGCCTTGGCGAAGTCCATCTGGCCCGCGTACTTGGCCTTCAGGGCGGCCATCACGCCGCCCATGTCCTTGATCGACTTGGCGCCCGCGGCGGCGATGGCGTCGGTCACGGCGGCCTGCACCGCGGCCTCGTCCATCTGTTGCGGCAGGAAGCGTTCGATCACGGCGATCTCGGCCTTTTCCTTGTCGACCAGGTCCTGGCGGCCGCCCTTGCCGTACAGGGCGATCGACTCGTTCCGCTGTTTGATCATGCCCTGCATCATCGACAGGATCTTGTCGTCGGCGACGCCCTCGCGGTTGGCCTCGGTGCGGGAGGCGATGTCGACCTCCTTCAGCTTGGCCAGGATCAGGCGGATGGTCCCCACCGACCCCATGTCGCGGGCGCGCATGGCATCCTTCAGCGCCTCGTTGAGCTTGTCGCGCAGCATGATTGCATCCCAATAGCAGAAGAGGCGGAAACTAATCGTCTTAAAGGGTGTTGGCAAAGCAAATAAGTTATTGAAATGCCTCGATTATTTGGGGCTGGCCATAACTTGACCCCATGCGACGGCGCGGTTACAAACCGCCCCGGCCCGTGCAGAACGCCTGTCGGGCCGGAATGGACACACGCATCATGACCTCATCACAGACCGCCGGCGCCGAGACCGCCGCGCCGCGTTGGGCCACGGCCGCGCTCGTGCTGGCCGACGGCGCGGTCTTCTGGGGCAAGGGCGTCGGCGCGGCCCGCCAAGCGGTAGGCGAGGTGTGCTTCAACACCTCGATGACCGGCTACCAGGAGATCATCACCGATCCTTCCTATGCCGGGCAGATTATCACCTTCACCTTTCCGCATGTCGGCAATGTCGGCACCAACCCGGAAGACATCGAGAGCATCAACCCCGCGGCACGCGGCGTGGTGCTGCGCGGCGACATCACCGAGCCCGCCAACTGGCGCGCCGCCAAGCCGCTCGACGACTGGCTGAAGAGCCACAATCTGCCCGGTATCTGCGGTGTCGATACCCGCGAGATCACTCGCCGCGTGCGCGACGGCGGCGCGCCGAGCGGCGTGGTCGTGCATTCGCCCGACGGCAAGTTCGACATCCCGTCGCTGACCAAGACCGCGCGCGACTGGCCCGGCCTCGACGGCATGGACCTCGCCCTCGAGGTCACGGCCAAGCAGACCTACGGCTGGAACGAGACGACCTGGGCGCTCGGCAAGGGCTACGGCAAGCTCGACAAGCCGAAGTATCACGTGGTCGCCGTCGACTACGGCGCCAAGCGCAACATCCTGCGCTGCCTCGCCAACACCGGCTGCAAGGTGACGGTCGTGCCGGCGACGGCGACGGCCGAGGACATCCTGCGCCACAAGCCGGACGGCGTGTTCCTGTCGAACGGCCCCGGCGATCCGGCAGCAACGGGCAAGTACGCCGTGCCGGCGATCCAGGGCGTGCTCGACAAGGGGGTGCCATTGTTCGGCATCTGCCTCGGCCATCAGCTGCTGGCGCTTACCCTGGGCGGCAAGACGAAGAAGATGGATCGCGGCCATCGCGGCGCCAACCAGCCGGTGAAGGATCTCACGACCGGCAAGGTCGAGATCACCTCGCAGAACCACGGCTTTTGCGTGATCGAGGAATCGCTGCCCAAGAACGTCGAGGTGACGCATACCTCGCTGTTCGACGGCAGCAACGAAGGCATCCGCTGCACGGACAAGCCAGCCTTCTCGGTCCAGTACCACCCCGAGGCCTCGCCCGGCCCGGAAGACAGCCACTACCTGTTCGACCGCTTCGTCGAGATGATCGGCAAGAGCAAGGAGAAGAAGTGACCCCGACCTTCCGTCGCCCCCACCGGAGCGAAGCGGAGTGGAGGGGCCTCGCTTCAACGACTAGACAGCAGATCGTAGAGAGAAGGTCCCTCCACTGCGCCTCGCTTCGCCCGGATTCGGTCGGGACGACGGAATAACCATGCCCAAGCGTACAGACATCAAGTCCATCCTCGT
>DATGMK010000017.1:0-14390 GCA_035293665.1 Reyranella sp. | reverse complement strand
TTTGATCGAGAACTTCTTCGGCAGGCTCAAGGAGTTCAAGCGCATCGCCATGCGCGCCGACAAGACCGACACCAGCTTCACCGCAGCCATCTACCTCGCCGCCGCCGTGATAAACTCCCGATGAATCTCAACAGACCCTAGAGCTTATTGGCGGCCGACTGTCGGGCCATGAAGTTGTCGTAGGTGTTCTCGGCGACGCGGAACCACAGCACGCCGTCCTTCCGGAACGCCATCTGCGAATCGTAGATCTTCTTGAAGTTCGCGTTCTTCGCCGCGAGGCCGGCATAGACGTCGTTGGCCGCGACGAACGAGGCTTCGAGGATCTGCTGCGAGAACGGCTGCAGCTTGGCGCCATTGGCGATCAGCGAGCGCAGGGCGCCCGGATTGTCGGCGTCGTACTTGCCGGTCACCCAGATGTTGCTGGCGGCCGCCGCACCGCGCAGGACCGCCTGGTAGCTCTTCGGCAGCGCGTTGAACTTGTCCTGGTTGATCATCATGTGCAGCGCCGCGTTACCTTCCCACCAGCCGGGGTAATAGTAGTACGGCGCGACCTTCACGAAGCCGAGCTTCGCGTCGTCATAGGGACCGACCCATTCGGCGGCATCGACGGTGCCCTTCTCGAGCGCCGGATAGATGTCGCCGCCGGCGATCTGCTGCGGCACGACGCCGAGCTTGGCCATCACGTCCCCCGCCAGGCCCGCGATACGCATCTTGAGACCCTTCAGGTCCTCGAGCGTCTTGATCTCCTTGCGGAACCAGCCGCCCATCTGCGCCGTCGTGTTGCCGGCGATCATGCCGACGACGTTGTAGGTCTTGAAGAAGTCGTTGAAGAGCTGCTCGCCGCCGCCATTGTTGTACCAGGCGTTCATCTGGCGGGTGTTGAGACCGAACGGCACCACGGTCGCCAACGCGAAGGTCGGATCCTTGCCGAAGAAGTAGTAGCAGGCAGTCTGGCCCATCTCGACCGTGCCGTTCTGGACGGCGTCGAGCACCTGCAGGCCCGGGACGATCTCGCCCGCCGCGAAGGTGCGGATCTGGAACTTGTTGTCGGTCGCCTCGGCCACGAACTTGGCGAAGTACTCGGCGCCGCCATACAGCGTGTCGAGCGACTTCGGGAAGCTCGAGGTCATGCGCCAGTTGAGTTCGGGAGCCGACTGGGCGATGGCGGGGGCCGCGACCGTACCGGCGGCTGCCGCTGCTGCGGCGCCGACGCCGGCCGTGCGAAGAAATTTGCGACGTTGCATGATGAAACTCCGGAATCCTCTGAGGGTTGCGGGCTTATGACACCCGGACCGGAACTGCAACAGTCTCAATGCATGAGCAACAGGACGAGCGCCAATGCACCGACCGCAATCCGGTACCAGGCGAACGCGCCGAAGCCGTGGCGGCTGATGAAGCGGACGAACGGCTTCACGACCACCAGGGCCGACAGGAAGGCCACCACGAAGCCGATGGCGATCAGGCCGCCGCCATTCCAGTCCAGGGTCGTCCAGTTCTTGTAGGTGTCGTAGACCGCAGCCCCGAGCATGGTGGGGATGGCCAGGAAGAAGGAGAACTCCGCCGAAGTCGCACGATCCACGCGCAGCACCCGCGCGCCCATGATGGTGGCGCCGGAGCGCGAGACGCCGGGGATCATCGCAAGGCACTGGCAAAAGCCCACGAACAGCGCGGTCTTCCAGTCGATCTCGTCGACCGTCTTGATTCGCGGCCGCTGCGCATAGCGCTCGATGACAAGAATGGCGATGCCGCCCAGGATGAAAGCGACCGGCACCACGATCGGCGTGTCGAGCATCAGCTTGATGTACTTGTGCAGCACCACGCCGATCACCGCCGCCGGCAGAAAGGCGACGATCACCGCCGTGGCGAAGCGGATCGATGTCGGATCGCGCCGCGCCACGCCGCCAATCGTGGCGAAGATCTTGGCGTAGTAGAGCAGGCAGATCGCCAGGATCGCGCCGAGCTGGATGACGATCTCGAACACCTTGCCCTGCGGCCCCTCGAAGTGGAGCACCTGCTCGGCGAGGAGGATGTGGCCGGTCGAGGAGACCGGCAGGAACTCCGTGACGCCCTCGACGAGGCCGATCACCACGGTCTTCAGGAACAGCACCAGATCCATTCGGTCAGTCCTTGAAACGTCTGGCACGCGGCCAGCCCTTTTCCGGCATGCGTCCGGCCTGGGCGCGCTCGCCCCGCCAGAACTTGAGCTCGTTGGCCGGGATCACCCGGTTGCCCCACGGCAGGCCGTCGGCCAGCCTGAAGGCCTGCGCATCGGAGAGCTGGTCGGCCTTCGACTTCTGCAATGTGACGCCGCGACCGCGGCCCATCTCCGGCACCTGGTCGATCGGGAAGATCAGCAGCTTGCGGCCCTCGCTCAGCGCGGCGATCGAATCGGCGCCTTCCGGCACGACGCTGAACGCCTGCGCCTTCTCCTTGTCGGCAAGGTTCAGCACCTGCTTGCCGTTCTTGGTCTGCGCCATGACCTCGTCCTCGGGCACGATGAAGCCGCGGCCGGCATCGGACGCCACCAGGAACTTGCGGCCGCCCTTGAAGACGGCGAGCGCCACGATGTCCTGGTCATTGCCGAGCTCGATCATCAATCGCACCGGCTCCCCATGGCCGCGCGCGCTCGGCAGGCGGTCGCAGCCCAGCGTGTAGAAGCGCCCATTCGAACCGAACAGCAGCACCTTGTCGGTCGACTGGGCGTGCAGGACGAACTTCTTCTCGTCGCCCTCCTTGTACTTCAGCTCCTCGGCCTGCTTGTCGTCGAGATGGCCCTTGGCGGCACGGATCCAGCCCTTGTCCGACAGCACCACCGTGACCGGTTCGCGCTCGACGAAGTCCTCCAGCGCATGCTCGACCTCGGCCGGCGCGTCGGCGAGTTCGGTGCGGCGCTTGCCGATAGAGGTCTTCTGGCCGAACTTCGTCCTGGTCTCCTGGACCTCCTCGGAGATCTTGCCCCATTGCTGCTTCTCGTCCTTGAGCAGCGCCTTCAGATCCTTGCGCTCGGTCGAGAGCTTCTTGTGCTCGCCCTTGATCTCGTACTCTTCCAGCCGGCGCAACGCGCGGAGCCGCATGTTGAGGATCGATTCGGCCTGCAGATCGGAGAGCTTGAAGGTCCGCATCATGACGGGCTTGGGCTCGTCCTGCTCGCGGATGATCTTGATCAGCTTGTCGACGTTCAGATAGGCGATCAGGAAGCCGTCGAGGATCTCCAGCCGCCGCTCGATCTCGGCCAGCCGGTGCTCCGACCGGCGGATCAGCACCTCGCGGCGATGGTCGAGCCAGGCCTGCAGGGCCTGCCGGATATCCATCACCCGAGGCGTGTTGTCCTTGTCGAGGACGTTGAGGTTCAGTGGGAAGCGGATCTCGAGGTCGGTCAGCTTGAAGAGCTGCTCCATCAGGAGCTCGGCCGGCACGTTGCCGGTGCGCGGCTCGAGCACGATGCGCACGTCGTCCGCCGATTCGTCGTGCACATCCTCGAGGATCGGGAGTTTCTTGGCGTTGATGATCTCGGCGATGCGCTCGATCAGCTTGCCCTTCTGGACCTGGTACGGGATCTCCGTGACGATGATCCGGTACTGCCCGCGCGGCAGCTCTTCCCTCTCCCACTTCGCGCGCAGGCGGAAGGCGCCGCGGCCGGTCTTGTAGGCCTCGACGATCGACTCGCGCGGCTCGACCAGGATGCCCCCCGTCGGGAAATCCGGTCCCTTCACCAGGTCGACGATGGTGTCGACGCGGGCGTTCGGCGTCCGGATCAGATGCAGCAGCGCATCGCACAGGTCGCCGACATTGTGCGGCGGGATCGAGGTCGCCATGCCGACCGCGATGCCGGCGGCGCCGTTGGCCAGCAGGTTCGGGAAGCCGCCCGGCAGGACGATCGGCTCCTCGGCTGCGCCGTCGTAGGTCGGGCGGAAGTCGACCGCGTTCTCCTCGATGCCGGCAAGCAGCGCCTCGGCGACCTCGGTGAGCCGCGCCTCGGTATAGCGCATGGCGGCGGGGTTATCGCCGTCGATATTGCCGAAATTGCCCTGCCCTTCGATCAGCGGATAGCGAACCGAGAACTCCTGGGCGAGGCGCACCAGGGCGTCGTAGATCGACTGGTCGCCGTGCGGGTGATACTGGCCGATCACGTCGCCGACCACGCGCGCGCTCTTCTTGAAGGCGCTGTTGGGGTCGAGCCGGAGCTGCCGCATGGCGTAGAGCAGGCGGCGATGCACGGGCTTCAGCCCATCGCGCACATCCGGCAGCGAGCGCGCCATGATGGTCGACAGAGCATAGGACAGGTAGCGCTCCTGGAGCGCCTGCCCGAACGGAACCGGCTTGACGACGGCGAGCGGGACGACGTTGGTGCTACGTTTGGCCATCGGCTCTTGAGAGGGGTGGTCACGACCGCGGCGCGATCGTCATTGTTGTTCTTGTCGCTGAAGCGCTTCCATAAATCTCGCCCGCGCGGCGGGCAAGGGTTTGTTGTGAGGCCAGAACACGTGGCGTTCGAGGAAAAAGCCCGTCAAATCGAGGCCTTGGCGCAGCTCCTCTGCATCCGCCGGCAGCCCGCCGGTGGATAGAAAGGGCGGCAGCGCCACGAGCTTGTCACGGTAGGGCTCGGCCGCCGCGCGCGATACCGCGCGGCCGGTCTTGGGCGAGACGAAGGCGAGATCCTCCGTCGTCCCGGTCAGCGCACATTTCTCGAGGTCGAGGCCGAAGCCCAGCTCTTGCAGCAGGCCGAGCTCGAGGCGGACATAAATCGTCGGCCATCCGGAATGGCCGAGGATGCCGAGGAAGGCACGGAAGCCTTCGTACAGGGCGGGATGCGGCTCGCGTTCCGGCAATGCAGACTCCGCCATCGCACAGGCCGCCGCCAGGCCGGCCAGCTCCGTCGGGTCGTCCAGGGCGCGCGCCGCATGCGGCTCACGCAACTCGCCGCTGTAGTTGCCGAGCTGCTCGGCCAGCCGGGCGCGCCAGGCGACTTCGACCATGTTGCCGGGCTGCCAGATCGGCCGCGCCTTGCGCGAGACGCCGCCGTGGACGAATCCGGCGTGCCGGCCGTGCGAGCGTGTCAGCAATGAGGCGACGAGGCCCGTCTCGCCGTGGGGCCGGCTCGACAGCACGATGCCGTGATCGGTCCATTCCATGCCCGCGGGTATGCCGGGTTTCGGCAATCCGCGCTAGAGTCGGCCTGCATGAGCATGTTCACACGCCGCCGCCTGTTGGGCGCGAGCGCAGCAGCGTTCATCCCGACCCGGATCTACGCGCAGACCGCGCCGAGCCGGCGGCCGCAGCTGCTGCAGGGCGTGCAGTCGGGTGACCTCCAGCCCGACGGCGGCATCGTCTGGAGCCGCGCCGACCGGCCATCCCGCATGATCGTCGAATACGCCACGGCCGAGAGCTTCGCCGATGCCAAGCGCATCGAAGGCCCGATGGCAGTCGAGGCGACCGACTACACCTCGAAGGTCCGCCTGCGCGGCATCGCGCCGGGTGAGACCGTGTTCTACCGCGTGAGCTATCTCGATCTCGGTGACCTCAAGACGATGAGCGAGCCCGTGAGTGGACGCTTCCGGGTGCCGCCGTCCGCCAGCCACGACGTGAGCTTCGTCTGGTCCGGCGACACGGCCGGCCAGGGCTGGGGGATCAATCCCGAGCTCGGTGGCATGACGATCTACGAATCGATGCGCAAGCTCTCGCCCGACTTCTTCGTCCATAGCGGCGACACGATCTACGCCGACATGCCGCTGCAGGCCGAGCGGAAGCTGCAGGACGGCACCGTGTGGAAGAACATCGTCACCGAGGCCAAGTCGAAGGTGGCCGAGACGCTGGCCGAGTTCCGCGGCAACCACCGCTACAACTTCCTCGACGAGAACCTGCGGCGCTTCAATGCGGAAGTGCCGATGATGGCCCAGTGGGACGACCACGAAGTCGTCAACAACTGGTATTGGGAAAAGCGCCTCGACAACGACGCACGCTACTCCGAGAAGAGCGTGGCCGTGCTGGCGGCCTATGCCCAGCGCGCCTTCCGCGAATACATGCCGCTCTATGGCGGGCTCGACCTGCCGATGCAGCTCTCGCGCCGCTTCTCGTTCGGGCCGCGGCTCGACCTCTTCCGGGTCGACATGCGCAGCTATCGCGGTCCCAACGGCGACAACCGTCAGACCCGGCTCGATCCCGATTCGGCCTTCCTCGGCAGCGCGCAGATCGAATGGCTCAAGGGCGCGCTGAAGCAGTCCAAGGCGACCTGGAAGATCATAGCTGCCGACATGCCGCTGGGCGTGGTGGTCTACAACGACGCCAGCACCCGGAAGGGCTGCGAGGCGGTCGCCAACGGCGACAATGGCCCGCCGCTCGGCCGCGAGCTCGAAATCGCCGACCTGCTGGCCTTCATCAAGCGCGAGAACATCCGCAACGTGCATTGGATCACGGCCGACCTGCACTACGCCGCGACGCATCGCTACGAGCCCAACCGCGCGCAGTTCACCGAGTTCCTGCCGTTCTACGAGTTCGTATCGGGACCGCTCTGCGCCGGCGGCTTCGGTCCCAACGAGCTGGACAAGACGTTTGGCCCGTCGGTCGTCTTCCAGCACGCGCCGCCGGCCGGCCGGTCTGACCTGGCGCCATCGGAGGGCAGCTGCCACTTCGGCCATGTGCGCATCGACGGCAAGAGCGGCGCCATGACCGTGACCCACCGCGACGCCGCGGGAATCATCCTGCACGCCATCGACCTGCTGCCGACGTAAAAATTTCACCGGACGCCGCGCGTCCATCGCGCCTCATGAACAAGAGCGCGCAGGATGCGCGCGCTCCGGTGAGTCCGAAGCTTAGCCCTTCGGCTCGTAGTCCAGCCCGATCGCGCGGTAGTGGGCGGGGTCGTCGGCCCAGCGCGCGCTCACCTTGACGTGCAGGAAGAGATGCACCGGCCGCTCGAGCATGACGCCGAGCTCGTGCCGGGCCCGCGCGCCGATCTGCTTGATGCGGGCGCCGCCCTTGCCGAGCACGATCGCGCGCTGGCCCTCGCGCTGGACATGGATGGTCTGCTCGATGCGCACCGAGCTGTCGCCGCGCTCCTCCCACTTGTCGGTCTCGACGGCAGCCTCGTAGGGCAGCTCCTGGTGAAGCTGCAGGAACACCTGCTCGCGCGTCACCTCGGCCGCCAGCAGGCGCATCGGCAGGTCCGCGGCCTGGTGCTCGGGGTAGAGGAACGGCCCTTCCGGCAGGGCGCCGGCGAAGGCCGCCAGCACGTCGGCCACGCCATCGTTCCTCAGGGCGCTCACCATGAAAGTGCGCTCGAACGACAGCAGCCCGTTGAGCTCGCCGGTCAGCGCCAGCAGCTTCTCGCGCGGCACCAGGTCGATCTTGTTCAGGATCAGGAACCGCTTCTTGCTGCCGGCAAGCTTGGCGATGATCGCCCGCGTCTCCTCGCCGACACCGCGCTCGGCGTCGACCACCAGCGCCACCGCGTCGGCGTCTTCGGCGCCCTGCCAGGCCGCCGCCACCATCGCCCGCTCGAGCCGCCGCTTGGCGACGCGGAAGATCCCAGGCGTGTCGACCAGCACGACCTGCGCGCGGTCGCCCCGCCCCTTCCCATCGCCCGGGAGATCCGCCATCGCGATGCCGATCACGCGCATGCGGGTGGTCTGAACCTTGGGCGAGACGATGCTGACCTTGGAGCCGACCAGCGCGTTCACCAGGGTCGACTTGCCGGCATTGGGCGCGCCGACGATCGCTACGAAGCCTGCGCGCGTCATGACGTTCCCAACCGTTCGAGCAATGCTGCCGCCGCCAGCCGCTCGGCTTCGCGCTTGCTGCCGGCGCGGCCGCGGCCGGGCTCCTGGCCCTTGATCGAGACGTCGACCACGAATACCGGCGCATGCGGCGGCCCCTCGCGGCCGATCTCGCGATACGACGGCAGCGGCAGGCGGCGCGCCTGCGCCCATTCCTGCAGCGCCGTCTTGGGATCGCGCGGCGCGGCAAGCAAGACGCTCAGACGCTCACCCCACAGCCGCTCGATGGTCGCCGCCGCGACGGCGAAGCCGGCATCTAGGAACAGCGCGCCCAGCACGGCCTCCATGGCATCGGCGAGGATGGTCGGCCGTACGGCCGTGCTCTGCCGCTCGGAATCGCCCAGGTTCAGCGCGGCCCCGAGGCCGATCGATTCGGCGATTTCGGCCAGGGTCGCCGCCTGCACCAGAGCCGAGTAGCGCCGCGCGAGGTCGCCCTCGCGTTCGTGTGGGAAGCGACGCAGCAGCAGGTCGGCCATGGCGAGCGACAGCACGCGGTCGCCCAGGAATTCGAGACGCTCGTTGCCGTTGGGGAAGGCCGCCTTGAGATCGGGCTGGCGGTCGAGCGCGCTGCGATGGGTCAGCGCTTCGGTCAGCAGCTCGGGACGCGCGAACTCGTGCCCCAGATTCAAGGGACCGATATTCAGTGGATCGCCATGAAGAAGCGGCTGAAGCGGATCGCAGACGGCCATTTCCACGGCTCGAGCCACCCCGCTGCATTCGGGTCGTGCGAGAAGAAGATGAACTCCGCGCGGCCGACCAGGTTCTCGGCCGGCACGTACCAGCCCTGCTGCTGCGGGCGGTCGCTGCTCATGTCGCGCAGGATCAGCGTCGTGCGGCTGTCGAGCGAATCGTCGCGGTTGTCGCCCATCATGAAGAAGTGGTCGGGGGGAACGACGAACTCCGGCGTGTTGTCGGCCGGCCCGTTGTCGCTGGTCTCGATGATCTCGTGACGCCGGCCGTTGGGAAGAACCTCGCTGAACAGCGTGCCGGTGCGATAGGAGCCGCCGCCGCCCTGCACGTAGTCTCCCATCTTGATGCGCTCGACCGGCTTGCCGTTGATGTTGAGGATGCCGTTGATGACCTGGATGTGATCGCCCGGCAGGCCCACGATGCGCTTGATGTAGTCGGTGCGGTTCAGCCCCTGGCCCTGGTCGCCGGGATATTTGAACACCGCCACGTCGCCACGCTCGGGCATGTGGAAGAAGATGCGGCCGGAGAAGAAGCCCAGCGAGAACGGGAAGGAGTGCTTGCTGTAGCCGTAGGAATACTTGGAAACGAACAGGTAGTCGCCGACCAGCAATGTCGGAATCATCGATCCCGACGGGATGTTGAACGGCTCGATGACGAATGTCCGCACAACGACTGCGATCAACACCGCATAGACCACGGTGCGAAGCGTCTCGCCCCAGCCGCCGGTCTTATCCTGTCCACGCTTACGACGTTCCGCCACGTCCGACATCGCTGTCCCAGATTGCAAGAGCCGCGGCTATAGCAGGGCGGCACGCCAATGTCTCCCGTTCGGGGGTCGCATGGAAGGGGTGCAAATTGGTCATTTCAGGGCGCAACGCCTGCGACAGGAATGCCCGAGATGATCACGATCGCCTGCGCCAGCGGATATTCGTCCGTCAGCGTGAGATCGATCTGCGCCGTCATGCCGGGGGGCGTGATCTCCTGCAGACGGGCCAACGCTCCGCCGGTGAGCGCCATGGTGGGCTTGCCACCGCGCATGTTGATCACGCCCATGTCGCGCCAGAACACGCCGCGGCGCAGGCCGGTGCCCAGCGCCTTCGAGCACGCTTCCTTGGCGGCAAAACGCTTGGCGTAGCTTGCGGCGCGGGTGGCGCGGCCCTCCGAGCGCTTCTGCTCCACATCGGTGAAGATGCGCTGGATGAAGCGATCGCCGAATCGCTCGAGCGACTTCTCGATGCGGCGGATGTCGCAGAGATCGTTGCCGATGCCCAGGATCACGCGGTGGCCTTGCGGGCTTCGTCCATGAGGCGCCGCATCTCGCGGATCGCGGCCTCCAGGCCGACGAAGATCGCCTCGCCCACCAGGAAGTGGCCGATATTGAGCTCGCGCACTTCCGGGATCGCGGCGATCGGTCCCACATCGGCATAGCTCAGCCCGTGGCCCATGTGGCACTCGAGCCCGAGCCTGCCGCACAACGCCGCACCCTTGCGCAGCCGCTCGAGTTCCGCCTTCTGCGCCGCCCCCTCCAGCTCGCAATAGCGGCCGGTATGCAGCTCGACCACGGGGGCGCCCAGGGATACCGCCGCCTCGAGCTGGCGCGGGTCGGCCTCGATGAACAGCGAAACGCGGATGCCGGCATCACGCAGACGCGCCACCATCGGCTTGAGGTGATTGTGCTGGCCCGCGGCATCGAGCCCGCCCTCGGTGGTCCGCTCTTCCCGCTTCTCGGGCACGATGCAGGCGGCGTGGGGTTTGTGCTTCAGCGCGATGCCGACCATCTCGGGGGTCGCCGCCATCTCGAAGTTGAGCGGGATGGTGAGCTCGCGCATCAGCGCCTCGATATCGCCGTCCATGATATGCCGGCGATCCTCGCGCAGATGGGCGGTGATGCCGTCGGCGCCCGCCTTCGCCGCGAGCGCCGCGGCGCGCAGCGGATCGGGCAGCTTGCCGCCGCGCGCGTTGCGGACGGTGGCGACGTGATCGATGTTCACGCCGAGACGCAGAGACTTGGACATTGGAAGGGCTCTAGCTAGTTGCGGGCGCGCTCGACGGCATTGATCGCGGGCGTGGCCCGCAGCGCGGCGGTGATGTCGGCCAGGTGCTTGACGTCGGACACCTCTACATCGATCACCATGTCGAAGAAATCCATCGACCGGTTGACGATGCGCAGGTTGGAGATGTTCCCCTCGTGCCGTGCAATGACGGTCGACAGGCTCGACAGGCTGCCGGGCTGGTTGGCGACGGTGATCTTGAGGCGGCCGGTATAGGCCGCCGCCCCCTCGCTCACCGCGTCCCACCCGACATCGATCCAGCGTTCCGGCGAATCGGAGAAGCTCTCCAGCGTGGCACAGTCGATGGTGTGGATCGTGACGCCCTTGCCGGTCGTGATGATGCCGACGATACGGTCGCCGGGCAGCGGATGGCAGCAGCGCGCGAAGTGCACCGCCATGCCGGGAATCAGCCCGGTGATGGCGATCTGGCCGTGGCCCTGGTCCTTCTTCGCGGCCGTCTCGCGCGCCTTGCCGGCCTTGCTGCGGGCCCGGCTGATCGGCACGACGTCGGCGCCGGTCGCCTTGCGCGGCTGCTTGAGGCCCGGATAGACGGCGGTCAGCACCTCGCGCGAGCCGATCAGGCCGGCGCCGACATTGGCGATCAGGTCGTCGACGCTGGCCTGCTTGAAGTTGGCCTTCACGCCGTCGAGGCCCTTGTCGGTGACCTCGTAGCCCTCCTCGTGGAAGGTCTTGTCGAGCAGCGACTTGCCGAGCTGCAGGTACTGCTCGCGCTGGCGCACGCGGATGAAGCGGCGGATCGCGGCCTTGGCCTTGCCGGTGACGACGAACCGTTCCCAGGTGGGCGACGGGGTCTGCGCCTTGGAGGTGACGATCTCGATCTGGTCGCCGTTCTGCAGTTGCGTGCGCAGCGGCAGCATGCGGCCGTTGATCTTGGCGCCGACGCAGGTGTCCCCGACCTGGCTGTGCACGGCGTAGGCGAAGTCGATCGGCGTCGCGCCGCGCGGCAAGGAGATCAGCTTGCCCTTGGGCGTGAAGCAGAACACCTGGTCCTGGAACATCTCGAGCTTGGTGTGCTCGAGAAACTCAGCCGCATCGGGCGCCTTGTCGAGGATATCGATCAGCGAGCGCAGCCAAGCATATTGCGGCGCGTCGGTCGACGGCCCGCCCTGCTTGTAGATCCAGTGGGCCGCGACGCCGCGCTCGGCCTGCTCCTGCATCTCGCTCGTGCGGATCTGGATCTCGATGCGCTGGCCGTGCGGGCCGATCACGCCGGTGTGCAGCGAGCGGTAGCCGTTGGGCTTGGGAACGGAGATGTAGTCCTTGAAGCGCTGCGGCAGCACCTGGTAGCGGCCGTGCAGCAGGCCGAGCGCCTGATAGCACTGGGACACGTCGGCGACGATAATGCGGAAGGCCATGATGTCGGCGAGCTGCTCGAACGACACGTTCTTCTGCTGCATCTTGCGCCAGATCGAATAGGGCGTCTTCTCGCGTCCCGACACCTGACCCGTGAGGCCGCCCTCCTTCAAAGTCTTGGTCAGGTCGGCCTCGACCTGCGGGATGATCTGCTCGCCCTTCTCCCTCAGGTAGCCCAGGCGGGCCAGCACCGAGGCACGGCCGTCGGGATTGAGCTCGGCGAAGGCCAGCTCCTCGAGCTCGCGCTTCACCTTCTCCATGCCGATGCGGCTGGCGAGCGGCGCGTAGAGGTCCATGGTCTCGCGCGCGATGCGCCTGCGCCGTGCCGGCTCCTTGATGTGGTGCAGCGTCCGCATGTTGTGGAGGCGGTCGGCGAGCTTCACCAGGAGCACGCGGATGTCGCTCGACATGGCGAGCACCAGCTTGCGCAGGTTCTCGGCCTCCTTGGTGGTCTCGGACTGGACCTCCAGGCGCGAGAGCTTGGTGACGCCGTCGACCAGCTTGGCGATCTCCTCGCCGAACAGGCGGGTCAGCTCCTCGCGGGTGGCATCGGTGTCCTCCAGCGTGTCGTGCAGCAGGCCGGTGACGATCGACGAGGTGTCGAGCCGCATCTCGGCCAGGATGCCCGCCACCTCGACCGGATGGGAGAAATAAGGGTCGCCCGAGGCGCGCAGCTGGCTGCCATGCTTCTGCAGGCCGTAGACATAGGCGCGGTTCAGCATGTCCTCGTCCGCTTCCGGATCGTAGGAATGCACCCGCTCCACGAGTTCAAACTGACGAATCATGGCAATCGTCGATTATATGGGGACGATTGCGGCTGCTCCACGCACAATGCGCGAATGGCAGGGCTAAGCCCTGCCATTGTGGCAGCGGTACGGGCCCGTGCCGGTGCCGGCGCCTATTCCGTGATGTCGTCCTCTTCGGCCATCGGCAGCGCCTTGGGCTGGGCCGCTTCCGCACCGCCCTGCGCCAGCGCCGCCGCCAGCTCCTGCTCGAGCTCGGCCATCTCGTTGACCTCCTCGGGCTTGTCGATGTCGGCATGCTTCTGCATGCCGGCGATCAGCTTGTCCTTCAGGACGTCCTGGTCGAGCTTGGCGTCGGCGATCTCGCGCAGCGCCACGACCGGGTTCTTGTCGCGGTCCCGGTCGATGGTGATCTGGCTGCCGCCCGAGATGTCGCGCGCCCGCTGGGCGGCGTACATGACCAGCTCGAAACGGTTGGGGACCTGCAAAATGCAGTCTTCGACGGTGACGCGCGCCATGGCGACCTCTGAATTCCGGGGAGCGGCGGGTTATACGCAACCCACCGCAAAAGACAAGGGCTGAGACATGGCGATTTTAGGGAGAAAGATCAAGAGGTTATGCGCTCAGCCACCTGGTCCAGCGGCAGGGCTGCCAGCAGCTCGACGATCGACTGGCCAGTGACGGGATGTCGCCAGTCCGGGGCCAGGTCGGCCAGCGGGCGCAGTACGAAGGCCCGACCGACCATGCGCGGGTGCGGCAGGATGGCTCGGCCCGGCCCGCCAGTCGCGATTTCCCCATGATAATCAAGCAGATCGAGGTCGATCAGCCGGGCGGCATTGGGCACCGTCCGGCGTCGCCCGAACTCCGCCTCGACGCCGTGCAGTTCGGCCAGCAGTGCATCGGCCGACAGGCCGGAGGCCGCCTCGGCGACGGCGTTGACATACCAAGGCTGGTCGGAGGCGGGCACGGGCGCCGTCCGGTACCAGGGCGAAAGACGCAGCGTCTGCAGCCCCCGGTTGCGCAGTTCCTCCAGCGCCGCCTCGAGGGTCTGCTGCGGCGCGCCATAGCGCTCATGGATAAGGTTCGCGCCGACTCCTATGAATATAGAGTTATGCATCCACTTCCTCTCACAACCCCTTGTAATCAATACAATACGGGCCTAGACTTCAGGCGCGGAAGGAAGGGTGAGTTATACGGGGTTCCTGCCGCTCAATAATTATTTTCGCTCCCTCTGTACATAAATCAGAAAAGGATAATGACGTCATGAAAGGCAATTTCTACGAGAACGAGCGGACGGCTCTTTTCATCGACGGCGCCAATCTCTACTCCGCGGCCCGCTCACTGGGCTTCGACATCGACTATCGCCGCCTGTTGAAGGTGTTCCGGGAGAAGGGCCGCCTGGTGCGTGCCTACTACTACACCGCGCTGGTCGAGGATCAGGAGTATTCCCCGATCCGGCCGCTGATCGATTGGCTGGACTACAACGGCTACACGATGGTCACCAAGCCGACCAAGGAATTCACCGATGCCATGGGCCGCCGCAAGCTCAAGGGCAACATGGACATCGAGCTCGCCATCGACGTGCTGGAGATGGCCGAGCATCTCGATCACGTGATCCTGTTCTCCGGCGACGGTGACTTCCGCCGCCTGGTCGAGGCGGTACAGCGCAAGGGCCTGCGGGTCTCGGTGGTCAGCACCATCAAGTCGTCGCCGCCGATGGTGGCCGACGAGCTGCGCCGACAGGCCGACGACTTCATCGA
>DATGMK010000016.1:0-69252 GCA_035293665.1 Reyranella sp. | reverse complement strand
CCGAAGGCGATGGTCACCATGGCGAAGTAGACGCCGCGGCGGCGCACCAGCAAGAGGCCGAACAGCGTGCCGGCGATACCGCCCAGCAGGGTGCCGGCCAGCATGGCGAGCGGCGTCGAGGCCGCGACGTACTTCAGGGTGAGCCCGGCGCCGTAGGCGCCAAGGCCGAAATAGGCGGCGTGGCCGAAGCTCAGCACGCCGGTGTAGCCTAGCAGCAGGTTGAGGCCCATCGCGGCCAGCGCCATCACCAACACGCGGCCGGCGATCGCGGTGTAGCCGCCGAGCAGGGGTAGCCAGAACGGCACGGTGAGCAGCAGCGCCCAGATGATGACGAGCTGCTGCCAGGGGCGGACGACGGTGGCGTCGGCGCGGGTGGTGACGGTGCTCACGACAGCATCCCCTCCTCGCCGAGGAGGCCGCGCGGGCGGATCAGCAGGACCAGCGCCATGATGACGTAGATCACCGCCTCGGAGGCCGACGGATAGAACACGGTGGTCAGCGCCGCCGCGACGCCGATCAGCAGGCCGCCGAGCAGCGTGCCGGTCAGGCTGCCGACCCCGCCGACGATGATGGCGATGAAGCTCGGCATGATGAGGTCGTCGCCCATGTTCGGGTTGAGGCCGAGCTGGCCCGCCGCGAGGACGCCCGCGAGCCCGGCGAGGAAGCTCCCGACCGCGAAGTTGAGCGAGCGGAGCGCCGGCACGTTGACGCCCAGCGCCGAGACCGTCTCGAGGTCGAGCGTGCCGGCGCGGATGCGCATGCCGACGCGCGTATAGCGCAGCAGGGCGAACAGGCCCGCGACTGCCACGATCACCACGACGACCATGAACACGCGGTACCAGGTGATGAAGAACAGGTCTGGCGTGACCGCAGCCGACATCGATTCGGGGATGTTGAGGGGCAGCGGGCTCGGGCCCCAGATGTAGCGGCAGACATCCTGGAGGATGAAGCCCAGACCGAAGGTGAGCAGCAGGCTGTAGATGTGGTTGCGCGTGTAGACGTGGCGGATCAGGACCTTCTCGATGATGAAGCCCAGGATCGCCGTCAGGAACGGCGAGACGAGCAGCGCGCCCCAGAAGCCGATATAGGGCGTCAGGACGAACGCCATGTAGCCGCCGATCGCCAGGAAATTACCGTGCGCGAAATTGACGACGTTGCTGAGGTTGATGATCAGCGACAGGCCGAGCGCCATCAGCACGTAGAAGGTGCCGACGATCAGGCCGTTGGTGAGATTGAACAGAACGAGTTGCAGCATGCCCCTGCCCCGACGGTGGAGTGCGAAGAAAAACGCCGCGTGGAAGTTCCACGCGGCGTTTCGTCAGTGGCCTTACGCCGGCCAGCTGATCTTGCAGCCGGTCTCCTCCGCCGGGCCCGCGGCATCCTCGCCCTTCACGACCGACTCGACCTTGAACAGATCGTCGGGGCCGCCCGGACCCGGCTGAGTGACCTCGCCGACGAAGATGTCGCTCATCAGCTGATGGTCGCCGCCGCGATACTTGACCTTGTTCGGCGAGAGCGACACCTCGGGCGGCAGCTCCATGTCGGAGAGCGCATGCGCCATCTTCACCGCCTCGAGCGACTTCGCCTTCTCGGCCGCAAGCTTGGCGGCCATCAGCGACACGTAGGCCATCCAGTGGCGGGCGGTCGGTTTCTTGTTGCCGATCGCCGGCGAGATCGAGTCCACGAAGGTCTTCACCGCCGGGACGTTCGGCTGGTTCCACCACCATTCGAACACCCACCAACCGGTCAGCGCCTCCTTCGGCACCGAGCGCAGCGTCTCGAGCTCATACAACGCGCCGCCCAGCGCCATCTCCTTGGCCATGCCGAACTGCACGAACTGCTTCATGCAGTTGAGCTGGGCTGAGCCGCCCATGTTGTTCAGCAGCACGTTGGGCTTGTAGGCCTTCGCCTTGATCAGGGTCGCCGAGAAGTCGGCATTGGAGATCGGTAGCATGTCGCCCTCGAAGGTGCCGCCGGCCTTCTTGAGGTTCTTGACGAAATTCTCCTGCAGCGTCTTGCCGTAGGCGTAGTCGGGCGTGATGAAGAACCACTTCTTGCCGAACTTCTTCACCAGCTCGTTGGTGACTGCGGCAGCATCCATCGCCGTGGTATTGCAGGTACGGAAGACGTTCCACTTGCAGTCCTTGCCCGTGATCGGGTCGGTGTGGCCGCCCGGCACGATGTGGAACACCTTCTTCTCGGCGGTGACGCCCATGATGGCGTAGGCGATGCCCGAGTTCACATCGCCCATGATCATGTCGACCTTGTCGCGCTCGATCAGCTTGTGGGCCTTCTGCACGCCGGTGCCGGTATCGTTGGCACTGTCCTCGACCAGCAGCTCGACCTGGCGGCCGAGGATGCCGCCCTTCTTGTTCATCTCCGCGACCGTCCACTTCGCGCCCTCGACCTCGCTGACCGCGAGGGCCGACAGGCTGCCGGTGATGGGGTCGATGAAACCGATCTTCACCGGCGTCTCCCCGCGCGCCTTGATGATGAAGGGACCGGTGAACTGCGCGCCGGCGATCGCCGCCGTCGCGGTCAAGAACGTGCGACGCTTGGTGAGCGTAAGCTTACTTGTCATGGGTCTCGTATTCCTTCCCAGGGTGTATCGAATGCCCGTCCGGCTTGTGCCGGCTTCTCCCGCGCTGCAAACGATAGCGTCTGCAGTTCGGCATACAATTCTTTATAGCGGCAAATACCGGGGGAGTGGTGCTTTGCCGCGCCCTGGACCTAAAAAAATCGGCCCGACCGCTTTACAGAACCCGTGAGACGCCCGGGATCGTACGCACGAGGATGGCCGCCAGCCAGCTCAGGCCGAAGCCCATGACAATCGCCACCAGGCCCTTGGCGATGGGTTCCAGCGGCGTGAGGACGAGGGCGAGTTGCAACCACAGCACGATCGGCCAGTGCACCACGTAGATGCCATAGGCATTGGCCGCCAGGCTGTCGCCGATCGCCGTATGACGACGACCGAAGCGGACTGCGAGCGCCAGCAGGCCGACGGCCATCGCTGTCGCGAACACCACCATCACACCGCCATCCACCCAGTCCGGCAGCGAGCGATGGTCGGCCGCAACCAGCAGCGCGGTGGCCAGGGCCGCCAGTGACGGCCAGCGCAGCCAGTGCCGCTCAAGGCTGGCCGCGACCCGATCGGCGCCGACGATCGCGCCAGCGACGAAGAAGAAGGCGTAGAGCCCGATCCGGCTCGCCTGGATGCCGAACGGACCGGCGGTGAGCCAGTATGACCCGCCGATCACGATCCGCGCCGGCAGATAGGCCAGCGTCGCGAGCGCGAAGAACAGCAGGAACTGGCGGCCCGGCGTCAACCGGTCCCAAGCTCTCGTCATGCGGCGGACGTTCACGTGCGGCAGCACCAGGACGGTCGCGAGATCGAACACCAGCAGCGCGCCCAGGAACCATAGCGGTCCGCTCGGCCACGGTCCTTCGGTGACCATGTGCGCCCAGAAGGCGCCGAAGCCGCTGCCGCCGCCGGCCTGCAGGTACGTCGCGTAATAGGCCAGCGGCACCACGGTCGCGACGCCGATCAGCAACGGCACGCCCAGCCGCAGCGCACGGTCGCCGAGATAGCGCCCGAGTCCCTTCCGCTCCAGGCTCGGCCGCACGAACAGGCCGGCGAGCAGGAACATCAGCGGCATGAAGAACGCGTCGTTCCACTGCACGATCAGATTGAAGCCCGACCATGCGACGGTATCGACGACCGGCGCCGAGCCGTTGGTGTAGCTGCCGCCGTGCGCCGCCTCGCCCCCGGTGCAATAGGCGAAGACGGCGTGATGCACCACGACCAGGAAGATCACGAACACGCGCAAATAGTCGAACGCCGCGATGCGCTCGGCCGTCTTGGGTGGGGACGAGCAGGCGATCGGGAGAGACGAGGAGCCGCGGGCCGAATCGAACGCAACAACAGCAGACTTCACCAGCGGCACACTCCGTCTTGACGGCGAACCGCTTTAGAACGGCCTACGACGCAAGGATGTTGCCGCGTTTCCCAGAATTGTCACAGCATCCCAACGCGCCGGGACGGTTCCGATACCGACTACCTTTTAGGCGACTCGTCCCAGATCGTGCGCCACAGCGCCGTTGGGACGATTGGCGACTGGGCGGGAGCGGGATGCTCCATCCCGAGGTTTATTTCCCGCCGCCCACAAGCAAATTTCCGAGACGGTCAGGCCGTCTTCTCGACTTTCAGCCCGAGCTTGGCGATGGTCTGCTCGCGCATCACGAACTTCTGGATCTTGCCGGTGATGGTCATCGGGAATTCGCCGACGAACTCGATGTACCGTGGGATCTTGTAGTGGGCGATCTGGCCCTTACAGAACTCCTTGATCTCCTCCGGCGTGGCGCTCTGGCCCTCGCGCAGCTTGATCCAGGCGCAGATCTCCTCGCCGTACTTCGGATCGGGCACGCCGATCACCTGCACGTCCTGCACCTTGGGATGGCGGTACAGGAACTCCTCGATCTCGCGGGGATAGACGTTCTCGCCGCCGCGGATGACCATGTCCTTCAGCCGGCCGACGATGTTGACGTAGCCTTCGGCATCCATCGTCGCGAGGTCGCCGGTATGCATCCAGCCGCCTGAATCGATCGCCTCGGACGTTTTTTCGGCGTCGTTCCAGTAGCCCTTCATCACCGAGTAGCCGCGGGTGCAGAACTCACCGGCCTCGCCGCGCGGCACCGTCTTGCCCTCCGTGTCGACGATCTTGATCTCGATGTGCGGCAGCACCTGGCCAACGGTCGAGACGCGGCGCTCGACCGGATCGTCGGTCGCGCATTGTGTCGACACCGGCGAGGTTTCGGTCATGCCGTAAGCGATGGTGACCTCGCTCATGTTCATCTGGCTCTGCACCCGCTTCATCACCTCGATCGGGCACGGTGAGCCCGCCATGATCCCGGTGCGCAGGCTCTTGAGATCGAACTTCGAGAATTCCGGATGGTCGAGCTGGGCAATGAACATGGTCGGCACGCCGTAGACCGCCGTGCAGCGCTCCTCGGCGATCGCCGTCAGGGTCGCCAGCGGCTCGAACGATTCGGCCGGATACACCATGGTCGCGCCGTGCGTCAGGCAGCCCAGGTTGCCCATCACCATGCCGAAGCAGTGATAGAGCGGCACCGGGATGCAGAGCCGGTCGTTCTCGGTGAACTTCAGCCCCTCGGCCACGAAGTAGCCGTTGTTCAGGATGTTGTGATGGCTGAGCGTCGCGCCTTTGGGGAAGCCCGTTGTGCCCGAGGTGAACTGGATGTTGATGGCGTCGTCGAACTGCAGCTTCGGCGCGAGTTCGGCCAGCTTCACCTTCTCCGCGTTCCCGCCTGCCGTCGCCAGGTCGTCGAAGTTCAACATGCCCGGCGTCTTGTCCTTGCCGAGCCGCACGATGTGCTTGAGGTGCGGCAGCTTCCTGTCCTTCACCAGGTCGGCGACGATCTCGAGATAGTTCGAGGTCTTGAGCTGTGGCGCCATCACCAGCGTCTTGCACTCGACCTTGTTCATGGCGTACTCGAGCTCGGCGCGCCGGTAGGCCGGATTGACGTTGACCAGCACCAAGCCCGCCTTGGCGGTGGCGAACTGGGTCAGCGTCCATTCGGCATTGTTGGGCGCCCAGATGCCGATGCGGTCGCCGCGCTCCAGCCCCAGCGTCATCAGGCCGGCCGCGAGATCGTCGACCCGCCGGCCGAGTTCGCCCCAGGTCCAGCGGATATTCTGGTGCTTCACGACCAGGGCCTCGCGGTCGCGGTATTTGTCGACCATGCGGTCGAAGAAGCTGCCGATCGTCTCGCCGATCAGCTTCTTGGTCGATACGCCGTGGTCATAAGAGATTTGAGGAGCGGCTTGAGCATTGGTCATGAGTGCGAGCTTAGCGCCTCTGTCATCCTGAGCGGAAGCGAAGGATGGCCCCATGAAAGTCCCGTTCCAGACCGTCGACGTTTTCACCGACCGGAAGTTCGGTGGCAATCCGCTGGCCGTGATCCCGGACGCGCAGGGCCTCACAGCTGAGCAGATGCAGTCGATCGCCGCCGAGTTCAACCTCGCCGAGACGACGTTCGTGCTGCCGCCCAAGGATCCGAAGAACACCGCCCACGTCCGGATCTTCACGCCGAAGTCCGAAATGCCCTTCGCCGGCCATCCCAATGTCGGCACTGCCTTCGTCCTGGCGGGGATGGGCCGGACAGCCGAACGCTTCGTGTTCGAGGAAGGGGCCGGCCTGATCCCGCTCGACTTGACGCGCGAGAACGGCGCCGTGGTGTCCGCCCGACTCGCCGCGCCGCAGGCCCTCAGCCTCGGCGAGACGGTCTCGGCGGAGATCGTCGCTCAGGCGGCCGGCCTGCGGGCCAGCGACATCGTCGGCGAGCCGATCGTCGCCTCCACGGGCAACAAGTTCCTGTTCGCCGAGCTCAGCTCGCGCGCGGCGCTCAAGGCCGCAAGCTACAATACCGAAGTCTTCCGCAAGCACCTGCCGATGGAGCGCGTGGTCGGCGTGCATCTCTACGTCACCGCGCCCGAGATCCAGTCGCGCATGTTCGCGCCGCTGTTCGGCGTGCCGGAAGACCCGGCGACCGGCAGCGCCAACATCACCCTGATCGGCCTCCTGGCTCTGCGCGATCCGCGGTCCGACGTCACCTTCAGCCGGACCATCGGCCAGGGTGTCGACATGGGCCGGCCCAGTGTTCTCGAAGCCACCGCCGAGAAGAAGGCGGGCAAGGTGGTCGCCACCTATATCGGCGGCCGCTGCGTGCCGATGCTGAGCGGCACGATCCAGCTCTGATTGTCATCCCGAGCGTAGCGATCTTTCCTGATCCGTAAGGGTCCCTGCCTGCGCCCGGGATTAGCAGCTATCTCACACTTTTCATCTCGCCCAGCGTGATGGCGAAGTTGCGCAGGCGATCGGAATCGGCGACCGCCTCGATGTTGGTCTCGGCGCGCTCGAGCGGGCCGCTCAGGTCGCACTTCGAACCGAGGATCCACTTCAGATTCGGCATCTGCCATTCGAGGTCCGTGGCCGCGCTGAGATAGTCGGTGCGCGTCTTGCTGATGCGATTGGCGGCGGCGAGGAAAGCGTTGGCGTAGGCCTCGCATACCTCACGCGTCGCCAATACATTCCACTGCCAGAGCTCCGTGAGGTCGGTGAGCGGACGCTGGTTCAGCAGCGCAATCGCGTCTTCCTGGCGCGTCTTGACCTTCTGGATGCCCTCCAGCGCACGATCGGCGAAGGCGCGGTTGCGCAGATACGGCAGGTAGTCGGCGAGATGGGAGTCAGGGCCGAGCCTGGCAAAGGCCGCCGCTTCGCGTTCACGCTGCTCGCGCTCGGTCTTTGCAGCCTCCTCCATCCGCGCCTTTTCGCCTTCCTGGTATTCGACCTGGGCCTGCGGGCTGGGGACGTGAACGTTCCAGTCGACCGCGATCGTGCCCATCGACAGCAGGCCGACCAGCGGCAGCAGAAGCATCGACACACGCCTCGGCTCGAGCGCGCGATGCAGCGCCGGAAGCCGTGCCCAGACGGCATAGAGGATCAGCAGCGCCGGCAACGCGACCAGCGTGATCATCGCGGACCTGTCGCCCTCGCCGAAGCGTCCCATCGCGAGGAAAAACGCAACGACTGCCACCGGCACGAGGGCGAACAGCGCCCAGGGCGCCCAGAACGTCATCCGGCCGCCGACGGCAGCCATCACCAGCAGGACCGCGAGCGCGATCCACAGCGCGCCCGCGAACATTGCCGCATAGGTGTCCGACATCGCGTTGCCGGCCGCGTCGCTGCTGCGCGAATTGGCAACGGTTTCCGCCGTGATCGCGAAGAGCAGGCAATTGACGACAAGCACCGCGACGAAGCCCGTCGGGAAGCCGGAACGGGCCGGCGCGGCCATTGCCCTACTCCCCCGCTTCCTCGTGCATCACATGGTCGGCCCGGGTCGGATAGATGATGCGCTCGGCGAAGCGGTACATCTCTTCGATCTCGTGCTGCGCGCGGTACGCCGGTGTCGTGCCCTTGAGCGCCGCGACCTGCTCGGCCAACAGGCAGCGCCGCACCTCGGCTGTGAAGGTGTTGAGCCGGTGATAGGCCTCCGACACGTTGCGGCCGAGAGCGGTCAGGCCATGGCCGACCAGCACGACGAGATTGGTGTCGCGGATGAAGCTCTCGACCGAGCTCACGTCGGCCTCGACGTCGACATGTGCCGGCACATAGTGCACCGGCTTGCCCAGCACGAACGGCGGATCGAGCGACAGCACCTTGAAGTCGTGCGGCGCGCCCGTGTTCCCAAGACCGCCGAGCAGCGCGATGGTCGCATCGTCGTGCACGTGAATAGTGGCGTTAATGTCGGGCCGCAGCCGCAGGATCTCGCGGCTGAGATTATGGCCGACCGAGGTCATGCGCTGACCCCACACGATCTGGCTGGTCGGCACGTCCGTGATGACGATATTGCCCGCCTCCATCTCCTCCAGCGAGACCTCCGCGTGCTTGGTGTAGGCGATGCCGTGCGGATAGTCAGAATGCGGCGCGCGGATCACGATGTTGCCCAGCGTGTTGTGGACATAGCCGCGGCCCGAGACGAGGCGGGCATACTTGATGAACTGGCGGCCGATTTCGGCGTCGAAGACGATCGGTGTCGGCATCGGGTCGTTCCTCCGACCGCGATTATCACCTCTTTCGCTGGGCGCGCGCCACTCCAGTGGCACGATCATGACGCGCATTCGAATGGCGTGCCCCAGCTAAGAGAGAGGCAGCGCCGTCCCCTGCTTCACCGGGCGGAGTGCGAAGGAGCTGCGGATCTGCGCGATGCCGGGGATCTTTGTGAAGTCCATGACGAAGCGCTCGTAGGCCCCGAGGTCGGGCACCACCACGCGCAGCAGGTAGTCGCTGTCGCCGGTCATCAGGTAGCACTCCATCACCTCTGGCCGCGCCGCCGCCGCGCGCTCGAAGGCGGCCAGCGACTTCTCGTTCTGGGTCGAGAGGGAGACCGACACGAACACGTTGACCGACAGGCCGACCGTCTTGGCGTCCAGTAGCGCGGCGTAGCCCTTGATCACCCCCGCCTCCTCCAGCGCCTTGACCCGCCGCCAGCAGGGCGAGGAGGAGAGTCCAACCTTCTCGGCCAGCTCGGCGTTACTGAGACGCCCGTCCTGCTGCAGCCGCTCGAGAATGCGGCGGTCGATGGCATCGAGGGTGATCATTGCGCAAATTCCCGCCCATTGGGGCAATTCTGCCCAATACAGAGGAAAATCCGGGCCGAACGCAAGGATTTTCCCCGTATCGGGGCGTATGGCTGGCTGCATGACCACCCTGGCCCCCGTTCAGCGCCTGCGCCTGCTCCGCGAGCTGGAGCGCAAGGTGCTGTGGCTCTCGTCCTGGACGATCCATCACGCGAATCACCTCCGGCCCAATCGCGACGGGCTGAAGGTCGGCGGCCACCAGGCGTCGTGCGCCTCGCTGGCGACGGTCATGACCGCCCTCTATTTCTCGGTGCTGAAGCCGGAAGACCGGGTGGCGGTGAAGCCGCACGCCTCGCCGGTGTTCCATGCCATCCAGTACCTGTTCGGCCACCAGACGCGCGAGAAGCTCGAGAAGTTCCGCGGCCTGGGCGGCGCGCAGTCCTATCCCTCGCGCACCAAGGACGTCGACGACGTCGACTTCTCGACCGGCTCGGTCGGGCTCGGCGTGGCGATGACGCTGTTCTCGTCGATCGTGCAGGACTATGTGCGGCTGAAGCAGCTCGCGCCGGCGGAGCGGCCGACGGGACGGATGGTGGCGCTGGTCGGTGACGCTGAGCTCGACGAGGGCAACGTCTTCGAGGCGCTGCTCGAAGGCTGGAAGCATGACGTCCGGAACCTGTGGTGGGTGATCGACTATAACCGCCAGAGCCTCGACGGCGTGGTCAACGACCGGCTGTTCGGTCGCATCGGCGAGATGTTCGAATTGGTCGGCTGGCGCGTGGTCACGCTGAAGTATGGCAAGCTGCTGGAGACCGCCTTCGCCCAGCCTGACGGCGAGCATCTGCGGCAGTGGATCGACGACTGCGCCAACTCGCTCTACTCGGCGCTGGTGTTCAAGGGTGGGGCCGGCTGGCGCGAGGCGCTCAATCGCGATCTCAACCAGTATCCCGGCATCCTCGGCATCCTCGAGAGCCACGACGATGCGAGCCTGCACCGGCTGATGACCAACCTCGCCGGCAACGACATGCAGGCCGTGCTCGACGCCTTCGAGGAAGTGCAGGACGACACGCCGACCTGCTTCATCGCCTACACCATCAAGGGCCAGGGCCTGCCCTTCGCCGGCCACAAGGACAATCACTCGGGCCTCATGACCGTCGAGCAGATGGCCGGCTTCAAGAAGGGCATGGGCATCGCCGATGGCCAGGAATGGGACAAGTTCGCCGGCCTCACCGTGCCACCGGCCGAGCTCGAAGCCTTCCTGAAGGAAGCACCGTTCAATGCCGAGGGCCGCCGCCGCACCGAGGCCCCAGTTGTGGCGCTGCCGGCCGCGCTGCCCAAGCCGAACGACAAGGAGTCGAGCACCCAGACCGGCTTCGGCAAGATCCTGAATGCGATCGCCGCCGAGGACAGCGAGCTCAGCCGTCGCATCGTCACCACCTCGCCCGACGTTTCGGTCTCGACGAATCTCGGCGCCTGGATCAACCGGCGCGGCCTGTTCGGCCATACCGAAGCCGAGGACGTGTTCCGCGAGCTCAAGGTCGTGTCGGCCCAGCTGTGGCGCAAGACGCCGCGCGGCCAGCACATCGAGCTCGGCATCGCCGAGAACAATCTGTTCATCCAACTCGCCGCGCTGGGCCTCAGCCACGAGCTGTTCGGCACGCGCCTCCTGCCGATCGGCACGCTGTACGACCCCTTCATTGCCCGCGGTCTCGATGCGCTGAACTACGCCTGCTACCAGGATGCGCGGTTCATGATCGTCGCCACGCCGTCGGGCGTGACCCTCGCGCCCGAGGGTGGCGCGCACCAGAGCATCCACACGCCGCTGATCGGCATCGGCCAGCCGGGCCTGCTCTCCTACGAGCCTGCCTACGTCGACGAGCTCGCCGTGCTGATGCGCTTCGGGCTGGAGCACATGCAGAAGCCGAAAGGCTCGTCGATCTACCTGCGCCTCTCGACGCGCAGCCTGGTGCAGCCCGAGCGCATGCTGACGGCGGGGCAGCAGACGGACATCATCAACGGCGGCTACTGGTACGCCCCCCCGGAAGACGGCGCCGACATCGCCATCGTCTGCATGGGCGCGGTGACGCCGGGGGCCATCGAAGCGCATGAGAGCGTGGTGAAGGACTTCGCGGGTGCAGGCCTGCTGGTGCTGACCTCACCCGACCGCCTGCATGCCGACTGGCTGGCCGCGCAGCGCAATCATGGGCGGACCGTGGGGACGGTCGATCGCTCCGCTGCGCCCGTCGAACGGCTGCTTGGCAGCCTGTCGCGTGACGCCCGCCTCGTCACCGTGATGGACGGTCATCCCCTGACACTGTCGTGGCTGGGCAGCGTGCGCGGCCAGCGCGTCGTGCCTTTAGGCATCGAGACTTTTGGGCAGTCGGGCGATATTCCCGACCTCTACCGCGCCTACAAGCTCGACGCGGCCGCCATCGTCGATGCGGTCGCCCGCTCGATCTAGGCCGCCGAGCGGCGTCCAGACCACGGCTGGCCGGCTCTTATGCCGATTTCATAAGGCTTTTCGGCCCGAGCCCAGGACTCCTGGCGCCATCGCCCGGCCTGGCCCTGCGCGTCGTACCTCCTCATCGAGACCGTCGCATGCCGCCTTGCTTGACCTCCGCCGTCCGACGCCGGATGTTCCGGCCGTCATGGCCCTCGACGTGCCGTCCGGCTACCGCGCCCTGAAGGAGAACGACGTCGCCTCCTATCTGGCAGGCTTGCCGGCAATTGCGGCCAAGCTGGGCGGCAAGCCGGCCGACTGGCGCGTCCGCGAAGTGGGCGACGGCAACCTCAATCTCGTCTTCATCGTCGAAGGACCAGATAGCGGCGTCGTGCTGAAGCAGGCGCTGCCGTATGTGCGGCTGGTCGGCGAGAGCTGGCCGCTCTCGCTGCGGCGCTCGTTCTTCGAGTACCAAGCGCTGACTGCACAGGCGCGGCTTGTGCCGCAGCACATCCCGAAGGTCTTTCATTTCGACGAGGGCCTGGCGCTCATCGTCATGGCCTATCTCGAGCCGCACATCATCCTGCGCAAGGGGCTGATCCGCGGCATCGTCTATCCGAAGCTCGCCGAGCACATGGCGACCTTCATGGCCGGCACCCTTTTCGGCACCTCGGATCTCGGCCAGCCGGCAGCCGACAAGAAGCGGCAGGTGGCGCTGTTCTGCGCCAACACCGACCTCTGCAGGATCACCGAGGATCTGGTTTTCACCGATCCCTGGCGCGTCGCCGAAGCCAACCGGTGGACCAGCCCGCAACTCGACGCGACCGCCGCCGCCGTACGGACCGACGGACCGTGGAAGCGCGCCGCGCAGGAACTGAAGCTCCAATTCCTCGGCAACGCCGAAGCGATGATTCACGGCGATCTGCATTCCGGCTCGATCATGGTGACGGAGACCGAGACCTTCGCCATCGATCCCGAGTTCGCCTTCTACGGCCCGATAGGCTTCGACATCGGCGCGCTGATCGGAAACCTGTATCTCGCCTTCTTCTCGCAGAGCGGCCACGAGGCGCAGCCCGGCGAACGCGACGGCTACCGTGATTGGATCCTGGAGACGGCCGAGGCGGTGTGGCGGTTGTTCGACCAGCGCTTCCGGACGCTGTGGAATACCGCCCATGCGGGCGATGCCTTCGCGCCCGCCCTTTTTGACGGAGGGTCAGGCATGCTGAAGGCCGCCCAGGATGCCTACATGCGCCGCCTGTTCGTCGATTCGCTGGGCTTCGCCGGTGCCAAGATGACTCGCCGCATCCTGGGGCTGGCTCATGTGGAGGATATGGAAAGCATCGGCGACGCCGACCTGCGCGCCGCCTGCGAGAAGCGTGCGTTGAAGCTGGCGCGCGCGCTCATGGTAGAAAGGTCGGGCTTCAGCGACATCGGATCGGCGAGCGACGCGGCGCGCGCGATCCTACGGGAGACCATGACGTGAAGGTCGACGGCAAATCCTATCGCACCATCTGGCTCGGCGCCGATGGGACGACCGTGCAGGCGATCGACCAGACGCTGCTGCCGCATCAATTCGTGATCCGCGACTTCCGCACCGTCGAGGACGCAGAGAAGGCGATCCGCACCATGATCGTGCGCGGCGCGCCGCTGATCGGCGCCGCAGCGGCCTACGGCATGGCGCTCGCCATGGCCGCCGATCCAGCCGATGCCAATCTGGAGCGCGCCTACAAGGTGCTGCTTGCCTCGCGGCCGACAGCGGTCAACCTGCGTTGGGCGCTCGACGATCTGCGCGCGCTGCTGGCTCCGCTGCCGCCGGGCGCACGCCGCGAGACGGCCTACCGGCGCGCCGCCGAAATCTGCGACGAGGATGCCGAGATCTGCCGCCGCATCGGCGAGAACGGTCTGGCCGAGATCAAGCGGATCAAGCCGCGCGGCGAGCGGCTCAATGCGCTGACCCATTGCAACGCGGGCTGGCTCGCCACGGTCGACTGGGGAACGGCCCTGTCGCCGATCTATCACGCCCACAATGCCGGCATCCCGATCCACGTCTGGGTCGACGAGACGCGGCCGCGCAACCAGGGTGCCAGCCTGACGGCATGGGAGCTGGCCAAGCACGGCGTGCCGCACACCGTGATCGCCGACAATGCCGGCGGCCACCTGATGCAGCACGGCAAGGTCGACTTCTGCATCGTCGGCACCGACCGCACGACGCGGCGGGGCGACGTCTGCAACAAGATCGGCACCTACCTGAAGGCGCTGGCGGCGCATGACAACGGCGTCCCGTTCTATGTCGGCCTGCCCTATCCCTCGATCGACTGGACGATCGAGGACGGCACCACGATCCCGATCGAGGAGCGCCACGCGCACGAGGTTTCGCGCCTGGCCGGCCGCAACGACAAGGGCGAGATCGTGACCATCGAGATCCTGCCGGAAGGCAGCCCGGCTGCGAATCCGGCCTTCGACGTGACGCCGGCACGGCTCGTCACCGGGCTGATCACCGAGCGCGGCGTATGCGCGGCGAGCGAAGCGGGGTTGCTCTCCCTCTATCCCGAGCAGGCGAAGGCCGCGTAACCGCGTGAAGGTCTCGCCTACGGCCCGCGCTATCGCGGGCCTCGGTTTCACCCAGATCGTCGGCTGGGGCACGACCTACCTGATGCCGTCGGTGCTGGGCCGCAACCTGCAGCGCGACCTCGGCCTGTCGCCCGAGCTGGTGTTCGCGGGCATCACCGTGATGTTCGCCATCAACGCCGTCTGCTCGCCGCGGGTCGGCCGCATCGTCGACCGGCTCGGCGCGCGCAACCTGATGGCGACGGGTTCGCTGGTCTATGCCCTGTCGCTGGTCGGCGTTGCCTCGGCCCGGGGCCCGGTGAGCTACCTGGCCTGCTGGTTGGTGATGGGCATCGGTTCGGCGCTGGCGCTCAGCACGCCGTCGAGCATCGCCGTGGTGCAGATCGCGGGGCCGGGCGCCCGCCAGGCCATCGCGCTGCTCACTATCGTCGGAGGCTTCGCCTCGAGCGTGTTCTGGCCGATCACCGGCGTGGTCGACGCGGCCGTTGGCTGGCGCACGACCCTGCTGATCTACGCCGCCCTCCACTTGTTCGCCTGCGCGCCGATCCACTGGCTGATCCTGCCAAGCCGGCCGCCAACCCATCCTGCCGCCAGCACGGTGGCCGCGCCCGCGTCGGCCGGCATGGCGCCCGAGGAGGCCGGCCGCGTCTATCTGCTTCTGGCGATCACCCTCTCGTTCGGCGCCTTCGTCTTCACCGGTGTGCAGCTGCAGATGATCGAGATGCTGCGCGGGCTCGGCCATCCGCCGGCTTCGGCGCTGCTGCTCGCCTCGCTGATCGGTCCGAGCCAGGTCGGCATCCGCATCTTCGAGCTGCTGTTCGGCCATCGCTACTCGATCATGCGGTCCGCCGTGTTCGGCTCGCTGATGCTGCCGGTCGGACTCGGCCTCGCTCTGGTGGCAGGGCACAGCTTCGTCGTCGCCCTCTTTGTCGTAGCGACTTACGGCATGTCGAACGGCTTGAAGGCCGTGCAGCGCGCCACCCTGCCGCTCGCCCTATTCGGCCGCGCGCAGTTCGGCGCCTATATGGGCCGGTTGGCCCTGCCGCAGGGCATCGTTGCCGCTGTCGCGCCGCCGATCATGGCGTCCGCGCTGCACCGCTTCGGCACGGCCGGCGCGCTGTGGCTGTGCTTCGGCTTCGCGATCATCTCGCTGGCCGCCATGATCCTGCTGGCGCAACGCGGCTGCGCCGTTCGCTAGGCACATGCGCCCGCCGACTGAAACAAAAAATACGAGAATCGATACGCGACCGATGCAAACGATACGGAAAGCCGGTCCGGTTTCAGGTACCTAGCTCCAGGGTTCTTTCACCGCCGTGTAGAAAACAAAAATTTGGGGCTGAGCCATGACTGTGACGGTCGTCGTCATCGAAGACGAACCTGCGACCCTCGAACTGATCGTCGGCTATCTGGTGCGCAGCGGCCATCGTGTCCAGGGCTGCGCCAATCTCGCCGACGCCAACCGCGCCATCTCCAGCATGAGGCCCGACGTGATCGTCTCCGACGTCGGGCTGCCCGACGGCAACGGCGCAACCTTCTGCATGGAGAACGCCCGTCGCTTCCCGTTCGCAAAGTGGCTGCTGATGTCAGGCCAGACCGACATGCTGCGCCAGAGCCGCAGTCTCATCAAGCAGGCCGACGCACCGCCGTTCAGCGTGTTCGACAAGCCGGTCTCGATGCGCGCGCTAGACGACTTCATCCGTCTCGCGACGATCAAGGCTGCTTAGGTTCTCTTGTCATCCTGAGCGAAGCGAAGGATCTCGTGTCCTCTGCTCGGGCATACCGCTTGCGATCGTCAATAGATCCTTCGCTACGCTTCAGGATGACAGAAGCTGGATGACGTTCCACGAGGCGGGCGACAGTACCGCCTCGACGGTCTCACCGGCCACGTTCACCTTCGCCAGCGGCTTGGGCGCGATCCGGTCCGGCGTAGCCTTGCTGTTGGACGCCTTGAGGTCGGGATCGCAGAGCTGCTGTGCCTGCTTCACGGCGAGCTTCGAGAAGCCCGCAGCGGTGACAATGAGCGGTATCTCCTCGGTCAGGCTACGGTTCAGCGCGAACAGGGTGAGCGTGCCTGCCTTGTCGTCATGCACCGCCGACAGCTTGAGGTACGGCGCGGCCGGGATGTCGTAGTAGTCGTTGATCGGACCCTGCGGGTCGTTGTAGCGCGCCGAGTAGGTTGGCGAATGCACCTCCGTCCGCAGCACGCGGCCGCGGCCCATCCGGCTGAAATGCAGGAACGGCCAGAAGATGGTCTGACGCCACGCCGGTCCGCCGGTCTCGGTCATGATCGGCGCGATCACGTTGACGAGCTGCGCCAGGCACGCCGCCGTCACGCGGTCGGCATGATTCAGCAGCGAGATGCAGCAGCCCCCGAAGGCGAGCGCATCTTCCATGTTGTAGATCTCTTCGAGAATCGGCGGCGCGATGGGCCAACCCTCCTTGACCCGCGCCGCGCGGTTGCGCCGCGTGCGGTACCATACGTTCCACTCATCGAAGGAGAGCATGATGCGCTTGGACGAGCGCCGGCGGGCCGCCACCGAATCGGCGATCGCCACCACCTCGTCGATGAAATTGTCCATCAGGTCGACGCTGGCCAGGAAGGCCGGCGTATCCTGATCGTAGTTGTTGAGATAGGTGTGCAGCGAGATGTACTCGACCTGGTCGAAGGTGTGCTGCAGAACCGTGTCCTCCCACGCGCCGTAGGTCGCCATGCGCCGGCCCGACGAGCCGCAGGCCGCCAGCTCGATCGTGGGATCGATCCAGCGCATCATCTTGGCCGCCTCCTGGGCAATGCGGCCGTATTCGGTGGCGGTCTTGGCCTCCATCTGCCACGGCCCGTCCATCTCGTTGCCGAGACACCAGAACTTCACGCCATGCGGCTTGTCCCAGCCATGCCTGCGGCGGAGCTCGGAAAGCGCTGTGCCGCCGGGATGATTGCAGTACTCGACCATGTTGCGGGCGGCGTCGCCGCCGCGCGTGCCGAGATTGACCGCCAGCATCGGCTCGATATCGGCGGCACGGCACCAGTCGATGAACTCGTTGGTGCCGAATTCGTTGGTCTCGGTCGACATCCAGGCGAGGTCGAGGCGCTTGGGCCGATCCGCCACCGGCCCGACCCCGTCCTCCCAGTTGTAGCCCGAGACGAAGTTGCCGCCGGGATAGCGCATGATGGTCGGCGCCAGCTCCTTCACCAGCGCCAGCACGTCCTTGCGGAAGCCCTGGGCGTCGGCGGTCGGATGGCCAGGCTCGTAAATGCCGCCATATACGCAGCGGCCGAGATGCTCGATGAAGGCACCGAACAGGCGCGGATGCGTGGTGCCGATCGCGAAATCGCGGTGGAGACGGGCCTCGACCTTAGGCATGGGAAACTCCGGTTGGAACTTCGGGAGACAGGACCGAGCTCTTCAAGAGCTGCGAATAGGGATGCTTCGGATTGTCGAGCACCGTGCGGGCGTTGCCGCTTTCCACCACGCTGCCGTGGCGCATGACGATGATGCGGTCGCTGACATAGTAGGCGGTCGCGAGGTCGTGCGTGATGTAGATGATGGTGAGGCCGTTCCTGTCGCGCAGCTCGCGCAGCAGGTTCACGATCGAGGCGCGCAGCGAGGCGTCGATCATCGACACCGGCTCGTCCGCCACCAGCAGCGCTGGCTTCGAGATCAACGCCCGTGCGATCGCCACGCGCTGCAGCTGGCCGCCAGAGAGCTGATGCGGGAAGCGGCCGCGGACTTCGGCTAGAGATAGGCCGACGCTCTTCAACGCGCTATCCGCAGCCTCGGCGACCGCCACGTCCGTCGCGACATCTGCCATCCGCCGTGCCGTCGCGAACAGATAGCGATCGACGCGCTTCATCGGATTGAAGGCCTCGAACGGGTTCTGGAAGATCGGCTGGACCTTGCGCATGAAGGCCCGCCGCGCAGCGCCGCTGTGGATGGTCGCGAGGTCGGTGCCCAGGAAGCGAATTGTGCCGGCGCTGGCTGGCACCATGTTCAGGATCATGCGGGCGAGCGTGGTCTTGCCGCTGCCGGATTCCCCCACGACTGTAAAGATCTCCGGCCTTCCCGCCTCCAGCCGCAGGCTGACGTCGTTCACCGCCAAGACCCGCCGGCCTGCGAACAGGCCGCCGCCGTAAAAGCGGCTCACATGGTCGAGCTCGAGCAGCGCGCTCATGCCGGCTCCGGATGGAAGCAGGCGACGCGATGACCCGGGGCCAGCGGTTCGAGCGGCGGCACCTCGCGCCGGCAGATGTCCGAGGCCCTTGGGCAACGCGGATGGAACCGGCAGCCGGCCGGCGGGTCGGCGAGGTTGGGCGGCGCGCCGCTGAGACCGGCCTTGGGTGTGGTGTCCCCCACCCGCGGCAGGCTCGCGATCAGGTGCGCGGTGTACGGATGCCGAGGGCTGCGGAACAGATCGGCGGTGCGGCCCTCCTCGACCAGCCGGCCGCCGTACATGATGCCCAGCCGATCGGCGAGATTGGCGTGCACGGCCATGTCGTGGGTCACGAACAGGATCGACGAACCGAGCTCGCGCTGGATCTCGCGGATCATTGCCAGCACATCCTTCTGCACCACCACGTCGAGTGCCGTGGTCGGCTCGTCGGCGATGATGAACTCCGGCCGGCAGACCGTCGCGAGGGCGATCGTCACCCGCTGGCGCATGCCGCCCGAGAGCTGGTGCGGATACGCGTCCAGTACGTCGGGCTCGAGGCGCAGGCGCGCGAGATGAGCGCGCACCGTCTCGAAGAACCGCGGCTTTGGTTCACCGATATGGCGGAAGGCGAAGTCGACGAAAGCATGCCGGATCCGGCGCACCGGGTTCAGCACGCTCATCGAGCCCTGCATGATGTAGCTGAGATGTCGCCAACGGATCGACGCCAGGGTGCGCCGGTCGGCACGCTGCATCTCGATCGCGCCGCCCGGGAAGGTGAAGGTGATGGTGCCGGCCACGACCTCGAGGGGCGGCTGTGTGGCGGCGGCGATGGTCTTGATCAGGGTGGTCTTGCCGCTGCTCGATTCGCCGGCCAGTCCGTAGATCTCGTCCGCCTCGACGGTGAAGCTGATGCCGTCGACCGCGCGCACGTCGCGCGACACGCCGAGCGCGGACGTCCGGTACCAGGCGCGCAGGCCCTCAACGGCGAGGACGCTCATCGCTCGCTCCGGCCGAGGCGGCTGCGTGGATCGATGTACTCGTTCATCGACACGGCCAGCAGGAACAGGCCGATGAAGGTCATGACGACCAGCAGCACGGGGAAGAAGATCCACCACCAGATGCCGGCCACCAGCGCGGTGTGCTGGTTGGCCCAGTAGATCATGACGCCGATGGTCGGGGTGTTGATGTCGGTGAAGCCCAGCACCGACAACGTGACCTCGAGGCCGATCGACCAGTTGATGTTGTTCATGGTGGTCGAGAACACGATCGGCAGGACGTAGGGCAGGTGCTCCTCGACCAGGATCTGCCGCGTGCTCATGCCGGAGAAGATGCCGGTCTCGGTGAACTCGCGGTGGCGCAGGCTGAGCGCGACCGAGCGGATCAGGCGGGCATCGTACGACCAGCCGAGGAACGCCATCATCAGCGCCAGCAGGCCCCACGACATGTGGTCCTTCAGCACGAAATAGAACAGCACCAGGATCGGGAACAGCGGAATGACGATGAAAGTGTCGTTGATCGACATCAGCAGACGGTCGACCCAGCCCCCGGCATAGCCCGCCACCAGCCCAATCAACAGCGCCAGCAGGCGGCTCAGCACGGCGACGACGATACCGAACACCAAGGTGTTGCGGATCGCGAAGGTAAGCAGCCAGAACAGCTCCTGCCCCCGCGAGGTCGTGCCGAACCAGTATTCGGGCGACGGCGGCAGGTCGGGCGGGACGACGAAGCTGTCATTCGGCGGATAGGGCGAGAAGAACGAGAGGCAGGCGAAGCCCGCCACCAGCGCCAGCAGCACGACGCCCGAGGCGAACTGACGGTTGGATTTCAACAGGGCGAGGAAGGAGCGCATCAGCGGGCCTTCACGCGCGGATCGAGCAGCGGATAGGCGAGATCGATCAGCAGCACGGCGAACGACACGGCAATGATCGAGACCGTGGTGATGCCCAGCACCAGGCTGTAGTCGCCGGCATGGACGGCCGAGATCAGCAGGGTGCCGACGCCGGGGTAGCCGAACACCTGCTCCGTGATGATGGCGCCATTGAAGATCGAGCCGAGCGAGATAGCGAGGCCGGTGACCTGCGGCACCAGGGCATTGCGCATGACGTAGGAGCGCAGGATGCGGCTGCGCTCCACGCCGGCCAGCTCGGCGTAGGCGACGTAGTCCTCGGTCACGACGTTGGAGACCAGCGAGCGCATGCCCATGAACCAGCCGCCCAGCCCGACCAGCGCCAGCGACGCCACCGGCAGGAGGCCGTGGCGCAACAGGCTCAGGATGAATTCGGCGCTCCAGTCCTGCTCCATGTTCATGGTGTAGCCGCCGCTGATCGGCAGGATCGGCCAGAGATAGCCGAAGACGATCAGCAGCAGGAAGGCGACGATGTAGTAGGGGATCGGATGGAATGCCATCGCCAGGATGCCGGCGAAGCGCAGCGCCCTGTTGCGGCGATAGTAGCCGGCCAGCCCGCCCAGCAGGTTGCCCAGCACCCATGTCAGCAGCGTCGATATGACGAGCAGGGCCACCGTCCAGGGCAGCGCCCGGCCGATCAGGATCGAGACCGGCGTCGGGAAAGCCGACAGCGATGGGCCGAAGTCGCCGGCGGCGATGCGGCGCCAGAAGGTGACGTACTGATCCCACAGCCCGCCCTGAAGTCCGTACAGCTCCTTGAGCGACTGCCGCATCATCTCGACGGCCTCGGGATTGATGCTGCCGAACTGCGTCGAGGCGGCGATCGACTGTTCCACCGGGTCGATCGGCGTGGCGTGGGTGACGACGAAGGCGATGTTGATGCCGATGAAGATCACCAGCGCGAACTGGCCGAGCCGCGTCAGCAGGTACAGCGGATAGCCGGTCATGGCTGGGACCGCGGCTCTCCAGAGCCGCTCATGGACTGTTGTAACAGGGAAGATGCGGCTCTGGACAGCCGCGCTCCCAGCAAACTCACTGCTTCGGCTTGAGCTTCACCATCATGTATTTGGTGTTGCCCCAGTTCGGCACGGGATCGGTGTAGGGCGCGGTCGCCGCGTTCGGGTAACCGGTCCAGTAGGTCTCGTCCATCACCGTGAATACGTTGTAGGACATCAGCGGGATGATCGGCATCTCCCGCACCATGAGCTTGACGTAGTCGCGACCGAGCTCGACGCCCTTGGGATCGTCGAAGCCGATCTTGCGCGTGTCCTCGATGATCTTGTCGAGCTCCGGGTTGCTCCAGCGCTGCCAGTTGCGCGCCGGCTGCGGCTTGCCGGGCGGCGCCACGAACTGCGAGTGCCAGCTGTCGAGGAAGTAGGCGAGGTCGGGATGGCCGCCCCAGGTCTCGACGCTCCAGCTGATCATCGCTTCGTAGTCGCCGGCCTGCCGGCGGTCGAACATGCTGCCCTGCGCTACCACCGTCGAGGCATCGATGCCGAACTGGCGCCATTGCTGCGCCACCATGCTGCCGGCGCGTGTCATCACCGGACGGAGATCGCCCTCGACCGTCACGTGGATGGTGAACGGCTTGCCGTCGGGCATGTACCACTTGTCGCCCTTTTTGGTGTAGCCGGCGCGCTGCAGCAACTCGGTCGCGGCCTGCGGGTTGGGCTTCCACCAGCCGCGACCGAATGCTTTGGCGATGTCCGCCGCGTCGGTCGGAATCTGGTCCTTGAGCGAGGGCCGCAACATGTCGGCGATCTGCTTGCCGATCGTCGGATCGTAGGGCTTGATTTTCTGCTTGCCGGTGTCGAGCTCGAAAGCCTTCAGCCATGCCTCGAGCGGCTCGTGATAGTACTCTGGCCCCGCGCCGGTCGGCGGGATGGCAATCGCCGAGATGGTCGCGGCGCCGCGATACGATGCCAGCGACACCGCCTTGATGTCGATCAGCAGCGCGAGAGCCCACCGGACGTCACGGTTCTGAAACATCGGGTTCTCGGCATTCAGCAGCACGGCCGGCAGGGTCGGGTCGGGATGCGCGTAAGGGAAGCCCTTGAACCAACCGTGCGACGAAGGCGAATCCTTGGCGAGCTTGAACATGCCCTCGGGCGAGGTGTCGTGGATGATGTCGAGCTCGTGGTTCATCTGGGCGATCACGCGCTTGTCCGGCGGACCGGGATCGATGTAGGCGACGTATTTCGGCCCCGGCTCGCCGAAGCGCGCAACCGTCGTGCGCTTCCAGTCGTCGCGCTTCTGCCAGATGTACCACTTGCCGTTCGGGTCGAACGACTTCAGCGTGTAGGCGCCGAGCGTCACCGGCGGATTGTTGTCGAACTTGGTGATGTCCGGCACCTTCTCGAAGACGTGCTTGGGCATCATCCACATCGCGTTCCAGCGTACGGTGAACAGCGCATGGAAGCGCGAGTTGGGCTTCTTGAGCTTGAACACGACGGTCTGCGGATCGGGCGCGCTGACCTCGGCGACGTTGATCTGCACCGGCGCGCTCCAGCGGAGCCCATTGGTCTTCATGTGGGTCTGGATGGTGTAGAGCACATCGTCGGCGGTGAACTCCACACCGTCGCTCCAGAAGATGCCCTTGCGCAGCTTCACCGTCATCTCGGTGAAGTCGGCGTTGTAGATGGGCTTCTCTGCGGCGAGCGAGTTGTCCCACACGCCGTCGACGCCCTTTTGCGGGTCGATGTACCAGAAGGTGTCCATGCCGAGCTGCTGCAGCCCGTTCGACTGGCTGCCGGCGTTGATCGCCCAGATGTTGAACCAGCCCGCATTCTTGATCGTGCCCTCCGGATTCTCGACGATCAGCGTTTCCTTGCGCGGCAGATCGGAGATCGTTCCCTGGGCCACGGCCCCCAACGGCCAAAGTACGACGGCCAGCGCCACGACGGCACGCCATAAGCGCATCGTTTCCTCCCTATCGTTTGGAGAAACGCTACCACGCTCCCTGTCAACTCGCCACGTACGGGTGCACCATCTTCGCGGGATCGACGATGCGGTCGAATTCCGCTTCGCTGATGTAACCAAGTCGCAGAGCGGACTCCTTCAGCGTCAGGTCGTGCTCGGCGGCGTGATGTGCGATCTGCGAGGCCTTGTCATAGCCGATCACCGGGGCGAGCGCCGTCACCAGCATCAGCGAGCGCTCGACGTGGCTCTGGATGACCTTGAGGTTGGGCCGAGTACCCTCGATCATGAACTTGCGGAAATTGGTGCAACCGTCCGCCAGCAGGACGATCGAGTTCATCAGATTGAAGATCATCAGCGGCTTGTAGACGTTCATCTCCAGGAACCCGCCCGCGCCGCCGAAGCCGACCGCCACGTCATTGGCCATCACTTGCGCCGCGATCATGGTCAGCGCCTCGGCCTGGGTGGGATTGACCTTGCCCGGCATGATCGACGAGCCGGGCTCGTTCTCCGGCAGGATCAATTCACCCAGCCCGGCGCGCGGGCCGCTCGCCACCAGCCGGATGTCGTTGGCAATCTTGTAGAGCGAGACGGCTGTCGTGCGCATCGCCCCGGAGAGCGCGACCAGCGCGTCGTGCGAGCCCTGCACCGTGAACTTGTTGGGCGCCGAAACGAACGGAAGATCAGAGAGCTTGGCGATGTCGGCCGCCGCCGCCTCGGCGAAACCGGGAGCTGCATTGATGCCGGTGCCGACCGCCGTGCCGCCGAGCGCCAGCTTGTAGACGTCCTGCAGGGCGTGCTCGATGCGGGCGATGTCCTCGGCCAGCATGCCGACATAGCCCGACCATTCCTGGCCGAGCGTGATCGGCGTTGCGTCCTGCAGATGCGTGCGGCCGATCTTGACGATGTCGACCCATTCCTTCGCCTTGCCATCGATCGCGTCGTGCAAGGCCCTCAGCGCTGGCAGAAGCTTCCACGTCACCTCGACCGCCGCAGCTATGTACATCGCCGCCGGGAAGTTGTCGTTCGAGGACTGGGACATGTTGACGTGATCGTTGGGATGCACCGGCTTCTTGGAGCCGAGCGGCTGGTCGGCGAGCTGGCTGCAGCGGTTGGCGATCACCTCGTTGACGTTCATGTTGAACTGCGTGCCCGAGCCGGTCATCCAGACGTGCAACGGGAACATGTCGTGGTGCCGGCCGGCCAGGATCTCGTCGCACGCCTCGACGATCAGCCGATGGCGCTGCGGGTCGAGCCGGCCGCCGGCGAGGTTGGCGTTGGCGCAGGCCTTCTTGAGCAGCGCATAGGCGCCGATCATCTCGCGCGGCATCAGGTCCTTGCCGATCGAAAAATAGTGCAGCGAGCGCTGGGTCTGGGCGCCCCACAGCTTGTCGGCGGGCACCTCGATTTCGCCCATCGCATCGGATTCCTTGCGCATCTGCACGATTTGCGCTCCTTTCCGGGCGATGCGTACGCTCGTCCTGCTGCCCGGCTTCATGTGTGACAACGATCTGTGGCGGGACATGGTGCCCGACCTCAGCCGACTCGGCCACCTGCACTACGGCAACGTCTACCAGGACGACACGCTGGAGGGGATGGCGCGGCGGGTGCTGTCGGAAGCTCCCGAGCGCTTCGTGTTGATCGGCTTCTCGATGGGCGGCTTCGTCTCGCGGATACTGACCTTGATGGCACCCGAGCGGGTCACCGGCGTGGCGTTCGTCGCAAGCTCGGCGCGCGAATACACGCCGGCCGAACGCGAGCGCCGCATGCACGGCGCCCTGCCCGGCGACAAGCCGAAGACGGTCAACCCCGGTGTGGCACTCGGCCTGCATCCCGACCGTGAGCGCGATCCTGTCCTGCTGGAGCGCCTGCGCGGCATGCAGTGGCGGCTCGGTCCCGAGGTCCGCATCCGCCAATCAGCGCTGGTCCGCAAGGACGGCTATGTCGACCTCGAGCGCATCACCTGCCCGTCACTGGTCGTCGCCTGCCGCCAGGACCGGCTGCGCAAGCTCGAGGAGACAGAGCGCATGGCAAAGTGCCTGCCGAACTCCCGGTTCGAGATCATCGAGGATTGCGGGCACATGGCGCCGCTCGAGAAGCCGCACGAACTCGCCATGCTGCTCGAGGCATGGATTGGTGCGGTGGGACTCTAGTCATGGAACTATCCGACCCGACCCTGCTGGGCTTCGTGATCTCGCTCGGCATCGGTCTGCTGATTGGCATCGACCGCGAACGGCGCAAGGGCGAAGGGCCCATGCGCGAGGCGGCGGGCGTGCGTACCTTCACCCTTACCGCACTGGCGGGCGCTGCGGCCGGCGCGATCAACAGCGATGCGTTGATGGCGGCGGTCGCCATCGGCGTGGTCGGCCTCGCCGCCCTCTCCTACTGGCGCTCGTCGTCGGAGGATCCAGGCCTGACCGGCGAGATCGCGCTGGTCACCACGGCGCTCCTGGGCATGCTCGCGATGAGCGCGCCGACTCTGGCGGCGGGCGCCGGGGTCGTGGTCGCGGTGCTGCTCTATGCGCGCGAAGGGCTGCACCACTTCGTGCGCTCCAGTCTCACCGAGGCCGAGATGCGCGATGCTCTGATCTTCGCCGGCGCAACGCTGGTCGTGCTGCCGTTGCTGCCCGACGATCCGCTCGATCCCTACGGCGTGCTGAACCTGCGCAAAATCTGGATCGTGGTCGTCCTAATCATGGCGATCGGCGGCGCGGGTTATATCGCCGTGCGCCTGCTGGGCATGCGCTTCGGCTTGCCGGTGACGGGGTTTGCCTCGGGCTTCGTCTCGAGCTCGGCGACCATTGCCGCGATGGCAAGCCGGGCGAAGGAAATGCCCGGCCTGCTGAAGCCCGCCGCCGCGGGTGCCGTGCTGTCGACGGTGGCGACGATCGTGCAGCTCGCGCTGCTGCTCGCCGTCGTCAACGCGGAGGTGCTGGCCGCGCTTGCGATCCCGCTGCTGCTGAGCGGACTCGCCGCCGTGCTCTATGGCGGCGCGTTCACGCTGTGGGCGCTGAAGCACGAGGGTCAGCGCGAAGACAAGCCCGGCCGCGCGTTCAGCTTCGCAACCGCGCTCACGCTCGCCGCCACCCTCGCGGTGATCCTGGTCGCCTCGGCCGCGCTGCAAAGCTGGCTCGGTGAGGCGGGCATCGTGATCGCGGCCGGTACCGCGGGCTTCGCCGATACCCATTCGGCGGCGGTGTCGGCAGCATCGCTCGTCAACGCCGACCGGATCGACCCCGATCAGGCGGTGCTCCCGATCCTCGTCGCGTTCAGCACCAACACCATCACCAAGATCGTGCTGGCCCTCGCCGGCAACCGCGCCTTTGCCCTGAGCGTCGTGCCAGGGCTGGTCCTGGTCGCGGCGGCGGCGTGGCTGGGCTTCGTCCCGATCGGCGGAAGGCTGGTCTGAACGTCAACACCGGAAGCGGCGCGACAGCCAGACGGGCCGCCGAACAGGACCGCCCCGCTCCACGCGACGGCCGCCGGCAGCGAGAGATCGACGAAGCTCACGATATGGGCGTTGATCGGCCGCGCCGGTTCGTAGGCGACCGTGACAGCATCGCCGGCGCTTTGCCGCCTGGCAAACGAAAGCGGAAGACCGGCTCATACATGTCGCCGTTGCGCACGATTTGTTTCACGATTCCGGGCGCGTGCTCGCCGTAGAGCACCAGCTTCAGGCTGCCGTAGCCCAGCGCCAAACCGCCGGCGACGATCAGCCCCCCGATGCCCAGCATCAGCCAGGAGATCCAGCGCCAGCTCCTGTCCATCTCAATCGCGCAGGATCAATCGCGTGGGCCGAACATCAGCTTCCGGAGCTTGCCCGGACCGAGCGCGGCGGAGAGTTCGGCCGTCGCGACGTAGATCAGGAAGCAGGTAAGCAGCCAGATCTCGATGGCGATGAAGCGGCGCCAGCTGAAGGCATCGACCGCCTCCCGGAAGGCTATGCGGAAGCCGTCGCTGTCGAAGGAGAAATGGATGAACAGCTCGGCGATGCGGAACACCGTTACGACCAGGACGTAGAAAATGGTCTTGAACAGAATCGGCTTGATCAGCGGTGCGTTGCGAAAGCGATCGATGCCGCGGATCTTGTTCGCCACCAGAACCGCCTTGCCAACCAGCAGCGCCAGCAGCGTCGCAGCCAGAAAGTTCGACATCGCGAACCAGTAGGTGCGCGCCAGCAGGTTGGTGGTTAGCACGATGATGTTGAACGCGCAGAAGAAATAGATCGTCGGCGGCAGGATGTGCCGCATCTCCCGCAGCCAGATGCGCCCCGCCTTGGCCGGCCAGGAGGCGACGTCCAGGCTCACATGCGCCCTCCGTCGACCACGAAGTTCTGCGCCGAGATCAGCCGGCTGTCGTCTGCCGCCAGGAACAGTACCATGCGGGCGATGTCTGGCGGATAGACCTTCTCCTTCAGCACCTGCGCCTTCATCAGGTCCGCCTCTGCCTCCGGCGTCAGCCACTTGTCGATCTGGCGCTGGGTCATGATCCAGCCGGGCGTTATCGAGTTCAGCCGGATCTTGTCGCCGCCGAGGTCGCGCGCGAGGCCGCGCGTCAGCCCGATCGTCGCGGCCTTCGCCGCCTGGTAGACGGCGAGGTTGGCGGTCATGGTGTGGTAGCTGATCGAGCTGAAGTTGATGATCGAGCCGCCGCCCGCCTTCCTCATGCCGGGCACCACCGCCTGGATGGCAAAGAAGGCGTGGCGCAGGTTGACGGCGATGCGGTCATCCCAGAACTCCGGCGTTACGTCCTCGAGCCTGTGCCGCTCGTCATGCGCGGCGTTGTTGACCAGCACGGTGATGGCGCCCTGCCTGGCGGCGACCTCGGCGAGCGCCGCCTGGTAGGCCCTGGTGTCGGTGATGTTGCACTTCAGGAACAGCGCGCCGGTCTTGATCGCGACCTCCTTCGAGGCCGGCTCGTTGATGTCGACGAAAGCCACCTTCGCGCCCTGCGCGGCGAGATGCTCGACGATCGAGGCGCCGATGCCCGAGCCGCCGCCCGAGACGAACGCACTACGACCCTTCAGGCTGGGATAGATCGCGAACTCGGGCATGGTCCCTCACAGGGTGGAAAGTCGGAAGACGGCTTCGCCTGCCAGCGTGCCCCCGGCAACGAGCGGTGCCAAGCCCACCTGGCCGTTGGTGTGGCTCACCGGCTCGATGCAGAAGAAGCGCTGGCCGGCCGGCGTGTAGATCACGGCATGGCGGAACGGCTCGGAAGCCTCGACGTCGAGCCGCAGCTGTCGAGAAGGCCAGGCGATCGAGGCCCGCCCATCCCAGCCGTCGAAGCAGTTGTCGAGAAAGACGCTGTCGGGCCGCCGTCCCTGCGCGAAGTCCCATTCCGGCGGAACGGGGATACATTCGATCGGCAGGACCTCGATGTCAGTGCGCCACACGAATTCCGTGCGGCAGGTCAGCGTGCAGTCCGGTTCGCGGACAAAGAACGGATGCAGGCCGATTCCGGCCGGCACGACGCGGTCCTTGAGGTTCTCGAGCGAGATTCGGATCGAGAAGCTTTGTTCGTCGAGCCGATACTGCTGGCGCGCGCGATAATGGAACGGCCATTCGCCCTGTCTGCCCGCACGCTGATGTTCGTAGACGATCTCGGCCGATTGGGCGTCGCTGCGTACGACCTGCCAAGGGTGCGCCCAGCCGTCGCCGTGCATGGGATGATTGATGCCTGGCCAGTTGCGCGCCAGCTGGATGACCTCGTTGCCGAACGCCAGCCGGCCATCGCGGATGCGGTTGGAATACGGCACCAGCGGATAGAGGGCAGCGTTATTGCCCTTGCCCGAGGCGATGGCGTCGGCTGTCATCGGCCGCAGGATGTCGGTACCGTCGCAGCTGAAGCGCGCGACCGAGCCGCCCGACTGCGGCGCCAGCTCGACGGCAAGACGTCCGGCTCGAAGCGCTAGGGCAGGCACTCTGCTTTCCACCGAAATTGCATTTCGCGAGCCTAGTCTCCAATCATGACGATCACAAAGCCTGCAACAAACATCACTATACCGACAGGACGATGTGGCGACCCTGCGCAGGGGCCGCTAAAAAGGCCATTCCACTGGACCAAGGGAACGCCGACATGTCGAACATGCTGAAGAAGCGCCTGCAGGCGGGCAAAGCCTGCGTCAACGGATGGCTCGCCATTCCCAGCGGCTTCTCGGCCGAGGTCATGGCGCAGTGCGGCTGGGACGCCGTCACCGTCGACATGCAGCACGGCGTGCAGGACTACCAGTCGATGGTCAGCTGCTTCCAGGCGATGGACAGACATCCGATCACGCCGCTGGTGCGCGTGCCGTGGAATGAGCCCGGCATCGTCGGCAAGGTGCTCGACGGCGGTGCATGGGGCGTGATCTGCCCGATGGTGAATAACGCCGGCGAGGCCAAGGCACTCGTCTCCTATGCGCTCTATCCGCCCAAGGGCAAGCGCTCCAACGGTCCGATCCGCGCCGGCGCCTACGGCTCGGCGACGCCCTACCAACGGACGGCCAACGACGAGGTGCTGATCATCCCGATGATCGAGACGCAGGAGGCGATCGACAATATCGACGCCATCCTCGATGTGCAGGGCGTCAGCGGCATCTACGTCGGCCCGTCCGATCTGGGCCTGTCGCTCGGCCTGGAGCCGCGGCTCGACCGCGAGGAGCCGCAGGTGTTGAAGATCTACGAGAAGCTCACGGCCGCCTGCAAGAAGCGCAACCTGTTCGCCGGCATCCACAATGGCACGGCGACCTATGCCGCCAAGGCCTTCGGCTTGGGCTTCCAGCTCTGCACCATCGCCAACGATTCCGGCCTGATGGCGCTGGCGGCCCGGGCCGCCGTCACCGGTTTCCGCAAGGAAGTCGGCGCCGCTGCCGACAAGTAGCCCGCCGCGCTGGCGCGCGGCGGACCACGTCGCGCGTCACTTCTTGCCATACTCGTCGTGGCGGCGGAACCACAAGCCGGCTTCGTTCCGGCCCTTGGGCGCGCGATCGAGCCACTGGTACATCCCCCACAGGCTGTCGAGGCCGCGCGCGTAGGACGAGTAGGTGTGATAGACCGCGCCATCCTCCAGTACGAAGGCGCTGAGGCCCGGCCGGTCGAGGGCGTAGGTCATCGCATCGACGCCGGAGCGTTTGGCGAACTCCGCGACGATCGTCTGTTCCGGATTCTTGTCCATCGCGTGGCTAGCCCGCGCGTAGTTGTAGACGACGCTGCCGTCGCGCTGCTCCTGCTCGGTGAAGGCGACATTGAAGTCGAAGTTGAAGTCGTCACCGGCGGAGGACGCCCACGGGAACGTCCAGCCCATGCGCTTGCGGTAGTCCAGCAGCTTGGCGAGCGGTGCCCGCGATACCGCCCACAGATTGACGTCATGGTTGGCGAGATGGACCGCGATGCCGTTGAAGCCGTCGGCGATCGCGGAGCAGGAGGTGCAGCCGGCCTTATAGTCCGGCCCGAACATGAAATGGTAGACGAGGAGCTGCGAGCGGCCATCGAACAGGTCGGCCAGCGACCTGGGTCCCTCTTCCGTGTCGAAACGATATGCCTTGTCGAGCCGGACCCAGGGCAGCGCCTGGCGCTGGCGGGCGATCTCGTCGCCGCGCCGCGTCAGCTCCTTCTCGGCCTTGAGCAGGTCGAGCCGGGCCCTGAGCCAGTCCTCACGTGTTCCGGTGATGTGGGCAGACATTGTCTTGCACTCCATTTGTCGGCTGTCCTGACCTAGGTTGGGGTCGGCATGGAGCTCGAGAGAGTGACAAGTGTGTCGGGATTCCGATGGACTCGCTGATCGTCGCCGCGGGACGTGCGCTTGCCGCCGGTGACGCGCTCGGCGCGCTGAACCGCGTCGCCTTGCGCGACGATGCGCCGGCGCTGGCGCTGCGCGGCATCGCCATGGCGCAGCTCGGCGAGCTCGATCGCGCCAAGCTGCTGCTGCGCAACGCGGCACGCGCGTTCGGGCCCAAGGAGGCCGTGTCCCGGGCCCGATGCGTCGTCGCCGAGGCCGAGATCGCGCTCGCCGCGCGTGACCTCGGCTGGCCCACCGAAGCACTGGATGCGGCCTGCATCGCGCTCGACCAGCATGGCGACCGGCAGAATGCCAACCATGGCCGCCTGCTCGCGATCCGGCGTCACCTGCTGATCGGCGAGCTCGACGAGGCGGAGCAGGCGCTGGGCGAGATCGACCCGGCCGCCCTGCCGGCGGCTTCCCAGGCCATTCACGAACTGATCATCGCTGGCATCGCCATCCGGCGGATCAGGGCGAAGGCTGCTCGCGAGGCGCTCGGCCGCGCCGACAAGGCCGCGCGAGACGCGCGCATCGCCGCGCTGGTGGCGGAAGTCGAAAACGCGGCCCGTGTGCTCGAAGCCCCTGCGGCGCGACTGATCGCGCTCGGCGAAGAACGCCTCCTGCAGCTCGACGAGGTGGAGGCACTGCAGGCGTCGAAAGCTCTGGTCGTCGACGCTTGCCGCAACGTCGTGCGAGACCGCCACACGACGGTCTCGCTCGTTCGGCGGCCGGTATTGCTTACCCTGGCCCGCGTACTGGCGGAAGCCTGGCCCGACGATGCGCCGCGCGGCCTGCTCGTGGCGCGAGCCTTCGGCGGCAAGGAAGCCGATGAATCGCATCGCGCCCGCCTCAGGGTCGAGATCGGGCGGTTGCGCGCGATGCTGAAGAAGCTCGCCGATGTGCGTGCGACAGAGCGCGGCTTCGCACTGGAGCCGCGGGCCCGCGAAGTCGTCGTGCTGGCACGCCCGATGGAAGAGAAACATGGCGCGCTGCTGGCCTTCCTCGCCGATGGCGAATCCTGGTCGAGCTCGGCGCTCGCCCTGGCGCTCGGCGCCAGCCAGCGCACGGTGCAGCGCGCACTCGATGCGCTGGCCCTGGCCGGCAAGGTGCAGTTCTTCGGCGACGGCCGCGCGCGGCGCTGGGTCACGCCGCCGGTGCCGGGATTCACGACGACCTTGTTACTCCCGGCGCCGCTTCCAGGCGCCTAGAGTGGATGCATGAAAAGCAAGCCAGCAGAAATCCTCCGTGAATACGGACCGTTCACCGACACGGGCCACATCGGGGGCGTCAGCTTCGACGGCCACAATGTCTGGTTCGCTTCCGGCGACGGACTGAACGCTCTAGACCCGGAGAGCGGCACCATCGCGCGCAAGCTCGAGATGCCCGCCCATGCCGGGACGGCCTTCGACGGCCGCCACCTGTTCCAGATCGCCGAAAAGCAGATCCACAAAATCGATCCCCAGACCGGCACCATCGTCGCCTCCATCCCGGCGCCGGGGGACGGCGGCGATTCGGGCCTCGCCTGGGCTGAGGGCGCGCTGTGGGTTGGCCAGTACCGGGCGCGCAAGATTCACAAGGTCGACCCCGAGACGGGCAAGATCCTGCACACGCTCGAGTCCAACCGCTTCGTCACCGGCGTGACCTGGGTCGACGGCGAGATGTGGCACGGCACCCTGGAGAACGACGAGAGCGAGTTGCGCCAGGTCGATCCGCAGACCGGCAACGTCCGTCAACGCCTGGCAATGCCGCCCGGCAGCCTCGTCTCTGGGCTCGAGTCCGACGGCAAGGACCGCTTCTTCTGCGGCGGCGCCAGCAGCAAGAAGGTGCGCGTCGTCCGCCGGCCGAAGCGTTAGGCGGCGTCGACCGTCATTCTGCCGCCTGCCGTTCGGTCACCGGAGCCCTCTCCCCCAGCGCATCCGCCACCCGCGACGGCCGATAGCCCCGGCCGAGCCAGCGGGCCAGGCGTTCGAGATAGAGATAGATGACGGGCGTCGTGTACAGCGTCAGCCATTGCGATACCAGGAGACCGCCAATGATCGCGACACCGAGCGGCTGGCGCAGTTCCGCGCCTCCGCCAGTGCCGAAGGCGATGGGCACCGCGCCGAACAGTGCTGCAAACGTAGTCATCATGATCGGGCGAAAGCGCAACAGACACGCCTGATGGATCGCCTCCTGCGGCGCCTTGCCTTCGAGGCGCGCCGCCTGCAGGGCAAAGTCGATCATCATGATCGCGTTCTTCTTGACGATACCGATCAGCAGGATGATGCCGACGATCGCGATCACGGACAGCTCGTAATGCAACAGCATCAACAGCAGCAGGGCGCCGACGCCGGCCGAGGGCAGCGCCGACAGGATCGTGATCGGATGGATGTAGCTCTCATACAGCACGCCGAGGACGATGTAGACGACCAGGATCGCCGCGGCCAGCAACAGCGGCATCGATGACAGCGATGCCTGGAAGGCCTGCGCTGTTCCCGCGAAGGACGCGTTGACCGTTGCCGGAACGTGCAGCTGTCCGGTCATGGCCTCGATGGCGCTGACCGCCTCTCCAAGCGCGACTCCGGGCGTCAAGTTGAACGACAGCGTGACCGCAGGAAAAATGCCCTGGTGGCTGAGCAGCAGCGGCTCGCTCTTGCGGGTGAAGCGCGCGACAGTGCTCAACGGCACCTGCGCACCGGAGGGGCTCGGCACGTAAATCTGCGACAGCAGGTTTGGGTCGTTCTGGAACTGCGGCTGCACCTCGAGCACGACCTTGTACTGATTGGTCGCCGTGTAGATCGTCGCGACCTGGCGCTGTCCGAAGGCGTCGTAGAGGGTCTGGTCTATCAGGTCGATCGACAGGCCGAGCCGAGAGGCGGCGTCGCGGTCGATGTCGATGGCGAGATGCGCCGCGGCAATCTGCTGATCGGACGCGACCTGCTGCAATTCCGGGAGCTTCTCCATGCCGGCTTCGATGATCGGCGCCCAGTGGTCGAGCTCGTCGATGTTGGTGTCGGTCAGCGTATACTGGTACTGGGTGCGGGAGAGCCGGCCGCCGACGGTGATGTTCTGCGGCACCTGCATGTAGAACTTGGCGCCCTTGATGTCGGCCATCTTCTTGTCCAACCGCTGGATGATCTGCTCCGCGGTCTCGGCGCGTTCGTCATACGGCTTCAATCCCCAGAAGATGCGGGCCGTATTCTCGGCGGGATTGTACGGCGTGGCTCCGGCATACGAGAAGACGCCCTCTGTCGCCGGATCATGCATCACGATGTCGACGACCTCCCGCCGCGTCGCGTCGGTGTTGGCCACCGACGAGTCCTGGCGAACGTTGAGCTCGCCGAAAATGAAACCCGTATCCTGCTGCGGGAAGAAGCCCTTCGGCACGATCGCATAGAGGTAGCCGGTCGCGACCATCAGCAGCACCGTCACCACCAGTGCCGAGAATTGGTGGCGGAAGATGAAGACGAGCCCGCGGTCGTAGGCCGCCAGCGCGGCCTGGAAGACGCGTTCGCAGGCACGATTGAAGCGGCCCTTGGGGTGCAGCCCCTCCTGTTTCAGGAACAGCGAGCACATCACCGGCGTCATGGTCAACGAGATCACCGCCGACGCGACGACGGCGACCGAGATCGTCACGGCGAACTCGCGGAAGAGCCGGCCGATGACGCCGCCCATGAACAACAGCGGAATGAACACCGCTATCAGCGAAAAGGTGATCGAGATGATCGTAAAGCCGATCTGTCCGGCGCCTTTGAGCGCGGCATCGAACGGCTTCATGCCCTGCTCGATGTAGCGCACGATGTTCTCGATCATGACGATTGCATCGTCGACGATGAAGCCGACCGAGATCGTCAAGCCCATCAACGAGATGTTGTCGATGCTGTAGCCGCCGACATACATGAAGGCAAAGGTCGCGAGCAGCGACAGCGGGACTGCCAGGCTCGGGATCACCGTCGCCCAGAGGGTCCGCAGGAACAGGAAGATCACGACGACGACCAGGCCGACCGTGAGGATCATGGTGAATTGCACGTCGTGGATCGACGCGCGGGTCGTCTGCGAACGGTCCGACATCAGCTCGACGTGAACCGTCGGCGGCAGCGATTGTGCGAGCTTGGGCATCAATGCCTTGATTCGGTCCACCACGTCGACGGTATTGGCGCCCGGCGTCTTCTGGATGGCGATGCCCTCGGATCGTTGGTCGCCGAACCACGCGACGAGCCGGGTGTTCTGCACCGAGTTGATGACGTCACCGACATCCTCGATGCGCACCGGCGCACCATCCCTGTAGGCGATCATGACATTGCGATATTGCGCCGCGTCGTACAGCTGGTCGTTCGTATCGAGCGAGATCGATTGATCCGAGCTCTCGATCGCCCCTTTCGGCCGGTTGACGCTTGCCGCAACGAGCGCGTTGCGGACGTCCTCGAGGCCCAGCTTCTTCGCCGCGAGCGACGCCGGGTTGATCTGGACCCGGGCGGCGTAGGGCATCGACCCGAAGACGGAGACCTGCCCCACCCCCGGCTGGGTCGACAGCTGGGGCGCGATGATGTTGTTTGCGTATTCGTCGATCTTGTAAGGCGGCAGCGCGTCGGAATGGATCGCGTATATCAGGATGGAAAAGTTCGCAGGGTTCACCTTGCGGTAGGTCGGTGGGGTCGGCAGGTCCTTGGGTAGAAGACCGCTGGCAGCATTGATCGCCTGTTGCACGTCGCCCGCGGCAGCATCGATATTGCGGTCCAGGCTGAATTGCAGCGTGATCGACGTCACGCCGACGCCGCTCCACGACGTCATCTCGCTCAGATCCGGTATCGTGATGAATTGCTGTTCGAGCGGCGTCGCCACTGCCGAGGCCATCGTGCTGGGATTGGCGCCGGCGTACTGCGCGGTGACGGTGATCGTGGGAAAGTCGACGTTGGGGACTGCCGCGACCGGCAACAGGAGATAGGCACCGGCGCCGAACACCAGCAGGCCGAGCATCAGCAGCGAGGTCGCGATCGGCCGGCGGATGAACGGTTCGGAAATGTTCATCGGCGAGCCACTTTCGGCCGACCGCAGCTGGCGGAATGCCCGCCGCAGCGCTTAGCCAAGACACCATGACGGCCGGGCCGCCAAGGAGCATGGCGGCCGCTGGTCCGGCCGCGCGTTCTCCACATCCGAAAGCCTCCGGTGCGAACCCAACCCAACGCGACTCAGTCCATGCGAACTATAGAACCGGCCGGAAGCCCGGGAAACTCCTCTGGAAGCGCGGCTATTGGTCCTTGTGCGCGGTGTGCCAGCGCAGCATCGACCGCTCGGCGAGCGAGATCACGCCGAAGAACAGCGCGGAGAAGGTCGAGCCGACGACGATCGTCGCGTAGAGCAGCGGCGAATCGAAGTTGTAGGTCGCCTGGATGATCAGCGCCCCGATGCCTATGTTGGATCCGATCCATTCCCCGACGATCGCGCCGATCACCGCCGTCGAGGCGGCGATCTTGAGCGCCGAGAACAGGTAGGGCAGCGCATTGGGCACGCGGATGCGGAAGAATACCTCGCGCGGCGTGGCGGACAGGATGCGCATCAGCTCCAACTGCTCGGCCCGCACGTCGCGCAGCCCGCGCGTCATGTTCACCAGGGTCGGGAAGAAGCAGATGATCGCGGCGATGGCGATCTTGGGCTCCATGCCGTTGCCCAGCAGCAGGACGAGGATCGGCGCCTTGGCAACCACGGGAATGGTGTTGACCATGACCGCGATCGGGAACAGCGCCTCCTCGGTCGTCCGGCTGTAGACGAACACCGTGGCGAGCGAAATCGCCGCGAAGTTGCCCAGCAGGAAGCCGCACACTGCCTCGATCGCCGTCGGCAGCAGGTTGATCATCAGGATGTCGAAGCGGTCCACCAGGACATGAGCGACGGCGACCGGCGACGGCGCGATGAACGGCTTGATGTCGAACTGCACGACCGCCTGCCACCACAGCAGCAGGAACAGCAGGACGGCGGCGAGCGGCAGCAGACGGCGACGCCAGGCAAGATAGCGCTTGCGGGCGAGGAAGCGGGCGTCGGCTTCGCTATCCTCGGCAAACGCTGCCGACGCGGCACCCAGCGGCGCGGTTTCCGCGGGATTGGCCATCAGCAGGTCTCCAGCACGCGGCGCAGGTGGCCGGCCAGCGAGACGAATTCCGGCGTCTCGCGCTGGGCCAGCCGGCGCGGCATCGGCAGGGTGACCGGCACCTGCTCGCGCACCCGGCCCGGCCGCGCCGCGAGCAGCAGCACGCTTTGGCCGAGGAACGCCGCCTCGTAGATCGAATGGGTGACGAACACGATGGTCGTGCCGGTGGTCTCCCAGAGCTGCAGCAGTTCCTCGTTCAGCCGATCGCGCGTGATCTCGTCGAGCGCGCCGAACGGCTCGTCCATCAGCAAGAGCCGCGGGCCCGAGACCAGCGCGCGGGCGATTGCCACGCGCTGGCGCATGCCTCCGGACAGCTCGTGCGGATAAGCCTTCTCCCAGCCGGTCAGGCCGACCAAGCTCAGCAGCTCCTGCGGCGAGCGCGCCCCGGGCAGCGCCTTGCCGCCGCCGACCTGCAAGGGCAGCGAGACATTATCGAGCACTGTGCGCCAGGCGAGCAGCGCCGGGTCCTGGAACACGAAGCCGATCTGCCGCGATTCACGCGCGGCCTGCGACGTGCCGCCCAGCACCGAGACGCGTCCGGTGGTCGGCGCCACGAGGTCGGCCATCACCCGCAGCAGAGTCGACTTGCCGCATCCCGACGGCCCGAGCAGCGTCAGGAAGTTGCCGCGCGGGATCGCGAGATCGATGTTCTGGAGCGCGGTAACGGTTCCGCGCTCGCTGGTGAAGCGGACGCTGACGCCTTCGCAGGAGACCGCTGTCTCAGCCAATGGCGGCTTCGCTCACGGGATCGCCGGCGATGCGGGTGTGCCACATCTTGCGCGGCTGGGTCATGTCGAACGGCGTCGCCTGGTGCAGCAGGCAGCGATTGTCCCAGATCACCACGTCGCCGACGCGCCAGTCGTGGTGATAGACTCTCGGCGCCTGGCAGGCGAAGTCGATCAGCTCCTGCAGCAGCGCCTGCGACTCCTCGGGCGCGAGGCCCGGAATGTCGTGCGCATGCCGGCCGATCAGCAGCGACTTGCGGCCGGTGTCGGGATGGACCTTGACCAGCGGCCGCAGCACGTCCTCGTCGCCTTCGAAGCCGAGCCGCCGGTAATCGTCCGTTCCCTTTTTCGGAACGTGGCCGATCCTGCCCTGGCTGTAGTGCAGCGAATGGTAGGCGTTGAGGCCCTCGATCCTGGCCTTGGTCGCGCCGTCCAGCGCGTCATAGGCGGCGCGCATGTCGGCCCAGCCGGTGTGGCCGCCGATCGTCGGCACCACCTCGGCACTGAACACCGCGCCCTTGGCCTGGATCGGCTTGAAGGTCGAATCGGCGTGCCAGCCCTCGTTGCCCTTAAGGATCTGGACTACGTCGTCGCCACCCTCCGGCGCGCGCAGGGTGCCGTCCTCGCGGACGTTGCTGACGGCGCCCCATTCGAATTCGAGCTGGCCGAAGCGCCTGGCGAAGGCGATCTGCTCGTCCTTCTTGAGGAACTGGCCGGGGAAGATCAGCAGGGCGTACTCGAGCCAGGTGTCGTGGAGCGAACGCCAGGTCGGCTCGTCGAGCTCGGACAGGCGGAGGCCGGTGATGACCGCCCCGAAGGAGGCGTCGAGCGGCTGGATGTCGAAGGGCTTGGCCATGGCAGCCTCGTTGGGGGGAGCCTCGATTTGGTCCCCGTCCTGCTGCAGTCTATCGTGCGGGTTGCGGGACAGACAATCAGGGAGGACTTCAAAATGCGCCGCCGCACGGTACTCACGGGGACTGCCGCCACGGCGGCGGCCGCTGCAAATCTCCTGCCGTCCGGCGGGTTCGCCCAGGCCAAGACGCAGACGATCAACCTCCAGCTCGGCTGGCTGGCCAGCAATAACAACATCGGCGAGGTGGTCGCCAAGGAGCTGGGGTACTTCGAGGAGGAGAAGCTCAACGTCCAGATCCAGCCCGGCGGACCCAACATCGACGGCGTGGCGATCGTCGCTTCGGGCCGCTACGAGATCGGCCAGGTGTCGTCCAGCCCGTCGCTGATGCTGGCGGTCTCGCAGAAGATCCCGGTGACCTGCTTCGCGACCGCCCTGCAACAGCACCCCTACACCTTCTTCTCCCTGGAGAAGAAGCCGATCCGCACGCCCAAGGACATGATCGGCAAGAAGATCGGCATCCAGGCGACCGGCAAGATCCTGCTCACGGCGCTCCTGAAGAAGCACAATATCCCGGAGAAGGACGTCGAGGTGGTGGTGGTCGGCGCCGACTTCTCGCCCCTGCTCACCGGCCAGGTCGATGCCTTCACCGGCTGGCTGACCTCGACTACCGCGATCAAGGCGCTCGGCCAGCCGCCGGTGACACTCAGGCTCTGGGACGCCGGCGTCCAGCTCTATGCCCTGCCGCTCTACGCCACCAAGGACACGCTCGCCAAGAAGCCGGAGATGGTCGCGGGGTTCCTCAAGGGCATGGCGCGCGGCTATGCCTTCGCGCAGAAGGATCCGGAGAAGGCGGCCGACCTGCTGGTCAAGGAGTATCCCAATTTCAAGCGCGACGACGAGCTCGACGGGCTGAAGGTGCTGCTCAAGTTCGCCTTCAACGAAAACACCAAGGCCAATGGCTGGGGCGCCTTCGAGCCCAAGGTGTGGCAGGACCAGATCGCGCTCTATGACGATCTCAAGCAGTTCAGCGCCGGTGCGCCCAAGCTCGACGACGTGATCACCACCAAGATCCTCGACGCGACCAAGGACGCGCGACCGAAGATCGGCTAACACAGGGCGATGATCCACAACGCGACGCTGCCCGACGGCAGCCGGCACGACATCGAGATCCGCGACGGCCGCATCGTCGCGTTGCGGCCGCCTACCGAGTCCGAGCCTGGCGTCCTCGTCATGCCGCCGCTGGTCGACGGCCACATCCACCTCGACAAGACGCTGCTCGGCCTGCCGTGGGTGCCGAACCAGGCGGTCGGCAACGCCGTTGCCGATCGCATCGAGGCCGAGCGCAAGGTCCGGGCCGCGCGCACCGTCCCGGAGACCGAGACCGGCGCCAACCTGGTGAAGCAGGTGATGGCGAGCGGCACGCTGCACATGCGCAGCCACGTCGACATCGACAACGAGCTCGGGCTCGCGAATCTTCACGCCATCCTCGAGGTGCGCGAGCGCTTTCGCGAAACCGTCACCATCCAGATCGTGGCCTTCCCGCAAAGCGGCATTGCCCGCTCGCCGGGCACGGCCAAGCTGCTCGAAGAGGCGATCGTTCAGGGTGCCGACCTGGTGGGCGGCCTCGATCCGGTCGGCATCGACCGCGACCTCGGCGGCCATCTCGACACGATCTTCGCCATCGCCAACCGACGCGGCGTCGGCATCGACATCCACCTGCACGACAGCGGCGAGGGCGGCATCGCCGAGATGCTGGCGATCGCCGAGCGCACGCGCACGCTCGGCCTGCAGGGCAAGGTCGCGATCAGCCATGCCTTCGCCCTGGGGTCGGTGGCGACCGAGCTGGCCGAGCGCACTGCCGACGTGCTGGCCGAAGCCGGCATCGCCATCATGAGCCACGGGCCGGGCGCCGCGACCATGCCGCCGCTGCCCTTGCTGCGCGCGCATGGCGTCGAGGTGTTCGGCGGCTCCGACAATATCCGTGATGCCTGGTCGCCGTTCGGCAACGGCGACATGCTGGAGCGCGCCATGCTGATCGGCTATCGCGCCAACTTCCGGCACGACCACGAGCTGCTGCTGCCCTACCGGATGGTGACCGAAGCCGCCGCCCGCGTGCTCGGCCTGAAGGATTACGGCATCAAGGTTGGCGGCCCGGCGGATTTCGTTGCGGTCGAGGCCGGCTCGATTGCCGAGGCCGTCGCCACCCGTCCGCCGCGCAAATGGGTGATGAAAGCCGGCCGGATCCTTTAGCTCTTCGACGCGGCGGCCTTGCGCACGCGATCGACCTCGGCGCTCACGCCTACGGCCCCCGACTGCCTTGCCAGCGAGTCCGCTCGATCCAGCAGCGTGCGGCCGCTCGCGGCGTCGCCCTGCAGCACGGCGCTGCGGCCCGCGCGCAGGTACAGAACCGCTGCCTCTTCCGTCCGACCCTGCCGCAGCACGGCATCGCCCGCGAACGACAGCGCCCGCGCCATACCACGATAGTCGAGCGCAAGCCGGCGCTGATCGGCAGCTTGCTCGAACTCCGATGCTGCGCGGCCAGTGTCGCCGGACAACAGGCCGGCGCGGCCGGCAAGCTCGCGGCGGTCTGCCTCCTGGTCGGGCTGGGTCGAGGGCGGAATGGCGGCCAGCGCCTGCGCGAGCCCCCGGGCATCGCCGCGATCGGCCGATACGACACCCCAGATGTACCAGGCCCGCGTTGCCGTCTCGGCCGGAAGCGGCGCGCGCGCCAACACCTCCTGGGCGAGCGCCATGGCTTCGTCACCGGCGCCCAGCCGGTAGGCGGCGGCGGCCTGCACCAGCACCAGCTCGGGCGGCGGCGCCTGTTTGCGGCGCTCGAGCTCGGCCCGCACGTCGCGCGCCGTGCGCACGGCGTCGGTCGCGGCGCCGGCAGTGAGCTGCGCCACGGCGAGGTTGTAGCCGACATCGCCGATCGCGGCGGCATCGTCGCGCTCGTAGGCAAGGGCGAGCGCCGCGCGGTACTGCTTGATCGCCTCCCTGGTCTGGTTCATGGCCAGTGCGCGCGTGCCGGCGCGATTGGCCTGCTCCAGCCGCAGATCCGTGGGCGGCCCTTCGTCCGCTGGCTTTCCGCCGCCGCAGCCGGCCAGCGCGAGAAGGACGGCGAGCCCGAAGAGCCGAGACGTCACGGACGGACCTCGCTGGCCGGGGCACGCCGGCTCGATGCCGGCGTCGCCCCACCCCCGCCGCCGAGCAGCCAGCTGCGCCGCAATTGCGCCAACAGCAGCTCGAGCTCGCGCGCTGCCGACTCCGTCTGCAGCAGCAGGGCCGGCATGGAATCGGTGGTCGACGTGATGTTCGGGCTGGCCGCCGCCAGGTTTTTCGTCACGACCTGCAGCGAGGCGAGGATGGCATCGGTGCGCTGCAGAATCGGGGCGATCTTCGCATCCTTGGCGTTCTTTTCCAGCTCGACCACCAGGCCGTTGGTGTGCGCGACGGCCGACTGCGCCGCGGCGAGCGTAGCGGCGAGGTCGGTCGCCATCTTGTCGTCGGCCAGCAGCTTGCCGACCGAACCTTCGCCGCGCTCTACGCGCTGCGCTACGGTCGCGGTCGATTGCAGGGTCTGGTGCAACGCGCCCGACGGGCCGACCAGATCGCTGGCGCTGGCCACGACCTTCTGCAGCTGGTCGAGGATCGGCACGATCCGGCTGCGCACGTCGTCGACGACCTGGCCAATCGAATCGGTCGGCGCGCGGTCGCTGCTGGCGGTCAGCACGGCGAAGCCCCAGTCGAGTTCCGGGCCGCGGCCACGCGTGATGTCGACATAGGCGTTGCCGGCGATGCCGAACTGCCGGCGGATCACGACCTGCGAATCGCGGCGAATGAACGGCTTCATCTGGGTATCGATGCGCGCCTCGGCGTGCATGCGCTGGCTCGGATCGATGACGATGCGGCGGATTTCGCCGGCGCGCGTCCCGAGGATCTGCACCTCCGAGCCCTGCGACAGGCCCGACGTGCCCTCCTCGGGCAGAACGATGCGCAAGGTGAGCGAGGTCTGGAACCACTCCTTCAGCAGGCCGGCGTTGAGCAGCGCGCCGATGAACAGGGCAACACAGAGCAGCACCACCGCGCCGACCGCCTGGTTGAACTGATGCACGCCGAGCGTCGAGCGCTTCATCGCAGCCTCCGCGCGCGCGTGAGCCCGCGATCATCCAGCCGCCACACATGGTCGGCGGTGACGTACCGCGCCGCAGGCGCGCTGCGCGCATTGAGCAGCCACAGGATGGCGCCGCCGCGGTCGTGCACGGCGCCGATCGCCTGCGCAATGGGCGTGGCGAGCTCGGCCATCGATTCCAGCGCCGAGTCGGCGATCACCACGAACTCGGGCGCTCCCAGGAACGCCCGCACGCATGCCGCGCGCACCAGGTCGGCGAACGGCACCTGCTCGCACGGTGCCGCCGGCAGGCCGGGTAAGCCGAAGCGGCGGGCCAGGATGGTCGCCTCGGCGACGGCTTCGGCCTCGGGCTGGCTCGTATGATAGAGAAGCGGCGCCAGCGCCAGCTGCGCGACCGGCATGTGCGGCGGCCAGACCTGGCTTTCGACCAGGGTGCCGATGCGGCTGCGATGGCTGAGCCGGTCATAGTAGCCCTCCGCGGCCCACGCCCGACCGAGGCAATAGACCTCGCCCGACGGCGGCTCGACCAGACCGAGGCAGAGGTCGATGAAGCCGCCGGTGTCGCTGTCCTCGTCGAGCTCGACCACGGCGACCTCACGATGTGCGAGGTCGAAATCGACGGTATCGGCTCGAGCGCGGCGGCGTCCGGTGAGCGCCACGCCGCGCAAGGAGAGCACCGAGGATCTGCGCTCCATTTGCGGCTCTATCTGGGCTTCCATCTCGGGCCGCCTCTCAGACCGCCAGGTCGAACACGCCGCTGACGAACAGGATCGCCAATGCCACCCGCACGAAACCGCGCGCTACCAACCGCTGTACTTCCGACCCGGCTGTGGCGCGCGTGAGCGCCGTGGCGCAGCACACGAGAGCCACAAGCGCGCCGATGATCACCGACTTGACCGGCGGCACGATGAAGTCCGCAATATCCATTGCCCGCATCACGTTCTGCCCGAACTGCCAGATCGGGAACGTGACCAATCCCAGCGCCGACGCCACCAGGTAGCCGGTGACCAGGGTCGAGATCAGCAGGATGGTGCTGAGACAGAAGGCGCCGATCGCATGCGCGGTCATGCGGGGCATCACCAGAAGCGCGACCGGGTCGATACCCTGCCGTTCGAGCTGGCGCAGCCACCCTTTCGGCCGGGCCTCGCCGAGGTCGATGAGGATGCGCGTGCCGGCGCGCCCGAAAATGATGAAGCCGACCACCACCGGCGCAATCTCGCGCACCAGCGAACGCTCGACGATCTCGCCGACCAGCTGGCTCTGGCCCGCCGTCTCGAGCCAATAGACGACCTGGGCCACCAGCACGAAGCCCAACACGATCCCGGTACCGATCGTGGTGAGCGCCGAGTCGACGGCGACCCGGTGCAGCGAGTCGAAAAATACCGCGCGCACCGGCCGGCGCCACGACTCGCGGCGCAGCGCCGCGACCATCACCGTCGCGCTGAAGGCGGCAAAGACCAGCGCCGCCTCGACGCGGCGCAGGACATGAGCCCCGGTCGCGGCCAGCAGCCGCCCGAACCACGACCCCCTCGGGGGTGCCACGGTATCGACACGAGGGCTCACAGCGCGCCCGCCAGCACGAAGGTGCGCATCGGACCGGTCTCCGGCAGGAAGTAGCTGCCGCGCTGGCGCAACAGGAAGTCGGCCGACAGCAGGTGATAGGCCGCTTCGGACACGGTGATCGCGCGCCGACTGCCGCTTGCCGCCAGTACCTTGGCGACGCCGATCGCACCGCCCCACAAGTTGCGGTCGCTGCCGTCGCCGAACGCCGAGGCCATCACCGGCCCGACATCGATGGCAATGCGGAACTCCGCCCCCTCGCCCCAGCCTCGGGTCAGGTCGACCAGCCGGTCGCGCACGTCGAGCGCCGCAATTGCCACCAGCCGCGCCGCGACCGCCGGCGGTTGAGCGCGGTCTGCCGCGGCGACCAGCACGACCTGGTCGTCGAGCAGCGCGGCATAGCCGACGCCATTCCGGGCGACGGCGCGCTGGACCTCGTCGATCACTTCATCCATGCGGGCGCGGTTGTCGCCCTCGCCGCGACGGGCCACCGATAGCCAATCGGGCATGCGGACGACCGCGACAGCGGCTTGCCCGAGCTGGCCGGAGGAGAGATCGTCCGGCGACATCTCGAAGTGCAGCAGACGGTGCTGCAGTGCCACGCGGCGGTCGGTCAGCGCGCGCGCTACCCGCTGCTCGGCGACTTCGCGGGCATCCGCCGGAGAGCCGGACGCAGCGGCACTCGCCGCCGGCAGGTAGCGCAGCGCGAACAAGCTCGCCAAAGCGAGGCAGAACTCCGCCATGCCGTCATTCTGCTCGCCGTAGGACGGATCCTCGACCTTCAGCATCCCGAGCAGGCGCTTGCCGGAGTGGATCGGCGAGATGTGCACGCCCTCGATGCCGAGCGGCTGCAAGTAGAGGGCGGCAAGCTCCTCGGTGCGTGGATCGCTCCTGGCTACCGGCGCGTCGATCTCGTTCAGCTCCTCGAGCGCCGCGAACAGCCGCGGGAACTCGTCGCGGTAGAGCTCGGCACCCGCGGCGTGGGCGTTCGCCGAGGAATCGAAATTGTCCTCGCACACCAAGGTGCGGCCGTTGGCAGCGAGATACCACACGTCGACCCGCTTGGCCTGGCAGATCTCGGCCGCGCGCTCGGTCGCCTCGCGCACCCCATCGGGCGTGTCGCGGTCCATCAGATTGGTCCGCGCAGCGAGCTCGGCCAGGGTCTGCGCCCGCGCCTCGAGTGCCCGGTGGCGTTGCCGCGCTGCGCGATCGCGCCGATCGGCCTGCAGGCTGCGCCACATCATCAGGACGGCGAGCGCCACCATCAGCAGGAACACCACCGCCGAAAGCACGAGCGCGAGCCTGCTGCTGGAGGCGACGAAGCCCAGGAAGTCCGACTCCGGCGCCACGATCAGGACCGACCAGTTGCGGCCGGTCAGCGCTTTCAGGGCACCGGACGAGACGATGATGCGCTGGCTGCCGAAATCGAGCAGCTTGCGACCGAAGCCCTCGACCTTCAGCTGGTTGTAGATGCGGGTCAGCAGCGGATCGCCGAGCTCGTCGAGCTGCGGCAGCATGGCGCCTTCCTTGGGATTGGCGATCCAGCTGTTGGACGGGAAGGCGATCACCCGACCCTTGGCGTCAATCACCAATGCCTTGCCGTGTAGGCCGATCTCGAGGCTCTTGAGGAAGGTGCTGAGCGCGGTGAGCTCGATGTCGATGCCCAGCACGGCGACCAGGCGCCGGTTCGCCGCATACTGCGGAACTGCGTAGGTTATGCCTGGCCGCTTCACGGTGAAGAAGATGTAGGGCGTGGTCCAGAAGGCATGTCCCTCGTTCATCGCACCCTGGTACCAGCCACGGGTGCGCGGATCGAAGGCGTCGTCGGGGTCCTCGTCGTGGCCGACGACGGCGCCATCCTTGTCGCGCCGGGTCCAGGTGACGCGGTGGCCGCCGCCTCGCCGGTCGACCAGCTTGGTGTCGAGACCGCCCTGCGCGTTGCGCGAGACGTAGAGAAAGTTGCCCTCGGGATCGCCGTAGCTGAAACCTGCGATCTGCGGATGCTTGCCGAGTGTCGCCAACACGAATGGCTCGACTGCCAATGCGCCGTCGAACACACTGCGCTCGCCGCCGATCGTGCGCGCCGATTCGAGGAACTGCTCGCCCGGCGCGAGATAGGCACCCATCTGGATGGCGATGCGCTGGTCGATCGCGTCAAGCAGGTCGTTCGACAGCGTGACCGCGCCGCGGCGGTTGGTATCGTAGACGTAGGAGGCGATCACCGCGGCGATGACCATGACCGCGACGACGGCCAGGATAGGGGCACCGCCGACCACGAGCCACCGCCACCCGCGACTTCCCTCCGAGGGACGTACGGCCGGCTGGCTCTTCTCCCCGGAGTAGGCAACGGCCATGGCGAAATAGTCTCCAAGCGCTCGCGCTCAAGCGATTCTGGCGCATGCAAGGGCCTGCCAGCTTTGATAAAAATCAAATTCTTGCGCGACGGCGCGCGAGCAGGGGATTTTTCGGCAATGCCATCACGTCAGGCGGTGCTCGGTATGGAGCACGCCTCCTTCTATTACGGCTCGGCCAGGATATTCGAGGACGTGTCGTTCCTGCTTGACGACGCGCGCACGGCGCTGGTCGGCGAGAACGGCGCGGGCAAGTCGACGCTGCTCAAGTGCCTGATCGGGGTACTCGACCTGAATGCCGGCCAGATCATCCGCTCGCGTGGCCTGCGCATCGGCAGCGTTCCGCAGGACGTGCCCGAGGGGCTGGCCGAGCTCACTGTACGTGAGGTGCTGCACCAGTCGCTGGCGCGGATCGGCCAGGACGACGACTGGTGGCGACTCGACGTGCTGGCCGAGGAGATCGGCGTGTCATCCGACATCCTCGACAAGCAATTCGGCGCGCTGTCAGGGGGCTGGCAGCGGCTGATGCTGATCGCGGCCGCCGCGAAGCTCGAGGAGCCGGACATCCTGATCCTCGACGAGCCGACCAATCACCTCGACCTCGCCAACATCAACATGCTCGAGCGCTGGCTGACGGTGGAGTTCAAGATCCCGATGCTGATCGTCAGCCACGATCGCGAGATCCTGGATCGCGTCACCGAGCGCACGCTGTTCCTGCGCAGCGACGGCGTGCACGCCTTCAAGACCCGCTTCTCGGTCGCGCGCGAGGAGCTGCTGCGCCGCGACGCCACCGCCGCGGCGCGCGCCAGGCTCGAGCAGAAGGAGATCGAGCGGCTGGAGCAGGCGGCGGCGCGCTACAAGGTCTGGGCGGTCAAGAATCCCGACCTCAACAAGCGCAAGGCCGCCGTCGAAACCCGCATCGCCCGCATCGAAGCCGACCGCACGCAGACCTACATCGCGCGCGAGCGCCGGCTGGAGCTCAGCGACGGCGACATCGATGCGCGCGTGGCGCTGCGGCTGGCCGACCTCGAGGTCAGGACGCCCGATGGTCGCAAGCTTATCGGCATCGACCGCCTGACCGTCGCGTCCGGCGACCGTATCGCCCTGCTGGGCGCGAACGGCGCCGGCAAGTCCACGCTGCTGTCGACGCTCGCCGCGGCCTACGACCCGGCGCGCGAGCATTATGACGGCACCGCGCCGGTGCGCTTCAACCCGTCGTCGCGCCTGGTCTATTTCGACCAGACCATGCGCGACCTGCCGGTGAATGCGGCGATCCTCGACTATGTCGTCGCGGCCGACGGCGTGACCGAGAAGGACGCGATTCGCCTTCTGGCCCAGGCCGGCTTCTCCTTCGCACGCATCAAGGAGCCGATCGGTGTGCTGAGCCACGGCGAGCGGGCGCGGCTGGTGTTCCTGAAGATGAAGCTGCTGCGGCCGAACTTCTACCTGCTCGACGAGCCGACGAACCATCTCGACATCGAGGGGCAGGAAGACCTCGAGGACCAGCTCGAGCGCTCCGACGTGTCCTGCCTGTTCGTCAGCCACGACCGTTTCTTCACCCGAACGGCGGCGACGCGGTTCCTGGAGATCCGCAAGGGCCGGCTGGTCGAGATCGACGATCCCGACGCCTTCTTCGATGCGCAGGTCTAGACAGGTCTACCGGGTCGTCTTTCTCGGCGGTGGCTGGGTCGCCGGCGGAGGCGGCGGCGGGAGATCGCGCGACAGGCCGATCAGCGGCCGGGTCGGCGCCTCGGCGATATCGGGCGCGGCCGCGGGATCGCCGCTGGCCAGCGGCGAGGCCGAAGCACCGGCGCCGACGTTCGACCCGATCGCGCTGCCGCTACTGCCCGGGCTGCTGCCGAGAGTACCGGGCTGAATGTTGCGGCCACCGAAACCGGGGACCGGCGAAGCGGGAATGGGGTTGGACTGGGCGGACGCCCCCGCGGTCGCAGCCGCAAGAATGGCCGCCGCGAGCACCGCGGAAACGGGCCGAAACATGGCAATTCCTCCGAAACTGGTCGCCCTGTAAGCGTTCGGCAGTGGCCAAAGGTTCCGGCAACCTTGGGTTCAGGACGGCTTCAGGTCACGAGTTGGCCGCGGAACGCCCAGCGTGTCATGCGCTTCTCGACCAGGGCACAGACGGCGTACATCGCGACGCCCATGATGGCGATGGCGAACAGGCCGGCGAAGGTCGTCGCGGTGTCGTTGCGCGCGCCCGCCGACAACATGAGAAAGCCGATGCCGCGGTTCCCGCCGACGGTCTCGGAGATCACGGAGCCGATGAAGGCGAGCGTGATCGCCACCTTCAGGCTGGCGAACAGGTAGGGCATGGCGCGCGGGATGCCGACCTTGCGCAGGATCTCGAACCGCGTGGCGCCCAGGCTGTAGAGCACGTCGATCATCTCGGGCTCGATCGTGGCGAGGCCGGTCGCCACGTTCACCACGATCGGGAAGAAGCTGATGACGAAGGCGGTGACGACCGCCGGCGTCGCCCCCACGCCGACCCAGATCATCAGGATGGGCACGAGCGCCACCTTGGGCACGGCGTTGAAGGCGATCAGCAGCGGATAGAGGCCGGAGTAGATCAGCGGCGACGCGCCGATCAGCACGCCAAGCACTACCCCACCCGCGATGGCGAGGAAGAAGCCGACCAGCGTCGTCCACAGCGTGTCCCAGCAGAAGGCGAGCAGGATATCGAAGCGCTGGATGAAGACCTCGAACACGCGGGTCGGGCGCGGCAGCAGGATCTCGGGCAGGTCGAAGACGACGCACACCAGCTCCCACACCAGCAGGAACACCGCCATGGCGAGCCACGGCATGGCCGGCCGGACGATCTCGCGCCTGTTGTCGCCGATCATGACGCGTGCTCGTGATGGATGCGCTCGCGCAGCTCCTGCACGATCGACACGAACGCCGGCTCGAAGGTCGAGGCGAGCGTGCGCGGCCGCGGCAGGTCGATGGTCCTCGCCATCACCACCCGGCCCGGCCGACGGCTCATGACGTAGACGGTGTCGGCGAGATAGACCGCCTCGCGCAGGTCGTGGGTCACCAGCACGCCGGTGAAACGCTTCTCCAGCCACAGCGCCTGCATGACGCCCCACAGCTCCTCGCGGGTGAAGGCGTCGAGCGCGCCGAACGGCTCGTCGAGCATCAGGATCTGGGGCTCGTGGATCAGGGCGCGGCAGAGGTTGGAGCGCTGCTGCATGCCGCCCGAGAGCTGCCACGGATACTTGTCGGCGAAGTCGGCGAGGCCGACGGTCTTCAGCAGCGCCATGGCGCGCGCCACGTACTCGGCGCGATGGCGGCGGAAGCGATGCTTGTGCGGCTCGACGATCTCCATCGGCAGCAGCACGTTGTCGAGCGTCTTGCGCCACGGCATCAGGGTCGGGTTCTGGAACGCCATGCCGACGCCCTTGATCGGCCGGGTGACACGCTGCCCGCCGACCACGACCTCGCCGCTGGTCGCCGGCAACAGCCCGGTCACCAGCTTCATGATGGTGGACTTCCCGCAGCCCGACGGGCCGACCACGGCGACGAACTCCCCTTTGGCAATGCCGAAGGTGGCATCGGCCAGCGCGAGCGTCGTTTCCTTGCCGAGGCGATAGGTGAGGCTGGCCGCCTTGAGCTCGACGAACGCCATCACACCTACTTGCCTTCCCCCGTCTGCGGGGGAAGGTGCCCGAAGGGCGGATGGGGGGCTTTGCCGCGCGACAGGAAGAAAGATGACCCCCTTCCGGCGCTACGCGCCACCTTCCCCCGCAGACGGGGGAAGGCGGTGCCTGCCCTCACCTCACCACCATGCGGTCGGCCTTGGGCGGCAGGTACCTGTTGGTGAACACCTTGTCGACTGCCGGCGTCACGGGCAGGCCGAAGGCCTCGGAGACCAGCTTGACCGCTTTCCCGAAGCGCACCGGATCGACGTCGCCCATGCCGTTGGCCTTCACGTAGGGCGTCAGGATGTTGGTCTGCAGCGAGATCTGCAGTCGCTCGGTCTCCAGCGCCTCGTCGATCAGCGGGTCCTTCTTCTTGGCGGCGGCGATGCCGACCGTGTTGTCGGCGATCACGTCCTTCCAGCCCTTGATCGTGGCGGCGATGAAGCCCTTCACCGCCTTCTCGTTCTTGGCCATCTCCGGCGAAACCACGATGCCGTTGCCATAGACGTCCATGCCGAAGTCGACGTAGCGCATGGCGACGATGTCGTCGAACTTCACGCCGCGTGCCTTGAGGTCGAGCATCGACGAGAAGTAGTGACCGGAGATGAAGTCGACCGAGCCCTGCACCAGGCTCTGCTCGCGCAGCTGCGGCGTCAGGTTCACGTGCTCCCACTTGGAGATGCCGTTCAGCTTGGCGAAGGCAGGGAACAGGCGGAACGAAGCGTCGAACACCGGCGCGCCGAGCTTCTTGCCGTCGAGATCCTTGGGCACCTTGATGCCGCTCTTCTTCAGCGCGTAGACGCCGAACGGCGCGAAGTCGTACGCCATGAACACGCACATCACTTCCTTGCCGGGGTTCTTGGCGTTGTACTCGATGGTCGAGTTCACGTCGGCAAAGCCGATCTGGTAGGCGCCGGTGGCGACGCGCTGCACCGCGCCGGCCGAGCCCTGGCCGGGATCCATCGTGACGTCGAGCCCCTCGGCCTTGTAGTAACCCTTGTCGAGCGCCACCAGGAACGGCGAGGTCGGGCCCTGGAAAACCCAGTCGAGGGTGAATTTGATCGGCGTCTGCGCCGCTGCCGAGCCGATTCCCGCGGCCAGCGCGATGACGGCCGCAGCCAGTCCCTTGGCGATCCTGCTCATTCGATGCCCCTCAGCTCTCGTCCCTGTTCGGCGACTCTTAGGCGGCCCGAACCCGCCCGCCAAGGGGATATCAGGCAGATTCTATGCCAGCGCGCTGAGTTGCCACGAGGCTGGAGAACACGCCGCCCTGCTGGATCAGCTCGGCGTAGGTCCCATGCTCGGCCATCTTGCCGTGCTCCAGCACGACGACCTGGTCGGCGTCGCGGATGGTCGACAGCCGGTGGGCGATCACGAAGGTCGTGCGGCCCGCCATCAGGGCCTTGAGCGCCTTCTGGATGCGCGCCTCGGTCACCGCGTCGAGCGCGCTGGTCGCCTCGTCGAGGATCAGGATCGGCGGGTTCTTCAGGAGCGCGCGGGCGATCGCCAGCCGCTGCCGCTCGCCGCCCGACAGGGTCGTGCCGCGCTCGCCGACCAAGGTCTCGTAGCCGTGCGGCTGGCTCATGATGAAGTCGTGCGCCTCGGCCAATTTGGCCGCTGCCTCGATCTCGGCCTGCGTGGCGTCGGGCTTGCCGATGCGCAGGTTGTCGGCGATCGAGCGGTAGAACATCGTCGAATCCTGGAACACCACGCCGATGTTGCGGCGCAGGCAACTCAGCTTGATGTCGCGATGGTCGATGCCGTCAACCCGGATGACACCCGACTGCGGGTCCCACATGCGATGCAGCAGCGACAGGGCCGTGCTCTTGCCGGCGCCGGTCGGGCCGACGAACGCCACCGTCTTGCCGGCCGGGACGTGCAGGGTGAAGTGCTGCAGCGCCGGCCGCAAACCGTCGTAGGAGAAGCTCACATCCTCGAAGTCGATGTCGCCTTTGGCGCGGCCGATGTCCTTGCCGTCGGGCTTGTCGACCACGGTCGACTGGTGGTCGAGCACGCGGAAGAAGTCGGCCAGCGCCGGCATCTGGAAGAAGATGCGGCTGACGAAGCCCGAGGCCTGGTCCATGCGGCCGATCAACATGGTGGCGAAACCCATGAAGCTCACGATCTCGCCGGCCGTGGCCTGGTCCTGGGTGTAGAGCCAGGTGCCGAGCACGAAGATCAGGATCACCGTGATCGTCGACGCAGCGCGGGTCAGGACCGACAGCAGCGCCCACCAGTTCAGCACCGGATACTGCGCCTCGAGCGTGCGGCGGATGATGCCCTGGATGGCACCCGCCTCGGCGCCCAGCCGCACGAAGCTCTGGATCAGGTGAATGTTGCCCAGCGCGTCGCCGGCCCGGCCGGCGAGCTCGCTGTGATACTCCTCGACCTCGGCCTGCAGCCGGTCGGTCTTGCCGACCACGAAGGCGTTGGCGACGGCGAAGAAGATGATCAGCACGATCAGCAGCGCTGCGAGCTGCCAGTTCATGAAGATGCTGAGCGGCAGCATGATGAACAGCGCCACGAAGGTCGCGAGGTTCTCGCGGAAGAAGCTCAGCCAGATGCCGAACAGATGGTCGACGCCGGTCAGCATGATCTTCAGCAGCCGGCCGGAATGCTGCGCGTTGTGGAACGCGAAGGGCAGCGCCAGCACGTGCTCGAAGTAGGTCGCCATGGCGCCGAGGCGGCGGCGGTGCGCCATCCGGTCGGCCTGCAGCGAGACGATGATGTTGGCGACGATGCCGCCGATGCCGACGACGGCCCAGATCACCAGCAGCTGCCGGGCGTCGTGCCAGAGATCAGTCGTGCTCCTGCCTGGCGCGTTCGACAGCAGGTCGACGACGCGGCCCAGCAGCACCGGCTCGTAGAACTGCAGGCCCGCCACCACGACGTTGGCGAAAGCGAGCGTAATCGCCAGCTTTCGCTCGTCGCGCAGCAGTCCGAGGACCCGACCGTAGACTCGGAAGAACTCCATCCTGCGGTCGGGCCCTCCTTGCTCAAGCCTTCTGGTCGCCGAGGAAACGCTCGACGGTCTTGACGAAGAAGCTGATCCCGAACGGGATCGCCATGTCGTTGAAATCGTAGCGCGGGTTGTGGAGGTTGATCGCCTCGGTCCCGCCGTTGCCCAGCATAACCATCGCGCCCGGCACCTTCTCCAGCATGTAGGAGAAGTCCTCGGCGCCCATGCTGGGCTTGACGTTGTCGCGCACATTGCCGGCGCCGCAGACCTCGGCCGCGACCTCGACCGCGAACTTGACCTTCTCCGGGTTGTTCACGGTCGGCGGATAGCCCGGCCGGTGCTCGACCTCGATCGTCACGCCGTACATCTGGGCAGCGCCATCGCAGATCTCCTTGATCCGCTTCTGGATCAGCTTGCGGTTCTCCGGCGTCGTAGTGCGGGTGGTGCCGCCGATATGCGCCTCGCCCGGGATCACGTTGTAGGCCGAGCCCGCCTTGAAGAAGCCGACCGTCACGACCGCCGCTTCCTGCGGGTCGATGTTGCGGGCGACGATCGACTGCAGCGACGTCACGATGCTGGCCCCCGCCACCATCGGATCGATGGTTGTGTGCGGATGGGCGGCGTGGCCGCCCTTGCCGGTGATGCGGATGTCCCAGCGATCGGCCGCGGCGAGCAATGGGCCCGGACGCGTCACGATGTGGCCGAGCGGCACGCCGGGCTTGTTGTGGATCGCGAACACCGCATCACAGGGGAATTTCTCGAACAGGCCGTCCTCGATCATCGCCTTGCCGCCGCCGCCCCCTTCCTCGGCCGGCTGGAAGATGAGGTGGACCGCGCCCTCGAAGTTCTTGGCCTCGCTCAGCACCTTGGCGGCACCCAGGAGCATCGCGGTGTGGCCGTCATGGCCGCAGGCATGCATGCGGCCCGGGTTCTGCGAGCGATGCTCGAAGTCGTTCCTCTCGTCCATCGGCAGGCAATCCATGTCCGCTCGCAGACCGATGGCCTTCAACGAGTTTCCTTTGCGCAAAGTTCCGACCAGGCCGGTCTTGCCGAGACCGCGCGTGACCTCGAGGCCCCATTCCGTGAGCTTGCTGGCGACGATGTCGGAGGTCCGCGTCTCCTGATAGGCGAGCTCGGGATGGGCGTGGATATCGCGGCGAATGGCGGTGATCTCGCCCTGGATCTCGAGGGCACGCGGCAGGACTGACATGATGACTCCGGTTTGAAGGTGCGGCGTTACCTTAGCCGTGGAGCAGGCGTCCATGCGAGATCGCTCTTGATCGCCTGCATGATGAAGGACGAGCGCGTGCCTTTTACACCCGGCATGCGCAACAAGGCCTTCAGGGCGAAATCGCTGAAGCTTGCGAGATCGGTCGCAAAAACGTGGAGCAGGAAATCCATGTCGCCGGTCACCGCATAGCAGGCCACGACTTCCGGCCGCGCGCGGATCGCCGCTTCGAACGCCTCGACGGTCTTCTCCGAATGATCCTCGAGCGTCACTTCGACCAGCGCCTGCAGCCCGAAGCCCATCGCCGCGGGCGACACCAAGGCCGCATAGCGCATGATGAGCCCCTCCTCCTCGAGCCGCTTCACCCGGCGCTGGCAGGGGGTTGCCGACAGGCCGACCCGATCCGCCAGATCGACGATCGACAGGCGCCCCTCCGCCTGCAGTGCCGCGATGATTTTCCTATCGATCTCATCGAGCGTAGTCATTTTCCCTCCCAAGGCCCTGGTTTCTAGAGTTTACCACCAAAGACCGCCATCCAGGCACCCGAGTTTGCCGAGATTCGCTCGCAGGTTCGGGCCCATATTCTGGACATGGATACCGTCATTCCCATGTCTGGCCTGCGTGGCGACTACAGCTTCATGGCGCCCGACTGGACCGTGCCGCAGCCCGACGACTACGCGGCCGAGGACCAGGCCGTGTGGCGCCTGCTGGTCGAGCGGCAGACCAAGCTTGCCCGGCAGTTCGCATGTGCGGAGTTCCTGCAGGGTCTCGAGACGCTCGGCATCGGCGACGCCATTCCCGACTTCGATGCCGTGAATGCCAAGCTCGAGGCGCTGACCGGCTGGCAGGTCGTCGGCGTGCCCGGTCTGATCCCGGACGCGGTGTTCTACGACCATCTCGCGCGCCGGCGATTTCCGGTGACGGTCTGGATCCGCAAGCGCTCCGAGCTCGACTACCTGGTCGAGCCCGACCTGTTCCACGACTTCTTCGGCCACGTGCCGCTGCTCAGCAATCCGGTCTTCGCCAACTACATGCAGCGCTACGGCCAGCGCGCGATGGAGGCCGGCGCGCAGATCGATCTCCTCGCCCGCCTCTACTGGTACACCGTCGAGTTCGGCCTGATCCGCGCCAAGGACGGTCTCAAGATCTACGGCGCCGGCATCCTCTCCTCCGCCAAGGAAGTGCGGCACGCAATCGAAGGCGATGTCGAACGCCTGCCGTTCGAGGCCGCGAAGGTCATGCGGCGGCCCTACGAGATCGACAGGCTGCAGAACACCTATTTCGTGCTCGACGACTTCCGGCAGCTGTTCGAGGCGGCGGACGTCCGAATCGCCTGAAGTCCACCGGAGTCCACTCGGGAGTGGACCGCTTCGATGCCGATAGGACAAGGCTTTCTGACCAAGAGTCCACGAATCCGGCGGTCCCAGCCCACTTGAAAAATCACCGCATCCGACCGCCCTCCGATGCGAAAGAGATCATGCGAGCGATTCTGCATCATCCGCCGGGGGAACACCTATTATGGGCAATGGCTGCAGGGAGGAGACGCTGCTTACCGGCATCGAATCGCCGGCCATTGCCCATATTGGAGTGGTCGCGAGCGTCGAATTCGGCATCTTCGGGCTTCGACAGCGAGATCTCCGAGGAAATCGCAGGCCCGGCGGATGGCAATTTACGTTTCGGCCGAAGAATAAAGAATCGCTACAGCACCACCAAGCCGTCGACGGCCACGACGCCGTCGGCCTTCACCAGCAACGGATTGATCTCGGCCTCGCCCACGGCAGCAAAGGCCGGATGGGCAAGTGCGGAAAATGCGGAAATCGCCCTCGCCAAAGCCGCGACATCGCCCTTGGGCAGGTTGCGATAGCCGAGGACCGTCGCCAGGCCCTTCACCTCCTTGATCATCTGCATCGCCTCGGCCTCGTCGACCGGGGCGAGACGGGTGGCGGCGTCCTTGTAGATCTCGGCCAGCACGCCGCCCAGGCCGACGGTGATCGTCGGCCCCACCAGCGGATCGCGGCGGAAGCCCAGGATCACCTCGGCCAGGCCACGCTCCATCTTCTGCACCAGGAAGCCGTCGAGCTTGGCGTCGGGCGCATGGGCCTTCACGCGCTTCTCCATCTCGCGCGCGGCGACTGCAGCGCTCTCACCGTCGGTCAGGCCGAGCGCCACGCCGCCGGCCTCGGTCTTGTGGGCGATGTCGGCCGACAGGATCTTGAGCGCGACCGGTGCGCCCACCTGCTCGACCGCCGCCGCCACACGCCGCGCATCCGGCACGGCCATCGACTTCGCCACCGGCACACCCAGCGCCGCGAACAGGACCGTCGCCTTGCGCTCGTCGAAGCCGCTGCGACCGGCTTCCAGGGCCTCGCGCGCCGCCGCCGTCGGCTCGGCGAGCTTCGGCTCGGGCTGCGGCGCCGGCCGCAGCAGGCAGAGCGCCATCGCCTCGGCGCAGGACTCGGGATGGCGGAAAGCCGGCACGCCGGCCGCCGTCAACAGGGCGAGCGACTTCTCGGCCGCCGGCGTCAACGACACGGCAAAAGGCTTCCGTGAGCCCGCGAATTTCAGCAAAGGCTCGACCGCCAGCTCCGGATTGAATTGCGCGGAGGAGCCGACGACGAAGATCGCCGCATCGTTGCCGTCGTCGGCCAGCAGCCGCTCGATCGTGCCCGACACGATCTCGGGCTTGGCGCCGGCCAGCGTGAGATCGACCAGCTTGCCCTCGCCCGCCGCGATGCCGAGCGGCTTCAGCCAGTCGACCAGTCCTTGCGGTGGACCGACGATGTCGAGCCCCGCCATCGCCATGTTGTCGACCACCATCGCCGCACCGCCGCCGGTCGTCGTGGCAACCGCGACGCGCTTGCCCCGGGCCGGCGGACGATCGACCAGCAGGGCCGGCACATCGACCAGAGATTCGAACATCGACACGCGGGCGATGCCGTGGCGTCGGCAGAAGGCATCGAACGTCGCGTCCGAGCCGGCGATCGCCCCGGTATGCGACTTGGCAAGCTCCTGGCCGATGTCGGAGCGGCCGAGCTTGTAGGCGACGACCGGCTTGCCGGCGGCGTGCGCACGTCGCGCGGCGCGCGCCAGCCGCTCGCCATCGCGCAAGGTCTCCATGAACAAGAGGATCGCCTTGGTCTTGGGATCGTCGACCAGCAGGTCGGCGATCTCGCCGACCTTGAGATCGACCTCGTTGCCGACCGAGATCAGCCGCGAGAAGCCGATGCCGCGTGCGTCGGCGCGCGACAGCAGCGCGCCGATCAGGCTGCCGCTCTGGCTCACCAGTCCCCAGTTGCCGACGCGCAGCTTGTCGACCGCGAAGGCCGCATTGGCGGTCAGCGCCATCGGCGGATCGGTGCTGACCGTGCCGATGCTGTTGGGCCCGACCAGGCGAATGCCGGTGTCCTTCACGATCCGCTCGAGCTCGTCCTGCAGCGGCGCGACGGCCGCACCTGCATCGGCGAAGCCGCCGGCCAGGATCGACGCGACCTTCACGCCGCGCTTTCCGCAGGCCGCGAGCGCCGACACTGCGTCCTTGCCGTTCAGGAGAATGTAGGCGTGATCGACTTCGCCCGGCACGTCGTCGATCGTCTTGAAGGCCTTCACGCCGAAGATCTCGGCGCGCCCGGGATTGACCGGCAGAATTTCGCCGCCGAAGCCGTGCTTCTGCAGGAAGCGCTGCGGCCGCGAGGTCGTGCGCTTCTCGTCTGACGAAGCACCGACCAGGGCGATGCGCTGCGGAGCGAAGAGAGAGTCGAAGAGGCTCATGGCGCGAGTATACTCGGCGCATGTTGCACCGCCGTAGTCTTCTCGCCGCGTCCCTCGCCTCCCTTGCGCTGCCCGCCCGTGCCGAGGCGCCTTGGCCGAACAAGCCGATAAAGCTCGTCGTGCCCTACGCGCCCGGCGGCTCGACCGACGTGGTCGGCCGTGTCATCGGCGAGTATCTCGGCCGTCGGCTCGACCAGAACATCGTGGTCGAGAACCGGCCGGGCAAGGGCGCCAGCATCGGCAGTGCCCAGGTCGCCAAGGCCGCGCCCGATGGCTACACGCTCCTGATGTCCAACATCTCCGCCTTCGCGATCGCGCCGCCGCTGTACGGCGATCTCGACTACGATCCGGTGAAGGACTTCACCCACATCACGCTCGCCTCGTTCAATCCGAGCGTGCTGGTCGTGAACCCGGGCTTCTCCGCCAGGACGCTCGCCGACTATGTCGCCTACGCCAGGGCCAATCCGGACAAGCTCGCCTTCGCGACGTCGGGCCCCGGCTCGAGCAACCACATCCTGGGCACGATGCTGGCGCTCAAGACCGGCACCAGGCTCGTGCACATCCCCTATCGCGGCGCCGGCCCGGCAATGCAGGACACGATCGCGGGAATCGTGCCGTCGATGTTCGATTCGCTGCCTTCGGCCGCGCCGCACATCAAGGCGGGGAAGGTGCGCGCGCTCGCGGTGAGCGGCGAACAGCGCAACCCGAGCTTTCCCGATGTGCCGACGATGAAGGAGCAGGGCTTCGACCTGGTCTCCTATTCCTGGTTCGGCCTGTCGGGCCCCGCAAAACTGCCGGCGCCGATCGTCGATCGGCTGGCCCGGGAGATGCAGGCGGTGCTCAAGGAGCCCGACGTCGTGAAGCGCTGGCAGGACATCGGCGCCGAATCGAGCACCATGACGCCGGCGGAGTACACGCAGTTCGTCAAGACGGAGTTGGAGAAAGCGACGGCCGCCGTGAAGGCGTCCGGGGCCAAGCCTGAATAAAAGGAGGAGACCATGACCATCCGCCGCGTGACGTCGCCCGATGCACCCGAGCCGCCGCCAGAACGCTGGTCGAACTGCCTGGTGGTCGACGGCATCGCCTACGTCTCCGGCATGGTCGCGCGCGGCGCGCCCAACCTCGAGAAGATGGACGAGTACGAGCAGGCCAAGGTGATCTTCGCCAAGATCAAGGCGCTGCTCGAGGCGGCCGGCGGCAAGATGGCCGACGTGGTGAAGGTCACGATCTTCCTCACGAACATCAAGAACAACACCAAGGTGTGGAAGGCGCGCGCCGAGGTGTTCAGCGGCAACTTCCCGGCCTCGACCCTGGTGCAGGTCGCCGCCCTCGCCTCGCCGGAAATCCTGGTCGAGATCGAAGCGATCGCCCATCTCGGCAAGGGCCCGCGTTAGCAGCACTGGCCGGTTTGGCCCGTTTTCGCCGTTTTTAAACGGGGTTTCTGGAGGTCGATGCGTCAAAAGCCTTATACGAGGGCATTTTGGCGCTGTCGGCCCCTGCGATAAACGGTCGAAAACGGAGCATAAACGGCGCGAAAACGGTGTCGTCACCGAAGCGGCCTGGATCGACTGCGACGGTCGGCACAACAAGATCGGCAAAAGAGTCGTCGGACATAGGCGACCTCCTGGATACGCAATTGGAGCGGATCAGGAGTTTACACCCGCGCGGGAAATACACCTATTACGGGCAATGGAACGGCCTCAGGAGGGCCGAAAACCTGCTCGTTTTGGCGAGCCAATGCCCAAGCCGGTTTGCGGCTTTTTCGTGTCTCCCGCGAAGAGCTTGCCGGAAGAGCATGAGAAGACGCGCCACTCCAGTAGCGCGTCCCCGCACAAGACGGCTAGGCCGCCTTCACCTCACGCTCGGCCTTGAGCGCGCGCACGGTCTCGCGCAGCGCGTGGACGGTCTTCTCGATCTCCGCGCCGCCATGGGTCGCCGAGACGAAGCCGCCGGGCGCGCCCATCACGTCGACGCCATGGGTCATCAGGCCCATGCGGATCTTGCCGGTGAGCGGCCCCGCGCCGCGCGCGCCCTTGAGCTTGGCGAACGGCACCTTGAGCGGATCGAAGGTCGCCGGATCGACCGGGTCGTTGAACGGGTTGGGATAGATCAGGAAGGTCGAGGACTGGCCGTAGATGCCCCACGGCACGCTCTCCTTCACCAGCACCTCGCGCAACGCCGCGCGCAGTTCGGCCGCGGTCTTGTTGGCCTTCTCCGCCAGGTCCTCGTCACGCACCAAAGTGAGCGCCGTCACCGCCGCGGCGGCCGACAGCGGGTTGGCGTTGTAGGTGCCGGGATGGAGGATGCGCTCGATCTTCCTGGCCGCCGTGGCGTCATGGTCGATCCGATCGAGGATCTCCCGCTTGCCCGCCACCGCGCCGCCCGGCAGGCCGCCGGCGACGATCTTGGCCTGGATGCAGAGGTCGGGCGTGATGCCGAACGCCTTCTGCGCGCCGCCCGACGACCAGCGATAGCCGGTGATCACCTCGTCCATCAGCATGACGACGCCCTTCTTGGCCGTCGCCTCGCGCACCGCCTTGATGAAGCCCGGCGGCAACGGCGCCTGGCCCCACGACGCGCCGGACGGTTCGAACATCACGGCGGCGATGTCGTCGCGCTCCTCGATCAGCTTCACGACCGCGGCGACGTTGTCGCTCGGCATCACGATCGAGAGCGCGCTGACATCCTGCGGCACACCCGGCGTGGTGCCGCCGTCGTAGGTGGCGCCGGCGCCCGCCGTCACGTTGTCGTGCCAGCCGTGGAAGTGGCCGATGAAGCGGACGATCTTGTCCTTGCCGGTGTAGGCGCGGGCCAGACGGATCGCCATGTGCGACGCCTCGGTGCCCGACGCGGTGAACCGCACCTTCTCGGCGCACGGCGTCAGCTGGCACACCAGCTCGGCCCAGCGCACCTCGAGCTCGTGGCTCGAGCCGTAGTGGGTGCCGAGCTCCATCTGCTTCTTCACCGCCTCGACCACGGCCGGGTGCGAATGGCCCAGCAGCATGGCGCCGTGGCCGCCGAAGTAATCGACATACTCGTTGCCGTCGACATCCCACTTGCGCGGCCCCTTGGCCCTGGCGACATGGATCGAATAGGGATCGAGGTAGCGCGCATCGTGCGTGATGCCGCTCGGCAGCACCTTGCGGGCGCGCTCAAACAGCGCACCCGAGCCCTGGGTCCGCGCTTTGTAATCGGTGACGATCGCGGAATTGGTCGCCGGATTGGTCGCCAAGGTCGATGGGGGGGTGCTCATTTGGCCTCACATAAGTAATGCCGGAACATCGCAAGCCTCGCTTGCTTCGCCAAGGGCCCGCCGCTAATCGTGCCCCGACATTTCGTATTCCGGAGCCTGTCTTGACCGCTCAAGTGAACACCAAGCCCCGCGGCCGCCAGTTCTTCAACAATCCCGGTCCGACCAACATCCCAGACCGCATTCTGCGGGCAATGGACCGGCCGGTCATGGACTTCCTCGCGCCGGAATTCCTCGAGATCCATCGCGCCAGCTATGCCGGCATGAAGCGCATCTTCAAGACCGACCAGGAAGTGTTCTTCCATGCCTCGACCGGTCACGGTGCGTGGGAGGCGGCGGTCGCCAACCTGTTCTCGCCGGGAGACCTCGTGCTGGTGATCGAGACCGGCTACTTCTCGCTGGGCTTCAAGGAGCTCGCCGAGGTGATCGGGCTGAAAGTCGAGGTCGTCGCCGCCGACTGGCGCAAGGGCGTCGACATCGCGAAGGTCCACGAGCGCCTCGCCGCCGACAAGAACCACGAGATCAAGGCCGTGCTCGCCGTGCACAACGAGACCGCGACCGGCCTCGTCCTGCCGATCGCAGAGGTCCGTCGCGCGATGGACCAGGCCAAGCATCCGGCGCTGCTGCTTTCCGACACGATCTCCTCGCTCGGCAGCATGGAATACAAGATGGACGCCTGGGGCATCGACGTCACCATCGCCGGCAGCCAGAAGGGCCTGATGCTCCCGACCGGCATGGCGATCACCGGAGTCAGCAACAAGGCGCTCGAGGCCGCCCGCAAGTCCAAGCTGCCCAAGTACTACTTCAACTGGGAGCTGATGGCCGCGCGCAAGCCGCAGCGCTTCATCGGCACCGTGCCGGTCCACTTCTTCTTCGGCCTCCAGGAGTCGATCAAGATGATCGAGGAGGAGACGCTGGAGGGCGTGTTCGCCCGCCATGCCCGCCTCGCCGAAGCGACCCGCGCCGCCGTCCGCGCCTGGGGCAGCAAGGGCAACGGGCCGTCGCTGTACGGCCAGACCGAGGACCGTCTCTCCAACTCGGTGACCACGGTGCTGATGCCCGAGGGCCATACCTCTGACGCCATGCGCAAGATCGCGCTTGAGCGCTTCAACCTGTCGCTCGGCGGCGGCCTCGGCCCGCTGATGGGCAAGGTGTTCCGCATCGGGCATCTCGGCGACCTCAACGAGCCGATGCTGCTGGGCTGCCTCGCCACCACCGAGCTGGCGATGAAGACCGCGGGCGTACCGTTCGCACCGGGCGGCGTCGACGCCGCGATCGAATCGCTCGCGAGCTAAGCTCCCGGGTCTGTAGCCGATCATCTTGAAGCGCATGCCGGCATGACCCTTGGCCGTGCCGGCATGGAAGTGCCGCTTCAAACATCCCGGACAGCAGGCTACGCGGCCTGATTGCCGTTTACGACCGTTTTCGTCGCCGTTTATGGCCCGTCGGTCGGACTTTCAGAACGCCGGCTTCTTGTTCGCGAGAGTCAGCAGCAGCCGCTCGGGCTTGATCGCCGAGAGCTTGGTGCCCTGCTGCACCGTCGGCGTCACGTCGAGGCCTGTGACGGCATCGAACACCGCGGTGTCGGGATTGAAGGCGTAGAGCTGGCCCTCGACGAGATTGAACCACCAGGCGTGTAGCACCATCTTGCCGGCGGCGACGCGCTCGGCGACCCAGGGGAAGGTCATCAGGTTGGCGACACTGTTGACCACCGAGGCCTGCTCCACCGCGCGCACGACCTCCTCGCGCGGCCGGCCGGCGAGGTCGTGCACGGCGACATCGCGCACTGTCCGGGCGATCGCCGTCCAGGTGGAGAGATAGTCGTAGTTCGCCGCAGCGCTGGCTGCGCCGTCGACCAGGGCGGCAATGCCGCCGCACAGCGCGTGGCCCAGGATCACGACATGCTCGACTTCGAGGCCGCGCACGGCGTATTCGAGCGCCGCGGAAGTGCCGTGTTGCGCCTGGTCCGGCGAGAGCTGCGCCGGCGGCACCATGGCCGCGATGTTGCGCACGGTGAAGATGTCGCCGGGTCGCGTCTGCGTCAGGATGCCGGGATCGACGCGCGCGTCGGCGCAGCCGATGATGAGGATCTTGGGCGACTGGCCCTCCGTCGCGAGCTTCTCGAACAGGTCGAGGTGCTCGCGGTAGTAGCCCAGACGGAAGTCCGAAAAGCCTTTGAGGAGCCGATCCAATGCCATGGTGCGATCTCACATGACTGAAGAATTGCTCTACGACAAGCGCGGCGATGTCGCCTGGGTCACCTTCAACCGCCCGCAGGCCCGCAATGCACTGACTTTCGCCATGTATCGGGGCTTGGCCGAAATCTGCGGGCGCATTGAAAAGACCCGCGAGGCCAAGGCGATCGTGGTCACCGGCGCCGGAGACAAGGCCTTTGCCGCCGGCACCGACATCGCCCAGTTCCGCGACTTCAAGTCGGGCGAGGACGGCATCGGCTACGAGCGCAAGATGGACGCCACGCTCGAGATCATCGAGCGCTGTCCGGTTCCAACCATCGCCGCGGTGTCGGGCTTCTGCACCGGCGGCGGCATCGCCATCGCAGGCGCCTGCGACTTCCGCATCGCATCCGCGAACGCGCAGTTCGGCGTGCCGATCGCCCGCACCCTCGGCAACTGCCTGTCGATGACGAACTACGCGCGGCTGACGTCGCTGGTCGGGCCGCAGACGGTGAAGGAGATGCTGCTGCTGGCGAAGATGGTCGACGCCCCGAAGGCACTGCAGGCCGGGCTGGTGATGGAGGTGCTGCCGGACACCGCGGCTCTGCACGCCCGCGCGCAGGAGATCGCCGAGACGCTGGCCGGTCATGCGCCGATCACGCTGTCGACCACCAAGGAGGCGTTGCGCCGGCTGCAGGCGAAGATCGCCGACCAGAACATCGACGACCTGATCCGCGCAACCTACGGCAGCGCTGACTTTCGCGAAGGCATGAGCGCCTTCCTGGAGAAGCGCCCGCCGAAGTGGACGGGGAAATAGCTCTTGCCGGATCGCGGGCTCCCCGCCCGCTCAGACTCATGAGCCGGCGGCACGCTCGCGGTCCGGCAAGAGAAGAGCGCGGCGGACGCTCTCCACTGTGCGCGTGACGTCGTCGTCGGAGGTCAGCCAGTTGCAGACCGAGATGCGCATCGCCCGCCGGCCGCACCAGGTGACGCCGCCAAACCACGCCACGCCGTCGGCCTGGATGTGCTGGATCACCTGATCGGTGAAGCGGTCGTGGTTGCCGTCGGGGCTGAGGAAGCGGACGAGGCCCTGGTTGATGACCGGCACGGCCAGGATCTCCGCACCGTCGAGCGCGCCGATCTCGCGCACCAGCCGCTCGGCATGCCGGCAGCAGCGATCGACCATCTCGCCGATGCCGGAGCGACCCAGTGCACGCACCGCAGCATAGAACGGGAAGCCCCGGCCGCGGCGCGACCATTCGGGGTTCCAGTCTTTTTGGTTGCGCAGCTGCTCGGTCGGTACCGAGTAGCTGGTGTCCTGGGCGAACGAGGCGCGATGGGCGGCGGCATCGGCCACGAACACCAGCCCTGAATCGAACGGCAGGTTCAGCCACTTGTGGCCGTCGGTCGCCCAGGAATCGGCGAGCTCGACGCCGGCCAACAGAGCGGGATGCCGTTCGCTTACCGCGGCCCAGAGCCCGAAGGCGCCGTCGACATGCACCCAGGCCTTGGCGGCATGGGCCAGGCGGCAGGCCGGCTCAAAGGGATCGAACACGCCGGTGTTGAGATCGCCGGCCTGCAGGCAGACCACGGTCGGTGCGCCCTCGCCTTCCCGCAACGCCTGCTCGAGGACACGCATCTCGATCCGGCCCGAATTGTCCGCCTGCACATAGACCAACGCGTCCGTGCCGATGCCGAGCAGCCGGACCGAGCGCAGGATCGATTCGTGGCGGTTCTCCGTCGTCAGGATGCGCATTGGCGGCGCCCCCGACAGGCCCCTGGCCTCGACGTCCCACCCGCGGTCGCGCAGCAGCCTGTGGCGGGCCGAGGCGAGCGCCGTGGTGTGCGCCATCTGACAGCCGGTGACGAAGGCGAACGACGCCGACTTCGGCAGGCCGAACATCTGCTTGGCCCATTCGCCGCACACCTGCTCGACCGCGGCCTCTGCGGGCGCGGTGACGTTGGAGGCGGCATTCTGGTCCCAGGTCGAGGTCAGCCAATCCGCCGCGAGGGCGACCGGCAAGGTGCCGCCGATCACCCAGCCGAAGAAGCGGCCATTGCCCGAACCCGTCAGCCCGCCGTCGCAGTCGCGGACCAGCTCGTCGATCACGGTCTCGTCGGGGAGACCGGTTTCCGGCAAGGCCTTCGCGAGCCGGGCTTGCAGCTCGGCTACGGTCGCCGTCGGGGCAATCGGCCGCGACGGCAGCGTCTGGAGGAAGGTGGCGGCGTGCGCGGCGGCGCGATCGAGGACGTGGGTCATGTCCAAGCAATGCAGCCAGCCATCGGCCGGTTGTTACGGCGGCGACCGAATGGTCAGGTGTTGTCATGTTCCTGCCGGACCGCGGGCGTACCGCCCGCTCAGATTCATGAGGCGGGCGGGACGCCCGCGGTCCGGCAAGACCTCAGAAGCGGGCTTCCACCGCTCCCAGTCCCACGAACTCGCCGCGGGCCTTCGTACCGGGCGGGTAGTAGCGCAGGCCGGTCCACGAGCCCGTCGTGATCGCCTGGCCCTTGCGGATGCCGCCGCGGCGTCGGACGGCATGGTCGATCATCCAGGCGAGCGGACGCAGGGGATCGACGGCGCCGAGGCCGCCGGTCTGCTCGACCTCGACCTTGCCGTCGATGACGAGCTTCACCTGCAGGTTCGGCCAATCGAGCGTGCGCCAGTCCTTGATCGGATCGCCGACCACCAGCGCGTGGTTCATCTGGTTGTCGGCCAGCAGCCATTCGGCATCGGCCGACTTGAAATCCGCGAGCCGCGTATCGACCACCTCCATGCCGACGAAAGCGTCACCCACCGCAGCCAGCGCCTCCTCTCGATCGACGGGCGTGCTGCGCGTGGCGATGTGCCGGGTGATATGGAACGAGATCTCGACCTCGACGCCGATCATGTGCATCGCGTTGCCGTCGAACGCTGCCGGCGACCTCACCAGCGCGCCGGCCAGCAACGGCGCCGGGTTGGGATCGGCGGTCGGCGTGCGCGCGCCGACCTTCCAGCCGGACACCGGCCCGGTAGCCTCGGCCACACCGTCCTGGATGGCGTAAACGGTCGCGCGGTCGGGAATCGCGAAAGGCGGCTTGACCTGCACGCCGGAACGGCGCGCCTCCAGCAACTGCTTCACCGCCTTCGACACGTCCGCGCCCATGGTAAGCTCCCGACCAACGAAGGAGGAAACATGCCCTACGCCGAGGGGCGCGTCATTCACGACGCCGATGCGCACATCATGGAGATGCCGGGGTTCCTCGCCGAGCATCTCGAGGCGAAGTACCGCGAGCAGGTGAGCGACCTGCAGCTCTTCCCGCGCCGTGAGGGCTTTCACAGCCGCTTGGCCGAGGCCGAGCGTGCCAACGGTGCCACGTTCGACGAGTCGCAGATCATGCTGGCCAAGAACTGGGCGGCGCTCGGCGCGTCGCAGCGCCAGGACCGGCCGCGCTCGCTCGACCTGCTGGGCTTCTCGAGCCAGCTCATGTTCACCACCGCGCTGCTCAACTACTCCAACGTGCTGGAGAGCGGCCCGGACCACGACCTCGCCTATGCCGTGGCGCGGGCGCATACGCGGCACATGGTCGAGTTCTGTTCGGTCGACAAGCGGCTGCTGCCGACCGGCTACGTGCCGCTGCTCGACTTCGAGCGCACGGCGAAGGCGGCGCGCCAGGCGATCGAGATGGGGGCCAAGGCGCTGATGATTCCCTCGCGCTGCCCGGACGACCATTCGCCAAGTCACATCGGCTTCGATCCCCTGTGGGCGATCGCCCAGGAGGCCGGCCTGCCGATCGTGTTCCATGTCGGCGGCGGCGGGACGCTGCTCGAGAAGGCCTTCTTCAACAATGGACTGCCGCCGGTGCCGGACTTCCACGGTGGCGACGACAACTTCCGCTCGATCGACTACATGGCGATCGGTTACGCGCCGATGAAGGCGCTGACCGCGTTGATCGTCGATCGGGTGCTCGACCGCTTCCCCAACCTGAAGTTCGGCTGCATCGAGCAGGGTGCCTCGTGGGTGCCGGGCTGGATGCGCAACATGGATAGCGCGCACAACGCCTTCTACAAGAACGAGGAGCGGCTGCAGAAGATGTCGCTCAAGCCGAGCGAGTTCGTGAAGCGACAGGTGCGCGTGACGCCCTATCCGCACGAGGATACGGGCTGGATCATCGCCAACTCCGGCGACGAAGTCTGCCTGTTCTCGTCCGACTATCCGCATGTCGAGGGCGGACGCCATCCGATCAAGCGCTTCGAGGTGTCGATGGACACTGCCGGCATCAATGCGGCGCAGAAGCAGCGCTTCTATTGCGACAACTTCGTCGATCTCATGGGCAGGGGCCTGTCATGAGGAGCTACACGGCATGAAAACCTATTCGACCTTGCTGACCGAGCGCACTGGATCGGTGCACAAGATCACCACCAACCGGCCCGAAGTGCTGAACGCGCAGTCCCGCATCCTGCTCGAGGAGCTCGACGATGCGTTCAAGCGAGCGGTCGACGACGCCGGGGTGCGGGTGATCATCCTCGCCGGCGCCGGCAAGCACTTCTCCGCCGGGCACGATCTCGGCAGCCCGCAGGAGATGGAAGACCAGAAGAAGACGCCGCTCGAGCCCGGCTTCAAGGGCGAGTATCGCCGGCTGTGGGAGCGCTTCTTCGAGAACACCATGCGCTGGCGCGACCTGCCCAAGCCGACCATCGCCCAGGTCCAGGGCTACTGCATCATGGGCGGCATGATGATCGCGTCGGCCTGCGACCTGATCGTCGCGTCGGACGACGCGCTGTTCGCCGACCGCGCCGTGAAGTGGGGCGGCGCGCACGTGCAATACTTCTCCATGCCGTGGGACCTCGGCCCCCGCAAGGCCAAGGAGTATCTCTTCACCGGCGAGTTCATCTCCGCGGTCGAAGCCGAGAAGCTCGGCCTGGTGAACCGCGTGGTGCCGCGCGCAAGCCTCGAAGAGGAGACCATGAAGCTTGCCCAGCAGATCGCCGAGCGGGATCCGTTCGCCCTCAAGTTCGCGAAGGCCTCGGTCAACGAGATGCAGAACGCCCAAGGGTGGCGCGAGGCGATGGAAGGCGCGTTCAAGAACTACATGCTCACGATCCCGCACCGCATCGAGCTCGGCACCTACGGTCCGGCGGCGCGGGAGAAGACTCCGAAGGACCGGTTCAACGTGCTCAACAAGAAGCGCGCGTAGAAGAAATGCACTTTATGTGCATTTGCGAATCGCGTTTTTCTTCAATGCACTCGGAGATTGTGTTAATCTTCGGTCTATGACTACCCGGGGGAGCTTGGCCGCAGCCCTCTTGGCGCTTGCGGCCTTCGTCAATTCGGCACACGCACACGCACAGTCGCGTACCGACCTTCCACCTTACGATTCCGGCCCGACATGGACCGGTTTCTATCTCGGCGGCGACGTCGGCGGCGCCGCCGGGTTCAGCCGGTCGACCGCGTCGATCGGCGGTGCCACGACGATCGTCGACGGCGAGGCCGCCGGCGGCGTGCTGGCGTCGATCCATGGTGGCGTGGACTATCAGTTCATTCCGCAGGCGCTGGTCGGCGTGCTGGCCGAGGGAACGTGGTCCAATGCGAGCGGGACG
>DATGMK010000015.1:0-161954 GCA_035293665.1 Reyranella sp. | reverse complement strand
AGGCTGTCGATCGCCTTGGCGTTGGCCTCGGTGTCGGCATCGTTCATGCGGCGCACGAACTTGATGCGCCATTCCGACAGGGTCACCGAGAACACGATGTAGGCGGCGATCACCCCCAAGGTGACCGCCGTGAAGCGCCAGTCGTACAGCGTCCACAGGATCACCCCGACCAGGCCGATCTCGAACAGGGTCGGCAGGATGTTGAACGTCGTGAACCGGATCAGGAACTCCATCCCCTGGGTTCCGCGTTCTATGACCCGGCTCAAGCCGCCGGTCTGGCGCTCGAGGTGGAAACGGAGGCTGAGCGCATGGAGATGGTCGAACACTTCGAGGGCGAGGTTGCGGATCGCCCGCTGGGAGACCGGCGCGAAGATCGCGTCCCGCACCTCGCCGAAGGCCTGCGCCAGCACCCGCGCGAAACCGTAGGCCAGGATCAGCGCGATCGGCACCGCCACCACCTGCGCCTTGCCGCCCAACCCGTCGACCGCATGCTTGTAAAGGATCGGCACGTAGACGTTGGTGATCTTGGCCAGGATCAGCAGCACAAGCCCTGCGACGACACGGGCACGCAGCGTCGTCTCACCCTTCGGCCAGAGGTGCCGGCCCAGGGTCTTCAGCACCGCCCACGAACGGTCGAGGCTGATGGCGGGAGGACGGTCGTTGACCGGGGGCGACATGGACTGGGCCTTTTCGGGCTCTGGCGATGGGTGGCGTCGGGGGCGTGGGCCTTCTATCGTGCCCGGGAGCCCGAGGTAAGTCCCCCGGTGGAGCACGATTTCATGAGTTTTCGTACGGCCTTGGCCGGTTTGGTCTTGTGCTGCGCTGCACCCAGTGCGTTGGCCCAGACGCGCCAGATCCAGGCAGGCTACGAAATCACTTTCGTCGGCATGACCGGCTTTCGCATCGATTTCACCGCCAAGTACGCCGGCAATCGCTACGACATCGAAAGCCACGTGTACAAGGAAGGCATCCTGAAGGCCCTCACGATCCAGTACGAAGGCCGCAATCGCGCCTGGGGCACCTTCGCGCCGCACGGCATCCAGCCCGCCAGCGGCTCGCTGTCGCTCGTGATCGGCGGCCAGCCGCGCACCTGGCTTGCCGAATACGGGCCGGGCGGCCTGGTGAAGCAGAAGTTCGATCCCGACTGGAAGCCGCTCCCGAAACAGGTGATTCCGCAGGACAAGGTCCTGCCCTCGCTCGATCCCCTCTCGTCGGCGATTTCGGTCGGCGCAGCGGGCGACGCGGCGTGTGACCGCACCGTGCCGTCGAACGACGGCAAGCGGCGCACCGACATCATCCTGAAGAAAGTCGGCACCGCATCGCCGCAGGCGGCCGGTGTGCCGCAGGCGACGGGCGATCTGCTGGTTTGCGACATCTACACCAAGCGGGTGGCCGGCGACTTCCCCGACGAACAGGAGGAAGCCGAGACCGATTCGCAACGGCCGATGCGCGTATGGCTCGCGCGGATGGACGACACGCAGCTGCGCTACCCGGTCAAGCTCGAAGCGAAGACCTTCTTCGGCACCATCCGCGGCCGCACCCTCTACTTCCACGACACGACGCAGTAGGACACCGCACGAGTATCCTCGGGTCTTGGCTGAGGGCGCGCCACTCCGGTGACGCGATCTTCTCACACTCATCGGACCGCGGGCCTCCAGGCCCGCTCATGCTCATGATGCGGGCCTGGAGGCCCGCGGTCCGATGACCATGACGCGCCGCTCCGTGGCGCGTCCTCAGCGCAAGCCTAAGCCGCGCGCTTCTGGTTGCGCTGGCGGAGGAAGGACAGGATCTCGGCGGCGGCCGCCGGGATGTTGGTGCCGGGCCCGTAGATCGCCGCGACGCCGGCCTTCTTCAGGAAGTCGTAGTCCTGTGCCGGCACCACGCCGCCCACCACCACCATCACGTCCTCGCCGCCCTGCTTCTTCAGCTCCTCGATCAGCTGCGGCACCAGCGTCTTGTGGCCGGCGGCCTGGCTCGACACGCCGATCACGTGCACGTCGTTCTCGATCGCCGCGCGCGCGGCCTCGGCCGGGGTCTGGAACAAGGGACCGATATCGACGTCGAACCCCAGGTCGGCGAAGGCCGTGGCGATCACCTTGGCGCCGCGGTCATGGCCGTCCTGGCCCATCTTGACGACCATCAGGCGCGGCCGGCGGCCCTCTTCCTCGGCGAAGGCTGTGATGTCGGTGCGGATGCGGGCGAGGCCCTCGTCGCCCTCCCATTCGCCGGCATAGACGCCGGAGATCGAGCGGATGGTCGCCTGGTAGCGGCCATAGACGCCTTCGAGCGCCGACGAGATCTCGCCCACCGTGGCGCGAGCCCGCGTCGCCTCGATCGACAGCGCGAGCAGGTTGCCGGTGCCGTTGCGCGCCGCCTCGCCCAGCGCCTTCAGCGCCGCCACGCACTTGGCCTCGTCACGATTGGCCCGGATCTTCTGCAGGCGCGTTACCTGCGAATCGCGCACCTTGTCGTTGTCGACGTCGAGGATCTCGATCGCCGGCTCTTCCTTCAGCTGGAATTTGTTGACGCCGACCACGACCTCCTCGCCGCGGTCGATGCGCGCCTGCTTGCGCGCCGCCGCCTCCTCGATGCGCATCTTGGGCATGCCGGCCTCCACCGCCTTGGTCATGCCGCCCAGCGCCTCGACCTCGGCGATCAGCTTGCGCGCCTCGGCGATCAGGCTGGCGGTGAGGGACTCCACGTAATAGCTCCCGGCCAGAGGATCGACGACCTTGGTGATACCGGTCTCGTGCTGGAGGATGAGCTGGGTGTTGCGCGCGACGCGGGCCGAGGTCGGCGTCGGCAGCGCAATCGCCTCGTCGAAGGAGTTGGTGTGCAGCGACTGCGTGCCGCCCAGCACCGCCGCCATCGCCTCGTAGGCGGTGCGGATTATGTTGTTGTACGGATCCTTCTCGGTCAGCGACACGCCCGAGGTCTGGCAGTGCGTGCGCAGCGACAGCGAATCGGCCTTCTTGGGCTCGAACGGCTTGATCAGCTCGGCCCACAGGAAGCGCGCCGCGCGCAGCTTTGCCACTTCCATGAAGAAGTTCATGCCGATGCAGAAGAAGAACGACAGGCGCGGCGCGAAGGCGTCGATGTCGAGGCCCTTGGCCTTGGCCGCGCGCACATACTCCAGGCCGTCGGCCAGCGTGAAGGCCAGCTCCTGGACCAGCGTCGCGCCCGCCTCCTGCATGTGGTAGCCGGAGATCGAGATCGAGTTGAACTTCGGCATGTGCCTGGCCGTGTGCTCGATGATGTCGGCCACGATGCGCATGCTGGGTCCGGGCGGATAGATATAGGTGTTCCGGACCATGAACTCCTTGAGGATGTCGTTCTGGATCGTGCCTCCCAGCTTGTCCTGCGGCACGCCCTGCTCCTCGGCGGCGACGATGTAGCCCGCCAGCACCGGCAGGACCGCGCCGTTCATGGTCATCGACACGGTCATCTTGTCGAGCGGGATGCCGTCGAACAGGATCTTCATGTCCTCGACCGAGTCGATTGCCACGCCGGCCTTGCCGACGTCGCCGACCACGCGCGGATGATCGCTGTCATAGCCGCGGTGCGTGGCGAGATCGAACGCCACCGACAGGCCCATCTGCCCGGCGGCCAGGTTGGCGCGGTAGAACTTGTTGCTCTCCTCGGCGGTCGAGAAGCCTGCGTACTGGCGGATCGTCCAGGGCCGACCGGCATACATCGTGGCCTTCGGCCCGCGCAGGAACGGCGGGAAGCCCGGCAGCGCGCCCGCAGTCTCGAGCCCTTCGAGATCCTCCGCCGTGTAGAGCGGCTTCACGACGATTCCCTCGGGCGTCGTCCAGTCGAGCGACGACAGCGGCTTGTCGCGCAACTCCTTGGCGGCGAGCTTCTCCCAATCGGCGAGGGTCTTCTTCGGAAAATCGGCCATGGGATCAATTTAGTCGCTGGCCCACGGCTTCGCCAATACGGTGTTTCGGGCCCGGAACCAGCCAGACACGCTGCATATAGCTCCCTGCGAAATCGCATATTGGACTTCCGGGCCGGCGGCCCGTAGCACCGGCCTCATCATGGCGGAAATGGAGCGAGAGACGCCGACCATCGGCGGCCTGTTCAAGGGGTTCCTTCTCCTGGGCCTGACGGGCTTCGGCGGCGTGCTGCCGCTTGCCCGTCACATGGTTGTCGAGAAGCGCCGCTGGCTCACGGCTGCGGAGTTCAACGAGCTCTTGAGCCTTTGCCAGTTCCTGCCGGGCGGGAACATCATCAACCTCTCGGTCGCGATCGGCCTGCATTTCCGCGGCGTCCCCGGGGCGGCCGCGGCGATCATGGGCCTGATCGCCGCGCCCACGGCGATCGTGGTGGCGCTGGGCGTGGTGTATGCGCGCTTCAGCCACGATCCGCACGTCGTTCACATGTTCGCAGGGCTCGCAGCGGCGGCCGCCGGGCTGCTGATCTCGATGGCGCTGAAGCTCGCAACCGCGCTGCGCCGCCGGCCGTTCGGCATCGCCGTCGCACTGGCGATCCTGGCCGCGATCGCGGGCTTCCACCTGCCGCTCGTGCCGACCATGCTGATCGCCGCACCCGTCAGCATCTTCCTGATGATGCGAGTCCGCGCATGAGCGAGACGCTGGTTGAGACCTTGGCCGCGCTGGCGCTGATCTTTGCCCAGCTGTCGCTGATCGCCTTCGGTGGCGGCAATACCACCCTGCCGGAAATGCACCGCCAGGTGGTCGACGTGCATCACTGGATGACCGGCGCCGACTTTGCCGCGCTCTACGCCCTCGCGCAGGCCGCCCCCGGCCCGAACATGATGGTGGTCCCGCTGATCGGCTGGCAGGTGGCGGGCTTTGCCGGCATGCTGGTAAGCACCGTCGCGATCTTCGGGCCTTCCTCGATCGTCACGGTGATCGCGCTGCGGCTGTGGCGGCGTTCCAAGGACAAGCCGTGGCGTGCCGCGGTGCAGGCCGGGCTCGTGCCCATCTCCGTCGGACTGGTCGCCGCAAGCGCCGTCATCATCGCGCGCGCCGTCGATCGCGACTGGATCTTCGTCGCCATCACCGCGCTCAGCGTCGCCGTGCTGTTGCGCTTCAAAGTTCATCCGCTGTGGATGCTGGCGATGGGTGCGGCCGTCGGCTGGACCGGGTTCGGGCAATAGCGCACACTTTTCCTGAGGAACCGGAGGAAAAATAATGAAGCTCTCGCGCCGCGGCACACTTGCCGGGCTGGGATATCTGTCGCTTGCGGGTACCGCGCGCGGGCAGGCGTTTCCCAGCAGGCCGTTGACCCTGGTCGTGCCGTTCCCGGCCGGCGGACCGGCGGACATCTTCGGCCGTCACCTGGCGCACGGCATGTCGGCTGAGCTCGGCAAGCCGGTGGTGGTCGAGAACAAGAGCGGCGTGGCCGGTGTCACCGGCATGGACTTCGTCGCCAAGGCCGGCGCCGACACCCATGTGATGGGCATCGCCAGCGCCTCCGCCGGATCGATCATGCAGAGCCTGATGCCGAAGATGCCCTACGACCCCGATCGCGATCTCGCGCCGGTGATCCTGGTGGTGAAGGTGCAGGAAGTCCTGGTGGTGAACGCCAAGCTCGGCGTCAACGACTTCAAGGGGCTGCTCGCGCGCCTGAAGGCCGAACCCGGCAAGTGGACCTTCGGCTCGGCGGGCACCGGCGGAATTTCCCATCTCGCGCTCGAGCTGTTCAAGCGCGAGACCGGGACCGACATCCTGCATGTGCCCTACCGCGGCGCCGCGCCGGCGGTCAACGATCTGGTCGCCGGCACGGTGATGATGACCATCCTCGACGTGCCGGTGATGCTGCCGCACATCCGCTCGGGCGCGCTGAAGGCCCTGGCCGTGACCTCCGACATCCGCTCGCCGCTGCTGACCGACGTGCCGACCATGCGGGAGCTCGGCTATCCGCGGGTCAACTCGGACAACTGGTACGGCCTGTTCGCGCCCGGCAACGCGCCGCTCGCCGACCGGCAGCGCCTGCATGACGCGGCGGCGGCCACGCTCAAGACGAAGGAGGTGATCGACGCCTTCACCGCGGTGGGCGGCATCGTCGGCGGCGGCTCGGCCGAGGACTTCGCCCGCTTCCGCCGCGAGGACGTCGCCAAGTGGGCGGAGATCGTCAAGTTCGCCAACGTGAAGCTCGAATAGGCGGCCGGTGACCGCGATTGGGCGGTTGCAGGCGGATCTCGCCCGCTTCCCGCGCCTCGGCCTCGCCCACCTGCCGACGCCATTGGAGCCGATGCGCCGGCTGTCGGCGCATCTCCAGGGGCCGCGGCTCTGGGTCAAGCGCGAGGACTGCACGGGCGTTGGGTTGGGCGGCAACAAGTTGCGCAAGCTCGACACCGTGCTGCACGGGGCGATTGCCGCCGGCGCCGACACGCTGGTCTCGGGCGGCGTGGTGCAATCGAACAGCCAGCGCCAGGTCGCGGCTGCCGCCGCGAAGCTCGGACTCGCCTGCCATCTCGCCGCCTATCACGGCCGACTCGCCCCGCCGTCGGACGACTATGACAGGACCGGCAATGCCCTGCTCAACCGCCTGTTCGGCGCACACCTGCACGACGTCCCCTGGGATGGCGATCGCAACGGCGCCATCCATGCACTGGCCGATCGGCTGCGGGCCGACGGTAAGAAGCCGTTCATCGTGCCGTACGGCGTCTCCGATGCGATGGGCGCGATCGGCTATGCCTCGACTGCGCTCGAGATCGCGCAGCAGTCGGCGGCTGCGGGCTTCTCGCCGACCGCGATCGTGCACTGCTCCGGCAGCGCCGGGACGCAGGCCGGGCTGGTGGTCGGCGCCGCAGCCTGCCTGCCCGGCACGCGAGTCGTCGGCATCGACATCGATGCCGAACCCGAACGCGTCAAGGCGGACGTGATCGCCTACGGCCGCGGCGCGGCGGAATTGCTGGGCCATGCGTTCGACGAGGCGGACGTCGACGTCGTCGCCGGCCATGCCGGTCCGGCCTACGGCGTCCCGCATCGGGCGACGGTCGAGGCGATCCGGCTGGCCGCGGCACTCGAAGCGCTCGTCCTCGACCCGGTCTATTCCGGCAAAGGTCTGGCCGGCCTGGTTGCGCTGATCCGCGACGGGCGATGGACAAAGGACCAGGACATCGTGTTCATCCACACGGGCGGGACGCCGGCGCTGTTCGCGTATCGCCATTTGTTCGACTGAATCGCTGACGGAGATCGACATGCTCGACGGAGAGGTGCAGCTGCTGCTCGACCTGATGACGCAGGCCGAGAAGGATGGACGTCCGAAGCTGCACACTCTGCCCCACGCTCAGGGCCGCGCCGAGGTCGACAGGATGTCGGAGGGCTGCGAAGCCGAGCCGCCCGAGGTGGCCGCGACGATCGACGGCACCCTCCCGGTGCCGGGCGCGTCGCTCAAGTTCCGGCGCTACCGGCCGCTCGGCGTGGAGGGCGGCAGCCTGCCGACGCTGATCTACTATCACGGCGGCGGCTGGGTGATCGGCAACATCGAGACGCACGATTCGACCTGCCGGCGGATCGCCAACAAGAGCCGCTGCCAGGTCGTCTCGGTCGACTACCGGCTCGCGCCCGAGCATCCCTTCCCGACGCCGACCGAGGATTCGCTGGCGGCCTTCCGCTACATCCGCGGCAACGCCGCCCTGTTCGACGCCGATCCGGCGCGCCTGGCGGTGGGCGGCGATTCGGCCGGCGGCAACATCGCAGCCGTGGTCTGCCAGGCCTGCCGGCAGAGCGGCGAGCCGATGCCGGCCTTCCAGATGCTGATCTATCCCGCGACCGACGCGCGGCGGAACACCGAGTCCCATCGCCTGTTCAGCGACGGCTACTTCCTGACGCGCGACCTCATCGAATGGTTCTGGAAAGCCTACGCACCGGCCGGCACCGACCTCACCGATCTGCGCCTGTCGCCGCTGCTGGCCAAGGATGTGAGCGGCCTGCCGCCGGCCTTCGTGCTGACCGCAGGCTTCGACCCGTTGCGCGACGAGGGCCGCGGGTATGCGGACCGCCTGATCGATGCCGGCGTGAAGACGACCTACGTCAACTATCCCGGCACCATCCACGGCTTCTTCTCGCTCACCCGCTTTTTGAAGCAGGGCCTCAAGGCGAACGACGAAGCGGCGGCGGTGATGGCGGCTCACTTCGGGACGTAACCTTCCGCCAAGACTCTGACAAATCCCACCGGTTCGGCGAAGCCCTTGAGCGACACGCTCTCCTGCCGCGCCGGAACGTCTCCGAGCAGCGGCTTGACCGCGGGGTCCTCGGCCACAGCGCGGCTGAGCACGATGTCGCCGCCCTCGCTCTGGCCTTGCAGGCGGGCGGCCATGTTCACGGTCGAGCCGAAATAGTCGAGCCGCTCGTTCAGGCTCACCATGACGCTCGCGCCGACATGGACGCCGATCTTGAGCACCAGCTCGCCGGCTCCGCGCTCGCGATTGAAGTCGGCGATGCGCGCCTGCATGGCGAGCGCCGCCTTCACGGCGTCGGCCGGATCGCCGAACGACGCCATCACCGCGTCGCCGATCGTCTTCACCACCGCCCCGTCGTGATCGCGCACGATGGAGGCGAGGAAGGCGAAGTGCTCCCGCACGAGGTTGAACGCCTTGGCATCGCCGACCCGCTCATAAAGCGCCGTCGAACCGCGCAGGTCGGTGAACAGCAGCGCCACCTGCCCAACCGCCGCCTCGTCACCCGGCCGCAGCGTCGCCTCGGCGAACAGGTCGCGGAAAGCCTGCAGCGAGACCACTTCCGGCACGGTCAGCGCGTCCGCCGTCCAGGTGCGGTCCTCGACGAGGGCGGCGAGCTCGAAACCGGCGTCGTTCACGAAGGCGATCTTGCCCGGCGCCTCCGGGGGCATCGCCTCGACGCCGGTCGCGGTGACGCGCAGGCCGGGGAAGGCGCCGCCATCATGCTCGACATTGATCGTCGTGCCGGGATGAAGCGTGCGCAGGCGATAGCGGCCGGGCGGCAGGGGAAGGTCGACGCTGCGCCGCTCGCCGGGCTGCAGCAGGACCTGCACCGGCACGTGCGGCGTGGCCATCGGGCCGCTGAGGCAATAGCCGCCGGCCATCAACGGGCGGATGGCCGGTGCGGGCGAGAAGGAGAGCTCGACGTTGCGCTCGAAGTCGCGGTCATAGTCGATATTGCACGAGGGGCAGTGCGCGCCGTGTGGCAGCTCGGCGAGAGCGGCAACGGCGAGCTTGGGCGCTCGGCAGTTGTCGCACAGCAGGTCCCACTTCATCGTCAGCAGGCCGGCGCGCGCGGCCGCGAGACAGGCCTCGATGACTGGTCGCGGCGCGACCTTCCAGTCGCGCGCCAGCAGCTTGGGACGGAGATGCGTCAGGTCGCCCGCCATGCCGGTGAGCACGTACTCCGTCAGCCGCTTGCCGAGCCGGTTGCCGTAGGGGCTCCGGTCGATCGTTTCCGCGAGCGCCGCCGCGCGCTCGCGCGCACCGGCCGGCAGCTCGGGCGGCGGCAGCTCGAACATCGTCGCGCGCTCGCCCTTGGCGAAGGCCGCGGCCTGCAGCATGCGCTTCTCGATCACGTCGCCGGCCTGGCGCAGCAGCCGGTTGCCGAACAGGCGGCCGACCCAGCTCATCGGCTCGCATTCCAGCGTGTAGCTCACCTTGCTGCGATGGCCCTCCTGGACCTCCTCGGGCACGATCTCGAACACCGGGCCGAAGCGGCGGAACGGCCCCTTGGTGAACACGCGGCTCTGGCGGAAATAGCGGTTGAGGATCCACTCGTAGGGCTTCTCCTCCCAGGCGAGCATATAGCCCGCGGCCTTGGCTTGGCCGCGGCGCAGCACCGTGCCGTCGGGCTGCGGCGTCTCCTCGAGCACGTAGGGCGGCAGGCCCATCGCCTCGTTGAAGCGATCGGTGGCCGCGAGCACCGGCCACAGCCGGTCCGGCGGCAGGTCGAAATGCCAGGTCATGGTCCGCCGCATGCCGGTGATACTGCCCCCGACGCGGCGCAGATGCATCACAGGGCGGTGAGCCTTGAACTTACTCGATGATGCCGCAGGCGATGCGGTCGCCGGCATTGCCGGTCGGGTCGGTCTTGTAGTCGTCGGCACCGGCATGAATGATCACGGCCGAGCCGTCGGCATCGAATACCGACATGGGCTGGCCCTTGACAAGCGAGATCCCGGGGTTGGCGACCTCGACGACGAGCTCGCCGTTCGGCGGGACATGCAGGTTCGGCATGTCACCGGCATGAGGGCCTTCGGCGGCCTCCATGCCGTGCTTCGCGTTGCCCGGATTGAAATGCCCGCCGGCGCTGGTGAAGGGCGAATCGCACTTGCCGACGGCATGGACGTGGAAGGCATGCTCGCCGGCCGGAAGGCCCTTCACCGACAGCTTGAGCAGCACGCCGTGCGGCGTCTGGACCAGGTCGACGGTGCCGACATCCTTGCCTGTCTTGTCCTTGAGAACCGCCTTCGCGGTCTCGGCACAGGCTGGGATCGCGGCCATGCAGGCAACGCCCAGCACGGCGACAAATCGGCGGAAGTCCATATTCCCTCCTCGCTCACCCCTTCGGCAGGATGTTGAGCCGCCGCCGCACCTCGTCTATCGGAGCCGCGCTCGATTGCGGCGGACCGGCAGCGGGATCCGGATGCATCAACCGCATGCCGCAGCCTACACTGCGCATCATCTCACCGGGAGACGCATTTATGACATCCGACATCGGCTACACCGCCATCCTGCCTGAAGGCTGGCAGCGCCCGCGCGGCTTCTCGCACGCCGTGGTGGCCAACGGGACGAAAAGCGTGCGCATCGCCGGGCAGATCGGCCGCGCGCCGGACCAGGCGCACATTCCGGCCGGCACAGATGCCGGCACGCAATGGCGGCTGGCGCTCACCAACCTCGTGACCGTGCTCAAGGCGGCCGGCGGCGAGCCGACGCATCTGGTGGCACTGCGCGCCTATGTCACCAGCATCGCGGAGTTCAACGAAGCCGGCCCCGCGATCGGTGCGGCGTGGGGCAAGACGCTGGGCAAGCACTTCCCGGCCATGACGCTGGTCCAGGTCTCGGCGCTGATCGATCCCAACGCCAAGGTCGAGATCGAAGGCGACGCCATCCTGCCGTGACGATCGTGCCGTGAGAGGCAACTCGTGACCAGGGGTCCGGCGTTGTTGTCCTCATAGCCGCGAGCAAGAAGGACAGGCGCAATGTCACCTCTGGATCCGTTTCTGGCGCACAGCCGGATCGCCTACCTCACGATGGAGATCGCCCTCGACCCGCTGATCCGCACCTATGCGGGCGGGCTGGGGGTGCTGGCGGGCGACACCGCCCGCTCCTGCGCCGATCTCAGACTGCCCATCGTGTTCGTCACCCTGGCGAGCCGGCAGGGCTACCTGCGCCAGGAGCTGGGACCGGACGGCATCCAGATCGACCATCCCGATCCATGGGACCTCGAAGGCCGGACGATCCCGCTCGACGCCGCCGTCGCCGTGCGCATCGAAGGGCGGCTGGTCTGGATCCGGCCATGGCTGCACATCCACAGCTCTTCACTCGGCGGCGCCGTGCCGACGATCTTCCTCGACACTCACCTCTCGGCGAACGAGCCCGAGGACCGCGTGATCACCGACCGGCTCTACGGCGGCGACGCGACCATGCGGCTGAAGCAGGAGGTGATCCTGGGCGTCGGCGGCGAGCGCATGTTGCGCGCGCTGGGCTTCGAGATCGAGACGTATCATCTGAACGAGGGTCATGCGGCCTTGCTGCCGCTCGCCCTGCTGCGGCGCTATCCGCGCGATACGGTGCGGCCGTCCGAAGGCCCGTTGTCCTACGATCTCGATCCGGTGCGCGAGTGCTGCGTCTTCACCACCCATACCCCGGTCGAGGCCGGACACGACCGCTTCCCTTACGAGCTGGTGAAGCAGGTGATGGGCGAGTTCTTCGAGATCGACCAGCTGCGCCATCTTGCCGGGCCTGACGTGCTCAACATGACGCGGCTCGCGCTCAATCTCAGCGACTGGGTCAACGGCGTGGCGGTGCGCCATGCCGAGACGACGCGCAAGATGTTCCCGGGTTATCGCATCCATGCAATCACAAACGGCGTGCACGCGCCGACCTGGGCGCATCCGCTGTTCGTCGAGCTGTTCCATACGGTGGCGCCGGAATGGGCGCACGATCCCGACATGCTGATCCGCGCCGACCGACTGCCTGACGCCAAGGTCTGGGCGGCACATGAGGAGGCCAAGGCGGCGCTGATCGACGAGGCGCGCAAGCGGGTCGGCATCACCTTGCGCGCTGACCGGCCGATCCTCGCCTTCGCGCGGCGCATGACCGGCTACAAGCGCCCGGACCTCTTGTTCTCCGATCTCGACCGGCTGCGTTCGATCGCCGCCAAGTATCCGTTCCAGATCGTCATGGCGGGCAAGGCCCATCCCAACGACCGTGACGGCAAGGCGATGATCAAGCTGATCCATGCCCATGCCCGCGAGCTTGCGAAGTCGGTGCCGATCGCCTTCCTGCCGGCCTACGACATGAATATCGCGAAGTTCCTGGTCTCCGGCGCCGATGTCTGGCTCAACACGCCGGTCCCGCCGATGGAGGCGTCCGGCACCAGCGGCATGAAGGCGGCGCTGAACGGCCTGCCGAACCTCTCAGTGCTCGACGGCTGGTGGTCGGAGGCGTGCGAGGAAGGCGTCACCGGCTGGTCGATCGGCGAGGACGGCAGCCCGGCGTCGGACCATGCGCGCAATCTCTACGACAAGCTTGAGACGGCGGTGCTGCCGCTATGGTTCAACGACCGCTCGCGCTGGGTCTGGCTGATGAAGCAGTGCATCGCCCGCATCGGCAGCCGCTTCCACAGCCAGCGCATGATGCGCCGCTACGCCGCCGAGGCCTATCTGCGCTGACTATTTCCGTCGTCCCGAGCGAAGCTGAGGGACCTATTTTTCGGCAACAACCTCGAAAGAGATCCCTCCACTTCGCCTCGCTACGCTCGGCTCCGGTCGGGATGACGGGATGTGATAGCTACTACTCCAGCACCTTCGGTGGGCGATAGAGCGGGAAGCCGTTGAACGGCTTCGAGCGGTCGTGGTCGGGAACCTCGTAGAAATTGGACTTGGCGTTGTTGTGCAGGCCGCCATCGACGCGCAGCGCGATGCCGGTGGTGTAGGCCGCGGCCGGACTCAGCAGGTAGACGATCGCGCCGGCGATCTCCGATTCGGTGCCGTGGCGCTTCAGCGGCACCTTGCCCTTCACGCCGCGCAGCACGTCGTGCGCGCGCTCGGGATAGCGGTCGAGGCCGGATGAGGCGATGAAGCCCGGGATCACCGAGTTCACGCGCACGCCGGAATGCGCCCATTCGACGGATGCCGTCAGGGTGATGTTGGTCTGGCCGGCGCGCGCGGCGCCGTTGTGGCCCATGCCGGGCATGCCTAGCTCGAAGTCGGCACCGACATTGACGATCGCGCCGCCATTGGCCTCCATCCAACGCAGGTAGACCTCCTTCGACATCAGGAAGGTCGCGGTCATATTGTTGCGGATGACGGCGTTCCAGCCGTTGAGCGAGATGTCCTTGAGCGGTGCGGGAAACTGGCCGCCGGCATTGTTGACCAGCCCGTCGATGCGGCCGGCCCAGTTCAGCACGGCTTCGACTGCTTCCTTCACCTCGGCTTCCTCGCGCAGGTCTCCGGCGAAGGTGAAGGTCTCGGGATCGCCCAGTTCCTCCTTCACCCGGTCGAGCTTCTCCTGCGTGCGGCCGACCAGCGCGATCCGGGCGCCGAGCGATTTCAGCTCGTGCGCAGTACAGCGGCCGATGCCGGAGCCGCCGCCGGTCACGACGATGGTCTGGCCGTCGAACAGGCCGGGACGGAAGATCGAATGGTACGGCATGAGCTACCCTGGGTGGAGGTCTACGCGCCGACCAGCCGGCGGCCGAGCTCGCGCTGCAGCCAGCGCATCAGGGCGAGGCCGATCTGCAAGGGCACGCCGAACAGCACGATGCCGATCGCGAACACGACCAGGCGGTCGCCGAGCGACGGCAACAGCGCCGCTTCGCGCAGGATGACCGAGATGCCTTCGGGCACCCCGATCGCGGCGGCAGCGCCCGACGCCATCACGATGACGAAGAAGGCGCGGGTGATGTTGGGCAGGAAGAGCAGCGCGCCGAGCGGTGAGCCGCGATCCCACTGGCGCAGGGCATCGAGGCCGGCGTCGGCGGTGTAGGCGGCAGAATACGGCACCAGCGAAACCGCGACGGTCATGACTCCCGACATGTTGAGCTTCATGCCGAAAACGCTCACGTCGCGCGCCACGTTCAGCAGGAAGAACATCACCACGAAGGTCGGCGCCGCGCGCATCAGCGAGATCACGATCGCGGCAAAGGCGACGCTCAGCCGGCCGCCGTAGAAGCGCAGCGCCGCGAACGGCATCCCGACCGCGAGCCCAAGCAGCAGAGCCACGATCGAGATCTCGAAGTTGGTGGCCATGCCGCCGAGCAGCGACGGCACATAGTCGCCCCACATATCGGCGGGCTTCATGCCTTCACCTCGCGGCCCTCGAGCCATGCGCGCAGCCAGCCGCACGCCCAGACGACGATCATCACCACGATCGTGTAGAAGATCAGGACCAGGCAGTAGATCGTCGCCCGGCCGCTCGAGAACGAGCTCACATCGGTCAGCGCGCCCAGGAGCTCCGGCGCACCGATGAAGCTCGCCGCCGGCGTGCCCTTGGCGGCGTTGATCAGGAAGGCGACGATCGAGATCGCCGACCGGCCGAGCGCGTGCACGAACAGGGCCATGCCCTTCTCGCGGCCCTCGCGATGCAGGCTGATCACCGCTTCGGACACGGCCTGGCCGGCGTTGCTGCCGTTGGTGAGCCCGAGCGCCAGGATCGACGCGCCAAGCGCCACACCCGCCGAATAGGGCAGCAGCGCATGGGCGAAGGTCGCTGCGATCACAAGGGTCAGCACGATCGGCGAGGATTGCAGCGTCATGGTGACCAGCCAGGCCAGCCAGCGCAGTGGCGGGAACTCCGAGCCCAGCGTGAAGCCGAACACGATCGCGAAGGCGAAGGTCGCGGTCAGCGAGCCGGCAATCAGGATCAGCGAGTTGGCGACACCGTTCAGGAACAGCGAGAAGGCCGGTGCAGTCTTCAGCATCGGCAGGGTGACGTCGATGCCGAGGCGTTTCTCGATCCAGTCCTCGGCGGACTCGACAGCGCCGGCGAACGGCGTCGGCTTGAGCTCCAGATTGAGCGCCGGCAGGACGCAGGCGGGATTGGCGCTGCCCTGGGCGGTGTTGCACTCGGGCCGCTGCCAGACCTGCTGCTGGCGCTCGAGGAACGTCGTGCGGATGCGGTTCTTGCGGGCGATCTCGAGGAACGTGCCGTCGCGATGGAAGATCTGGCTCAACAGGTCCAGGGCGCGGCCGAGCTTGTCGCTGCCGGTCTTCGCCACGCCCATGCCCCACGGTACCTGGGCGAAGCCGAACTTCTGCTCGAACCGGTCGGCGAAGGCGCGGTCGGTGAAGTAGTAGGCGAAGAAGCTGTCATCCTGAGCGGCCAGCGTGCAGGTCTCGTCCTTCAGCCGGTCGGGCAGCACACCCGCCTCGTCGAACAGCATCAGGCGCGCATTGTGCGACACCAGCTCGGCATTTGAGACGTTGCCGACGGCGACGCAGATGGTACGGGTCGCGAGGTCGTCCCAGTCGGCGATGTGCAGGGTCTTGGGCCCGACCAGCGCGGTCTCCGACTGGTAGTAGTGCGGCCGGATGAAGCGGACCTGGCCGTCGCGCTGGGTGGTGTGCCCCATGGTCGCCAGCACCAGGTCGATGCGGTCCTCGCCCAGCAGCGGAATGCGCGTCGCGGCATTGACGCGGACGAACTCGATCGTGACGCCGAGCCGCTGCGCGATCGTGTGGGCGATGTCGGGCTCGAAGCCGACATGCACTCCGTTCTCGCGCGTGCCGAACAGCGGATAGTAGTCGCGCACGCCGATCCGCAGCGGCTTGCCGCACACGACGCGTTCGAGGCGATCGGGTGATTGGCCGGCCGTCCCGCACTGCTGCCGCGCCTCCTTGAGCAGCGTTTCCAGAGCCTCGTCCGGTGTCTCGGCACGCGCTGCGGCGAGCGTCGACAGCAGCGCCGCAATCGCCAGCAACAGGCCGGGCAGCACCGCAAGGTTCATGCGATGGGCGCGCCGAACTCGACGATGTGGATCTCGCCGAATGTGTAGGGCCCGAAGCTGTGGAGCGACCGACCTTCCTCCGCCTGCACGAGGCTCGGCGTCATGAGCGCAAGCTTCTCCTCCGGAACGTAGACCAGGATCGACAGGCGCACGTCGCAAGAGAGGCCGTTCGCGGCCGCCGCCGCGCGCGTGCGATCGAGCCCGATGTAGGAGTTGTGGGTCATCAGGGCGCGGCCGCCCGGCGCGAGATGCGCCGCCAGGCCGTCGATGAAGGCGTCGACCAGCTTCCGCCCGTCGGGACCGCCGGCGCTCCAGTTCGGTGGGCGGCCCGAGATCGACACCTGCGGATGGGGCGAGTTCGGCAGGTTCGCGACGATCAGGTCGAAGCGGCGTCCGGCTACCGGCCGCCACATGTCGCCATGGAGGAACTCGGCGTTGTCATGACCAAGTCCGGCGAGCAGCCGGCTCGACGCCTCGATCGCGTCCTGTTCGATATCGATGCCGCACACCGAATCCGCGCCCAGCGCGCCGAGTACGGCCAGCACCACCCCGCTGCCCGAGCCGATCTCCAGCACCTGTCTGCCCCGCACCTTTTCCGGCTCGCTGCGGAGCGCCTGGATCAGCGCAGAGGTGTATTCGCTGGGCCGCAGCGCCTTCACGGGCACGCGCAATGCCATGTCGGATCCGTCGTTCATCCCTCCCCCGTCATTCCTCCTCCAGGCGCTTTACCATGACCTGCGCCACCGGATCGTCCGGAAACTCGCAGAGCACCGCGCGATAAGCCTGCATGGCGCAGGCATGGTCGCGCCGCAACAACGCCGCGTGCGCCGTCCGGGTGAGCTCGGCCAGCCGGAGCGCCTGCGCGCTCGGCTCGAGATCGGGGCCGGCGCCGTAGGCGCCCAACAACTCGTAGATCGGCACCAGGCCGCGCCGTCCCTTGACCGTAACCTCGTCGATCGGACGCACGCAGAGATTCTCGCCAGCCTCGCGGAAGGTGGCGTGGCTGATGCAGATGGTGGTGCGGAACTCCTTGTTCACGCCCTCCAGCCGCGCTGCGACGTTCACGCCGTCGCCCAGCACGGTGTAGCTCATGCGCTCGCGCGAGCCGATGTTGCCGACCAGCACGGCGTCGCAATGGATGCCGATCCGCACGCGCAGCGGCTCGTTGCCCTCGGCCCGCCATTGCGCGTTGAGCTGCTCCATGCCGCGCTGGATGCGCAGTGCCGCCACGCAGGCGCGCAAGGCATGGTCCTCGAGCAGCGCCGGCGCCCCCCAGAACGCCATCACCCCGTCGCCCATGAACTTGTCGATCGTGCCATGCTCCTGGTTGATCGACCGGATCACCAGATCGAGATGGCGCGACACGCGCCGCAGCAGGGCCTGCGTCGGGATGCGCTCGGACAGGCTCGAGAAATCCTCAAGGTCGGAGAACAGGATGGTGAGGAAGCGGCTGTGGCCGCCGAGCTGGGTCTTGGCGTCGGTGGTCAGCAGCTCGCGCACCAGCCCGACCGGCACGAAGGCGGCGAACGACTTCACCGCCGAGTCGAGCGTATCGATGGCCCGCGCCAGCACGTCGATCTCCCGCACCTTGGAGCGCACGAGCGGCAGCGGCGCGCCGTCCATCTTCTCGATCATGGTCACCTTGGCGGCCAACCGCTCGAGCGGCGCCGACAGCATGCCCGACAGGAAGTAGATGACGGTGAGCGCCAGCAGGGTCGCGACGATCCCCACAGCAAGCAGGAGTCGGTTGTTGCGATCGAAGGCGCCGGTGAAATCGGAGACCGGCGTGACGATGAACAGCTGCCAGCGCTTGCCGAAATCGGCCGGCAGCGTCGACAGGCTGGAGAAGTATTCGCGTCCGTCGTAGGTGAAGGTGTAGAGATTGCTGCCGCCGTTACGGGGATGGGCGCCGTAGGCGAGCGCGGGCAGCTCGTTCGCAAGGTCGCTGATGTGTCGCAGGTCGACCTTGCCCTTGTCGGCCGTGTAGGTCTTCGAGAGGTCGGACGCCGCGAGCACGCGGCCGTCCTGGTCGAGCACGTAGCTCAGCGTATTCGGGCTGACCTTGTGCTCGGCGATGTATTGCGACAGGCCATCGAGCGTGATGTCGATGGCGACCACGCCTCTCATCTCGCCGTCCTTGGTGAAGGGCTGCGCGACGGTGAAGCCGATCAGGCCGAGCGTGGCGAAGACGTCGGGGTCGGTGATGTAGAGGCCGTTCGCCTCCACTGTGGCCCGGTACCACATGCGGTTGCGCGGATCGTAGGCCGTCGGCGCCTGTTGCGCGCCGAGACCCTGGCCGTTCGCGTCGAGGAAGACATTGTGATCGACCGCGCCGCCGCCGTCGGGATATTCGAGCCAGTGGTAGGAGAACCGTGTGCCGGCCGGCACCTGCTTGCCGAACAGCACCGCATCGGGCGACAGGCGGCGTGCCTGACGGAACTGGCCGTCGTTCAGGCCGACATAGGCGGAAACGATCCTCGGACTGTGCTGGAGGATCGCCTCGAAGTACTTCATCGAGCGGTTGTCGGCGTAGAAGTCGTCCTGCTGCTCGCCGAGCATCGCGGCGACCCGGACCATCGACTTGATCGGATCGAAGATCTCGCGAACGCTGACGATCGCCTCCAGCCGGAAGCGCTCGACCAGCTCCTGTCCCTTGACCCGCGCGATCCGATCGTTGGCGACGTAGTTGACGACGATGATGACGGCGAGGACGGGAACGGTCAGTAGGACGAACAGGCTCAAGATGCTCGGCTTCAGCCGCAAACTTGGCCGGAAAGGTGTGGTCATCCGCCCTGCATCGCTCCCCACCCGATATGGTACAGCAAGCGTGAATCAGGCGTCCAGCGGCGGCCGCTTCAGGTGCCAATCCGTCGCTTGCTGATAGGCGTGGCCCGCCGCGAGGATGCCCGCCTCGTCGAAGGCGCCGCCGACGATCTGGAAGCCGACGGGCATGCCGTCTGCCGTCATGCCGCCCGGCAGGGTGAGCGTGGGATGCCCGCTCATGTCGAACGGCGCAGTGAAGCGCAAACGTGCAGCGACGGTGTCGGCATCTCTTCCAGCGGCCGCCAGGCCCTGCAGCGACCATACGGCCTGCGGCATCACCGGCATCAGCAGCAGGTCGATCGAGGCGAGCAGCTTGTTCAATGCGCCCGTGATCGTGGCGCGGCGTACCTGCAGATGCGCCACGTCGATGCCCGACAGCCGGCGGCCGGCATCGATCAGGCCCGCCAAGACCGATCCGTATTCGGCGGCGCGCGACGGATAGGTCGCTTCGTGAGCGATCGCGCATTCGACCGCGCACAGCGGCACCCAGTCGCGCGCGGCTTCATTGAAGCCTGCCGGCAGTGCGACATCGACGATGGTGGCGCCGGCCTTGGCAAGCGCCTCGACCGCACCGTCGAGGGCGCGACGACCGTCTTCGTCGAGGTCCTTCAGGTCGGCCGGCCGGCCGATGCGCCTGCCAACAACGCCCACATCGATCGTGGCGGCGTAGTCCGGCACTGGCAGCGGCACGGCCGTCGGGTCGCGCTCATCGGCGCCGGCGATGGCGCCCAGCACGATCGCACAGTCGAGCGCGCTGCGGCACATCGGACCGATATGATCGAGCGACTCGGCGAGCGGGAAGACACCGGCGCGGCTGACCCGTCCCCAGGTGGGTTTCAATCCGCTCAAGCCATTCATCGTCGATGGAAAGCGGATCGAGCCGCCGGTGTCGGAGCCGAGCGACGCGTAGCACAGCCCGGCGGCCGTCGCGGCGCCCGAGCCCGAGGATGACGAACCAGTCCAGTACGCCTCGTTCCAGGGATTGAGCGGCTCGGGGACGCTCGGATGGTGTGCGCCGAACGCGCCCTCGGTCATCTGCAGCTTGCCCAGGATCACGGCGCCATGGGCCTTGAGCCGCGCCACCACGGTCGCATCCTCGGTCGGAATGTTCTTGCGATGGATCGACATGCCCGCGGCAGTCGGCAGGCCCTCGGTGTTGCAGAGATCCTTCACCGCGATCGGCACCCCGTGCAGCGCGCCCCGCCAGCTGCCTGCCGCTGTTTCCGCGTCACGGGCCGCGGCATCGGCCAGCGCCCGTTCAGGCGTCAGGGTGGCAAAGCTCTTGAGCCTGGGATCGATCCGGCCGATGCGGTCGAGCAGCTGGTTCGTGAGCTGGACGGAACTGACTTGACGCGCCTTGAGTTGGCGCGCGACCTCGTCCAGCGACGCATAATGCAACTTTGGCATGCGGCCATGTTCGCCGCGATGGTCCCACCGCTCAAGAGCGGTGGCGCAAAAGAGAGCGGCGGCGTGAAACTCACACCGCCGTCATCAAAGATGCCCGAATTGTTAATCCGCCGTCTTGAGGTTGACAGCCGCCGACCGTCCGCGCTCGGTCGCAATCTCGTAGCTGACCTTCTGGCCCTCGTTCAGGCCGTTCAGGCCTGCACGCTCGACAGCGCTGATGTGGACGAAGACGTCCTTCCCGCCCTCCTGCGGTTGGATGAAGCCGAAGCCCTTGGTGGCGTTGAACCACTTAACAGTACCAGTTGGCATCTTGACCGTCTCCTTAGCCTAGTACGAGCACTAACGCGCAAAGCGCCGCGCTCGCTGCATCGACCGCGACAACTCTCGGAATTTTTGGAGATCGCGTTGGGAGAATCCGCCGCCCTCACGGGCCGGGCCACCAAAGCAAGGCCAAGTTCGCAAGTCGTAGGGCCGCACAATCATAACGCATCGGCCGGCTCGAGGTTGCAATTGGGTCGCAACTAAGCCGCGATCGCGACTACATGGTCGCGCCAATCTTCCAGGGCTCGAACTCGTCGTCGCCGATGCCCAGCGCCTCCGACTTGGTCTTCTGGCCGGACGCAGTTTTCACGATCAGTTCAAAAATTTTCTTTCCGCTTTCCTGAATCGTCTCCTCGCCATCGACGATCGAGCCGCAGTTGATGTCCATATCGTCGGTCATGCGGCGGTAGAGAGCGCTATTGGTGGCGAGCTTCAGCGACGGTGTGGGCTTGCAGCCGAACACCGAGCCGCGACCGGTCGTGAAGCACAGGACATTGGCCCCGCCCGCGACCTGGCCGGTGGCCGAGACCGGGTCATAGCCCGGCGAATCCATGTAGACGAAGCCCTTGGCGGTGATCGGCTGGGCGTACTCGTAGACGTCGACTAGGTTGGTCGTGCCGCCCTTCGCAACTGCACCCAAGGATTTCTCGAGGATGGTCGTAAGGCCGCCGGCCTTGTTGCCGGGCGACGGATTGTTGTTCATCTCCCCGCCGGTGCGGGCGCAGTGATCTTCCCACCACTTGATGCGCTTGACGATCTTCTCGCCGACCTCGCGGCTGACGGCGCGGCGCGTCAGCAGGTGCTCGGCGCCGTAGATCTCGGGCGTCTCCGACAGCACGGCGGTGCCGCCATGGCGGACCAACAGGTCGACCGCGGCGCCCAAGGCCGGATTGGCCGAGATGCCCGAGTAGCCGTCGGATCCACCGCACTGCAATGCGAGGATCAGCTCACTCACCGGCAGCGGCTCGCGCTTCACGGCGTTCGCCTCGGGCAGCAGCTCCTTCAGGAAGCCGACGGCGCGCATCACGGTCTTGGACACGCCGCCCTCGTCCTGGATCGCCATCGGGATCAGCTTGGGACCTTCCTTCAAGCCTTCGGCGTCCATCAGCCCGGCGATCTGGTTGGTCTCGCAGCCGAGCCCCAGCATCACCACCGCCGCCATGTTGGGATGGCGCGTGTAGCCAGCGAGCGTGCGGCGCAGCACGTCCATCTCCAGGCCCGATGCCGCCATGCCGCAGCCGCCGCCATGCGTCAGCGGCACGACGCCGTCAATGTTTGGGAACTGCGCCAGCAAGGGCTCGACATGCTTGGCGATCATGCGGCTGGTCGCGGCCGAGCAGTTCACCGTCGTGACGATGCCGATGTAGTTGCGCGTCGCGCTGCGGCCGTCGGCGCGGCGATAGCCCATGAAGGTCGCGGGCGGGTCGATGTATTGCGTCGGGTGCGCGTCGGCGCAGAAGGCATAGTCGCGCTCGAAGTCGCCCATCACGCAGTTGTGGGTGTGGATGTGCGTGCCAGGCGCGAGGTCGTCGGTCGCAAAGCCGATGATCTGATTGTACTTGCGCAGCGGCTCGCCCTTCTTCACCGCGCGGGTCAGGATCTTGTGGCCCGGTGGCACGCGCGTCAGCGCCGCCACGTCGCCCTCGACGGAGGTGTTGGGCAGGATGTCCATGCGCGCCACGACGACATTGTCATTGGGATGCAGGCGGATGGTGAGCGGTGCGGGCATTGGCTGTTTCCTTCACTCCCGACGACGGCGCGGGACGATGCAAAATAGTAAAAAAGAAAGCGGGGCGCCCAAGAGGGGCCCCGCTTCCTGTCGTCTCACGCGCTACAGTCTAGCGGCGATACGGATTGTCGGGATGACGGTCGTAGGCGTTGGGCACGCCGTCATGGTCGCGATCGCGCAACGCCTCGGCACGGTCCCAACGCCCCGGGACATGATACCAGCCGTGCGCGCCATGCTCCCAGCGGTCGTTGGTCCAGTGGTAGCCCGGACGCTCCGCCATCCAGCGGCCGGGCGTCCATACGTAGCGGGTGCCCTCATAGCGATAGTAGCCCGGAGCCCAGATGTAGCCCGGGCGCGGCGCCGGGATCACCTCATAGACCGGCGCCGGGGGCGGCGTGCCGATCGAGATGTTCAGGCTGGCCTGCGCGGCCGCCGGCGTCACCAGTGCCGGTACGGTCAGCGCCGGCAGGGAAATCGCCGCGGCGGCAAGAGTGGTGAACAGGGTGGTCTTCAACATGACTTGCCTCCTTGATGAGCCGCGCGCCCCGAGGGGGATGGGGCGGCTGCTTCGGTACCCTTAAATACGCAGAGCCCCGCGAGGACGTGCCTTCACGACGAAGGCATTTGGGCCGCCCCGCCGCCCGGATCTTGCCCAGATGGCACCGCCATGCGGACTGCCAGCCCCAAACTGGGCTAGGACCCGGCCCAAAGCGCCAACAGGCTGTCGCAGGCATCGGAATCTGCTATTTCCGCGCGCTTTCGAACCCGAGGATTCATATGGACACGCTCACCTACTGGAACGGCACGTGGCACGAGGGCAATCCCGCGATCCTGGGCCCGCGCGATCACGCCTTCTGGCTGGGCTCGATGGTGTTCGACGGTGGCCGCGCCTTCGAGGGCTGCGGACCGGACCTCGACCTGCATGCCGAACGGGTCGTGCGCTCGGCCAAGGCGCTGGGGCTGAAGCCGACCAAGACGGCGAAGGAAATCCTCGAGCTGATGGTCGAGGGCGTGCGTCGCTTCGGGCCGAAGGCCGAGCTCTATGTGCGGCCGATGTTCTGGGCGACCAAGGGCGGCGCGGGCCCGATTTCGGTCGATCCGGAGTCCACCGAGTTCCTGCTGTGCGTCTATCACTCGCCCATGCGCGCGGGCACGCCGCTGACGCTCGGCCTCTGTCGCACCATCCGCCGGCCAACGCCGGAGACCGCGCCCACCATGGCGAAGGCCTCGTGCCTCTATCCCAACTCCTCGCGCGGCGTCGCCGAGATCCTGGCGCGCGGTTTCAACAATGGCGTGGTGCTCGACTCAGCGGGCAACGTCGCCGAGACCTGCAGCTCCAACATCTTCCTCGCCAAGGGCGGCGTGGTGGCGACGCCGGTGCCGAACGGCAGTTTCCTTGCCGGCATCACGCGCAACCGTACCATCACCCTGCTGCGCGACGCCGGCGTGAAGGTCGAGGAGCGCACGGTGACGACGCCCGAGCTCGACGACGCCGACGAGATCTTCACCACCGGCAACGCCGGCAAGGTTCAGCCGGTCAGCCGCTACGAAAGCCGTGACCTGCAGCCCGGCCCAATCGCCTGCCAGGCGCACGAGCTTTACATGTCCTGGTCGCGCACCCAGCGGGTCATCTGACGGAACTGGGTGTGCCGGCAAGGCGTTTGCGTCCGCCATGCGTATCCAGGTCGTTCACTGCCATCCGCTGACCTCGAGCTTCAACCATGCGCTGTTCGAGGCGATCGTCGAGACGCTGACGAAGAACGGGCACGAGGTCGTTGCGACCGACCTCTACCGTGAGGGCTTCCAGCCGGCGATGACCGAGCACGAGCGTGCGACCTACATGCAGGAGCGCTACGACCGCAGCGCCGTGGCCGAATATTGCGAGACGCTGAAGTCGGTCGACGGCCTGATCCTGTGCTTCCCGCACTGGTGGTTCTCGATGCCGGCGATGCTCAAGGGCTGGGTCGACCGGGTGTGGGGGCCGGGCATCGCCTTCCACTACGATCCGAGGGACTTCCACCTCGTACCCGGGCTTCGGAACATCAAACTGTTCGGCGTCGTCACGACCTACGGCTCGCCATGGTGGGTGGTCGTGCTGTTTGCCGGCAATGCCGGGAAGAAGGTGCTGATGCGAGGCATGAAGCCGCTGTGCGCCAAGGGCGTGCGCACCTTCTATATGGCGCACTACGGCATGGACCATTCGACCGACGTCGACCGGCACGGCTTCCTCGACAAGGTCCGGCGCCGGATCGCGCGGCTTTAGGCGGCCGCTGAGAATGAGACGCAGTCGGGCTTGCCATTCGGCCGTCAGGCGCCGCCGCGGGCCGGCCACAAGTTCGTCACACCCGCCTGCCCCCCTTCGGCCTCATTCTCGCTCGTACAGCCCCTTTGAAGAGGGCTGCCCCCTCTGCCCAGCCCATAAGGGAAAGAAAATGCGTAATATCGTCGTTCTCGCCGCCATCCTCCTCACCGCGACTGCCTGCGGCGATACTTGGGGCCAGCGCGCCGTGACCGGCGGCGGCATCGGCGCGGGTTCCGGAGCCGTGATCGGCGCCCTCACCGGCATGGGCCCGCTGACCGGCGCCCTGATCGGCGGCGCGGTCGGCGCCGGCGCAGGCGCAGCAACGACGCCGCGCCGCTGAAGCGGCTTCCGAGCTCCTTGGTCCGGTAACGCGCGCTACCAGGTCTCCTTCCAGGGCCTGAGGTCCATCTCGAACGTCCAGGCGCTGCGCGGCTGGCGGTGGAGCTGCCAGTAGGTCTCGGCGATGTGGTCGGGATTGAGGATGGCGTCCGGCCCCGCATTGTAGCGGTCGGGGAAGTTCGCCTTGATCCACTCCGTGTCGATCGCGCCGTCGATGATCACGTGCGCGACGTGGATGTTCTGCGGGTCGAGCTCGCGGGCCATCGACTGCGCGAGCGCCCGCACCGCGTGCTTGCCGCCGGCGAAGGCCGAGAAGCCGCGACCGCCGCGGATCGAGGCGGTCGCGCCGGTGAACAGCATAGTGCCGCGGCCGCGCGGCACCATCGCCTTGGCCGCCTGGCGCGCGGTCAGGAAGCCCGCGAACGCGGTCATCTCCCAGACCTTGCGATAGACGCGAGCCGTGGTGTCGCGGATGTCGAACCGCACGTTGCCGCCGATGTTGAAAACGAACACTTCGATCTCACCGATCTCGGTCTCGATCTGCTCGAACAGCTTGACCACCTGCTCCTCGTCGCGCGCATCGGAGCCGAAGGGATGGACCTTGCCGCCTTCGCCCACGATCTGCGCCACCAGGGGCTGCAGCTTGTCGGCATGGCGGCGCGTCACCGCCGCCGTGTAGCCCTCGCGTGCGAAGCGGCGGGCGATCGCCCCGCCGGTCGCATCGCCTGCGCCGATCACGACGCAGACCTTGTCCTTCGGCATCCGGTATCTCCTTTGGCCGGACTTTGGCGATGCGCAAAGTCCCCCTCAAAGGAGATTAAGTCATGGCTGCCCGAGTCTCGCCGACACCGGCGCGCAGTTCCTTGGTCGTCAGGCCCTTGCCGTCCGCCCGCCAGCCTGGCGGGCCGAACAGGAACATCCAGGCGTCGTGGAACGAGCGTGCGCCGGCGAGGTCCTTCGCCAGCCCGATCCAGGGATCGAAGTTGATGCGGACGGGATTGTAGGTCGTGACCGGCGTCACGAGGCCGTACTGGCACGGCACGCCGGGGCGCTCCGCGATGTAGGTGCCGAACAGGCGGTCGAACACGATCAGCACGCCGCCGTAGTTGGCGTCGAGATATTCGGGGTTGCGCGAATGGTGCACGCGGTGCGCCGACGGCGTGTTCAGCACGTACTCCAGCCAGCCGAGCCTGGGGATCCAGTCGGCATGGATCCAGAACTGGTAGATCAGGTTGAGCTGCAGGGCGACCAGCACGGTCACGGGTTCGAAGCCGAGCAGCATCATCGGCGCGAAGAAGATGGTGGCTCCGGAGAACTTGCCGAACCAGCGAAGGCGAGCAGCCGGCGCACCGCGACGTCGCCCAGCGAGGTGGCCCATTCCCTCCAGTTGTAACCCGTCCCGCGCGTGCGGCTGATCCACAGCCCCTCGATCAGCGCGCTGCCCAGCACCAGCGGCAGCAGGATGGTGTAGAGCTTGAGGATGGAACTCATGCGCCGCCTCCGTCTCTTGCGTTGCGGCCAGGATATGAGCAATGCTCATGTTTACCTACTCGCTTTCCGGCGCTGGGGGACGGCATGGCGAAGCACACTCAACGCGTTGAAGCACAACGACGAATCCCGCGCCAAGCGCGCGCCGAGGAGACCGTGGCGGCAATCCTCGAAGGGTCGGCTCAGGTTCTGGAAGCGGGCGGCCTCGCGGCCTTCACCACGAACGCCGTGGCCGAGCGCGCGGGCGTCAGCATCGGCACCCTCTACCAGTACTTTGCCGACAAGCAGTCGATCTTGCGCGCCCTGGCCGAGCGCGAGCTGCGGCGGACGCTGACCGCCATCGCCACCGCCTTGCGGGGAAATCTGCAGGCCTCGGGCGAGGAGCGTGTACGAGCGATGGTGCGGGCGATGGTCAATGCCTTCAGCGGCCGCCTGCGCGCGCGCCGGGCGGTGATCCAGGCGATCCTGTCGCAGGGAGCGTCGTTCGAGATGATGCAGCCGATCACCGCATTCCTCGCGCAGTCCGAAGGGGACGACCGTGCGCTGGTCAGGCTGACCCGCGAGCAGACCTTCGTGCTGTCGCGCGCGCTGATGGGCGTCATCCGTGCCGCGGTGATCGAGGAGCAGCCGTTCCTCAAGACCAAGGCCTTCGAGGACGAGGTCGTGCGCCTGGTGCTGGCCTACGTCGCCGCCGTGCGAACGGCGTCGTCTTGATCAGGCGAGCACGACGGGGAAGCCTTCCTTATGGGCCGCGACAGCCAGGCGCTCATCAAGCGTCACCAGCTCGAGCGTGGGCGGCAACCCATCGGCGGCAACGAATGCGGCCGCCAGCTGTAAAGCATCGGCGGCACGTAGCGGATGCACGCGCAGCAACCGGGTTGCCGTTTGCCGGACGAGGTCGCCTGCTTCGATCTCTTGCCAGCCTGTGCCCAGCGCTGCCAATTGCCCGAATGCCGCGGCGGCACCGGCGCTGTCGAGCGCTCCTTCGCGTTCGAGGCGAGCCAATGCGGATGCGCACTCCACTGCCGTTCCCCACCAGACAACCATCAATGGATCGCCCAGAGCCACGCCGCGCATCGTGGCGGTAGCCTTCTGATGGACAACCAGCGGAACCACCGCCGAGGAGTCCCAGAATTTCACCGCCCGTGCCGCCGCTCGTCCAGCAGCGCGGAGACGGCCGACGCGCCGTCCTTTGGTACGGGCAGTGGCCCGGAAAGCAATGCTTTCGAGAGCGGCACCTTGGCGGGCCGAACGATGCCGTCCCGCACGAGCCGCATCAGCCGCGAGTCTTCCAGGACGGCCGGCGCCTGGCTCACCGGCTCGAGGCGAGCGACCGGACGTCCACGATCGACGATCAGCACACCCGTCCCGCGACGCAGGCCGTCAATGAGCGCGCTCAGGCCGTTCTTGGCTTCCGTGATGCTGGCTCGCTTCATAGAGCTATAATAGCTCTTTCATAGAAGCCTATCAAGCTTACTGATTCACGTCCCCGGCGCGGTCCGATGGCTCAAACCAGCTTCCACTGCACCAGAGTGAACGGCGGCTGGGCGTCGTCGTGTGGCTCGAACACGGCCTGCACGTCGGCGCCCATCTTCACCTCCTGCTGGGGATCGCCCAGCAGGTTGCCGAGCATGCGGATGTTGCCGGCATCCGGCAGCTCGACCAGCACGACGATGTACGGCCCGTGGCCCTTGAGCGCCGGATGGACCGGATGCCACGGCCGCTCCCAGCTGTAGATGCGCCCCTTGCCCGACACCTTCTGCCAGTCGAAGTCGAACGACAGGCACTTGTGGCAGATCCACTCCGGTCCCCAGCGAAACGTGCCGCACTTGGTGCAGCGCTGGACCAGCAGCTCGCCGCGCCGCGCGCCCTCCCAATAGGGCTTGTCGACGCCGTCATTCTCCGGCACCGGCGCCGGCAGGCCCTTGGGCAGATAGCTCATAGCGTCGCCTCCGAGCCCAAGATCATGCTCGATACCGGCGTCACCATCGGGCCGGAGATCACCATCGATACGTCGGGGTCCTTGACCTGCGACGTCGACTGCCGGCGCAGCTGGCGCACCGCCTCGACCTGCAATTCGAGCCCATGCATGTAGCATTCGGCGAGGTTCCCGCCCGAGGTGTTGAGCGGCAGCTTGCCCTTGGGCGCTATCAAGTTCTCGGGTTTGAGAAAGTCGTTGGCCTCCTCCGCCTTGAAGAAGCCGTGCTCGACCAGGCTCATCAGCACGCCGCCGGTGAAGTTCTCATAGCTCTGCACCACGTCGACGTCCGACGGCTTGACGTGCGCCATGCCATAGAGCTGCGGCGCCACCGTCGTGAAGCTCGAGGTCGCGTAGAGCGGCGCGTTGTGGACCCGCGCGCCGTTGCGATGCTCGGAGCCCTGTGCGGAGCCCAGCAGGTAGGCCGGCTTGTGCTTGAAGTCCTTGGCCTGCTCGGCCGGCACGATGATCAGCGCCGCGGCGCCATCATTCTCCTGGCAGCAGTCGAACAGCCGCCACGGCTCGACGATCCAGCGCGATTCGTCATAGGCCTCGGCCGTGAGCGGCCGGCCGTACATCACCGCGCGCTTGTTGGCCTGCGCGTGATGATAGGAGGCGAGCGCAATTGCGCGCTGGGCCGATGGCGCGATCCTGTTCTCGTGCAGGAAGCGCATGGCCCGCATGGCGTAGCGCTGTGCCGGCGACATCACGCCGTAGGGCGCGTTGAAGGCCGCCTCACCCGACGCGGTGCCGCCCGGCGGCGCTGCGCCGAAGCGCTGGAACTGGCCCTGCGCCAGGGCGCGGAACACCACGACGCAGTCGGCCATCCCGCAGGCGACCGCGGCCGCCGCATTGCCGACCGCGGCCGAGCCGCCGCCGCCCCCGCCGCCCCAGTTCATGTTGGAGAAGCGCAGCGCCGGCAGGCCGAGCGCGGCCGCGAGCCGCGACGGGTCGTTGCGATCGTTGGAGTAGGACGCGAAGCCGTCGATCTTGCGCGGATCGATGCCGGCATCCTCCGCTGCGGCGAGGATCGCCATCAGCGCCAGCTTGAACTCCGAGTACGGCGACTTGCCGTGCCGCCAGTAGGTCGTCTCGCCGACTCCCACGACCGCGACCTTGCCGCGCAGACTCCGGACGCTCATTGGCGGTACTTCGCCGGCACGTCGATCCCGAGGAAGCGAGCACAGTTGAGGCCGAGGATCTTGGCGCGCGTCGAATCGGAAATCTGGCCCATCGTGCGCTCGATCGCCTCGGCCGAATGCGGCCAGGTGCCCTCGTGGTGCGGGTAGTCGTTGGCCCACATGAAGTTTTCGGTGAGGGCGTGGCTCTCGCAGAGATCGAGGCCTGCCTTGTCCTCCTGGAAGGAGGAGAAGCCGTGCTGGCGGTAGTACTCGCTCGGCAGCTGCTTCAGCTTGGGCCGCACCCAGAAGTGATGCTTCTTGTAGGCCTCGTCCATCGCGTCGAGCAGCCACGGCACCCAGCCGATGCCAGCCTCGATGGTGGCGAACCGCAGAGTCGGGAAGCGCTCGAGCACGCCGGAGGCACACAGGTTCGCCACCGGCTCGATGGTCGGCGACAGCGAATGCGAGACGTAGTTCACCACCGCGCCGCCATTGCCGCGCGCGGCGCGCGGATCGCGCCCGGTCGAGACATGGAAGGTGATCGGCAGGTTGGCATCGGTGATCGCCGCCCACAGCGGATCGAAGTGCGGCAGGTTGTAGTTCACGTGGGCGCTGTCGTGGCTGCCCCAGATCGGCTTGCACGGCAGCGTCAGGCACTTGAAGCCCAGCTTGGCCAGCCGCTGCACCTCGGCAATCGAGCCTTCGAGATCGGCGGTCGCGAGCGCGCCGGCCGGGATCATGCGGTCCTGGTGATTGCCGAACTGCTCCCACGCCCAGGTATTCCAGACGCGGCACTGCGCCATGGCGAACTGCGGATCGGGCGTCGCCCACATGGCGAGACCCTTGTTGGGGAAGATCAGCTCGACGTCGATGCCGTCGATATCGTGGTCGGCGAGGCGGCTGAGCGGCTCGGCGCCGGCCTTGTTGCGCGCCATGTCCTCGCCTTCGAGGGTCGAGAGGCGCAACCGGTCGGGGCGATGGCCCTCGCTGACGCGCCACTGCACGCCGTCCTTGTCGGTGATGACGCGCGGCAGGCGGTCCTTGTACTGCGGCTCGATGCGCTCGACCCACAGGTTGGCCGGCTCGTTGGCGTGGCCGTCGGCCGACACCATGAAGTACTTCCGCGCCGCGTCGGGACGCGCGCTGCGCGGCCAGCTGGCGCCCGGCGTTTCGAGCCGCCAGCGGTTCGGCTCGTTCACGACGATCTGATTCATCGCTTCCTCCGTTTCGGTGCGTTGTCGTTTAGCGAGGCGGCGGCTTCGGGCCGCTCTTCCAATTCTCGTTCCAGGGTCTCGAGCACGCGCTCGCAGATGTCGAGGTCGTTGGCCGGCACGCTCTCCAGCAGGCGCTTCTGCAAGGCATTGCCGATGCGGGCCGCGCGTACGGCGAGGTCGCGGCCGGCGCGGGTGAGATGGATACCGCGGGCGCGGCGGTCGTTCTCGTCCTCGCGCCGCTCGATGAAGCCGCGCCGCTCCAGGCTGTCGAGCAGCCGCACCAGCGACGGGCCCTCGATCGACATCGCCGTCGCCAGCTCCTTCTGGCGCACGCCGTCGCCCAGCGCGCGGAGATAGATCAGCGGCCGCCACGTCGCCTCGGTCAGGCCGATCAAGCGCATCTCGGCATCGACGGCCTGCCGCAGCCGCCGCGACAGGCGGGCGACGAGGAGTCCGAATTCGGTATGCCGGTCAGGTGTCACGATCAGAAAGATAGGATGCTAATTATCTATACGGCAACCCCGGATCGCCCGCCACACCCGCTCCGGGGTGCAGGGCATCTCGATGTGCGAGACGCCATACTCGGCCAGGGCGTCGACCACGGCGTTCACGATCACGCCCAGCGCCGGGGTGATGCCGCCCTCACCGCCGCCGCGGAAGCCCAGCGGATGCGTAGTGGAGGGCACTTCGGACAGTGCCGTCACAAAACTCGGCATGTCATCGGCGTGCGGCAGGGCGTAGTCCATGAACGAGCCGGTCACGAGCTGGCCGTTGTCATAGACAACCTGCTCCATCAGCGCCTGGCCGGCGCCCTGGACGATGCCGCCATGCGTCTGGCCGTCGAGGATCATCGGGTTCACGGCACGGCCAACATCGTCGATCGTGGTGTAGCGGTCGATCCGCACCACGCCGGTCTCGGGATCGATCTCGACCTCGCAGACATGCCAGCCGTAGGGATAGGAGCCGACGCGGCTGTTGACGTCGCCGGCATCGGCGATCGGCCCATGCTTGGCCGCCAGCTCGACCAGCCCGATGCCGCGGTCGGTGCCCTTCACGGTGAAGCGGCCATCGGCGAAGGCGATGTCGGCCTCGCTCGCCTCGAGCTGCTCGGCCGCGAGGATCGTGCCTTTGGCGATGATGCCCTGCGAGGCCTTGTGAATGGTCGTGCCCGCCTGACGCATCGAGCGGCCCGAATGCGAGCCGCCGCCGACGGTCACGCGATCGCTGTCGCTGGTCTCGATGACCACCTTATCTGCGGGGATACCCAACCACTCTTCGATGAGCTGCGCGAAGCTGGTCGCGTGCCCCTGTCCCGACGACAGCGTGCCGATCACCACCTCGACCGTGCCGTCGCCGCGCACCGTCACCTCGGCGCGCTCGAACGGCGCACCACTTTGCGATTCGACGTAGCCGGCGAGACCGAGGCCGCGCTTCAGGCCTCTCGCCGCGGACTGCTTCTGCCGCTCGGCGTAGCCGTTCCAGTCGGCGAGCTTCAGCACCTGGTCGAGCGTGCCGAGATAGTCGCCGCTATCGTAGGTGATGCCGAAGGCGTTGCGATGGGGCAGCGAGGTGATCAGGTTGCAGCGGCGCAATTCGACCCGGTCGATTCCGGTCTCGCGCGCCGCCATATCGATCAGCCGCTCGATCACGAACATCGTCTCGGGCCGGCCCGCGCTGCGATAGGGCGCGGTGCAGACGGTGTTGCTGAGCACCGCTCGCGCCCGCGCCACCGCCGGCAGGCGGTAGACGCTGGTCATGAGCTGCGTGCCCTTGGTCAGTGGGATATACGACGCGGTGTAGGCCCCGACATTGCTGGTGTTGGTCGAATGCAGACCGAGGAAGCGCCCATCGGCCGACACGGCGAGCTCGACCTCGACGGTGAGGTCGCGCCCGGCATAGTCGCTCAGGAACGCCTCGCCGCGCTCGCAGGTCCATTTGACCGGGCGGCCGATCTTCTTGGCCGCCCAAGCGACCAGCACAAATTCCGGATAGAGATAGTTGCGCGTGCCGAAATTGCCCCCGACTTCCTTGGCGATCACCCGCACCTGCTCCGGTTCGACGCCGAGGATGATCGCGAGCTCCTTCTTCGGCCGCACGATCGCCCCGCCGCCAGAGTAGAGCGTGTAGCGTCCGCTCGCCGGATCGTAGGCGCCGAGCGCCGCCCGCGGCTCCATCGGCACGCCGGTGACGCGCTGGATGTGCGTGTCCAGCCGCACCACGTGCTCGGCCTCGGCGAAACCCGCCCGCGTTGCCGGCGGATTGCCGACCCGCGCATCGACGGCAATATCGGAGATCGGTTTCAGCGGCTCGTAGACGACCTCGATCGCCTCGGCCGCGTCCTTCGCCTCGGCCACTGTCTCGGCGACGACGAACGCCACCGCTTCGCCGACATGGCGCACGCTTTCAGTGGCAAGGATCATCGGCCGCTCGAGCATCAGTTCGGAGCCGTCGAGATTGTAGAGGGCGATGTCCGGCGGGCTCATCGCCGTCGGGATGTGCGGGACCGGCTTCAGCCCGTCGGCTACGACGTCGGCACCGGTCAGGATCAGCAGCACGCCCGGCATCTTGGTGGCGCGCGTCGTGTCGATCGAGACGATGCGCGCATGCGGATGCGGCGAGCGCAGCACGTGAGAACGCGCCTGGTTGGGCAGGGTGAAATCGTCGGAGTAGCAACCGCGGCCGGTCAGCAGCCGCGCATCCTCCAGCCGGCGCAGCTCCGCGCCGATGCCGCGCTCAGTCATTACCCGAAGGTATCAGTGGGCGAGGCAATAACGCCAGATTCCCATCGGCGGAATATTGCGCCACTCGCGGCCGATGAAGGTCGCCTCGATCTTCGAGCCCATCGCCCGCGGATCGACCGGCGGCCGCAGGCCATAGGTGTACTGGATGATCGCGCCGCCAGGCGGCATCGCGCCGAAGGCGTCGTTGTAGCATCGCGTCGCCGCTTCGGACGGAATCGCACGCATCGGCAGGCCGCATATGGTGACGGCCAGCGACGATAGCCCCGCCGCTTCAAGCAATGCGCCCAATTCGAGGGCGTCACCCTCGAGCACGGCCAGGCCGGGAAAACGTTCCTCCAGCGCCCGGCACAGCCCGGCATCGTGCTCCACGGCGACGATGCGATCGATCGGGCAACCCGCGTCGATCAGCGCAGCCGTAACGGCGCCGGTGCCAGCGCCCAGCTCGAGCACCGGCCCGTTCGACATCGAAGACTGCAGCGCGGCCTCCGCAAGCCGGCGCGCAGTCGACGGGCTGCTCGGGAATGGCAGCCCGACACCGACGGGATCCCGCAGCCAGCCGCGAACGAATGGCAGGGAAGCAGGTCGTTGTCTCTGGCGCAGGTCGATGGTCACTCCGGTTTCTACGATATCAAGGGTGCGTCGGTTCCGCGCGCCTGTCATCCAGTCCGTATTGCGCCAGCGGCAGGGCAGCCACGCACAGCACCGCCATCGCAAAAAAGGACGCGCCGCCCCAGGCCGCATAGAGCACGCCGGAGAGTGCCGTCAGGGCCGCCGTCATCGCGCCCGTACCGAAGGCATAGAGCGATTGCGCCGTGGCGGACAAGCGCTGGGGCACCACGGCAGCCATGATGCGCATGCAGGCGAGATGGAGCAGCGCGAAGGTCAGGCCGTGCAACGGCTGCACCAACGCCAGCACGGCCACGTCATTGGTGATGGCCATGACCGACCAGCGCACGATGCCGGCCGCGGCCGCGAGCAGGGCCGTGCCCTGCGGACCGATCCGCCGGACCAGCGCCGGGCCGACGAGGCAGAAGACGACGACTTCTGCCGTGACCGCCTCCGACCACAGCAGGCTGATGACCGGCGGCTCGATTCCGCCCGCCGTCCAGCGTATCACGGCAAAGCCGTCATACATCGCATGGCTGCCGTAGACCAGGGCGGATATCAGCAGCAAGGCGCGGAAGCTCCGCGTGCGCAACAGCCCGCGAACCTCGCCCCGAACCGGCGCCTCTGCGGTCGCGGAGACGGCCGGCGGCACGATCACCGTCGCGCCCGCCGCGGCGACCAGCAGCGCCGCGTTCATCAAGACCATCGGTGTGAGATCGCCGCCACCGATGAGTTGCCCGGCAAGAAGGGTGCCGGCGACGAAAGCGGCCGAGGCCGAGCCGCGGATCCAGCCGTAGTCGGCGCGCCGGCTCGCCAGCGCATCGGCGATCGAGGTCGTCGGCGCGAGAGCCGCGCCCTGCACGAGGGCGATGGCCAGCAACGGCCAGAAGCCGTCGGCACGCAGGAACGCGGCGGCTGCCGCTGCCGCGACAACCGCGCCGATGGCCAGCGCGAGCCGCAGCCTCTCCAGCTGATCGGCCAACCGCGCCACCAGCGGACCGGCAGGCAGGCGGATCAGCATCGCCAGTGACAGGACGAGCCCGATCTCCTGGGCGCTCAATCCTTTGCTCTCGAAGAACCTCGGCCAGAACGGCGACGCCACGCCGAACGCGGCGTACAGCGCGACGTACAGGGCGATGTAGGCGGCAAGGCGGCTTCGCACGATGGTACTGGAGTCCCGCCCCCTTTACGGATTGCGGCCGCACCAGTTCCCGGACGTCAGGCCGCCCGGCTCAGATCCTCGCCGGCCAGGGCGCGCTCGATCAGGCGCACGACATTGTCGCGGCCATAGAGCTTGATGAACGCTCCCATGCGCGGGCCCTGCTTGCTGCCCAGCAGCACCTCGTACAGGGTCTGGAACCACTGGCGCAGCTCTTCCTTCGCGAAGTGCCGCTTGCCGGCCTCGTAAACCTCGTTCTGGATGAACTCCGCGCTCTCGCTCTCGGGAATCCCGCGCAGCGTGTCGGCGAGGTCCTGCAGCGCCGGGCGTTCCTTGTCGGTGGGCAGGCGGAACTGCTTCGTGCTCTTCACGAAGTCCTGGTAGTAGGCGACCGCCCCGTTCAGCAGCTGATCGAGATATGGCGCGTTCTGCGGCGTCGCGCCGGGCACGTAGCGCCGCAGGTACTGCCACAGCACGTCCTTGTCGTCGGTGTGCGCCACGGAAGCAAGATTGAGCAGCATGCCGAAGCTGACGCCGCCCGAATGGTGGTCGACGCTCTCGCCGTTGTGGATGTGCCACGCAGGGTTGTCGGGCCGCTTCGCCGGCTCGTCGTTCGGCAGCCGTTCGACCGACGAGAGGTAGTCGTCGATCGCGCGCGGGATCACGTCGAAGTAGAGACGCTTGGCGCGGCGCGGCGCCTGGAACATGTAGTAGGCCAGCGACTCGGGCGGCGCGTAGCGCAGCCACTCCTCGACCGAAAGGCCGTTGCCCTTGGACTTGGAGATCTTCTTGCCCTGCTCGTCGAGGAACAGCTCGTAGTTGAAACCCTCGGGCGGGCGGCCGCCCAGGATCTGCACGATCTTCGCGCTGAGCTCGGCCGACGGGATGAGATCCTTGCCGTACATCTCGTAGTCGACCTCGAGAGCAAACCAGCGCCCCGCCCAGTCCGCCTTCCACTGCAGCTTGACGTTGCCGCCGGTCACCGGCGTCTCGGTGAGCGTGCCGTCCTCGTCGCGATAGACGATCGTGCCGGCGTCGACGTTGGTCTGGATCACCGGCACCTGCAGCACGCGGCCCGTCTTCGGCGAGATCGGCAGGAAGATCGAATAGGTCTCGCGCCGCTCCGGTCCGAGGGTCGGCAGCATCACCGCCTGCACCTCGTCGTAATGTCGCAGCATGGCGAGCAGCATCTTGTCGAAGCGGCCGGACTTGTACCAATCGGTCGCCGACTGGAACTCGTACTCGAAGCCGAACGAATCGAGGAACGCACGCAGCCGCGCATTGTTGGCCGCGCCGAACGACGGATACTCGTTGCTGAACGGATCGGGCACCGCGGTCAGCGGCTTGCCGAGATGCTGCGCCAGCATCTCCTTGTTGGGCACGTTGTCCGGCACCTTGCGAAGCCCGTCCATGTCGTCGCTGAAGCAGAACAGCCGCGCCGGCACGTCGCTCAGGCGCTGGAACGCCTGGCGCACCATGGTGGTGCGCACGACTTCGCCGAAGGTGCCGATATGCGGCAGGCCGGACGGGCCGTAGCCGGTCTCGAGCAGCACGTAGCCCTTCGCCGGCGCTTTGCCGCCGACGCGCGCCACGAGCTTGCGCGCCTCCTCGAAGGGCCACGCGCGCGCCTGCTCCGCCAAAGAACGATCAATCTGGGTCATGAACGGCCGGAAACTAAGTCATTTGCCGGCCCATTGCCACCCGAGCAAACTGCGCGGCAACCATGAACAAAAGTCCCCTCTCCCTCGCCACCGGCGGCCTGCTGGCCATGGCCGCCGTCATCGGCGTCGGCCGCTTCGTGTACACCCCCATTCTGCCCCCGATGGTCGAAGCGCTGGGCCTCACCAAGAGCGAGGCGGGCATCATCGCCGCCGCGAACTTCATGGGCTACTTCGCCGGCGCCCTGCTGGCGGCGGTGCGGCTGCCCGGCTCGCGCCGCACCTGGCTGATCGGCGCGCTGCTGGTGAACGCCGCCGCCCTCGCGGCGATGGGCCTGGTCAGCTCGATGCCGGCGCTCTCCGTGCTGCGCTTCGCCGCCGGTCTGGTCAGCGCGCTCGGCCTGATCTTCGCCTCGGCGCTGGTGCTCGACCGGCTGGCCGCGACGGGGCATGGCCGGCTGAGCGCAGTCCACTTCGCCGGCGTCGGCACGGGCATTGCGGTATCCGCGGCGATCGTCGCCCTGCTGCACGACTGGCGCACGATGTGGCTCGCAAGCGGCGCGCTGGCCTTGGCCGCCGGCATCGCAGTGATCGTGCTGGTGCCGCCGGATCATCCCGGTTCGCATCTCGCGGCCGGCAGCAAGCGGGTGCCGCTGCCGCCGGGTTTCGCGCCGCTCGCCATCGCCTACGGGCTGTTCGGCTTCGGCTATGTCATCACCGCAACCTTCATCGTGGACATGGTGCGCGGCACGCCGTCGATCGCCAGCCTCGAGCCGTACATCTGGGTGATGTTCGGGCTCGCCGCCGCCCCGTCGGTCGCGCTGTGGACCGGACTCGGCGCGCGCTGGGGCATCCGCCGCACCTTTGCGGTGGCCGCTTTCGTGGAGGCCGCGGGCGTCGCTGTCTCGGCGCTGTGGGTCACCGAGTCGACCGTGATCGCAGCCTCGGTGTTCGTCGGCGGCACCTTCATGGGCCTGACCGCGCTCGGCTTGATCGCCGCCCGCGAGGGCGGTGGCGATCCGCGCAGCCGCATCGCGCTGGTGACCGCGGTGTTCAGCGCCGGCCAGATTCTGGGTCCTGTTTTCGCCGGCCATCTCTACGATCGCACCGGTAGCCTCGCCGTCCCTTCCGCGGCTGCCGCGGCCGCACTGGCCATCGCGGGCCTGCTCACGGTCCGCCAGAACCGCTGACCTTCTCGGGCCTGCCATTCCACGGTCCCACGTTCCCAGTACCGTGGGACGCATAAAATGTCGGCCGGCGTGCATTTCGGCCGATTCGCCTCCACTTCTGTATCACTGCACGGGGCTATTTTACCCGGGTAAAATCTACCCCTTGAGCGCCGCCAGGGCCTCCCTCGCGGCGCGCTGGCCGGAGGCGCTGGCGCCCGCGACGCCGCCTGCGCCATCGGTCGCCTCGCCGGCGAAAAACACCCGATCGTAGTGCGGCGAGGCGAGCACCCGCCGCGCCTCCATGGGACCGTCGGCCCACGCGCCGCGCGCATACGGGTCGAGTCCCCAGCGGGTCGAGGCCGCGCGCAGGAAGCCCGAACGCACCTCCTTGCCGAACAGATCGGCCAGGGCCGAGATCGCACCCGCCGTCGCGGCGGATGCGCCGTTGGCTTCGAGCTGGCGCGCCTCTTCCCCGCGATAGGTGAGGATGGCGGCCTCCCGCCCGCCCGGCCGCAGCAGCACCTCGGTCACGGTCTGCTGCCGGGTCAAGGCGATCACGCGCGTCTCGTCGGGCGCGTCGATCACCCGGCGCGAGAAGGTCACGCAGACCTTGTCGGCCTGCGCCATCGGCAGGGAGGCGATCGCCGTCTGCCGCTCGCTGCGCAGCGGCGGCGCGAAGGCGAGCCCGGCCGCAGCCAGCACGCCGGTCGGCACGGTGACGATCACCGCCTTTGCCTGCACCTCGCCGCGCAAGGTCACCAGCCGCACCATCGGCCCGGTCGAATCGATGCGGATCACGCGGGCGTTGACGCGTGCCGGGATTCGGCCTTCGGCCACCGGCAGCCTGGTGAAGGGCGGGAACGGCGTGCGCCGCAGTTGCACCTCGAACGCCAGCCGCTCCAGCGGATCCTTCGGATGGACCACCAGACGCGGATCGAAGCTCCGCGTCTCCTTGTGCAGCGCCTCGATCACGCGCGCGATCTCGTCGGAGGTCTTGGCGAAGCGCTGGTAGTCCTCGTGGCTGAGCTCGTGGTCGCCGATCATCAGCGACATGGCGGTCGGTTCCGACCGGGTCGGCGCGCCCTCGTCGAACGGCAGCCCGAGGCTCTCGTCGGTGAACACCCGCCCGCCGGTGCGCTCGCGGGCCTCCAGCACCACGACGCTCTTGCGCGCGCCGATTACGGTGTGGGCCGCGGTAAATCCGGCCACCCCGGCGCCGACCACCGCGACATCGGTGTCCGCCGCGCGTGCGGGATGCACGAAGGGCGCGGCAAGGGCGGCGGCCACGACGGTGCGCCTTGTCATCCTGCCGGGAGCGCGCCTCTCGGGAGACGCATCATGATCATGAGCGGCTCTGGAGTGCCGCGTTCCCAGCAGATGAGACAGCGTCATTGCCACCTGATTGTATGCTATCGAGGCGTCGATGTGGTCCTCCCTCCTCGCGACGGCGCGAGGCGCGTTGTGGCTCTCCGAAGACGGTGAGATCGAGCGCCTCGCCGGCGCCGATGTCTCACGGCGCGCCGCTGCCGGCAGGCCGCTGGTGGTGCACGCGCCGGCGACAGCGGCGCGGCTGGGGCTTGACGATTTGCCCGCACGCGACCTGCTCGAACTCTACGCCTTCGTGCGGCCCGCAAGCTTCTGCCTGCCGACACCACGCGGCCTCGCCGAGGCGATGGACGTCGATCCGTCCGACGAGCTCGCGGCGCTGCCGAAGATCGCGCGGGCCCTGATCGGCGAGCTCGAGGACATGGCGGCGCTCGCCTCGCCCGAGATGCGCGACACCGCACTCGCCATGGCACGCGGCAACTGGTCGTGGAGCGGCGAGGTCCTGAAGGCCCTCGGCCTCGATCAGGTCGGCAAGAAACCAAGACCCGGCGCCGGCCTCGACGTCTGGAAGAGCCTGCCGGTGTGGGAGGAGCCGCCGCCGGCGACGCCGCCGGGCTCGGCGCCGATCGAGCCGCGCGAGGCGCGGCTGCGGCTTGCCCAAATGGTCTCCTCAGGTCCGAACCTGCCCGAGGTGCGGCCGACGCAAAGCGACTACGCCTCCGCCGCCTCGGAAGCGTTCGCGCCGCGCCAGGAAGAGGACAAGCCCAAGGTTGTACTGGTCGAGGCCGGCACCGGCGTCGGCAAGACGCTGGGCTACGTCGCCCCCGCCAGCCTATGGGCCGAGAAGAACGGCGCGCCGGTGTGGATCGCGACCTACACCCGAAACCTGCAGCGCCAGATCGACACCGAATTGGACCGGCTGCACCGCGACAGCGCCGAGAAGCGCCGCCGCGTGGTGATCCGCAAGGGCCGCGAGAACTATCTCTGCCTGCTGAACTTTCAGGAGGCGGTGATGCGCACCGGCCTCGTGCCCGAGAACGCCGTCGGTCTCGGCCTGCTCGCGCGCTGGGCCCTTGCAAGCCGCGACGGCGACATGATCGGCGGCGACCTGCCGGCGTGGCTGCTCGACCTGCTGGGACGCGGCCGCATCGGTCGCTTGGCCGACAGGCGCGGCGAATGCATTTATTCGGCCTGCGAGCACTACCGGAAGTGCTTCGTCGAGCGCACCATCAGACGGGCCCGCACCGCCGACATCGTGATCGCCAACCACGCGCTGGTGATGGTGCAGGCAGCGATGGGCGGGCTCGATGACGCGACGCGCCCCACGCGCTACGTGTTCGACGAGGGCCATCACCTGTTTGATGCGGCCGACGGCGCGTTCGGCGCGCATCTCGGCGGCGTCGAATGCTCGGACCTGCGGCGCTGGATCCTGGGCGCCGAAGGACGGCGCGGCAGCCGCGCGCGCGGGCTCGAGCGGCGCGTTGCCGACCTGCTGGGCGAGGACGAGGAGGCGCACAAGGCAATGCGCCGATTGCTGGATCTCAGCCGGCGCCTCCCCTCGCCCAACTGGCAGACGCGGCTGGCCGACGGCACGGTGATGGGCCCGGCCGAGGAGTTCCTGGCGCTGGTGCGTGTGCAGGTTCGGGCCCGCGCCGCCGGCGAGGACCAGGGCTTCGGACTGGAATGCGACATCCGTCCGCTGAACCCGGGCCTGATCGAGGCAGCCGACCAGCTCGCCCGGCTGTTCGAGCAGATGGTGGCGCCGGTGCGCCGGCTGAAGGTGGCGCTCAAGGCCAAGCTCGAAGCGGATTCGGACAAGCTCGATAGCGGGCAGCGCGGCCGCATCGAGGGCGTGATGCGCTCGCTCACCAACCGCTGCGAGCTCACGCTCGAAGCGTGGCGGTCGATGTTGCGCGGCCTGCACAACGACGCCGATCCAGCCTTCGTCGACTGGTTCGCGATCGAGCGCAGCCAGAACCGCGAGCACGATGTCGGCATGTTCCGCCACTACCTCGACCCGACCGAGCCGTTCGTGAACAGCGTGATCAAGCCGGCGCACGGCGTGGTGATCACCTCGGCGACCCTCCGCGACTCATTGGGAGTCCCCAACGCGGCCAACGACGATCCGGAGCCGTCCGCATCGGACCGCGCCATTCCTGTGGCGCCCCATGACGTGAGCGCCACGGCAGTGGCGCGGTCCGATGAGGTCCCCGCCAGCTGGTTCGCCGCCGAAGCCCGTACCGGCACCCGCCACCTCCTCGCCCCGGCGATGCGCGCCGCGATGGCCTCGCCGTTCGACTACGCCAACGCCACGCGCGTGCTGATCGTGAAGGACGTGCCGCGCGACGACACCGACCAGGTTGCCGCGGCCTACCGCGAACTGTTCATAGCAAGCGGCGGCGGCGCATTAGGCCTGTTCACCGCAATCGGCCGGCTGCGCGCGGTGCACCAGCGCATCGCGCCCGCGCTGGAAGAAGCGGGCCTGCCGCTCTACGCCCAGCATGTCGGGGGCATGGACGCGGCGACCCTGGTCGACATCTTCCGCGCCGAGGAGCATTCCTGCCTGCTCGGCACCGACGCGGTGCGCGACGGCGTCGACGTGCCGGGCCGCTCGTTGAGACTGATCGTGTTCGATCGCGTGCCGTGGCCCCGCCCCGACATCCTCCACCGGGCCCGCAAGGCAGCGTGGAAGGCCGCGGGTGCGGGCAACAACGCCTACGACGATATGCTGGCGCGCCTGCGGCTCAAGCAGGCCTACGGCAGGCTGATCCGGCGCGCCGACGACAGAGGCGTGTTCGTGATGCTCGATTCGCGCCTGCCCTCGCGATTGCTGAGCGCGTTTCCGGCGGGGGTATCGGTCGAGCGAACAGGATTGGCCGCTGCGCTCGAGCAGGTCCGCGCCTTCATGTCCTCCGAGGCGTGAAGGTCAAAGCACCAGGTTCCCTGCGGTGATCGCCAGCACCAGGAAGATGATGAAGATGACGATCGCGATGAAGAACAGGATCCTCGCGATCGTCGCGGCGCCGGCCGAGATGCCGGTGAAGCCGAAGATGCCGGCGACGATGGAGATGAGGAAAAAGATCAGCGCCCACTTCAGCATGTCGTCGGCCTCCGCCTCGGAATTTCCGGCACACCCCTATTTGGTCTCAGACCGCTCGGCGAGAGTGCGGGCGCGCGCCAGCGCTTCCTGACAGCCCTTCTCGTTACCCTGCTCGCCGAGTGAGCGCGCCGCGGTAAGCGCCGCCTGCAATTGGGTGCGCTCGGCAGCCGGCGTTTCCTGCGGCGTCTTGGGCGCGACGTTGGGAACCGTCGGCATCGCGTCATGCTGGTTGGGTGCGGGGGTGATGACGGACTTGTCCTCGACCGGCGGCGGCTTGATCACGCCGCCGGACTGGGCGAGGTCCTGCGTCGTGACATCCGACTTCCTGTCGGGCGAAGCGGTCGGCGGCTTGCTGGGCGTGCCGTGCTGTGCGGCCAAGGCGCTGACCGCATCGAGGCATTTTTCGGCCGGCGCAGCCCGCGCCGGCCACGCAATCATCGCCAGTCCCGCCACTGCGACAGCCGCACTCAAAAACGATCCCTGTAGCGACATGGCAAACACCCTCGCTTTCGGGGTCAACGCCTCGGTACGGGATCCGTTGCGGGGCGGACAGACCTGGTGATGCAGGATTTCGTTCACCGGCCGCCGCCTCTTCGCCTTCCATCGTCCGATTGTGCACCACTTGGGCTTCGCAGCGCGGCAAGGCTGATCGTTTCAGTGACGACGGGCTTTTGAAGGCGAGCCATCGCCCCAAGACGCTCACGGAGAAATCACCGATTGATCGCTCACCGAGTGCGACGCAATCGGTCACGATTCCGTTTCTTTGCTCCAGTAGCGGAGGACTGTCATGGCGTCGCGTCGGGGTACGGCACTGCTTGCAATCGGAGCCGTCGGATTGATCTGCACGGGCGCCGCTGCCCGAGCGGACTGGCGATCGACGAGCGCCGGAGGCAAATCGCACGCCTTCTCGATTTCGGACAACGGCCAATGCCAGGCCGCAGGCGGTGGTGGCGGCGGTGCGGGCGGTGGTGGTGCTGGCGGCGGCGGTGCCGGTGGCGGTGGTGCCGGCGGCGGCGGTGCCGGTGGCGGCGGTTCCGGCGGTGGTGGTGCCGGTGGCGGCGCGGGCGGTGGTGCTGGCGGGGCCGGTGGCGGCTCCGGTGGTGCCGGCGGCGGCTCCGGCGGTGCGGGCGCCGGCGGTGCCGGTGCTGGCGGCTCGGGAGGCGCTGGGGCCGGTGGCGCCGGCGCGGGAGGCGCTGGGGCCGGTGGCGGCGGTGCGGGCGGCGCGGGTGCCGGAAGCGGCGGCGCCGGAGCAGGTAGTGGCGCGGGCGCAGGCGCCGGCAGTGGCGCCAGCAGCGGAGCCGCAAGCAGCGGAGGCGCAAGCAGTGGCGCCAGCAGCGGCAGCGCTTCAGGCTCTTCCAGCGGCTCGTCCGGGGCAGCGAGCGGATCATCGGGCGCTGCGGGCGGCTCGTCGGGATCGGCCGCAAGCGGCTCGTCGGGCTCTGCTGCAAGCGGCTCGTCCGGATCGTCCGCAAGCGGCTCCTCCGGATCGACCGGGGGCAGCGCTGCGTCGAGCGGTACGGGTCCTGGCGCGGGCGCAAGTGCCGGCGGCGCGAGCACAGGAACAGGACCCGGAGCCGGCACGAGCACCGGCGCTCCTGGCGCAGCAGCTTCGGCTTCCGGCAGCGCGTCGGCCTCGGCGTCGGCAACCGGTACGGCCGCAACCGGGCCAAGCACGGTCGGCGATGGCGGCAGCGTCTCGGTTCTGCGTCTGCCGCCCGAAACCTTCGCCCGCTACCAGGCGCTGCACGGCAACGCCCCGGTGCGTAGCCCGACGGGGACGCTACAGGCCGTGGTGGCGGGCCCGGCCGGTCCCGCGGTAGCGGGCGCGTCCGCCGGGGCACGGACCCAGGCGCTCTCGTCCTATTCGCTGCAGGGCGTCTATTTCAATCCGAAGCAGTTCGACAGCGCCGCCGATTGCCTGACGGCCGCATCGTCGCATGGGCTGCCGCTCGACGTCTGCCAGTGACGACGCGTCCGCGGTGATGCAATGCTGACCTGGGCCGATTTCCTCGCCGGCGATTCCGGTGAGCGGGTGAGCCGGGTGACGTGCACCGCCGCGGTCCTCTCGGTCGCCCTTCATGCGGCGGTGATCCTGCCGTTCATCAGATTGCCGATGCCGGCCGCGGACACCAACGACACCGGCATCGACGTCACGTTCGAGTTCGATTCGGCACCGCACGGCACGCCGGCCCCGAAGCCGACCTTCGCCCTGCTGCTGCCCGACCCGACATCGATCGATCCGCCGACCGCGCAGGATTTCCTGCCGCCGCAGCCCGCGGTGATGCAGCCCGCGCCAACCGAAGAGCCAACGCTCGAGGAGGCGCTGGCGCCGGTCGACGCACCGCCCGCGATCGACGGCCGCGAGTTCGCCGAAGCCAAGCCCGCGCCGCCGGTCACGCCGCCGTCGCCTGCGCCGCCGGTGCACCCGCTCGAGCCGCAACCGCCCGTCACGGTACCGCCCAAGCCGCAGCCGCCGCCGGTCACGCGCGCGCCGCGCGAGGCCAAGCGCGAGGCGCCGCCCGGGGCAGCCACCCATCCTGCGTCGCTCTCACCCGGCCAAGGCTATGCGCAGCGCCAGGCCGAGGCCGACTACTTCCGGCAGATCGTGCAGAGGATCTCGCGCTATCGCTTCTATTCGCGGCAGCAGGATGCGGCCCCGCAGGGGCTCGTCGTCACGCGGCTCACGCTGTCACGCGACGGCGGCGTGCTCGACGTAGCGCTGCTGAAGTCGAGCGGCTCATCGACGCTCGACACGGCGGTCGTCAACACCATCCGCCAGGCGTCGCCCTTCCCGCCGCTGCCGCCCGCGCTCGCCGGCGGCGGCCCGCAGACCTTTGTCGTGCCGGTGAACTACGCGCGCGATCAGTAGCGGCTATTCGTACTTGTTGTAGATCTTCTGCCGCTGCGCCTCGACGCTGGTCGACGACGAGCCGTTGTTCGAGGCTGCGGTCGAGGCCGTGGCGTTGCTGCCGTAGCGCGCGCTCCAGGAATCGGTCGGGCCGTAACCCTGATTGCCGCAGGCCGAGAGGCCGGCAGCCAGGCCGATCACGAAGAGAATCTTGTACATTGGGGGCTCCTTCGGTGGACGGTACCGGTAGGTAACGAGCGCCCCGTGCCCCCGTTCCTCCTACTTGAAGGCGGGAATCACCTGCTCGCACAGCAGACGGAGCGCCGTCATCACCTGCGGGTGCGGGATCAGGCTACCCGGGTTGAGCTCGGCCAGGATGCCGTCCAGCCCCAGCTCCTCCTGGACCTGCTTGAGGCGATCGATCACCTGCGGCGGCGTGCCGACGATCATGCGTTCGCGCAACACCTCGTCGTATTCGATCGACACCATCTTGGCGCCGCGCTCGCCGCGCTTCTCGATCGCGCGAGCGCTCTCGAGCTTGGCCGATTCGGCGAGCCGGCTGCCGATGGTGCGCAGGAGATGGAGGATGCTCTCGCGCGGCTCCTCGCGGGCGGCCTCCTCGGTCTCGGCGACATAGACCGGCACGCGCAGGAAGACGCCGCCCTTCCCGGGGTGGCCTGCGGCCTTCCACGCCGCCTGGTAGGTCTTCACCAGCGGGCCGAGCTCGGAGAGGTTGCCGGTGCGCGCGGCGACGAAGATCGCGTGCCCCATCGTGCCCATCTCCTCGTAGGTGTCGGGGCTGGCGGCGGCGACGCGGATCTCGGGCCACGGCCGCTGGACGGGGCGCGGCGAGAGGCGAACGTTGTCGTAGGCGAAGTACTTGCCCTTGTGGCTGAAGCGCTCCTCGGTGAAGGCGCGTTTGACGATCGCCAGCGTCTCGGCGAAGCGCTCGCGACTCTCGCCATAGTCGACGCCGTAGGTCTTGTAGGTGTGGGCGAAGCCCGAGCGGCCGGCGCCGAAGATCAGCCGACCGTTGGCGAGATGATCGATGGTGGCGATCTCCTCGGCCAAGCGCAGCGGATGGCAGAGCGGCAACACCGTCACCGCCGTGCCGATCTTCATGTTCTTCGTCCGCGCGGCGATCGCAGCAGCCAGGATCAGTGGCGCGCCGAGCACCGAGCGCTCCGGATTGAAGTGCAGCTCGGCGAGCCACATCGCGTCGAGTCCGAGTCGCTCCGCCTCGTCCACCTGGGCAAAGGAGTCGGCGAACGCACTCGCGTCGGTCGCGCCGGGCAAACGCTGAAACTCGTGGAACATGCCGAATTCCATGCCGCTTCCTCCTGTTACCAACGAGCTTAGTGCCCGCGTTGACTCCGACAAAGCCTCGATGGGAAGCTCGCTGCGCAGAGCGGGGCAAGCATAAGGGGGACTGCGTCATGTGGCGAACGCTCGCGTTCGGACTGGCGTTGATCGGGATTTCAGCACAAGTGAAGCTCCACGCCGAGACCTGCCCCGAGCAGGTCTCCAGTGAAATCGCCGAGCTGCGAAAGCAGCAGGCGGAGCTGCGGTCCGGCCCTTACGAGAACGGTCCGATCCAGGAGCTCGGCCAGTGCACCCGCCAAGCCCTGCAGCTCGGCCTCACCTTCGCGGCGCGCGGTCCGGCCAGCGAGCGGCAGGCGGCCAAGGAAGAGGCGGCGAACTGCCTGGCGCTCCGGATCGAGGCGATCAGCAACAGCTGCTCCTGCCGCCAGCTCGGCGCCGATGTCGGGCGCGACCTCGACATGAAGGATCTGGCCGGCCAGATGCATGACGTCGGCAGCGCCTACCAGAGGATGACGCAGGCTGCGGCACGTGCGCGGCAGCGCGCGTTCTCGAACCCGCTGATCCAGCAGTATGTCGCGGAGGCCGAAAAGTACCGGCAGTGCTACGACCGCCTCGCCATCAACACGCTCGACGATCTCGCGAAGAAGCTCGACGCGATCGATGCAGGAGATGACAGGGCATCCGCCGGCAGCGCCCCGTCGGCCACCGGCCCGGTGCCTGGAACCAATGGCCCCTCCGCGAGGCTACCGGCAACGCCCACTACCAACATCGCGCAGCCATCGACCCATGCGCCGACGGTCAACCCGCCTTCCGTGAGCACCGCCACAGGGAGCGGTCCGACCACAGCCACGACCGCTCCTTCATCGCCTTCGGCCGGCAACTGCGCCGACTTGCGCAACGACATCGCGGCAATGGATGCACAGTCCAATGCCCTGCCCGGCTATCTGGGCATGCGCGTTCAGCTCGCCAGCCTCTACAACAAGCTCTGTGGCGCCGGCGCCGCGCAGCGCACCGAGTACTGGTACACCAGCGACGGCCGTCGGCTCGGGCCGGTCGATGCCGGCGGCCGGCCGGCCAATGCTGCCTACGCGGCCACGCAGGACATCGGCCGGCAATGCGCCGGCGCGGCCAATCCCGGCATGTGCGCCCTGGCGGCGGGCGCCGTCGGCAACTGCAAGTCGCCGCCGTCGGATCTCTCGAGTGCCTGCGCAGTGGCGGGCGGCTACGGCGATCCGTCGGATACGGCAGCCGCGACCGGCGGCGATCCGCTGCCTGATGCCAGGCTTACCATCGGCGGGAAGGCCTACGACGTCCCCAACGCGTGCGCCCAGGCGCTGGCCCAAGCGGCCGACGGAGGGCGCCCATTCAATGTCATCAAGACTTGCCCGGATGACCTCCTGGCTGCGCTCGGCCACGCCGAGGGCAAGGAGGCCGGCGTCGACCCGACCGCCTTCCTGAGCGCGCTGGGACCGCTCCTGAACAAGGGCTTCGCGCCGCCGGGTGCCGCGCCGAAAGGCGGCTTCGATCAGGCCTTCTGCGCGCAGATGGAGAACAACGCGCAGATCTGCAAGCAACGCCAGGACGACATGGTCTCTTGCGTCCCGACCGGGAACGCCCAGCAGCCGTGCGTGCAGCAAGGCAACACGAACACGAGCGGCCAAGCCGGCGCATTCGGGGATTGCTACATGCTCTACAGCCGTTTTGCCGGCATGTGCCGCATGAACGTGAACCTCCGGCCGCAGATCGCGAAGGCGTCGTTGCCCAAGCCACCGCCCCCGGCGCCGAAGCCGGTCGCGCCCAAGCCGGTGACGGGCGGATCGCAAGCGCCGCCAGCGCCGCCGCAGATGTCGCCGCAGTGCCAGCAGCTCGTCTCGAGCTATGTCGCGGCGGCGCAGGCCAATGACGGGCCGCGCGCGCTCGCAGGCTATAACGCGCTGAAAAGTGCGGGCGGCTGTGGCGTGCTCGCCAAGGTCGATCGGCCGATGCCGAAGCCCCAGGCCGCACCGGCGGACGATCCGCGTTTCATCGCGCGCGGCGCCACCCCGCTCTCGGACCAGGTGGTGGGCGGTTGCGATGCCTCACCGGCCGAATGCCAGCGGCGCGTCCAGCAGCTGCGGGCGGGCGTCTCCCCGGAAGCTCAGGCGGCGCTGTTCATGAACGCAGTCAGCATCGGCCTGCAACTCGGGGCGACCGTTGCGAATGGCATGGCGGCGACCATGCCGCAAGGCGGCGGGAGCAACATGAACAGCATCGGCAACCGGCCGGTCCAGCATACCTATGGACAGGGCGCGCCGACGTATCGCACGCCACGCAACAGTCCGAGCGACATCACGGGAACCAAGTAACCAGAAGCAAATCGCTGTACAGGGGGAGCAAGAATGATTTCGAAGATGATGGCGACGACCGCGTTGATGCTGCTTGCCGCCGGCTGCGCCGGGCCGCCGCCGCCCAAGCCCGTCGACGCCTTTCAGGGTCTGCTCAACATGAACTCGGCCGGCGTGCCGGTCGACGCGCCGGTGACGATGGGCCAGCCGGTCGCCTTCATCACCAGCGACAACGTCGAGAACTACATCGGCGGCATCAAGGACGCGGGCGAATACTGGAGCAAGCGCATCCCGACCGCGCTCACCAACACGGTAGTGCTGGCCGACGTCGATCCGACCTACTTCAGCGCCCAGATGCTTGCCGTGCTGCGCCGCCACTATCCCAACATCGAGCGCGTACATGATTTCCGCGAGGCCGTGCAGCGCGGCATGAGGGGCGTGATCCTGGTCGACTTGAAGATGAAGTGGATGGAACCGTACGGCGACCGCACCAACCGCATGCATATCGACTTCTATTTCTTCGACGCCGGCATGAACCCGGTCTCGAAGCTGAGCGGCGAGGCCGAGTACAAGGTGCCTTTCGCTGCCATGGAGGGCCACGTCCAGAAGATCACCGACGAGGCCCTGCAGCAGATCGACGCCAAGATGACGACGCTGGTGCATTGAACGGATGGAAACGGCCTCCTAGAGTGCACGGGTAATGAAAAAGCACTCTGGGAGGTAGATCTGAATGTCGAAAGTACGCGTTCCGTTGTCCCGCCGTCGCGCGCTGGCGCTGGCGGCGGCTCCGTTCGTTGCGTCAGGCGTCGCGCGCGCGGCCGACGACTGGCCCAACAGGCCGGTGCGCTACATCAACGTCTTTCCGCCGGGCGGGCCGACCGACACGCTCTCCCGCATCGTCTGCAACGAGCTCGCCGAGATGACCGGCCAGCAGTTCATCGTCGACAACAAGGCTGGCTCCGGCGGCAATATCGGCACCGACGCGATCGCCAAGTCGGCACCCGACGGCTACACGATTGGTCTCTACACCATCGCCTCGCAGTCGATCGCGCCGACACTCTATGCGCGACTATCATTCGACGTGGAGAAGGACTTCACGCCGATCGCCATGCTGTGGTCGGTGTGCAACATGCTGATGGTGCGGCTCGACCTGCCGATCAAGACGGTGGCCGACCTGGTCGCGGCGGCCAAGGCGCAGCCCGGCAAGCTCTCCTTCGCCTCGTCCGGCGCCGGCACCACGCCGCACATCACCGGCGAGATGTTCAAGGCGATGGCGGGCGTGAACCTGCTGCACGTGCCCTACAAGGGCAGCGCGCCGGCCTACCAGGACCTGCTCGCGAACCAGGTCGACATGATGTGGGACAACATTCCGGGCCCGCTCAACCTGATGCGCGGCGGCAAGGTCCGCGGCGTCGCCGTGACGTCGAAGGAGCGCCATCCGGCGGTGCCCGACATCCCGACCATGGGCGAGACCCTGCCCGGCTTCGAGATCACCTCGTGGGGCGGCATCTGCGGTCCGGCCGGCCTGCCGCCGGCGATGGTCGAGAAATGCAACGCGCTCGCCAAGAAGGCGCTCGACAGCCCGCGCGTGAAGGCGGCGTTCGAGCAGCAGGGCGCGACGGCGTTCTGGATGAGCCCGCAGGACACCGGCGCCTACCGCATTGCCGACGAGAAGAAGCTCGCGCCCGTGATCAAGGCGTCGGGTGCGAAGGTAGAGTAAGGTTCATCGGACCGCGCAACTTCAGTTGCGCTCATGAGCTTGAGCGTCACTGAGTGGCGCGGTCCAATGAGGCGTTACTTCTTGAGCCGGTTCGCCAGCCAGGAACGGGCGGCGCGCTCGGCCTCGCCGACCTCCCCGGGCGGCATGCGGTCGGACATCTCGTTGCGCAGCCGCTTGGCGCGGTCGAACAGCTCCTGCTCATACTCTCCGTCGTCATAGGTGGCGAGGATGGTCCACTTGAGCGCCTGCACGTCGCTCTTGGCCACGCCCTTGCCGCGTTCGTACAGCGCCGCCAGCGCCAGCATGGCCGAGGCATCGCCCTGGTTGGCCGCCTTGTCGAACCAGCCGACCGCCGCGCCGAAATCGGCCGGCGTGCCGATGCCCTCCATCGACATGAAGCCCAGGCCCACCTGGGCCAGCGGATTGCCCTTGGCCGCGCCCAACGCGTACCACTTCGCGGCTTGCTTCGGATCGCGCGTCACGCCCTCGCCGATGCGGTACATGAATCCGAGACGCGCCTGCGCCGCCGCATCGCCCTGCTCGGCCGCCTTACGATACCAGGACTCGGCTTGGGTGAAGTCCTTCGGCACGCCTTTGCCGCGCTCGTACAGCCGGCCGATCTTCTGCTGCGCGTCGGCGTTGCCCTCATCGGCCAGGGGCTTCAGGAGCTGCACCGCCTTGTCGAACTCGCGCGCCTTATAGGCCGCGAGCCCGTCCTCGAGCGGACCGGCGACTGCGGGCACTGTCCTGAGCAGCAGGACCGCGACAAAAATCGACAGACGCATCGGTAACACCCCCGTATCCTCTTGCCGCAAAAACCTGCGGACGAAAATGACAAAGATGGTCCTGATCGCCGGTGCGACCGGCCTGGTGGGCTATGCCTGCCTCAAGCACTTCGCAGCCCAACCAGACTGCACCGTGATTGCCCTGTCGCGACGACAGCCTGACCAACTGTACGGCGCGCGCTGGTTCCCCCTCGACCTGGCCAACCCCGCTGCATGCGCCGCGCTGGCGCCGCAGCTCGCCGGAGTCACGCACCTCGTGTACGCCGCGCTGTACGAGCGGCCGGGTCTTGTGGCCGGCTGGCGCGAGGATGAGCAGATCCGGCTGAACGAAGCGATGCTCAAGAACCTGTTCGAGCCGCTGGAACGCACCGCGCCGAACCTCGCGCACGTGGCGCTGCTGCAGGGCACCAAGGCCTATGGCGTGCATGTACGGCCGCTCGCGGTGCCGGCGCGCGAGAACCGCTCGGAGATGCACGAGCAACCGAACTTCTACTGGAACCAGGAGCGCTTCATCCGCGAGCGCCAGCAGGGTAAGGCCTGGCATTGGTCGATCCTGCGCCCCGTGCTGATCGTGGGCGACTCCGTCGGCAGCGCGATGAACGTGATCCCGGCGCTCGGCGTCTACGCGGCGATGATGCGGCGCGCCGGCAAGACCGCGCTCGATTATCCCGGCGGCGTCGGCCGTGTGGCGCAGGCGGTCGACACAGATCTGCTCGCGCGCGCCATCGCCTGGGCGGGCGAATCGCCGAAGGCGGCCAACGAGATCTTCAACGTCACCAACGGCGATGTCTTCGTCTGGCCGAACGTGTGGCCGGCAATCGCCGATGCGCTGGGCTTCGCCGCCGGCGCGCACGTGCCGCTTTCGCTCGACAGGGAGATCAGGCCGCGCGAGGCGGAGTGGCTGGAGATCCGCCGCAAGCATGGGCTGGTGTCGGGGACGCTGAAGGAGTTCGTCGGCCTTTCCTTCGAATATGCCGACTACACGATGGGCTATGGCCGCGCCCAGCCCGGCCCGGCGGCGCTGGTCTCGACGATCAAGCTGATGCAGGCGGGCTTCACGGAGGTGATGGACACCGAGGCGATGTTCGCCAAGGCGATCGCGGAGATGCAGGCGAAGAAGCTGCTGCCGCCGCGCTGAGGCCGTATGGAAAAAGGACCGGCGGCACGGCGCAGGGGGAGATGCGCCGGCCGCCGGACCGTTGCCTTGCAGGTTGCGGAAAAGGCAACGGCAATTCGGGCTACTCGAAAACGCTACTCAGAACACTCGGCCGGCGGCGGCAATGCGGGGAGGAGGAAACCAAGCGTGACGCGCTGGGCCGCCGGCCGGCGCCATCCGTCACGCTCAACGGCGCCACCAACACAACGCGGCGAATCGGGAGACGTTACGTCGCCCTGGCCTTGTCCCTACTTCGCCACAGAGGGTGTGGCCGAGGCGCAACAGTCAGCGCCAGAAGACCGCAGTTCCCTCGAAGGCGTCCTGCGACTTGAGAGCTTTCTTCAGCACCCGCTTGCGCTTGCCGGCCGTCCAGCGCGACAGCAGGCCGAGGGCCGGCGCGAGGTCGATCCGCCCGTCGGCCAGCTCGCCGACTCGCGCCGTTGCCGTCTCGAGATCGTTGAGCCCGCCCAACCGCTTCTGCAGGCGGTTGCAACTCTTGAGATACTTCCGCGCGTCGCCGTTATAGACGCCGTCGAAATACTCGATGCCATAGCGCAGCTTCTTGGCGCTCTTGCGCACCGCATGGAGGCTCCGGGCGTCGTCGGGATCGGCCTTGGCGAGCCGCTTGGCGAGCTTGCGTTCCAGCCGGTCGAGCAGGACGGGCGCCACCTTGGCAAGATGGCGACCGGCCTGCCGGCCTTCGATCGCACCCGCATCGGGCCGGCTCCAGGCGCGCAGCGCCAGCACGAAGCGCGCAAAGGCCGGCTCGGCGATCGCCTTCTTGGCGTCCTGGTGCGCGGCGTGCCGCCGTTCCTTGGCGGCATCCTGCAGCGCCTCGATGGCGTCGAGCGGCAGGCCGCCGCGCGACGCCATCGGCAGGGTCTCGTCGAGAAACACATCCCAGTCACGGGCGAGGCCCAGCACGTCACCCAGCCGCCGCAACTCGTCCTCGAAGCGCCGGGCCGCCTGCCGCTCCAGCAACGGCTTGAACAGGACCAGCAGCGACCGCAGGCGGCGCACCGCAACCCGCATCTGGTGCACGCCTTCGACCTCGTCGCCGCGCAGCGCGGCTGGCTGGTTGACCAGCAGATGCTCCAGGACCAGATCGACCAGCCGGCTGAAGGCGGTGCTCATCTCCAGGCTGCCATCGAGCAAGACATCCACCGCCTTGTGGGCCGGCGGGCCCTCGCCATCGTGCAGGCGATAGCCACGCTCGGCCTTGCTCTCCATCAGCAGCGACAGCGGCGCCGCGCGGGCCAGATCGAGACCGACCCGCAGCAGCGCCTCCTCGCTTCCGTCCTTGAGCTCCAGCTCGAGCTCGCTCAGCCGCTCGCGCCGCTCGCCGGCGGCGATCACGCCGTAGTCGAAGGCGAGCTCGACGGCGGCGCCCGGCATCGGATGAAGGATATGCTGCTCGCGCTCGACCTCGGTGCGGAAGATCTCGCGCAGATCCGCGCCATGGCCGTCGAGAACCGGCGGCAGGCCCGGGACCTCGTCGAGGACGTCCAGTTCCGGCGACCCGCGCTCGATCGGCCATTCCCATTCGTTGCGATTGAACTGCGAATCGCCCGCGCTCTTCACCGTCTGCACATAGGCATTGCGGTCGGAGCGCCGGCGCACCCGCAGGCTGAAGCCCGCCTTGTGCAGCCGCAGGTCCGGCGTGTCGAAGTAGGTCGAGACATCGTTGTGCCGGATCGTATCGCCCTCATGCCCGACGAGCTTCCCGACCGCGCGATGCGCGTCGGGCGACAGCGCGAACTTGAGTTCGGTTTCCATCCCCTCTCAACGCGCCGCCGCCGCGCGGAGTTACCCGGACATGGAACGGGCCCGGGCGCGATCCGAAGACCGCCGCACCGGGCCCGCCGACGCCCCCTCAGGCGCTTTGAATCTCGTCTAGTGCTTGCCCAGGCTGTCCGCGATGGTCTGGAAGCCGGCCTGGGTCTTCTTGCCGTACTCGGCGATCTGCGCGTTGCGATCGACCCACTGCTGGGCCGTGGCGGGAACCTTGTAGCCCAGGATCTCGTCCGGCAGCTTGATGTGCATGCCGGAGGTCATGCCGAAGTAGATCGCTCCCAGCGCACCAAGCTTGAACACCCAACCGACCAACCGCATTCGGCCCTCCCGGATCGCGCAAGACCATAATTGTTTCATGCGCGACATGGCCAGTTTGGCTTCGTATCAATTGTTCAGAGGCGCCGAACCGAGGAACGATCCGCGTACATGGTCGGCCAGATTGCGCGCCCCGGGGCTCGCGCCGGGCAGGACGTAGAGGTTGATGCGAAACTCCGGGAGCGCCGGCAGCCGGGCATGCCGGCCCAGGATCTCGAAACGTTCCGGCACGGAGGAGCGCAGGAGCGGCGCAACCGCGAGTCCCGCCTCGATCGCGGCATGCACCGGCTCCAGCCGACTCACCTCGCAGACCGCCCGCCAGTCGCGCCTCGCCCTGCCCAGCGCCTCGATCGCCACCGGCCGGAAGACGCAGGTGGGCGCGCCGAGCGACACCGGCAGCGGGTCCTTGAGATGGGCGTCGCCGCCCGGCACGCCGACCCACACCAGCCGGTCGGTGCGCAGGGTCTCGCCATGGCGACCGCACTCGGTCTCGGTCGTAAGCGCGAGATCGACGCCGCCCGAGCGCAACTGCTGGCGAACGACCTTGGAGTCCTCGCACACCAGGCTGACCCGCACGCGCGGCTGCGCCTTGGCGAAGCGACGCAGGATGGGCGGCACGAAGCTGCCGATGATGTCGTAGGGCACGCCGAACCGAACCTCGCCCTCGAACTCGGGCCGCCGCATGCTCGACAGCAGCTCGTCGCTCTGCGTCACCAGCCGCTGCGCCTGCGCGAGCAGCCGCTCGCCGGCAGGCGCCAGCACCAGCCTGCGGCCGACCCGCTCGAACAGCCGGCAGTCGAGCTGCTGCTCCAGGCGCTTCACCTGCTGACTGGCCGCCGCCTGGCTCATGTTGAGCGCCGCGGCGGCCGGCGTGACGCCGCCGCTTTCGACCACGGCGAGGAAGGTGCGCAGCAGATCGATCATAAGATATTCCGAACGATCATATCCAAAACATTCGATATTCTTATACCTGGCGCGGGCGCACGATGCCATCATGCGCACCACCCTCTGGCTTCCCCTGATCACGCCGTTCAAGGACGGCGCAGTCGACTTCGCGAGCTACGAACGCCTGATCGCCCACTATCGCGGGTTCGGCGTCGATGCCTTCTTCCCGCTGGGCACGACCGGCGAATCGCCCGCCCTCGACGACGCCGAGACCGAGGCGCTGGTAGAGCGCACACTCGCAGTTGCGGGCGACGTGCCGGTCTACGTCGGCGTCGGCGGCAACGCGACGGCGAAAGTCGTGAAGACTTTGAAGCGGCTCCAGCGTCTGCCGTTCCGCGGCATCGTCTCGGTCTGTCCCTACTACAATCGGCCGAGCCAGGACGGGCTCATCGCGCACTTCAAGGCAATCGCGTCGGAGACCGACCGCGAGGTCTTCATCTACAATATCCCGTACCGCACGGCGGTGAACCTCTCGAACGAGTCGCTGCTCGAGCTCGCCGAGGTGCCCAACATCGCAGGCGTCAAGGACAGTTGCGGCATCCTCGCCCAGTCGCTCGACCTCTTGGCACGCAAGCCCGCCGGCTTCTCCGTGCTGACCGGCGAGGATGCGCTCTACTTCACCATGCTGGCCAACGGCGCCGACGGCGGCGTCCTCGCCGCCAGCCACATCATGACCGGACGCTTCCGCGAGGTCGGCCGACGCTTCGCCGGCAACGACGTTGCCGGCGCCCGCGCCGCCTGGACGCCGCTCGCCTCGGTGGTGCCGCTGCTGTTCGCCGAGGCCAACCCGATGCCGATCAAGCACGCGCTGTGGCGGCAGGGCCTGATAGAGTCGCCCGAATGCCGCCTGCCCCTGACGAAGGTTTCCGATTCCCTGGCGCGGCGACTCGACGCTACACTCGCGCTCTCAACAGATCGCGAATCTCCGTCAGCAGCTCCTCTTCCTTCGAGGGCGGCTTGGGCGGCGGCGGGGCATCCGCTTCCTTCTTGAACATCGTGTTCATCGCCTTGATCACCATGAACATCACCCAGGCGATGATGATGAAGTTCAGCGCGACGGTGATGAACTGGCCGTAGCCCAGCGTCGCGCCCGCCTTCTTCGCCGCATCGTAGGTCGGCGCGTGCGACGACGCATCGGTCAGGCCGATGAAGTAGTTGCTGAAATCCAGGCCCCCGAAGACGCGGCCGATGATCGGCATGATGATGTCGGTCACCAGGGAGTCGACGATCTTTCCGAAGGCCGCGCCGATGATCACGCCGATGGCGAGATCGACGACGTTGCCGCGCAACGCGAATTTCTTGAACTCCTGGAGCATGTGTATCTCTCCCTCTCAGGCTACGCGAAGCCAGACCAGCAAAGCAGAAATCGTGACCACCGAAAAGGCAGTCGAGAGCAGGATCGAGGCGGTGTTCTGCTCGACATGGACGTTGAACTGCTTGGCCAGCACGAACGCGTTCGCCGCCGTGGGCAGCGCGGCCATCACCAGCGCCGCCTGTCCAGCGACTGATCCGAGGTCGATGAACAACGGCAGCACGAGGGCCGCGAGCAGAGGCTGCACCAGGAGCTTGATCAGGGTCGCGAGCCCGGCCTCGGCCAGCCCGTGGCGCACCGATTGGCCGGTCTCAGATATCGGCTTGTCGGACAGGAACAGGCCGATCGCGAACAGGGCGCACGGCGACGCCGCCGCGCCCAGGAGGTCCAGCCACTTCTCGACGGGAGTCGGCAGGGGCAGCGCCAGGCCCGACCAGATGATGCCGGCGACGATCGACAGCGGCAGCGGATTGCGCGCCACGTTCCAGGCGGCATTCAGGAACGTGACGAGCGGCCCTTGGGGCGACCCCGGGCCCGCCGCGACCTCGAGCTCGATCAGCATGACGCCGAACACCATGGCGATGATCGAGGTCACGATCACCGCCAGCATCGCCGGCGGCAGACCGGCCTCGCCGAATGCCGCAAGGCAGAGCGGCACGCCCATGTAGCCGACATTGCCCCAGGATGCGGCGATGCCCTGCAGGCTCATCCGCGCAAGCCCTCCCTTCACCGCCAGACGAGTCGACAGCATGCCGAGCGCGAAGGTCGCCAGCACGACGATGCTGAACCCCAGCATCAGCTGGGGATCCAGGACGGCTTGGACCGGCGTGCGCGCCAGGGTCCCGAAGAACAGCACCGGCAGGGCGAAATAGCTCACGAAGGCGTTCAGCGCCGCCGTCGCCTCGCCGCCCAGGATGCGCCAGCGCCCGGCCAGCAGGCCGGCCAGGATGACCCCGAAGATCGGCAGGGCGACATTGAAGATGGCCTGCATATGGAATGTTACTCGCCGACATTAAGAATTTGACATAAATACCCACAATACAATAATATTTTCTTCCTAAATCGAGGCCGCACCGTCCCCTTCCGCCAACGGCCCAGGAGAAGTTCATGCGTCTGTTGCTCGCCTCCGTCGCGACCCTCGCTGCGGTCGCGCTTGCTGCTCCGGTGTTCGCCCAAGATGCGACTCCCGCAGCTCCCACGACCTCGGCTCCGACTCCGACCCCCACGACCACCACCAAGCACAAGCCGGCCACCAATACGGCCGCCTACTGCAACACGCTGAAGAGCTCGAGCTCGAAGTCGGCCTGCCTGAAGCGCGTCCATGCCCAGAATGCCACGCCGAAGGCCGGGACCACCCACAAGGCGAAGGCCAAGAAGCCGGCGGCGGACACGGCCAAGACCGACACCTCGGCTTCGGCGGCTCCCGCACCGGCCCCGGCGCCTGCCACGCCGCAGACGGTCAACGTTCCGCCGCTGCCGCAGAAGACGATCTAGCGCGAGCCGGCTCGTGCTGGCGGGCAGCAGGCGCTGTCACCAGCGCCGAGAGCCCGCATGGCTGTAATACGAAGAGGATCGCGATAGTCTCCGCTCTCCCCAATCCAGGGAGAGCGATGTGACTCACGCTGCGGCACTGATCTCGACCGAGGAACTCGCGCGCCGCATGGGCGCGCCGGGCCTGCGGATCTTCGACTGCACGACCTACCTGCGCCCACGACCAGAGGGCGGCTACGACGCGGAGAGCGGACGGGTCAACTACGACAAGGGCCATATCCCCGGCGCGGGCTTTCTCGATCTCGGCAGCGAGCTCTCCGATCCGCATTCGAAGCTCCGCTTCACCCTGCCGCCGCTCGATGAGCTGACCAAGGCGTTCGCCGCCAAGGGCGTCGGCCACGGCAGCTTCGTCGTGCTCTATAGCCACGACACGCCGAACTGGGCGACGCGCATCTGGTGGATGCTGCGGGCGATCGGCTTCGACAACGCGGCTATCCTCGACGGCGGCCTCGACAAGTGGAAAGCCGAGAACCGGCCGCTCTCGACCGAGCTCACGATCTATCCCGCCGGCACGCTCACGCTGCGCGGCCGGCCCGAGATCTTCGTCGACAAGAACGACATCAAAGGCGCAATCGGCAAATCGGACACGCTGACGCTCAATGCGCTCAGCCACGACCAGCACAAGGGTGCCGGCGGCGTGGTGTACGGACGGCCGGGCCGCATCGCCGGCTCGTCCTGCGTACCGGCGGCCAGCCTGTTCGGCCCGGACAAGACGCTGAAGCCGATTGCCGAATTGCGCCAGGCGTTCGAGCGCGTCGGCGCGGCGCCGGACAAGCGCGTGCTGGTCTATTGCGGCGGCGGCATCGCAGCGTCGCTCGATGCGTTTGTGCTGACGGCCATTCTCGGCCACAAGAACGTCGCCGTGTACGACAACTCGATGCAGGAATGGTCGAACGACCCGAGCCTGCCGATGGAAGTCGGATGAGGGGAAGCTGAGGAGGAACGCATGCCCGCCTACATGATCGTCGAGGTCGAGACGACCGACGAGGCGCTGATGGCCGAATATCGCAAGCACACGCCGGGCGCGGTCGCCAAATTCGGCGGCCGGTTCATCGTGCGCGGCGGCAAGACCCGCACGCTCGAAGGCGGCTGGAAACCCTCGCGCATCGTGGTGCTCGAGTTCCCGAGCTACGAGAAGGCCGAGGAGTTCTACGACTCCGAACATTACAAGCCGTTGCTCGAGATGCGGCTGAAGGCCGGCAAGTCGAAGGCCATCATCGTCGATGGCCATTCGGGCTGATGAGCGGCACTGAGCTGGCGGCCTACAAGGCCGTCGGCACGCTCTACAACGCGTTGATGACCGCGCTGGTGCTGGGCCTCGTGACCCGGCGCGGCGAGGATATCGCGCGCGAGTACGTGTTCCGCCACTTCCGCCGCCAGCACCTCGAGAAGTTCCTGCCCGGCCTGCAGAAGCTCGGCCTGGCGGACCAGCCGCCGGCGCCGGCCTGTGCGCTCTATCACTATCATTCCAACGCGCTGGGCGGCGTGAAGACCGGCTACCTGCGCGAAAGCGATCGCAAGGCCTGGGTGCGCTATCCGCCGCCGCGCTGGATCTGGAAGGGCACGGCGATCGCCGCCGTGCCGCATGCCGTGTCGGCGGCGATGCTGCATGGCTGGCACGGCCACAATGGCCAGTCGCTCGACAAGCCCAACCTGGGCTTCGTCTGCACCGGCATGACCGTCGACGGCATGCCCGGCCTCGAAGGCTACTATTTCGAATACGACCATCCTCTGAAAGAGGAGGAACGCGTGCGCTTCGCTTATGACGAGCAGATGCCGCGAGTCGACTGGGCGGCGCAGCCCAAGCTCGAGACCGCGCACTGGCCCGAGGAGCGCCGCGTCAAGACCTTCCGCGCCTACGCCGTCGAATACCTGCGCACCATGCTGCCGACCCTCCAGGAGCAGCTCGGCGCCGACGGCGCGCAACAGGAGCTCGGGCGCGTCGCCCGGCTGGTCGGCCTGCAATTCCATGAGGAGACGGCGCGCGACATGGACCTGCCGACGGACGTCGAGCGGGGCGACGCCCAAAGCGCCCGCGACTTCGCGCGCTGGCTGGGCAATGTCCTGCGCGCACAGGGCGAAGATGTCGAGATCGGCGAGGGCGAGGTCCGCCTGCAGGGCTGGCGCGTGATGCGCGAGGTAACGCTGGTCGATCCGCTGAAGGCGTTCGACGCCTGGAACGAGCTGTGGCTCGGCGCGGCTGCCGCATACGACCGATTCCTGACGGTTCAGACCACCCGTTCGCTCGGCGAGCGCGGCTGGTCGATCGCCTGGCGTATCGCGCCCAGATAGCCCCGCGGCAGCGGGCGACCGTCGATCGTCTCGCCGACGTCGGCGAGCGGGACCCAGCGAGTCTCGAGATGCTCGTGGCTCAGCACGAGCTCGCTGTCGCCTACGAGCCGGCAGCCATAGGCGACGATGCGCACGAAGCGCTGCGGCAGCACCTCGAACAGGTGCTCGTCGAGCAACGCGCCGACCTCGACCGCGAGCCCCGCCTCCTCACGCACCTCGCGGACCAGCGCCGCGCGATGATCCTCGCCGGGATCGGGCCGGCCGCCCGGCAAATCCCACTCGCCGCGCTCGTTCAGGAGCAGCAGGACGTGGCTGTCGTGGATCAAGACGCCCTTCACGGAAACTGGCGGCGCGTTCATGGAACAGGCCCAGCATAGGGGCCACCGCGCATCTCCTCTACGGCCGGATCTTCAGTTCCGCCATTTCTTCGGCGACCCGCGGATTGAGCGCCTTGGCCGCCGCAATATCGGCGTCCCCCTCCGCGATATCGCCGCGCCGCGCAACACCTCGCCCGAACAAGGCGCCGTCATCGCGGGGATTCATGCCCAGCACCGCATGGAAGTCGATGATCGCGCCGGGCTACTCGGCGAGCCTCACACGGGCGACCGCACGGCGACTGTTTCAATTGCTTCGCCCGCGCGATCGGTACAGCTGAAACGGGGTCTTCTATCACGGCGGACGTACAGTTCGATCCCCTGCAGGGGAGGGAGTTCGCCCGTGAAGTCCGCGCTCACCTTTGTCTTCCTGCTCCTGGCGCTTCCCGTCGTCGGCGCGGCCCTCGACGGAGTGAGCTGACGGCCCGCAACTGGCGGCAAAAGAAAAGGCCGGGGATCCTTCCCCGGCCTTTCCGATCTTCTCTGGAGAAGCGTGGACTTAGAAGTCCATGCCGCCCATGTCGCCGGCGCCCGGCGGCATGGCCGGAGCCTTCTTCTCCGGCTTCTCGGCGACCATCGCCTCGGTCGTCACCAGCAGGCCGGCCACCGAAGCGGCGTCCTGCAGCGCGGTGCGCACGACCTTGACCGGGTCGATGATGCCGCTCTTCACCAGGTCGGTGTAGTCGCCCTTCTGGGCGTCGAAGCCGAACGCGGTGTCCTTCTGGTCGAGCAGCTTGCCCGCGACCACCGCGCCGTCGAAGCCGGCGTTCTCGGCGATCTGGCGGACCGGCGCCTGCAGCGCGCGGCGCACGATCTCGATGCCGACCTTCTGGTCGTCGTTGGCCGAGCGCAGCTTGTCGAGCGCACGGGTCGCGTAGAGCAGGGCCGCGCCGCCGCCGGCGACGATGCCCTCTTCGACCGCCGCCTTTGTGGCGTGCATGGCGTCGTCAACGCGGTCCTTCTTCTCCTTGACCTCGACCTCGGTCGCGCCGCCCACCTTGATGATGGCAACGCCGCCCGCGAGCTTCGCCAGGCGCTCCTGGAGCTTCTCACGGTCGTAGTCCGAGGTGGTCTCCTCGATCTGGGCCTTGATCTGGGTGATGCGGCCCTCGATGTCGGCCTTCTTGCCCGAACCGTCGACGATCGTGGTGTTCTCCTTCTCGACGATGACCTTCTTGGCCTTGCCGAGCATGTCGAGCGTCACGTTCTCGAGCTTGATGCCGAGGTCCTCGGAGATCAGCTGACCGCCGGTCAGGATCGCCATGTCCTCGAGCATCGCCTTGCGGCGGTCACCGAAGCCCGGCGCCTTGACGGCCGCGATCTTGAGGCCGCCGCGCAGCTTGTTGACAACCAGGGTGGCCAGCGCCTCGCCCTCGACGTCCTCGGCCACGATCAGCAGCGGCTTGCCCGACTGCACGACCGCCTCGAGCACCGGCAGCATCGCCTGCAGGCCCGAGAGCTTCTTCTCGAACAGCAGGATGTACGGGTTGTCGAGCTCGGCGATCATCTTGTCGGCGTTGGTGATGAAGTACGGCGAGAGATAGCCGCGGTCGAACTGCATGCCCTCGACCACGTCCAGCTCGGTCTCGAGGCTCTTGGCCTCCTCGACCGTGATGACGCCCTCGTTGCCGACCTTCTTCATCGCCTCGGCAATCATCTTGCCGATCGACTTGTCGCCGTTGGCCGAGATGGTGCCGACCTGCGCGACCTCGTCCGAGCCGGTGATCTTCTTGGCGCGGCTCTTGATGTCCTCGACCGCCGCCTCGACCGCGATGTCGATGCCGCGCTTGAGGTCCATCGGGTTCATGCCGGCCGCGACCGACTTGATGCCCTCGCGCACGATCGCCTGGGCGAGCACGGTCGCCGTCGTCGTGCCGTCGCCGGCGATGTCATTGGTCTTCGAGGCCACTTCGCGCACCATCTGGGCGCCCATGTTCTCGAACTTGTCGCCGAGCTCGATCTCCTTGGCGACGGTCACGCCGTCCTTGGTGATGCGCGGCGCGCCGAAGCTCTTGTCGAGCACGACGTTGCGGCCCTTCGGACCCAGCGTCACCTTGACCGCGTCGGCGAGAATGTCGACGCCGCGCAGCATGCGCTGGCGGGCATCGCCGCTAAAGCGGACTTCCTTGGCTGCCATTGTTCAAATCCCTCTCGGATGATCGTTGGTTGGAATTGAGGTGAAGGAGCCTTAGGCGGCCTTCTTGAGCGAGCTGGAGGAGCCTTCGAGGATCCCCATGATGTCGCTCTCCTTCATGATCAGGTACTCGACGCCGTCGAGCTTGATCTCGGTGCCGGACCACTTGCCGAACAGGATGCGGTCGCCGGCCTTCACGTCGAGCGGAACGAGCTTGCCGTTCTCGTCGCGGGCGCCCGGACCGACGGCGATGATCTCGCCTTCCATCGGCTTTTCCTTGGCCGTGTCCGGAATGATGATGCCGCCCTTGGTCTTCTCTTCCTCCGCGACGCGCTTGACCACGACGCGATCGTGAAGCGGACGGAACTTCATGCTGCTGCCTCCATATCCCCTAAGTTGCCTGTATGCCTGTCAGCACTCTCCAGCGGTGAGTGCCAAAGGGCGCACCGGATTTAGGGGCAGGACCAAGTCGAGTCAAGGCGCGCGAGAAAAGGTTCCGGAAACTCATCGTGCGGTGCAGCAAAGCTGTGCCAAGCGTTAGAACATATTCCGTCCGGCCGGAATCGGCCGGACGGAATATGCCTGCTGCAACAGGCATCGTCCGTGCGCGCATTTCCGTTCAGATGGAACCGCGCCGTTGGTCGATGGGACAGGCGATGACCGTGCGGGCGCGGTTCCATCTTAACGGAAATCGCTCTAGCAGCAATCACATATAACTGCTGCTAAGCCCTTGATGTGGAACGATTTTTGATGATTTTCCGTTAAGCTCGGGTGACTATTCCGATACGCCCCCCGAGTCAAGGAGCGACTTGAATGGACCGGAGTTTTGTTGCTCAGCTTAACGATTATCGCATCACGACCGCCGAGATCCTCTACTGGATGCCGGACCATCAACACGTGCTGCAGTCCTTCGTTTGGCAGAACCTGGACCTCGCCCCCCGCTTCCCCAACCTGACGAGGTTCCTGGAGTTCTGGGAAAGCAACCTCGACGGCAAGCTGCATCGTGTGCGCGTGGCCAACACCCAGCTGATCAAGCCGGCCGAGTTCGGCTTCGCCTCAGGCCTTTACCAACTGCACTGACAGCTGTTGGATCGGGCTGAAAGCGCGGCCCAACAGGCTCGAAGTGTCACCCCCGACGGGCCGCCGCGTATTCCTTCGCCGTCCGCTCGACCAGCTCGGCGACAGACGGAATGTCGGCGACGCCGGAGACCGAGTGACCGGCGCTCCAGATGTCCTTCCAGCGTTTGGCGTCCGGCCGCTCGCGCTCGGCAGCGTTGATGTCCTTGGCGATGTCGATCGCGCCGCGCTCGGGCAGATTGTCGGGATCGAGGCCGGCCGCCTCGATCGACGGGCGCAGCATGTTGGTCTCGAGGCCGGTGAAGGCGCGGGTCAGCTTCACGTCGTCGAGTCGCGCGCCGACCAGCATCTCCTTGTATGCGGTCTTGGCGAGGCTCTCGCGCGTGGCGATGAACTTGGTCCCCATGTAGGCGAGGTCGCAACCCAGCAGCTCGGCCGCCGCAACGGCATGCCCGTCGGCCATGCCGCCCGCCATCACCACGATGCCATCCCAGAAGCCGCGCACCGCCCGCACGAAGGCGAAGGGATTGACCCACCCTGTCTGGCCGCCGGCGCCCGCCGTCAGCAGCACCAGTCCGTCGACTCCGGCCGCCACCGCCTTCTCCGCATGGCGCACCGACGCGACGTCGGCCAGCACCAGGCAGCCCGCGTCCTTCAGCGGCTTCATCACCGGCTCGGGCGAGCCGACCGACGTGATGACCATCTCGGGCCTGGCGCGCAGTACGGCGGCGAGGTCGTCCGCGAGGCGCGGATTGGAGCGATGCACAATCAGGTTCGGGCAGAACGGCGCCGCACCCGCGGTCGCCTGCTTGATTTCGGCGAGCCAGGCGTTCAGCTCGGCGACGGTACGGCAGTTGGCGGTCGGGAAGGAGCCGATCACGCCGGCGCGGCAGGCGGCGACCACCAGCGCCGGGCCGGAGACCAGGAACATCGGCGCCGCGATCAGCGGAAGCTTGAGGCGGGTCTTCAGCGAGGCGGGCAGCATGGCACGAGCTTACATCAGCGCCAAAGCGCGAGCAGCGTGACGCCCGCCACGACCATGGTCGAGGCCGCGAGCCTTCGCCGGCCGAACCCCTCGCGCAGCACCAGCGTGCCGATCACCGCGCCGAAGATCACGCTGGTCTCGCGCAACGCCGTCACCGGCCCGAGCGGCAGACGCTGCGCCGCCGCGAGGTAGGCGAGGAATCCCACCACCGAGATCACGCCGGCCAGCGCGCCGAGCCCACCGTGCTTGCGCGCGAACGCCAGCCGGTCGGCGCGTCGAACGGCGGCGACGTAGCCGACCGTGCCGGCGCCCGTGACGATCTCCAGGCAGGCCTGGAAGCCCAGCACCGTTCCCGCCGACCGCACGCCGAGGCCGCCGAAGAAGCTGTAGGCCGCGACGCTGACTCCGGTCGCCAGTGCCAGCAGCACGGCCTCGCGCTTGGCGCCGCCGCCGAACGACAGCGCCATGATGCCGAGCGAGATCAGCGCCACCGCGGCAGCCTGCCCATCGTTCAGCGTCTCCCCGATCGCCAGCGCCGCGGCGACGGTCGTCAGCACCGGCGCGAGGCCGCGTGCCAGCGGATAGACGACGCTCATGTCGCCGGCGCCGTACGAACGGACCAGCAGGACATAGTAGCCGAACTGCACCGAAGCGGTGAGGCCGAGCCACTTCCAGCTCGCCGGCGCGGGCCAGTCGACGAACGGCAGCGCGCACAGGCCGATGACCAGGCCGGTGAAGCGCAGGGCCGCCATGGTGAGCATGCGGTCGCCGGCTGACTTCATCAGCGCATTCCAGGTCGCATGCGCGATCGCCGACAGGATCACCAGCCCATAAAGAACCGCCGCAGACATCGCATCCATAGGCGGACACGCGTCTGCGGCGGTCAATGTCGTTCATGCCGGCGAGTCCGCTCCCTTGAGGGCCGAGCCGCCGTGCGAGGTCAGACGGCGCCGGCCAGGCCTTCCTGTTCCACGGTGCGCTTCACGGCCGGACGGGCCTTCATGCGCTCGTAATGGGCGGCGACGTTCTTGGGCAGCGGCATTTTCATGCGGCCGGCGGCCCAGAAGGTGACGTAGAACAGGGCGGCGTCGGCGACCGAGAACTTGCCGGCGACGTACTCCTTGCCCTCGAGCGTCTTGTCCATGATCTGGAGGCCCTTCTCCATGATCTCCTTGCCGCGCGCCTTGACCTTGTCGTGGTCCGACTCCGTCGGCGCGTAGTTGCCCGGGCGGAACATGCGGCTGAAGCCCTGCATGTGCATAGTCGAGACGACGTAATCCATCGCCTCGAGCGCGCGCGCCTCGCCGTCGGCATCGGACGGCAGCAGGTTCTTCTCCGGGTTCTTGCGCGCGAGCCAGGTGGCGATCGCCGGGAACTCGGTCAGGACGGAGCCGTCGTCGCGCAGCAGCGTCGGCACCTTGGACTTCGGATTGAGCTTCACGAAGTCGGGCCCGTACTGCTCCTGCTTGGCGCCGTCGACCTTGTGCAGATCGTACGGCTTGCCGATCTCCTCGAGCAGCACATGGATGCCGATCGAGCAGGCGCCGGGCATGTAATAGAGCTTCATGTCAGTCTCCCTAGTAGAGTGTCGTGCGGGACGGCGAACGCTACCATCCGCGCCGCGAAGGGGGGAACAGCGCAATGACAACACAGACGTTGCGGTCTCTGATCGGTAACCATCGGCCGAAGGTCGGCACCTTCCTGTTCGAGTTCGCCACGCCCGGCATCGGCCAGATCCTGAAAGCGGCCGGTGCCGACTACGCCGTGCTCGACATGGAGCATACGGGCTTCGGCTTCGACACGGTGCGCCAGGCGGTGCGCTACTGCCAGGCAGCCGAGCTACCCATCATCGTGCGGGTGCCGTCACAACACCGTCATCACATCTCGCGCGCGCTCGACGCCGGCGCGGACGGCGTGATGGTGCCGATCGTGTCGTCGGTGGCGCAGGCGAAGGCGGTGCTCGATGCGGCCAAGTATTGGCCCGACGGCACGCGCGGCGTGGCGCTCGGGCTCGCCCACGAGGGCTACGTCATGCGCAGCGATCCCCTGCTCGACCGCTTCGCCGAACAGAACAGGCGCACGGTGATCATCCTGCAGATCGAGGATCCGCGCGGCGCCGAGGCTGCCGAGGAGATCGCCGCGCTGCCGGGCGTCGACGCGCTGTGGCTCGGCCACAACGATCTCTCGGTGGCGATGAACAAGCCCGGCGCCTTCAGCGATCCGCAGTTCCTGGCGCATGAAACGGCGACGATCGCGGCCGCGAAGAAGCACGGCAAGTCGGCGGGCCGTCTCGGCGTGGATGCCCGGCAGTGCGCCGCGTTCGTGGAGCTCGGCTACGACTTCGTGGCCATCGCCGGAGACGTGTGGCTGCTGCAACAGGCCTTCGCCGCGGGCGTGGCGGTGGTAAGGGGCTAGCCTCCGTCGTCGCGACCGAAGTAGAGCGAAGCGGCGGGACCTACGATTTGCAGCTGATTGCTGAAAAGATCCCTCCCCTACGCGCCTTCGACGCTTCGGTCGGGATGACGAGGGGTGCTACACTGAGCCGAATTGAGGAGGAATCCCGGCCATGACCAGCGTCCTCAGCGAGTTGCCTACCAGGCTTCACCACAACGCCTATGTCTGCGCCGACCAGGAGCGCACGCGGCACTTCTACGAGGACATCATCGGATTGCCGCTGGTGGCGACGTGGGTGGAGAAGGGCCAGTCGCCAGATTTTCCCGGCCGCGAGATTTCCTTCGCGCATACCTTCTTCGCGATCGGCGACGGCGGCGCGCTGGCGTTCTTCCAGTTCGCCGATGCCGATGTCGCCGCCAAGTTCAAGGCGCAGCAGCAGCCGTTCTACGTCCACCTCGCACTGGCAGTCAGCGAGAAGACCTTCGACGAGATCAAGCGGCGCCTCACCGCCGAGAACATCCCGGTGCGCGAGCGCGACCATGGCTATTGCAAGTCGATCTACACGTCAGATCCCGACGGCCTGATCGTGGAGTTCACGGCCGATCCGGCCAACGTCGCCGAGATCGACGCCTGGCAGCGCGCCACCGCGCACGCTTCGCTGAAGCGCTGGATGGCCGGCGACCGGACCGTCAACAACCAGCTCCGCTCGCACGAGTAAGCCCCCATCGGGCCCTTCGGGCCACCTTCCCCCGCAGACGGGGGAAGGCATGAGGCTCTTCCCTCCCCCGTCTGCGGGGGAAGGTGGCGCGCAGCGCCGGAAGGGCGCTACGCTGCCGCCCGGCGGAAGGCGTTGAGGGCGCCGCCATGCAGGAGCTCGCTCGGCAGGGGATGGCCGACGATCTCCTCGGCCAGGCGCCCGACCTCGATCAACCGCTCGAGATCGACGCCGGTCTGCACGCCCATCTCCTCGCACAGCATCACCAGCTCTTCGGTGCAGATGTTGCCCGCCGCGCCCTTCTGGCCGGCGAACGGACAGCCGCCCAGGCCGCCGACCGTCGAATCGAACCGGCGCACGCCCATCTGAAGGCCAGCCATGGCGTTGGCGACGGCCATGCCGCGGGTGTCGTGCAGGTGCAGGCTGATCGTCTTGTCCGGCCAGGCGTCGCGCACCTCGCCGACCACGCGCTGGATGCGCGGCGGCGTCGCCCAGCCCATGCTGTCGGCCAGCGACAGGCGGCTCACCTCGACGCCGCATTCATCGGCGATCGCCAGCCCCTCGGCGACTGTGCGCACGACCTGGCTGGGGGCGATGTCGCCCTGGAAGTTGCAGCCGAAGGCCGCCATCACGCCGACCGCCTTCACCGGCACGCCCTTCTCGACATGCAGGCGCGTCTGCTTGCGCATCGCTTCGAGATTCTCGGCGTGGCTGCGGTGCAGGTTCTTGCGCGTGAAGGCCTCCGACGCGGTGAGCGAGATCGCGCCCGACAGCGTGAGCTTGTCGCGGAAGGCGAGCGCCCGTTCGAGCCCCTTGTCGTTGAACCACAAGCTCGAATAGGTGACGCCGGTTCGCGGCCGGAACTGCGCCACGACCTGCTCGGCGTCAGCCCAGCTGGGCACCACGCGCGGGCTGACGAACGAGCAGACCTGAATATGGCGCAGGCCGGTCTCGCCCAGGGCCTCGATCAGGCGGATCTTGTCGGCCGAGCTGATGGGACCGGGCTCGATCTGGAATCCCTCGCGCGGACCTTCCTCGTGGATCTCGATCGACGACGGCAGATCAGACATGGCGTCACCCTCTTGTTGACGCCGCAGTGTAGCATGGAACGCCGGTTTGGCCGCCCCGCGCTTCCAGGAACGACCTACTCCGCGGCCAGCGCTTCCTTTTCCTGTGCCATCCGCTCGAGGAAGCGGCGCATCATCACGCGGGTGGAGTCCGACACGATGTTGACCAGGCCCTGCTCGCCGAGCTCGGTGAGCCGCGCCTGCTGCGCCTCCACCATGTCCTTGTCCTCGACGAAGGTCGGCGCGATCTCGCGATAGAGCTGTTCGGTCGCCTCGGGCTCGTTCTGGCGGTAGCCGTTGGCGCACGACCAGAAATAGAAGCACGAGGTCTCCGTCTCCGGCGTCAGGCCGTGGAACAGGCGGAACTGGAAGCCGCCGGCCCGCTTGCCACTGCCCGTCACCTCCTCGTAGGCGCCGGTCCCGACATCGGCGGCACCGGTCCATTGCAGGACGGAGCTGGGCGCCACCCATTCGAACTCCTGCCAGCGATCGACCCGGCCCTTGAACCCGGCCGCCCGAACGTAGCTGGGCGGCGGCACGGAGTTCTTCATCCAGCGGGTGAACTTCAGACCGGTCGGCGTGTGCTCGGTCTTCATCTCGGCCTCGACATGCGCCGACGGATTGCCGCCCACGGTCCTGGCGTGCAGGTAGCCGAGATGCGTCAGGTCCATGAGGTTGTCGACCATCAGCATGTAGTTGCCCTTGATCGGATAGCAGTCGTGCTTGTTGGGCCAGTTCGCCTTGTCGTCATGGTAGGGGAAATCGACGATCAGGCTCGCGTCGGCACGGGCCGCGTCGCCCATCCAGATCCACAGGAACTGGTTCTTCTCGACCAGCGGATAGCTCTGCACCCGTGCGCTGTCGGGAATGTTGGCCTGGCCCGGGATCGCGACGCACTTGCCGCTGCCGTCGAAGGTGAGGCCGTGATAGCCGCACTGAATTCCGGCCGGCACGATACAGCCGTGTGACAGCGGCGCCGCCCGGTGGCAGCAGCGATCGACCAGCGCAGCGGCTCGCCCGGCGGCGTCGCGGAAGAGAACGACGGGCTCGTCGCAGATGCGGCGCGCCAGCGGCTTCTGCCCGACCTCGTCGGCCCAGGCAGCGATGTACCAGGCGTTGCGGATGAACATCGTGAGCTCCCGAAGATGGAGGATGAGGCACGCTTTCGTTTACGCCCGCGGCGGTGACTGTACGCGCACCGCGCGGCCGCGGGTAGGGGACGAACGCTATACCGGCTCGGAGCCTCGCCTCTCCCGGCTCGCCTCGCTCACGATGTCCTCCGCCGATAGCTCGCCCGCGGTGTACCTCGGCAGTCCCGCGGCCGGGAAGATCGACAGCAGCGAAATGGCCGCCACGATCAGGAACGTGGCCCGAAGGGCGCTGAGCCGCGCCGCCTCGTTGATCGCCACTGCCTCCTCCACCTGCGCCGCCGTCGCGGTGGCGGCCGCGAGCGCGCTCCGGAGCTTGTCGTCGGTCACGAAGTCGACGTCGGCGAACAGGACGTGGGTCTTGAGGTCGACCGGCAGGTCGGACCGGTTGAAGGCCGAGGCGACGAACACGCCCAGCAGCCCGACCGCGACGACGCTGGCGAAGGCCGCACCCAGGGCGTTGGAGACGTTGTTCACGACGCCGCGCAACGCGCCCACGTCGCCGGCCAGCTGCCGGGGCGACGCCGACACGAGCACGTTGAACAGCAGCGTCAGCAGCGTGCCCTCGCCGACCCCGACGAGCAGCAGGCCGAGAATGACCGGGACCGTGCTCCAGTCGTTGCCGACGGTGAAGGCGACCGCCACCAGGCCGATCGCGATCAGGACGAAGGACGCGATGCCGAGAATACGCGGCGCGAATCGATCGTACAGCCGCACCGAGAGAACGCCCGCAGCGGCGATGGCCACGGCATACGGCAGGATGGCCACCGCCGTGAACAGCGGCGTGCGACCCTGGATGATCTGGACGTAGAGGGGAATGAGGAAGCCCACCGCAAGGCCGAGGCTGCCGGCGACGAGAAACGAGACCACCGCGCTCCTCTCTTCGGTGCTGTCCAGCACCTCCATCGCAAGCAACGGACGCTTGTTGGCGGCGATGCGCCTGTTGCACCAGGCGAAGAACGCCTGGCCGTGCACGATGCCCAGAACGATGAGGATCGGCGCCGGCGACAGGCCCAGCAACGCGAACGGCGCCGCGCGGTCCGCGAGCAGCAGCCCCCATGTCTGCAGGTTGTTGAACCCGAACAGGATGAGCGCGATCGCCGCCGCCGAGAGCACGACGCCGACAACATCGATCCGTATGCCGGGCTGGCGCGGGATGGTCCTCAGGCGAAAGCTCAGGAACTGCACGACGATCGCGAGGCAGACGATCAGCCCGTACGAGTAGCGCCAGCTCAAGGTCGTGGCGAGGAAGCCGGCGACGACGAAGGTGACCGCGCTCGCGACCGCCGGGATGCCCGCCAGCACCCCCAGCGCCGTCGCCTGCTGACGCCCGCGGTAGTTCGCGGCGATCATCACGACCAGTGTGGGCACGGCGGCGGCGGCGGCAATGCCCGCGATCGACTGGGCAAGATTCATGGTGCCGGCGTCGGTGCTGGTGGCCATCAGGGTCATCGCCAGGCCGTGCACGGCGAGGCTCACCTGAAGCAGGAGACGCTCGCCCACGAGCTTGCCGATCTTGGCGCCCAGCATGACGAAGGCGGCGCAGAACAGCGAGTAGAGCAGGAGCGCGGTCGCCGCCGCGGTCGCCGGTGCCTTGAGATCGTGCGAGAGCGGACCGAGCGAAACCGGCAAGGCGCTGATGTTGATCGCCATCTGCAGCTGGGCGAGGACGATGATGACGAGCGGTAGCCACGGCGCGTGGGTCGCCTGAGCGGCGGTGTCTGCGGTCCGATCCGGTGGGGTTGTCATGGGTTCACCTCACAACGGCAGCAGCCAGGGCACCAGCACCACGCTCACGATCAGGACCACCAGCGAGAACGGCACGCCGATCCGGACGAAGTCGCCGAAAGTATAATGGCCGGGGGCGACCACGAGCGTGTTCACCGGAGACGATACCGGAGTCATGAACGCGGTCGAGGCCGCCAGCGCCACGATCATGGCGAAGGGATAGGGCGAGGCGCCCAGATCGCGCGCGACCGCGATGGCCACCGGCGCCATCAGGACGGCCGTCGCGGTGTTGGAGATGAACATGCCGAGCAGCGCGGTGATGGCAAAAAGCGCCGCCAGCACCGAACGGGGCCCGACACCGGCGGTCAGGGCGCGCAAGCCGTCCGCCGCGAGCTCGACCCCGCCGGTGCGCTCGAGCGCCAGCGAGAACGGCAGCATGCCGACGATGAGGACGATCGTCTTCCAATCGATCGACCGGTAAGCGCTGTTGAAGTCGATGCAGCGCAGCGCGCCCATCAGCAGGCAGCCGATCAGCGCCGCCTGGACGTTGGGGATGACGCCGCTCACCATCAGGATGACGACGAGCGACAGGCTGGCCAGCGCGTAGATGGCCTTGCGCGGCGCCGGCAGCACCGCGTCGCGCTCGGCTGCCATGTGCAGGACCACCAGCCGGCTCGCGTCCGATCGCAGCTTCTCGAGCTCCCGCCACGGCCCGATCAACAGCAGCGTGTCGCCGATCGCCAGCGGCTCGTGCAGGAAGTCGCGGCCCTGCGCGACGAGGCCGCGCCGCAGGCCGATCACGGTCAGGTTGAAGCGCGTGCGGAACTCGGCGTCGGCGATCGTCTGGCCGGCCAGGTCGGACGTCGCCGGCACGATGACCTCGGCCAGGCCGATCTCCTGCGAATGGTCGGCGAAGTAGGCGCCGCGCAACGGTACTTCCTCGAGCACCAGGCGCTCCCGGATGGATTGGACGTCCGGATCGGACGCTCCCCAATCGATCAGCAGGACATCCCCGGCCTGCAGATGCGTCTTCGCCGTCGGCTCGATCAGCTCGCGGATGAACGGACGGCGACGCTCGATCGCAACGATCGTGGCGGCGGCCGAGACCTTCGGGTCGAGATCGCCCAGCGTCCGGCCGGCCAGCGGCGACTGCGCGGTGATGCGCAGCCGGTATTCCCGGTCGGCCAGCCCGTACTCGTCGATCCAGGTCGCAAAGCTCGGACGGCCGGCGCTCGAGGCCGGCGTGGCGGCGTCGCGCAGCCAGCGCCGGGCGCCCGTCATGTAGAGGAGGCCGAGCAGCAGGATCGGCAGCCCGAACGGCGTGAAGCTGAAGAAGCGGAAGCCGGCCACGCCGTGGCGCTCGAGCTCGGCGTTCACGACCAGGTTCGGCGCGGTCGCCACCAGCGTCATCATCCCGCTGATCAGCGCCGCGACGCTGAGCGGCATCATCAGCCGGCCCGGACCGATGCCGGTGCTCTGGGAGATGCGCAATGCGACCGGGATGAAGATCGCCGTGACCGCCGTCGAGCTCATGGTCGCCCCGAGCGCGGCCACGACCACCATCAGCAGAACGACCAGGCGGACCTCGCTCTTGCCCGCCCGCACGATCAGCCAGTCGCCCAGCCGCCGGGCGACGCCGGTGCGGACCAGGCCCTCGCCGAGCACGAACAGCGCCGCGATCAGGACGATATTGGGATCGCTGAAGCCCGCCAGCACCTCGCCCATGGTCAGGATGCCGGTGAACGGCAGCACGACCAGCATGATCAGCGCGACCGCGTCGAGGCGCGGCTTGTCGATCGCGAACATCACGATCGCCGCGCCGAGCAGCGTGAGGACGACCGCAAGGTCAGTCATGACGGCCCACCCGCGCGGCAGCGGCAATGCTCAGGCCCAACAATCCCTCACCGCCGCCGGTTCGACGGAGGATCGGGGCTCGGTTCCGCCGCGAGCGCGGCGACGGTGGGCGAGAGGATGCCGAATGCGCGGACCTGCTCGGCATAGTCCCGCAGCCGATCCTGCACCAGCCGGTGAACCGTCCCCTCGGGAAACGTCCCGTCCGCGGCCCGTTCGCCGGCCACCCGCTCCGTCAGCAGCTCGATCCCCTGGTCGATATGGCTGACGGCCCAGACATGGAAGCGTCCGGCGCGCACCGCCTCGACGACCTCCTCCTTGAGCATCAGGTTCTTGACGTTGGCCGCCGGCACCATCACGCCCTGCCGGCCGGTCAGGCCGCGCTCGCGGCACACATCGTAGAAGCCCTCGATCTTGTCGGTGACGCCGCCCACCGCCTGGACCTCGCCGTGCTGGTTCACCGCGCCGGTCACGGCAATGCCCTGGTCGAGCGGCAGGCCGGAGAGCGCCGACAGCAGGGCGTAGAGCTCCGTGCTCGAGGCCGAATCGCCGTCGATCCCGCCATAGGACTGCTCGAAGGTGATCGTCGCGCCGAGCGAAAGCGGCCAGTCCTGCGCGTACTGCGCCTGCAGGTAGCCGGTCAGGGTCAGGAACCCCTTGGAATGGATCGGGCCGGACATCGCGGTCTCCCGCTCGATGCTCTGCACCGTCCCGCGCCCGACCGACACCCGGGCGGTCACCCGCGAGGGCCGGCCGAAGCCGTAGTCGCCGACGTTGAGCGTCGACAGCCCGTTGACCTGCGCGACACGCGCGCCGTCGGTGTCGATCATGACCGTGCCGTCGAGGATCGATTCGCGCGCCCGCTCCTCGACCAGGTTGCGCCGCCGCTCCTGCCGGGCGATCGCCGTGTCGACATCCCCGGCCAACACGGCCTCGCGGCCCGCCTTGCCGGCCCAGTGGCTGGCCTCGACCGCGAGCTTGGCGACGTCGAGGAAGCGCGCGGTGAGCTTGCGCTGGTGGTCGCGCAGCCGCGCGCCGTGCTCGACGATTCGCGCGACGGCCGAGCGGTCGAACGGCCGCAGGCCACGATCCCGCACCGTCCGGCTGAGGAAGGCGGAGTAGCTGGCGAGGTTCTCCTCGCTCCACTCCATGTCCGGCGCGAACTCGGCCTTCACGCCGAACAGCTCGGGGAAATCCACGTCGACCTGGTGGAGCGTCTGGTAGAGCGCAGCCGGCCCGATCAGGATCACCTTCAGGTCGAGCGGAATGGGCTCGGGCCGCGGCCGCGACGTCGGCAAGGGCGCCCCCTGCTCGCCCGGATTCTCGATCCGCAGCTCGCCCGCGACCAGGGCACGCTTCAGCCCGTCCCAGGCGAAGGGATTGGGCATGACGTCGAGCGCATGCAGGATCAGGAAGCCACCGTTGGCACGGTGCAGCGCGCCCGGCTTGATCAGCCGGAAGTCGGTCGTCATCGTTCCCATCACGGGCCGATAATCGAGCCGGCCGATCAGGTTGTAGTAGGTCGGGTTGCGCTCGACGACGACCGGCGCCCCGCTGATGCCGCCATTGTCGATCAGCACGTTCACCTCGTAGCGGGCGAGCCGCTCCTGCCGCTGGAACTCGCGCGCAGCGCCCGGACCCTGCGGCTGCCCCGCCGGACCCGAATCGGGCGCGGGCCAGAAGTCGTCCAGATGGTCCGGCAGGTCCGCCTCGATCTGCTCGATGAAGGCGAGGACATCCGGCTGGTCGCGGTACTCGTCGCACAAGGGCGCGATGAGCGGCCCCGCGGCAACCAGCGCGACGTTGCGATCGAGGGCGGTGACGCGTTCCCGCGCCTCCTTCTCGATCTGCCGCATCTGACGCATGGACGCGCCGATCTCGGCCTGGACCTCGCTGTTGTGCCGCTCGATCTCAGCCTTCGCCTCGGGCGGCAGCTGCTCGAACACCTGCGCCGGCATCGGCTGTCCCTCGTGCATCGGGACGCCGGCAATGCCGGTCTGCTTCATCTCCAGCGCGAAGCCGCGTTGCTGGGCGAACACGCGCAGATCCTCGATCAGCTTGCCGCGCCGCGTCTTCACCTCGGCCAGGGCCTGCTCGCGCCGCCGCGCGTAATCCTCGCTCTCGAAGGCGCGGGGAATCTCCTGCTGCGCCGCCTCGACGAACGACGCCATCGCCTTGGCGAGGCCCCGTCCCTTCCCGGCCGGCATCGCGAAGGCGCGGGGCCGGTCGGGCGCCGCGAAGTTGTGGACGTAGACCCAGTCCGGCGGCGTCGGCCGCGTCGCCGCGAAGGCCCGCACGGCGGCGAGGACGGTGCTGTGCCGGCCGGTGCCGGGCGATCCGGCGGCGTAAAGGTGGAATCCGCGTGCGTCGACCTCGAGCGCGAAGGCGATCGCCTCGGCCGCGCGCGCCTGCCCGATCGTCGTGTCGACCGCCGCCACCTCCGCCGTCGTCCGGAAGGGCAGCGTGGCCGGGTCGAGCCGCCGCCGCAGATCCTCGGGCCGCACCGCCAACCGCTCGCGCAAGGACTGCATGGCGCTTTCTCCCTGTGACGCTGCCCGCGGCGCGCGGACGCCGCCTTCCGGTCGACCAGGACTACATGGGCGGCTGCCGCATACTAGAGACGGTCAGCCCGCAGATATTGTCAGCACATCCCACGACTGGTCGCATCGTCCCAAAAAGGAAGGGCCGACCTCCTGGTGGAGGTGGCCCGGACATGGCGTCGCCCCGCCGGCCTGCCGCCCCCGGTTACTGGATCGCGCGTCGGCGGCGATCGAGGAAGCAGTCGCCGCCGACCGCCGCGCGGTAGACTAGTGCCGAAGCGGCTTGGCCAGCAGTGCCATCGACTGAGCGATCAGCGCCCGGCTGTCATCGATCTGGGCCTGTGTCATCGAAAGGGCGGTGTGGCTGTTGCAGAGCACCGCCTGGCTCGACTTCACAATCTTACTTACCGGGTCGGTCTTGGCCTCGTGTGCGGCCAGAACGGCGGGCAGATCCTCGCGCTTGACCGGCGCCGGTGAGCGGTCGGTAAGCCAGTGAGGCCCGCACCGGCGCAGGTGCTCGGTTACGTCGACGACGTGATGAATAATGAGTTCGACCCGCCCATCATTGCCCAGCACCGGTGTGTTGACCGGGTCCCAGCACCGCTCTTCGAACGTCCCGTCAGGCCGGCGGATGTCGTAGCGTTGCAACGCCATGGCGTCGGGGGTGCGGGTGGCGAGCACGCGCTCCAGCGACGCGCCGAGAGATTGCGTGTGCCGTCCGCGGCAGGATCCGAGGGGTTGTCCGGGAACGCGTCGAACATGTGACGCCCCGCCAAAGCCTCACGATCGGTCATGGTGGCGCTGAGATATGCCCGATTGGCATCGATGATGCGCAAATCCGGGCTGAGCAGCAGATAGGCGTGACGGGTCGCGGCAAACACCGCCCCGTAGTCGAGAGCAGGGTGTGTGGACATGACATTCGAGGGGTGCCAATCCCCGGCTGCAGGGGCAATGAGTAATCCGGTCGCATCGCGGATACCCTCGGAACGGCCGCCCGGCCGATGAAGCCCCCTCCCGGGCTCAATCTTGCCGGTGAAGGCCCTCACCCATGGCCGATGTAATCCAGGCGGCCGCCATCGACCGTCAGCACCTGGGCGGTGACGAAGCCGGCCTCCGGGCTGGCGAGGAAGGCCACGGCGGCGGCGATGTCCTCCGGCGCGCCGACCCGGCCGACCATTGTCCGCTCGCGCATCGACGCCACGCGTTGCGCGAACGCCTCCTCGCTGGCCCCGCGTCGCGCCATGTCGGTGACGATCCAGCCGGGACAGACCGCATTCACGGTGATCCCGGACCGTCCGAGCTCCATCGCGAACCGTCGCGTCAGGATCAGCACCTCCGACTTCGTCGCGGCGTAGAACGTCGTGCCTGGGAGCGCCGTGCCGATGGCGGCGTTGGAGGCAATGTTGACGATCCGGCCGTAGCTGCGCGCCTTCATGCCGGCCATGACCGTCCGCACGGTGTGGATCACGCCGTTCACGTTCACTGCCCGCATGCGCTCGAGCTGGGCGGCATCGTAGGTCTCCAAGGTGGCGGGGATGGACACGCCGGCGTTGTTGACCAGGATCGACACCGGTCCGAGCTTTCCCTCCGCTTCGGCGACCATCGCAGCGACGGCCGCGGGATCGGCGACGTCGCCCTGCAGAACTGCTGCCCGGCCGCCGGCCGCGACGATCTCCGCGCGCAACGCCTCGGCTTCCGCCGGGTGCGCCACGTAGTTGATGCCCACGGCCGCGCCGCGCGCCGCCAGCCGACGGCAGATCGCCGCCCCGATGCCGCGCGCGCCGCCCGTGACGACCGCCACCTGCCCGTTCCAGTCCATGACGCGACCTCCGACCTGGGCACTGTAGGTGCCTGGCAAGCGCCGATGTCAAATCGGCGACGGTCAACGCCTAGCCCTCCTCCGGAGTCCAGCTCGTCTGGCAGCTACTTGGCGATGGATGCGCGGGCGGCCGCGATCTTGGCTTTCACCGCCTCGAGGTTGAAGCTGGCGCCCTTCTGCATCGGCGGGAACTCGATCGCCGTCATCGCCAGCTTCTCGACCTGCTGCTGCACGAAGACAAAGCGCCAGAACTCGTACTTGAACCAGTCGAAGTACTGCTGGGCGCCGTCCTTCGTGCCGTTGTTCGGCCAGCCCGTGCGCTCGAACGGATCGAGACGCAGGTTGGTGATGTACGGCACGTCCGGCTTGGTCTTGTCGCCCAACCAACCGTTCGGCTGGTCGATGAAGCGATACTTGAAATCGTCGATGCGGATGGCGCCGAGCTCGCTTTCGCCGAAGTAGAAGATCTCATGCCGGTTGGACGGCCCCTTGCCGGTGATCATGTCCATCTGGTTGTAGCCGTCGAGATGGACCTTGTAGGTCCGGTCGCCGATCTGCCGGCCTTTCTTCAGCTCGTCGCCGATCTTGGCATCGCCCGCGGCTGCAACCAGGGTTGGGAACCAGTCGAGGCCGGACATGAGGCCGTTCTCGACTCGCCCGGCCGGAACCTTGCCCGGCCAGCGGACGATCGCCGGCACGCGGAAGCCGCCTTCCAGCACCGTGCCCTTGGACTGCGCAAATGGCGTCTGTCCGCCATCCGGCCAGGTGAAGACTTCGGTTCCGTTGTCGGTCGTGAAGACCACGATGGTGTTGCCGTCGGCACCGATGTCCTTGATCTTCTTCATCACCAGCCCGATGTCGTCGTCGAGCTGCGCCATGCCGGCTTCATGGATCGTCCAGCCGTTCTTCGAGTTCCGCAGCCCTTCGTATTTGGGCGACAGGTGTGTGACGATGTGCATGCGGGTCGGGTTGAGCCAGACGAAGAACGGCTTGTTGTCGGCCTTCGCCTTGTCGATGAATTTCAGCGCCGTGTCGCGGATCTCGTCGTCGACCGTTTCCATGCGCTTGGGGCAGAGCTCGCCGGCATCCTCGATCTTCTGCTTGCCGATCTTGCCCCAACGCGGATCGACCGTGGCATCGTCGGTCGCGGTTGCCCAGGAATGCACCATGTTGCGCGGGCCGACCTCCGATTTCAGCTCTTGCGGATAGCCGGGATGGCAGGGGTCCTCCATCGCGTCGAGGTGATACAGGTAGCCGAAGAATTCGTCGAAGCCATGGACCGTCGGCAGGAACTCGTTGCGATCGCCAAGATGATTCTTCCCGAACTGGCCGGTGGCATAGCCCATCGACTTCAACACGGTGGCAATCGTCACCGCTTCGGCCGGCAGCCCTGTGGTAGCACCCGCCTGACCGACGGTCGTCATGCCGGTGCGGATCGGCAGCTCGCCGGTGATGAAGTTGGCGCGGCCCGCCGTGCAGCTCGCCTCGGCATAGTAGTCGGTGAACACCATGCCTTCGGCGGCGATCCTGTCGAGGTTCGGCGTGCGGCCGGCCATCAGGCCGCGGTGATAGGCGCCGATGTTCCACATGCCGATGTCGTCGCCCATGATGACGAGGATGTTCGGCTTCTGCGCGGGCGCCTGTCCAAAGGCAGGCGCGGCGGCCGCCAATCCGGCGGCGAGCGTTGTGCCGGCCAGTCTCGACCAGAACGATCGTCCGCGTCCTTCTCTGCCAATACTCATCGCTACCCCCGTTGGCTGATCGCGGGCGCAGCACGCGCGTCCGTGCCCGGTAAGGCCAGCCTCCGACCGATCAGCCGTGCGGACTATGCGGATTCGGCACAATTGCCGGCGCGTCCACCTGGTGCCGTCCCGCAGAGGCCGCGCGGCGAAGCGCAAGCGACGGCGGCTCCCCGAACAGCTTTCGGTACTCCGTCGAGAAGCGGCCGAGTTCCCAGAATCCGTGACCGGTGGCGATCTCCGTCACGGTCGTGAGGGCGGGATCGGCGGCGAGCAAGGCACTTCTCGCCAGGTGCATGCGACGCAACCAGAGATATCGTATCGGCCCCGTCCCGAACCGTTCGTGGCAGCAACTGCGCAGCGTGCGTTCCGAGGCGCCGATTGCCGCACAAATCTCAGGCAGGTAAACCGGCTCGCGGCGCCGGGCTTCGAGGAATTCCTCGAACCTCGCAATGACCCGCGAGTGCGAGGCCCTGCTGCGCGCCGCCTCAGTGGAATTGCCCGGGGCAACGCACGCCATCAACGCGCCGGTCAGGCCGCGCTCGAGCGACGTCACGATGGCGGGCTTTGCGAACGCCGCCGGCTCAAGCTCCGCCAGGCGACTCGCCTTTTGATGCAGCGCGCGCAACCGCTCGAGCGCCGGCAAGTCCGGCCGCACGACTTGTACGGCCCGTGGAGGCGTCAGGTCGATGCCGGTTGTGAGAACGCTCGCTCGTGCTGCGTCCGCCTCGTCGAGCGACATCATCGCAATGCGACTGGCGGCTCGCGACCAGAAATGACCGACCTCGCCTGCCGGATAGATCAGGACCTCCTCGGACGACAGTTCCACGCCCTCATCGAAAGGGTGCGCCTGCCTGGAATCGGCGAGGAACACGACGCCAAACCGCATGGGTGCCGACCTGCCGTGAAAGACCACGGGCCCCGCCATGTCGGCCCGCTGCATCCACAAACGATCGAAGTCCATCCGCGAGAGCCTGGCCGAGAAGCTCTTCGCCTGGCTGAGCATCTCGCAATCGGTCGCGCGAAAGGAAGCCTGGAAGCCCTCTGGATCGTCGAAGGTTTGGAATCGAGCCAAAGGCATCGCGGTCTCTCCCCCGGACCACACCCACTGGCAAACGAGCCCAACGCCCCGACTCTTCCTCCTGCAACCGCCGCTATACAAGGGCGCGATCGGCTATCACCGAAAGATAATCGCGGGACTTTGCCGATTCTGCATAGCGTCCTGATGCAAAATTAACCTTTGTGAATTCGACCCGGCAAAGAACAGCGGCAAGCAGCCGGGCCGCGGCGAAAACAGGGGATGGATCAAAAGCGCCAGCTCACGCCGATCACCGGCCCGTACATGGTCTCATTCATGGCAAAGCCGTTGTTTCCGCCGGGCACGCTGTAGCTGACCCCGAGGACGCGAAAGCCGAGCGCGAGCGCGATCTCGCTGCGCTCCAGCTGCCAGGCATAGGAGTAGACGCCGACCGCCTGCCAGGTCAGCCAGCTGCCGCCCAGCCCGAAGCCGCCGATATCGCCGCGCACGAAGATGCCTTGATGCGGCGTAAACTGATGCCGCAGGCGGACGCCGAGGACCGGGTCGACCCACTGGATCGAATCGGCGCGCGCGATCGCCAGTCCGAAGGTGCGGTCGAAGCCGAACTGCGGAACGTTGACGTTGAGCTGCGCGTCGAACGAGGCATCGACGCTGAAGTTCCAGTAGCGAAAGCCGAGCAGGCCGTCGATCGCCGTGAACGAGCCGGAGGTACCAGGCCAACGGTGGATCTCATACACGCCGCCCAGCTCGGCGATGAACATCTGGTAGGTCAGCGCCTGCTGCGTGTTGAGCGTGAGCCTCAATCCCGGAATCGGGTTGCGATAGTTGGTCTGGGCCGCGCTGAAGCCGAGCCTGGTGTAGACCAGGTCCAGATAGAGGCCGGCGGCACCCTTGTCCGCCTCGAAGTAGCCCATGAGGCCTGTCAGCGAATCGCTGTGCTGCATCAGGTCGATGAACGAGGCGTTGGTATCGATGGTCTGGTTGCGCACGGTGATGTTGCCGCTGACGCTGATGGCCCAGCCGTAAAGCGCAACGTTGAACCGCCACGGATCGGGATCGGCGGGTAGCTTGCCCTCGGAGCCCCGCGTCACGGCAGGAGACGGGTCGTTTTCCAGCGGCGGCTGAGCGAAGGCTGTTCCGCCGCCCGAAGCAATGGCGGCCGTCGCCGCGAATGCCACAACGCCGAGCAGGAAGTCTCGAAGCATGCCGTCACACCACCATGGGCATCGGAGCGGCACTATGCGTTTTCGGCAGAGATGGTTTCGGCGGGATTGGCTCCGCGCTTCAACCGCAGATATTCGGTCGGGCTGCAGCCGAGGATCGCCGCGCTGCTCCGGCGCAAGGTCCGCGGCGACACCCCGACGTCGCGGCACAACTCGGCCATCGACGGCGGCTGCCGGGGCGCACGCACCAGGACATCCTCGAAGCGCACCATCATTTCGGCCTGCCGGGGATTGGCGCTGCCGGCCGGTTTTTCGGCAACCTGGAGTCCGCAGACCAGCGCCCTGACCAGATCCTGCTCGAGGGCGCGCGCCACCTCACGATGGGCGAAGAGGTCGGGCCGATCCTCGACGAGACGAAAGGCCTGGGCGTAGAGCCGCAGAAAGTCACCGGCGATCGCGCGGGGCAAACACAGGATCGACGATCGCGCGGGCAAGGTGACGTCCGCGCCCAGCAGGGCGGCGCCAAGGTTGGCGAACTGGCCGGCAGCCATCACTATCATCCCCCATCGGGCAAAGCCCGTCGTGCGATGATGGAAGCGATCCCCCGAGGCGTGCAGCGCGAGCGCACCGCGCCGGAGGCGCACGCCGTTCCAGAAGGACGCGGGGTCACCGCGCAAGGGGAAGGACAGGCAGGCCTTGCCGGGCGGCAGCGACAGAAAGGCGATGCGGGGCGTCCGCTCTTCGATCACCAGCATATGCGTGCTCGGGAGGCTGGCCCAGACCAGGTGAACCCTGAAGCTCTCGGCAGCGGTCAGCGCGAACGCGACGTCCAGGCCGATGCCGGGTGAGCAGAAGTCCCGGGGATCCGTGAACGTGCTGGTGCCGCAGCCAATCATGCGTCTTCGTCCCGGCGCGCGCCGCGCCCCTCCCGCCAGGGGCTGGGCCGCGCATATCGGTCGCCGAGGCGGCTCGCCTGCCCGAAGGACTACAGCGCGCAAGGGAGCGACGCGCTATGCAATTTCGGAAACGTGCAAGCCTGCCGGCCGTCGCCGAAGCCGGCAGCATCGCGTCACGCCGAAGGAGCCCGGTAAGCTGCTATCGGGCTCTCCGGTGTCGGTATCGACCAGGCGTCGGGCTTCGCCGGAGCGAACGCTACGTGCGACTCGGCAGCGTGACCTTGTTGTCCTTGAGCGCCTTCTCCAGGATCGGGATCGCGGTCGCCGGGTCGTTCGAGCACTTCGACATCGCCTCGGGCACCGTGGCATCGGGCGTCGAGTTGCCCATCACGACCGAGCGATAGGTCGCGCTGAGCTTGTTGCAGTAGTCGGCGTCGGCCGACTGGGCGAGCGCGCCGAACGGCAGCGCGATCCCCGCAGACATCGCGATGGCAATCACGGCCTTCATGGCATTCTCCTCCGTTGATGGACCGACCCCAACGTCTCGGTCTGGGGTCGCTCACCTAAGCGGTGGACCGGGATCACGACTATGCAGATTCGGCTTTTTTGGCCATGGCGGCGCTCGGCTGCCTGGGGTCTGATCTACAGTCGAGGTTCTGAAGGATCCACCCCAACTCGCGCGCCTGCCTCTGCAGCCGGTAGGCCGTGCGCGGCGAGACGCCGATCGCCTTGCCGACCGCTTCAGCGCTCAGGCCCTGCTGCAGCAGCGGCGCCGCCCGGCGCAGCGCGGCACTTCCTCCGCGGTGCCAGTGCCACTGCGCCAGGCCATCGGGTCCAGTGCAAAGCTGCGCCTCGATCGGCGCCAGCCCGGCGCCCGACCGGTGGCGGGTCTTCTCCAGGCGAAGCTCGAAGCGGGCGCCGTCGGCCGGCTGCCAGTCGCGCGGGCGGCGCAGCGCCATGACGACGTCCATCGCATCGGCGCGTCGGCTGATGCCGCGCAGGGCGCCCTCGCGATTGGCGTGGTGCACCAGCACGACCGCCCGGCCGATCCTCTGCTGAAACGCCAGGAACGTGCCGATCTCGGACCAGCGCTCGGGATCCTTGTGGGTGACGCCGGCGAGGCTGGAGAGGCTGTCGACGACCACCAGGTCGACGGTGCCCCAGCTCGCCATCAGGCGGACGATGCCGTCCTCGGTCGTCAGGTCGAGCGGTTGCCCCTGCTGCTGGCCGCCAGCCACATCTTGAGCGACGGCGGCGGCGGGCCGAACAGGCGCAGCCGTCCCGCCACCGCCTCGGGGCTCATCTCGCCGTCGAGGTAGAGCACGTTGTACGGCCGGGGCGCGGTCCAGCCGAGGAAGCTGCCGCCGCCCGCGGCCGCCAGGGCGAGCCCGAGCGCGGCGAAGCTCTTGCCCACGCCGGTCGGCCCGTAGAGCAGCGCCGCGCTCCCGCGCGCGAGGATCGGCTCGAGGACGAAGGGCTGCGGGGCGACCGCCTCCAGGAGCTCGGACGCCGGCCGGATGGATAAGAAGATTGAGTTTTCCATTGGTGTATGTTAATTTACCTACGAATAAACCGCAAGGATCTTTTTGCGATGAGAGGGCAGGATCGGCATGCATCGAAGTGGCGCGGCCGCCGCAAAGAGGGGTAATCCACCCCCGTCCGCGGGCGTGCGGGCAGAGTGGCAGGAAGGGCGAAAAAGCCCGATGCCATCGGCATCGAGGGCCTGCCACGCCCTGTGGCAGTCCGTGGCAGTCGGCGATGCTCGACAACAACCACCTCACCCTGAGGAGCGAGCGCAGCGCCGTCTCGAAGGGTGGGCCGCAGGCAAGGTTCGCGTTGCCACCCTTCGAGACGGCGCTTCGCGCCTCCTCAGGGTGAGGTGGTGGTGCGCGTGGCTATGAGGACGTGCGTGCTAGCCGGCCGCGGACTCGCGTCACGCCCGGATGATCACCGGGAGCGAGCGGATGCCGCGCAGGAAGTTGGAGTAGTGGCGCACCGGTTCGCCGACGATCTCGGGCCGGAGGTTGCGCTTCAGCATCTCGCGCCACAGGACCTGGAGCTGCAGCTCCGCCAGGCGGTCGCCGACGCAGCGGTGAATGCCCGCGCCGAACGACAAATGCTGGCGCACCTTCGGCCGCCCGATGCGCAGCGCGTCCGGCTCCGCATGCACGCTCTCGTCGCGATTGCCCGAGACGTACCACATCACCACCTTGTCGCCCCGCTTGATCGTCTTGCCGGCGAGCTCGGTGTCGCGCGTGGCGGTGCGGCGCATATGGATCACCGGCGTCTGCCAGCGGATCATCTCGCACACCGCCGACGGCAGCAGCGCTTCGCGGGCCTCGAGCTTCGCGCGCTCCTCGGGATATTCGGCGAAGGCCAGCAGGCTGCCGCTCATCGTGTTGCGCGTGGTGTCGTTGCCGCCCACCAGCAGCAGGGCGAAGTTGCCGATGAACTCGTTGGTTGGCATGTCCCGTGTGGCGTCCGAGTGCGCCATCATCGAGATCAGGTCGAACTTGGGCGGCTGGCTGGCGCGCTCCTTCCACAGCTCGGCCATGGTCGCGGCCATGATCCGGAGCTCGGCCAGGCGCTCGGCGTTGCTCTTCACCACCGCGTCCTCGGCGTCGACGTTGGCGATCGCCACGTCGGACCAGTAGCTGAGCTTGCGCCGCTCGGCGAACGGGAAGTCGAACAGCGTCGCCAGCATCATGGCGGTGAGCTCGGTCGAGACCAGGTCGACCCAGTCGAATTCCTGGTTGCGCGGCAGGCCGTCGAGCAGGGTCGTGGTGCGCTGCTCGATGGTCGCCGTCAGGTTCGCGAGGTTGGTCAGGGCGACGATCGGCGCCACCGTCTTGCGCTGCGCGGTATGGCGCGGCGGGTCCATGCGGATGAAGTTGGGCAGCTCCTCGCCGGTCGGCTGGTCGATCAGCTGGATGCCGCCCCATTCGGAGGCGGAGGAATAGGTCGCGGGGTCGAGCTCGACCGCCAGGATGTCCGCATGCCGGGTCACCGACCAGTAGGGCCCGTAGGGGCTCTCCGGATGGTAATGGACCGGGTCCTCGGTACGCAGCCGTGCGAAATGCGGGCGCCACGTATCGTCGCGATAGAGCTGCGGATCGCCGACGTCCACATGGCTCGGGGGCATGTGGCCTTGGGGATGGACGGACATGGGCTCCAGGGCGCCCGCAGGCTGCGTGCGAGTCAAGCGCTTTCGTCGCAACAGGCCTGCGATTGGCGCGTTGACAGGCCGGAGGGGCGGGCGCAAACCGTCGCCCCGCCGCCCCCTATGGGCGGCGTTTCACCAATGGCCCCTGACGATCCCCGTCCGTCGCCCTCTCCTGCCGTGACAATGTCCCCCCCAGGGTCCATGGGCGGCACCGCGGGCCCCTCGCCCGCCAAGGCGGCTGCCGCGGCGATGGTCGTGGGCGCGCTCGGCGTGGTGTTCGGCGACATCGGCACCAGCCCGCTCTATACGCTGCGCGAGACCTTCACCCACGGCTCGGGCATGAGCCCCTCGCCGCGCCACGTGCTGGGCGTGCTGTCGATCCTGTTCTGGTCGATCACGCTCACCGTGACGGTCAAGTACGTCACCCTGATCATGCGCGCCGACAACAAGGGCGAGGGCGGCGTGCTGGCGCTGGCCACGCTCGCCACCCAGGGCCTGAACGGCCGCGGCCGCACCATCCGGCGCTGGATCACGCTGTTTGCCGTGATCGGTCTCGCCCTGTTCTACGGCGACGCCATCATCACCCCGGCGATGACGGTGATGTCCGCCGTCGAGGGCCTCGAATCGGTGGCGCACGGGCTGACGGAATACGTCGTGCCGATGTCGCTGGTGATCCTGGTCGGCCTGTTCATTCTTCAATCCCGCGGCACGCACGATGTCGGCCGGCTGTTCGGGCCGGTCATGCTGCTGTGGTTCCTGGTGCTGGGCGTGCTGGGGGCGTGGCAGATCGCCAAGTATCCGCAGGTGCTGCTGGCCCTCAACCCGATGTACGGCATCAACCTGATCGCCGACCGCGGCATCGCCATCTTCTGGGCGTTCGGCTCGATCGTGCTGGCCGTCACCGGCGCCGAGGCGCTGTACGCCGACATGGGCCATTTCGGCCGCAAGCCGATTCGCCTCGCTTGGCTGCTCGTCGTGCTGCCCGGGCTGGTGCTGAACTATTTCGGCCAGGGCGCGCTGATCCTCGAGGACCCGCGGGTGGTGAAGCAGGTCTTCTTCGAGCTGGTGCCGAAGGAGATGACGCTCGGGCTGGTCATCCTCTCGACCCTGGCCGCGGTGATCGCCTCGCAGGCGGTGATCTCCGGCGTGTTCTCGCTGACCCGCCAGGCGATCCAGCTCGGCTACCTTCCGCGCATGGAGATCCGGCACACCTCGGAGACCGAGATCGGCCAGATCTACCTGCCGCGCATGAACTGGCTGCTGATGGCGGCGATCGTGGCGCTGGTGGTGGGCTTCGGCTCGTCCGATCGGCTGGCCGGCGCGTACGGCCTCGCCGTCACCGGGGCGATGCTGGTCGATGCCGCGCTGGCGCTCGCGGTGGCGATCCTGGTGTGGAAGTGGAAATGGCCGATCGCGGTCGCCGTATTCGGCTTCCTGGCGATCCCCGACGCCGCCTTCTTCACCGCCAACGCGCTCAAGATTCCCGAGGGCGGCTGGCTGCCGCTGCTGGTGGCGGCGCTGGCGTTCTTCACCATCACCACCTGGCGGCGCGGACGCGAGCTGGTGAGCGCCGACCTGGCCGACGGGGCGCTGCCGCTCACCAAGTTCCTCGAGCGCATGGAGCGCGCGCCCGACCGCGTCGCGGGCACCGCGGTCTTCCTGACCGCCGACGCCTCCTCGACGCCGCCCGCCTTCCTGCACAACCTCAAGCACAACAAGATCCTGCACGAGCGGATCATCATCCTGCAGGTCGACACGATGGACGTGCCGCGCGTGCCCGAGGCCAAGCGCGTGACGGTCGAGCGGCTGGGCAAGGGGTTCTACTCGGTGATCGCCCGCTACGGCTTCATGGAGCAGCCCGACGTGCCGGCGGCCTTGCGCGCCTGCCGGCCGCATGGCATCGCCTATGACGAGATGGAGACCAGCTTCTTCCTCGGTCGCGAGACGCTGGTGCCGACCAGCCGCTCCAAGCTCGGCCGGTGGCGGCGCGACTTCTTCATCTCGCTCTCGCACAGCGCCTCGGCGACCAAGGCGTTCTTCCGCATCCCGCCCAACCGCGCCATCGAGCTGGGGAACCAGATCCAGGTCTGATGGCGCAATCGCTTCTCCTGCTGCCGGGCCTGCTCAACACGCGCCGCCTCTGGCAAAGCCAGATCGCCGACCTCGCCGATGTCGCCGACGTCATCGTGCCGGAGCTGTGGCACCACGATTCGATCGGCGCGATGGCCGAGGCGGCGCTGCAGGAGGCGCCCGAGCGGTTCGCGCTGGGCGGCTTCTCGATGGGCGGGTACGTGGCGTTCGAGATCCTGCGGCGCGCGCCTGGGCGGGTCGAGCGGCTGGCGCTGATGGACACGCAGGCGACGCCGGACACGCCGGAGGCGACGGCACGGCGGCGCGGCTTCGTCGAGCAGACGAAGATGGGCCGCTTCCACGGCGTGCAGCCCTCGCTGCTGCCGCAGATCGTCCATCGCAGCCGGCTCGCCGACCAGTCGGTCATCCAGCCGATCCTCGAGATGGCGGCCGAGGTCGGCGCCGACGGCTTCTGCCGCTCGCAGGCCGCGATGATCGCCCGGCCCGACAGCCGGCCGATCCTGGTCGAGATCAAGCAGCCTACCCTGGTGCTGGTCGGCCGGCAGGACATCGCCACGCCGCTCGCCCGCGCGCAGGAGATGGCGGCCGACATCAGCCATTCGCAGCTGGTGGTGATCGAGGAGTGCGGGCACATGTCGCCGCTGGAGAAGCCGGCCGAAGTCTCGGCCGCGCTCAGGAGATGGTTGAAGCAATGACGATCGCCTATGCCACTGAGGACTATCTCGGCGCCGACGAATACATCGACGTGGTGAGGAAGTCGGGCCTCAACCGCCCGGTCGAGGATCGCGGCCGTGTCGAGCGGTACCTCAAGCACAGCAACCTGTTCGTCACCGCGCGCGATGACGGCAAGCTGGTCGGCTTCGCCCGCTCGCTCACCGACTTCTGCTTCTGCTGCTACCTGTCGGACCTCGCGGTCGACCGCGCGTTCCAGGGCAAGGGCATCGGCAAGCGCCTGATCGAGGAGACGCGCAAGGCCGCCGGCGGGCCGGCGACGACGACGCTGCTGCTGTCGGCGCCGACCGCCATGACCTTCTACCAGGGCATCAAGATGCCCCACGCCGAGAACTGCTTCCTGTACCGGCGCGAGAAATAACTCTTGCCGGACCTCGGGCGTCTCGCCCGCCTCATGAGCTTGAGCGGGCGGGACGCCCGCGGTCCGGCAAGACAACTATTTCTTGGTGACCTGGCCGCGGATCTCGCCGCCCTTGTTCGCGGCGGTGTGAATGTTGAAGTACCACTTGCCGGCCTCGAGGTCGGCGGCCTGCGCGTCGGTCAGGGTCGCCTCGCCCTTGAGCGTGCCGGGCGTCATCTCCTTGACCGGCACCACGACCGGCGCGTTGGTCTTGGAGTCGGCCGGCCCGTGGAAGTGGGCCGCCACCGCGGGGCCGCTCAGGTCCTTGTAGGTCGCGGTGTAGGTGAGCTTCTTGGTCGCCGTGTCGTAGGTCGCGGTGAGCGTGCCGCTGCCCTTGCTGTCGGTGGCCGGCACTTCGTTCGACGGCTTGAGAGCGGCGGTGAAGGTCTCGCTCGCGGCGAAGGCGGCGGGCGTGAGCACGAGGAACGCGGCGGCGGCGAGCAGGGTGATCTTCATGATGGGCGTCTCCTGTTGATCCCGGCGGATCATACCAGCGGTCCGCTCATTGGCTGTGCAACTGCCGATCACGTTGCCGCGACGTCGCCCACCACCCGCACCCGGACCCGGACCGAGTTGCCGGGCAGGTAGGCGAGCGGCATGTCCTCGCTTTCGATGGTCGCGAGCGAGGCGCGGTTGGCGCCGGCCGCGACCGCGCGGTCGTTGGCGATGCCCTGCGCCGCCGACAGGGCCTCGGCGCGGCTCAGGTCCTTGAAGATCTGGTCGCACTCGCCCGACACCTGGGCGATGGCGGCGCCGACGGCGTTGGCGCAATCGCCGTGCTGGACGTGGATCACCTTGGAGACGCCGGGCAGCTTCTCCGGGATCAGGAAGGCGCCGCCGCCGACCGCGATCAGCGGCACGTCGCCGGCCTCGGTCTTCATGCGGTCGATCGCCTCCTCGGCCAGGCGGGCCGCCTCGGCGAAGACCGTCTCGCAGGTCGCGGCGTCGAGATGGGCGACCTTCTTCCTGTCGCCGAGCTCGAGCAGGCCCGCGGCGATGGCGATGTCGGTGGTCGTGAGCTGCTTGCCGCCGAAGGCGAGGCCTTCCCTGAGCAGGCGATAGCCGACCGACAACGGTCCTACTTTCAACGGGTCGAGCTCGACGTGGCTGCCGCCACCCAGGCCGATCGACAGCAGGTCGGGCATGCGGAACAGGGTGCGCACGCCGCCGACCTTGACGACCGAGTTGGCCTCGCGCGGAAAGCCGTGCTTCAGCTGGCCGACGTCGGTCGTGGTGCCGCCGACATCGATCACCATGGCGTCGCTGAGCCCGGACAAGTAGGCGGCGCCGCGCATCGAGTTGGTGGCACCCGAGGCGAAGCTGTAGACCGGCAGGCGCCGCGCCTGCGCCGCCTCGGCGACGGTGCCGTCGTTCTGGGTGATGAACAACGGCGCGGCGATACCGGAGTCGGCGATCGCCTTCTCGAACGCCGCGATCGTGTCCCGCGCCAGATCGGCAAGCGCGGCGTTGAGCAGCGCCGCGTTCTCGCGCTCGAGCAGGCCGATGCGGCCGAGGTCCGAGGAGCAGGTGATCACGGCGTCGGGAATGACCTTGGCCACGAGCTCGGCCGCACGCCGCTCGTGCCCGGGATCGAGCGGCGAGAAGATCGCGGAGATGCCGACCGACTTCAGCCCGGCGGCCTTCATCTCCCCGGCGGCCTTCGTGACGGCCGCCTCGTCGAGCGGCATGAACAGGCGGCCGTCATATTCGTGGCCGCCCTCGACCATCCACACGCCGCCGCGCACCAGCGCCGCGAGATCCTCCGGCCAGTCGCAGAACGGCGGCAGCGACGCCGAGGCCGGCATGCCGAGCCGGAGCGCCGCGACCCTGGTCAGGCTGCGCCGCTGCACCACCGCATTGATGAAGTGCGTGGTGCCGATCATCACGCCGTCGATCTTCTTGCCGCCCAGCACGCCGGTCGAGCCAAGGCTCTTCAGGGAGTCCAGGATGCCGGTCGTCACGTCCTCGCTGGTCGGCGCCTTGACCGCGCGCACCACCTTGCCTTCTTCGATCAGGACAGCGTCGGTGTTGGTGCCGCCCACGTCGATGCCGATGCGTCTCATGCTGAAAACACGCTCCTGAAATCGAGGTCATAGCCGAACGCCCGGGGGCCGACATGCTGCAGGCCCTTGGGCGTGAGGAAGATCTTGGTCGGCGGCAGCGCGAGCACGGTCACGCGCTGGCCGTACCGGATCGTCTCGCTGCCGACGGCCTCGCCCGTCACCGAATCGAGGACGCAGATCAGGTCAGGCGTCATGACGACCGGCTCGTCGTCCCGTGAGCCGACGATCCATTCGTTCTGGAAGTTGATGGCGAAGGCCGAGCCTCTGTATTCGTCGAGCCCGTCGAACCGCACGACGCCGCGCAGGAAGCCCTCGGTGGCGCGGCGCGCCACGTCGATCACCTTGCCCTTGTAGATGAGCTTGCCCGGCTCGACCGACAGGATGGCGGCGACCGGATCGCTGTGCCGGCGCTGCGCCTCGCGCACCGCCGTGCCGATGGCGATCGCCTTGGTCGTGGTGCCGTGGATGCCCCACTGCTTGACCTCCGCGCCAGTGCGCGGCGGCTGGCAGGTCGCGGCGGTCGAGCCGTACTCGGTGACGATCTTGCGGCCGACGCGCTCGGCCCACTTCCATGTCGGCACCTTGTGCACCACGCTCTCGAAGCCGCGCACATCGACCAGGCTCAGCGGATAGCCGGTCAGGTCGCCGACCGCGACCGAGGTCATCTGCAGCTCGGGATAGGCCCGGCCCATCGTGTCGGAATCGACGACGGGCAGGTCGAGATGGGCGGCCGCCATGAACGGCCGGATGCCGTTGGAGCCGCCGATCTCCATGCTCATCAGCGCGTCGAACTTCCGGCCGAGATGGCGCTCCATCAGCGTGACGGCGCGCGCCAAGGTCAGGCTGTCGGTCAGCCGCTCCTGGCCGATCAGCGGCGCGCCCATGCCGGCGACCGTGCCGACGAGGGCATCGTCCGCCAGATCATTCGAATCGATCAGGTGGACGCGATGCCCTTCCTTGTAGAGCAGCCGCATGTTGAGCAGCGGCAGGTACGGATTGCCGCCGCCCCCGGTGCCCAGAATCCAAGCGCCGACAGCTAGCGATTCGATGTCGTCGAGGGAGAGCTCCCGCTTCACGCAAACACACTCTTGAAGTCGAGGTCGTAACCGAAGGCGCGCGGGCCGACATGCTCGAGGCCCTTGGGCGTCAGGAAGATCGGCGGCGGCGGCAGCGCAATGACCGTGACGCGCTGGCCGTAGCGGATCGTCTCGCTGCCGACCGCCTCGCCCGACACCGAATCGAGCACGCAGATCAGGTCGGGCGTCATGGCGAGCGGCTGCTCGTCCCGCCAGGCGACGATCCACTCGTTCTGGAAGTTGAGGCGCATCGCGGCGCCGCGGAAGTCGTCGAGACCATCGATGCGCAGGATGCCCCGCAGATAGCCTTCGGTAACCCGTCGCGAGACGTCGATCACCTTGCCCTTGAACAGGAGGACACCGGGCTCGACCGCCAGGATCGCCGCGACCGCATCCTCGTGCTGGCGCTGGGCCCGGCGCACCGCCTCGCCGATCCGGATCGCCTTGGTCGTGGTGCCGTGGATGCCCCACTTCTTGATCTCCGCGCCGGTGCGCGGCGGGGTGCACATCGAGGCGGTCGAGCCGTATTCGACGCAGATCTTGCGCGACACCCGCTCGGTCCACTTCGCATCGGGCGTGCTGTGCACGATGCTTTCGAGGCCGCGAACATCGACCAAGCTCATCGGACAGGGCGCCAGGCCGCCGATCGCGGTCGAGGTCATCTGGCCCTCGGGGTAGGCCCGGCCCATCGGGTCGCTGTCGACCACGGGCAGCTTCATGAGCGCGGCCGCCATGAACGGCCGCACGCCGTTGCCGCCGCCGATCTCCACGCTCATCAAGGCCGTGAACTTGCGGTTGATGTGGGCTTCCATCGCCCGGACGGCGCGCGTCAGCGTCTGCGGATCGCTCATGCGCTCGCTGCCGACCAGCGGCGCACCCATGCCGCCCGCTCCCGCCACCAGATCGTCATCGGCGAGGTCGGCCGCCGGCATCAGCTGCACACGATGGCCGTCCTTGTAGAGCGCCCGCATGTTCAGGAGCGGCAGATAGGGATTGCCACCGCCACCGGTGCCGAGCACCCAGGCACCGACCGCCAGCGATTCGATGTCGTCGAGGGAAAGCTCGCGCTTCATGCGAACACGCTCTTGAACTCGATGTCGTAGCCGAAGGCGCGTGGGCCGACATGCTGCAGACCCTTGGGCGACAGGAACACCGGCGGCGGCGGCAGCGCGATCACGGTCACGCGCTGGCCGTAGCGGATGGTCTCGGTGCCGACCGCCTCGCCCGACACCGAATCGAGCACGCAGATCAGGTCGGGCGACATGGCGATCGGCTCGCCGTCCAGCCAGGCCACGATCCATTCGTTCTGGAAGTTGAGCTCCAGAGCCGAACCGCGATGCTCGTCGGTGCCGTCGAAGCGCGCGCGGCCGCGCAGGAAGCCTTCGGTCGCGCGCCGTTCGACGTCGACCACCTTGCCGCGATAGAGCAGCTTGCCCGGCTCGACGGAGAGGATCGCCGCGATCGGATCCTCGTGCTTGCGCTGCGCCTCGCGCACCGCCCTGCCGATCGCGATCGCCTTGGTGGTCGTGCCGTGGATGCCCCATTTCTTGATCTCGGCGCCGGTGCGCGGCGCCTTGCAGGTCGAGGCCGTCGAGCCGTATTCGACGCAGATCTTGCGGCTGACCCGCTCCATCCATTTCCAGGTGGGCACGCTCTCGACGACCGACTCCAGCCCGCGCACATCGACGGTGGTCAGCGGACAGGGCTTGAGGTCCCCCACGGCGACCGAGGTCATCTGCGCCTCGGGATAGGCGCGCCCCATCATGTCGCTGTCGATCACCGGGCGCTTGAGATGGGCCGCCGCCATCATCGGCTGGATCGAGTTCCCGCCCCCGATCTCGAGCGACATAATCCCGCGGAAGCGCGAGCCGATATGCTCCTCCATCAGGGCCACGGCGCGGGCGATGGTTCGGCTATCGGTCAACCGCTCCTGCCCGACCAGCGGCGCGCCCATGCCCGACACCGCCGCCACCCAGTCGTCGTCAGCCAAATCTGCAGCCGGCATGAGCTGCACGCGATGGCCGGCCTTGTAGAGGGCGCGCATGTTGAGCAGCGCGAGATACGGACTGCCCCCGCCGCCGGTGCCCAGAACCCAGGCACCGACCGCCAGCGATTCTATGTCTTCAAGGGTGATGTCGCGCAGAGCCATGGTTTGCTATGTAGCCGTCAGACACCAAGGGGAGCAAAGGCAATGTCCGAGCCAGCCATCAAACTCGTCGCGTTCTGTGGAAGCCTGCGCAAGGCCTCGTTCAACCGCATGGCGCTGCATGCGTTCATCGAACGCCTGCCGCAAGGGGTGTCGGTCGACACGATCGAGATCGGCGACTGGCCGCTCTACAACGCCGACATCCAGGCGCAGGGCTTCCCCGCGCCAGTGCAGGCCGCACAGCAAAAGATGCTGGCTGCCGACGGCATCGTCTTCGCCTCGCCGGAATACAACTACTCGATCTCGGGCGTGCTGAAGAACGCCATCGACTGGCTGTCGCGCATGACGCCGCAGCCCTTCGCCGGCAAGCCGATGACCGTTTTCGGTGCCTCGGGCGGCCCGCTCGGCACTGCCCGTGCGCAATATCACCTGCGCCAGATGATGGTGTTCCTCGACGGCCGCATGATCAACAAGCCCGAGGTCATGATAGGCGCGGCACAAACCAAGTTCGCCGATGGCAAGTTCAACGACGAGACGGGTTCCAAGCTGCTGACCGATCTCGGCGCGGCACTGGCGCTGGCCTGCCGCCAGGCGCGCGCCGCCAATCAAGTGAAGTGACGCAGAACATCTACGACGATGCCGGCTTTTTCGCCGGCTATGCGCAGCTCCGGCGCTCCATCGACGGTCTCGACGGTGCGCCGGAGTGGCCGACCCTCCAGTCGATGCTGCCCGACATCGCCGGCAAGCGCGTGGTCGATCTCGGCTGCGGCTTCGGCTGGTTCTGCCGCTGGGCGCGCGAGGCCGGCGCGGCGTCGGTGCTGGGGCTCGACGTGTCGGCCAATATGCTGGCGCGGGCGCGGGAGACGACGGCGGATCCGGCGATCACGTATCGGCAGGTCGATCTCGAGACGGTGGAACTGCCCGCGGCGGCCTTCGATCTCGCCTACAGCTCCCTCACCTTGCACTACCTGGTGAATCTCGCCGCGTTGTTCGCCACGCTGCACCGCGCGCTGGTGCCGGGCGGATGCTTCGTCTTCTCGGCCGAGCATCCGCTCTACACTGAGCCCGGACCCGACTATCTCGACGAAGGTCCGCGCACGACGGATTGGCTAGCCAAGGGCGTGGTCAAGCAGCATCGGACGCTCGCGAGCTATCTCAACCTGCTGATCGATGCCGGGTTCATGGTGCGTCATGTCGAGGAATGGGGCCCGACGCGCGCCGAGATCGCTGCCCATCCCGAATGGAAGATCGACCATCGCCGGCCGTCGTTTCTGCTGGTGAGCGCGGGGAGCTAGACTCAGCGGACCGCGGGCCTCCGGGCCCGCATCATGATGATGAACGGACCAGGAGGTCCGCGGTCCAATGAAACTGAGCTACTCCGCCGGCTTCGGCTCGGCCTTGCCGGACCAGGCGGCGCGCCAGGCCTTTACGCGGTCGGAGAGCTCGTCGAGATAGAGGTAGATCACCGGCGTGGTGAACAGCGTGAGCGCCTGGCTGACGATCAGGCCGCCGACCATCGAATAGCCCAGCGGCTGGCGGATCTCCGAGCCGGTGCCGGAGCCCAGCATCAGCGGCACGCCGCCCAGCAGCGCCGCGAAGGTCGTCATCATGATCGGCCGGAAGCGCAGCAGCGCCGCCTGCCGGACGGCATCGCGCGCCGACTTGTGCTCGTTGCGCTCCGCCTCGATCGCGAAGTCGACCATCATGATGCCGTTCTTCTTGACGATGCCGATCAGCAGGATGACTCCGATCAGCGCGATCAGGCTGAAGTCGAAGCCGAACAGCATCAGCATGAGCAGCGCGCCGACGCCCGCCGAGGGCAGGGTCGACAGGATCGTGATCGGGTGTATGTAGCTCTCGTAGAGCACGCCCAGCACCAGATAGACCACCACCAGCGCACCCATGATCAGCAGCGGCACGGTCGACAGCGAGGCCTGGAAGGCCTGCGCATTGCCCTGGAAGCTGGTCTGGACGGTGGCCGGCAGCCCGATCTCCTGCTTGGCGCGATCGACCGCCTCCGTCGCCTGGCCCAGCGCCACGCCGGGCGCGAGGTTGAAGCTGATGGTGGTGGCGGGGAACTGGCTCTGGTGGCTGATCGACAAGGGCTTGACCGGATCGGTCGTCCACTTGGCGACGGTCGAGAGCGGCACCTCGCCGTTGGTGGCGGGCGATTTGATGTAGATCTTGTCGAGCGACTGCGGATCGCCCTGCAGCTGCGGCAGCACCTCCATGATCACGAAATAGCTCGCCTGCTGCGTGTAGTACTGCGCGATCTGGCGCTGGCCGAAGGCGTCGTACAGCGTGTCGTCGACCGTCTGCATGGAGATGCCGTAGCGCGCCGCCTGGTCGCGATCGACCTTGAGGGTGAGCGTGGTGCCGGCGATCTGCTGGTCGGTCGCGACGTCGGCCAGCTCGGGCAGCGTCTTCAGCTTGGCCAGCACCCGGGGCGACCACTGGTTCAGCTCGTTGATGTCGGAATCCTGCAGGGTGTACTGGTACTGGGTCCGCGAGGCACGGCCGCCGACGCGCACGTCCTGCGCCGCCTGCAAGTAGAGCCTGGCGCCCTCCACCTGGTCGAGCTTGGGCTGCAGGCGGCGGATGATCTGGTCGGCTGTGACGTCGCGCTGGGTGCGCGGCTTCAGCGTGATGAACATGCGGCCGGTGTTGAGCGCGTTGCCGTTGCCGCCGACGGAGCTCGCCACGTGGTCGACCGCAGGGTCGGCCTGCACGATCTTGTTGAGGACGTCCTGGCGATCCATCAGGTCCTTGAAGGAGGTGTCCTCGGCCATGTCGGAGATGCCGGTGATGAGGCCGGTGTCCTGCTGCGGGAAGAAGCCTTTGGGGATGTAGATGAACAGGACCACCGACAGCCCGAGCGTGGCCAGGAAGATCAGCAGCGTCAGGAAGCGGTGGCCGAGCACGAAGTCGAGGCCATGCTCGTAGCCCCTGAGCAGGCCGTCGAACATCCGCTCGCTCCACTGGTAGAGCCGGCCGTGCTGCGCATCCCGCTCGGCCTTGAGGAATCGCGACGCCATCATCGGCGTCAGGGTGAGTGAAACGATGGCCGAGACGATGATCGTCATCGACAGCGTCACGGCGAACTCGCGGAACAGGCGCCCCATGATGCCGCCCATCAGCAGCAGCGGAATCAGCACGGCGATCAGCGACACGCTGATCGAGACGATGGTGAAGGCGATCTCCCGCGAGCCCTTGATGGCCGCCGCCATCGGCGTGTCGCCCTCCTCGATGTAGCGGGTGATGTTCTCCAGCATCACGATCGCGTCATCGACCACGAAGCCCACCGAGATGGTGAGCGCCATCAGCGAGAGATTGTCGAGGCTGTAACCGAACAGCCACATCAGGGACGAGGCCCCGAGCAGGGCGAGCGGCACCGTGATGCTGGGAATGATCGTCGCCCACACGCTGCGCAGGAAGACGAAGATCACCATCACGACCAGCACGATGGTGAGCAGCAACGTGAACTGCACGTCCTGCACCGAGGCCCGGATGGTCTGGGTGCGGTCGCTGAGCGTGAAGATGTGGATTGCGGGCGGGATCGAGAGCTTGAGCTGCGGCAGCTCCGCCTGGATGCGATTGACCGTGTTGATCACGTTGGCGCCCGGCTGGCCGAAGATCACCAGGAACACGCCGCGCTTGCCGTCCGCCCAGGCGGCCTGCTTGGCGTCCTGCGCGCCGATCACCGCCTGGCCGATGTCGCGCACCCGAAGCGGTCCTCCGTTGCGGTAGGCGACGATCACGTCGTTCCACGGCGCCGCCGTGGTGAGCTGGTCGTTGTCGTAGATCGCATAGGCCCGCTTCGGCCCGTCGATCGAGCCCTTCGGGCTGTCCGTCGTGGCCGTGGACAAGGGCCCGCGCACGTCTTCGAGTGACAGATTCTTGGCTACCAGCCTGGCCGGATCGAGCTGGATGCGAACCGCGAGCTTCTGCTGTCCGCCGACGATCACCTGCGCCACACCGGAGATCTGGCTGATCTGCTGGACCAGTTTGGTCTCGATCGCGTCGTCCATCTCGGGCAGCGTCATGGTGTCGGAGGTCGCCGCCAGCAGCAGGATCGGCGAGTCGGCAGGATTGATCTTGCGGTAGGTCGGCGGATTCGGAAGGTTCTTGGGAAGCTGCCCGCCGGCGGCGTTGATCGCCCCGATGATGTCGTTCGCCGCCGCATCGATGTTGCGGTCGAGCTCGAACTGCACGGTGACCTGGGTCGAGCCCATCGTGCTGATCGAGGTCTCCTGGCTGACGCCGGGAATCTGCGCGAACTGCGTCTCGAGCGGCTGCGCCACTGCCGAGGCCATGGTTTCGGGGCTGGCGCCAGGAAGCTGCGCCGAGACCTGGATGGTGGGGAAGTCGACCTGCGGCAGCGGAGCCACCGGCAACTGCGGATAGGCGACCAGGCCGACGAACAGGATGCCGACCATCAGCAGCGAGGTGGCGATCGGATGCTTGATGAAGGGCGTCGAGATGCCGCCGGTCATCGCCGCGGCATCGTCCTTTCGCTCCGCGCTGTCTCTACGGTGAGGGTCCTCGGGCTGCTGCCCCTGGCGCTGTTGCCCTTGATGCTGTTGGTCGTGGCGGTCGTCGCTCATGGTCGGGGCTTCTTCGACGGTGCCTGCGGGGCCGGCGTTTCCTCGGCCATGTTGGCTGCGCCGGGCGTCGTCGCCTTGCCCTGCGACTCGGTGGGCTTCACCAGCACGCCCTCCTGGACCCGCGACTGTCCGGTGATGATGACCTTCTGCCCGGCGGACAGACCTTCGGTCACCAGCGCCTCCTGCAGGTTCTGCTCGCTCACCTTGACGTCCTGCTTCTTGGCCTTGTTGTCCTGTCCGACGACGTAGACGAACAGGCCGTCCGGTCCGTGCTGGATGGCGATCTGCGGCACGATGATCGCGTCCTTGACGGTGTTCAGCAGCAGCCGCGTCGAGACCGAGAGCCCCGGCCACAGTGCGTTGTCCTCGTTGGTGTAGCGCGCCTTCATCTGGATCGTGCCGCTCGCCTGGTCCACCTGGTTGTTGAGCAGCAGCAGCTTGCCCTTCGACAGCGTCTTGGTGCCGTCCGACGACAGCGCGTCGACCGGCACGTCGCCGTTGGCCAGCGCGTTGTTGATCTCGGCCACGCTCTCCTCGGGCGCCGTGAACACGACCGAGATCGGCTGCAGGCGGACGACGGACACGATGCCGTTGGTGTCGGAGGCATGGACGTTGTTGCCGGGGTCGACCATTCGGAAGCCGGTGCGGCCGGTGAGCGGTGAACGGATGGTCGTGTAGCTGAGCTGGGTCTGGGCGTTGTCGATTGCGGCCTGGTCGCCTTTGATCTGGGCGGCCAGCTGCTCGACGGTCGCCTGCTGCGTGTCGAGCTGCTGGCGGGTCGCAAAGTCCTTCTTGGCCAGCTCGTTGTAGCGGGCGAGGTTGAGCTGCGCGTTCTTGAGGTTGGCCTCGTCCTGCGCCTTCTTGGCAACTGCCTGGTCGTACGCCGCCTGATAGGGCCGCGGGTCGATCTCGACCAGCATGTCACCCTCCTTGACCATCTGCCCCTGCTTGAAGCCGACCTTGATGACCTCCCCGTCGACCCGGCTGCGGACCAGTACCGTGTCGAACGGCTGCACCGTGCCGAGCCCGTTCAGATAGACCGGGAAATCGCCCTTTCGCACGTCGGCGACGGTGACCGGCACGGCCGGCGGCGGCTTGCCGGCGGTCTTCACTGCCGCTTCGTGCTTCTGCCAGGCGTGCCAGCCGAAATAGCCGGCACAGGCCACGAGGACGACGATGACACCAACGACCAGCGCACGATGTGCGCGTGCTTTTTCGGCGAAGGACACGGGGAGCTCTTTCAGGGCGTTGGATGTCGGGTGAATATACGCTTTCGACCCGTCGTCGTTCCTGGTTTCAGCCGTGCGCAGGCGATCGGCCGCAGTCCGCGAGGCAGCCGGCGCGGCGTCCTCGCGCGGCCGTGAAGGGCACTCACGGTTGCAGCATTTGTGTCGCTACTCGCGGCCGAAAGGCGACCGTTGCGCGTTCGCCGTTGGCCGGAGAGGGCGCCGTGATGGCACGATAAAGGCCGCACTCGGCCCCGATTCACCGCATTGGTCGAGCGACAGCCGCCCATCCGCACGTCTTCACTATGTCGCGACATGCTCGGGCCGCACACCGAGCGCAATGAGGCGAGCGGGCAAGCGGCGCAGAACGGGAAACCATCGCAGCAGCCGCAGGAAGAACGGCACCTTCATCTTCCCACCGGCGGCCGCGAGCGACGGCGCGATGATCCCGTTCTGCAGGAAGACCTGGACCGCCTGGGTCGCACGGGCCGGGAACAATCGCCGCCTCTGCACTGCGGCGAGATCGGAGTCGCGCAGCCGGCCCTCGCGCAAGGGCGCGGCCAGGATGTTCGCCGCCGCGACCGCATCCTGGACGGCGATGTTGATGCCGACACCACCGATCGGCGACATGGTGTGGGCGGCATCGCCGATGCAGAGAGCGCCGGGCTTCCACCAGGTCTTCAGACGATCGACGCCGACCGTCAGCAGCTTGAGATCGTCCAGTGTCCGGAGCTCGCCCATGCGATCGGCCACTTCCGGCGCCAGGCGGGCGATGGTGGCGCGAACCTTCTCGATACCGTCGACCCGCACCCGCCCGGCCGCGCCCTTGGGAATGACGAAGGCGCACTGCCAGTAGTCGCCGCGGTCGAGCATCACCAGGATGCTGCCGGAATCGAAGCGGCCCAGCACCTCGCCCGGGTCGCCGTCCTTGTGACTGATGCGGAACCACAGCACGTCCATCGGCGCGCCGATATCCTGCACCTCGAGGCCAAGCGAGTCGCGGATGATCGAATGGCGGCCATCGGCGCCGACCACCAGATCGGCGCGGATCTCCTCCGGCCGGCCTTCGATCATCGCGCGCACACCGACGATCCTTCCGCCCTCCTCGATCACGCCCCGCGCCTCCGCGTTCATCAGCAGGGTGAAGCCCGCGAACGCCCGGCCATGCTTCGCCAGGAAATCGAGGAAGTCCCACTGCGGCATCATGGCGATGAACGGCGCCGGCACCGGCAGATGCGTGAGGTCGGCGATCTGCACCGGCATGCCACCGAAAGTGCCGGTAAAATGCGCGATCCGGTGATGCGGAAGCCTGAGGAACGCGTCGAGCAGGCCGAGCTCGTGCATCACGGTCAGCGTCGAGGGATGTACGGTGTCGCCGCGGAAGTCGCGCAGGAAATCACCGTGCTTCTCCAGCACTACGACCCTGACACCGGCGCGCGCCAACAGGAAGCCCAGCATCATGCCCGCGGGGCCGCCGCCTGCGATGCAGCACTGGGCACGGATCATTCGAGCCTCTGGGGCATGGTCGGATCTTACTCTTGCGCTGGGGGCGTGCCACTCCGTGGCGCGTCTTCTTGTTGAGCGGGAAAAGCCATAGTGTCAGTGGAGTGACGCACCTCCGGCGCAAGTGTCCAACGCCACGCCCCGCTGTGCCGTTCCATGTTTCGGCCTCGGCCGAAGGACAGAGCCCGTCGCTCCATGGTACGCACCCGGCCAAATGTCGTCGAAACTGCCGATGATGGCGCTGCTGATCGCCGTCACCTGCCTCAGTCAGTTCTACCGCGTCTCCAATTCCGTGATCGCGCCCGACCTGGCGCGGGACCTCCATCTCAGCGCGCGCCAGATCGGCTGGGCGGGCAGTGCCTTCTTCTTCGCGCTGTTCGCCGTGCAGCTGCCGGTCGGATTGTGGTTCGACCGCTTCGGTGCACGACGCACGGTCTCGGCCGTGTCGCTGCTCGCGGTCGTCGGCTCGATCTGGATCGCGCAGGCGACCGATGCAAGAGACCTGATCCTCGGACGGATCGTCGTCGGCGTCGGCTGTGCCGCGTCGTTCATGTCGGTCGTGTTCCTGTGCGCCCGGTGGTTCAGCGCGCGCGATCTGTCGACGGCGCTCTCCTGGGTGTTCGCCGCCTCCAACCTCGGCACGCTGGCCGGCGCCACGCCCCTTGCCTGGGTGACGAGCCAGGTTGGCTGGCGCAACGGCTTTCTCGGCCTCGCCGGCGTCACGCTGCTGGTCGCCGTGCTGTTCTACATCGTCGTGCGCGACCGGCCGCCCGGCTCGACCCTGCCGACGACCCACAAGGAGCCGTTGCGCAAGGTCTTCAGCGGCCTGTGGGCGGTCTGGCGCACGAAAGGCCTGCTGCCGTTGCTCTCCATGCACTTCTTCGCCTACGCCACGATGCTGACGGTGCTCGGTGTCTGGGGCGGGCCATACCTGTTCGACGTGCACCATCTCGACGGTGTGCAGCGCGGCAACGTGCTGCTGGCGATGGGCGTGGCGCAGACGCTCGGCATCCTGACCTACGGTCCGATGGATCGCGTGCTGCACTCGCGCAAGAAGGCGGTGATCCTCGGTACCTATCTCACTGCCGCGGTGCTGCTGGCGCTGTCCGTGATTGCGCAGCCGGTCCTGCCGGTCGCGGTCGGCCTGCTGATCGCGGTCTGTTTCCTGTGCGCCTTCGGCACGGTGATCGTGGCGCAGGGCCGCACCCTGTTTCCCGACCGCCTCGGCGGCCGCGCCGTGACGACGGTGAACATGGCGCAGTGCCTCGGCCTCACCGTCCTGCCGGCCCTGACCGGCTACATCGTCGAAGCCTGGGGCGCGAACGATCTGGCCTATCGCCTGGTGTTCGGAACTCTGGCGGGCGGTCTGGTGCTGGGCTCCCTCGCCTATTTCCGCGCGCCCGACAACGCATCGGCTTGAGCGGAGCGCGGGCCGATGCTTCGGTCCGCGCCGAAGCACGCTGCCACGGCCCCGTGCTACCGGGGCTCCAAATGGCATCGTCACAAGACCACGCCGTGGCTGACACGCCGGATTCCCTCGCAGGCTGGCTCGCCGCGCTGTCCGCCTTCATTGCCGGATTCGTGGGTTTGGGCGTCATGTACACCTTCGGCGTGTTCTTCACGCCGATGGAGGCGGAGTTCCACACGAGCCGAACCGCGACGTCCGTGTTTTTCGCGATCACCGGCATGCTGTTCTATCTCTTTGGCTCGGTGGCCGGCCGGCTCAGCGATCGCTTTGGCGCACGGCGCATCGTCCTCGCAGGCGCGATCATCATGGGAGCCGGACTGGCGCTCACCGCCGCCGCACCGCGGATGTGGATCGGTTATTTGACCTATGGTGTCGGCGTCGGCATCGGGGCGGCCTGCGCCTACATCCCGACGCTGGCCCTGGTTGGCGGATGGTTCATCCGCCATCGCACGACAGCTCTGGGCCTGGCCGCGGCCGGTACGGGATGCGGGACGCTCCTGCTGCCGCCCCTGGCCGCGGTGTTGATCGAGGCGCACGGCTGGCGGACGGCCTACGTATGCTTCGCCGCTGGTTCGCTTTTGCTGCTTCTGGCTTGCGGCGCCCTTGCGCGTCGGCCGCCGCTCGGCCACACGGGCCAGATGACGGCATTACGGCACGTCGTGCGGTCGCGCCAGTTCGTGCTGCTCTACGCGTCCTGGGTGTTGGCCACGACCGGCCTCATCGCGTCGCTGGTTTTCCTGCCGCCGTTCGCCCATGCCGCCGGCGTCAGTCCGGTGGCGGCGTCGGCGCTGGTCTCGATCATCGGCGGCATGAGCATCCTGGGGCGAGGCGGGATCGGCTACATCGCCCGGCAGATGAGCCTGATCAGGCTATACAAACTCTCGGTTCTGGTGATGGCGGCAAGCTATCTGTTGTGGCTGCCGTTCACCGGCTACGGCTGGCTGGTGGCCTTCGCCACGACACTCGGGCTTGGCTACGGAGTACGGATAGCAATGACGCCCGTGGTGCTGATCGAATTCTTCGGCGTCGGCAATCTCGGCGCGGTGCTCGGCGCGTTCTTCACCGCGTCCGCCATTTCCGCAGTGTGCGGTCCGTTGGTGGCCGGGCTGATCATCGACCAGACCGGCAGCTATCAATGGGGTGTCGCATTCGCGCTGGCGATGGGGACGCTAGGATTTGCCGCAGTGGCGCCGCTGCGCCCTCGTGCACAGTGATCTCGCGAATGCACCCAGGCTAAGGCCGGACGATCGTCCAGCCGGCCTCGTTGAGCTCCATCAGCTCGACCACGCCCGCCGGCACGATCTTGGTGCCGGAGACCAGCGGGATATCCGACGGCTTCTTGCCTTCTTTCTTTGCCGCGCCCTCGATCGAGTTGTTGCAGGCCTCGAAGGTGATGTTGGGTACATCCTTCGAGATCGACTTCAGCCGCTCGAGCACCGGCGACTTGTCGGCCCGCAGCATGTTGAGGCCACCGCTATAGGCCACGACCTTGACCTCGAGCGTCTCGCCCTTCTCCGAATAGTAGCGCGCGGCGTTGGTCGCGTTGCCGAGCACGGTGTTCATCTTGTCGGGCGAGTCGTCGCTGATCTGCAACGCCAGGCGATGGACCTTGTCGCCGGCCATGGCCGGGAAGGCTGCGAACAGCAGCAGGCTTGCGAGCAGGAAGCGTCGAGCAGTCATGTCTGGTCCTCCTTCAACCGGGCAGGTATCCCGCGTCGTCGGCCACCACCACCTTGACCCGGCGATTGGGCTGCAGCCGCACCGTCTGGATGCGCTGGATGTGCCTGGCCACCACATCGTACACCGGGGGGCCCTCGGTGCCCTCGTTGATCGACGCCCAGCCGCTCACGACGTACTTCTTGGCCGCGTCGATCTTTTGGCCGGTCTTGAGGAGCGTCATGTCGGAAATGCGCTGGCCGACCGGCTTGTCCACGGCGATGGTATAGGCAAGGCCGCCCGCGCGCACCATGTCGCCGCCCTGCTGGTAGTAGGGATCGGGGTTGAACAGGTTGTCGGCCACGTCCTCCAGCACCTGCTTCAGGTACGCGCCGGTCATCTCGGTGCGATAGGCGGCGGGATAGGTGATGGCGGTCTGGTTGAAGAGGCCGTCGCCGGTGATGTCCTGGTCGGGCAGCAGGGTCGAACCCCAGCGGAAGCCGGGCGATAGCGCGATCTCGGCGTCGCGCTCGGCGAGCAGGGCCTGGCAGATCAGATCGTCGAACGTGCCGTTGAAGTTGCCGCGGCGGTAGAGCAGCGCCTCGGTGCGGCCGAGCACCTTGTCGAGCTTGTCGCCGTACGGCTCGCGCGCCTCGTAGACCAGCGCGGTCAGGTCGGGATCGGGATCGATGATCTCCGACAGCACGGGGATCAGCCGGAACTCGTAGTTCCGGATGCGCCGGTCGCGCACTTCGAGATCGAGCCGCGCCAGGAACTTGCCGTGGCTGCCGGCAGCGACCAGCAGCGTATCGCCGACCTTGACCGGCATCGGCAGCGCATCGTGCGTATGACCGGTCAGGATGACGTCGATGCCCTTCACGCGGCTCGCCAGCTTGCGGTCGACGTCGAAGCCGTTGTGGCTCAGCAGCACGACCAGGTCGACCTTGTCGTTGCGCAGCTTCTCGACGTTGGCCGCGATCCTGTCCTCGTCGATGCCGAATTCCCAGTCGGGGACCAGGTAGCGCGGGTTGGCGATCGGCGTGTAGGGAAAGGCCTGGCCGATCACGCCGATGCTGAGGCCGCCGCGCTGGAATACCGCCGACGGCTGGAACACCGGATCGCCCCAGGTCGCATCCTTTACGTTGCCGGCGAGGAAGGGGAACTCGAGCTGCTTGATCAGTTCCTGCACGCGCTGCTGGCCGTAGGTGAACTCCCAGTGCCCGGTCATGGCGTCGGGCTTGAGCGCATTGATGATCTTCACCATGTCCGCGCCCCTGGTCTGCAGCGCGCTGTAGCTGCCCTGCCAGGTATCGCCGCCGTCGAGCAGCAGCACCTTGTCGTTCCCGCGCTCGGCGCGGATCGCCTTGATCAGGGTCGAGAGCCGGTCCAGCCCGCCCAGCCGCCCGTAGGTCCGCGCGAGATCCTCGAAGTCGGCGCAGGCGAGCGCATAGGCACCGACGCTGTTGCGGCCGACCTTGTAGGCGGCCAGCAGCTTCTCGCCGACGATGTGCGGCGGCAGGCCGCGATCCGCCCCGACACCGATATTGGCCGACGGCTCGCGGAAATAGATCGGCACGATCTGGGCATGCAGGTCGGTGAAGTTGAGCAGCGTGACCTGGCCGGTCGCCTTGAAGGCGAGCAGATCCTCTTGCGTCGGCTCGCGCCGCTGCGCGAACGCATCGCCGCCCAGGGCCGCGACCGCGGCCGCGACCTGCAGCAATCCGCGGCGGCCAAGGCTCATCGACTGTCACCCCGAGCGGAGCGAAGCGTAGTCGAGGGGTCTTTTTTCATCGCGGTGAGCCTTCGAAATACGAAAAGTTCCCTCGACTCGCGCGTAGCTTGCCCCGAGGCACCCGAGGGGGCCTCGGTCGGGATGACGTGGCTATGCCACGTCAATCTTGCTCTCGGCCGTCCAGCTCTGCTTGTTGTCGTCGGTCCAGGTGAACTTGAGCGTGCCGGACTCCTCGACCTTCAGGAAGAAGGCCATGTAGGGATTGGCCGCCACCGCGGGCTCGAGCTTGGCGTTGAGCACCGGCTTGTCGTTGTAGGTCACGACCAGCGAATTCACGATCAGCCGCGGCACTATCTTGCCGTCGGTGTCCTTTCTCTGCCCGGTCTCCATCGGATGGGTGATCAGCGTCTTGATCTCGACCACCTCGCCCTTCTTGGCGGAGCCCGGAACGCGCAGGCGCGGCTTGATGTCGTCAGCCATCTCTTCCTCCTCAACCGCCGCAGCCGCCGATGGTGACCTTGACCTCGCGGCTCGCCGTGTAGAGCGAACCGTCGCTCATCTCGGCCACCGCCACGATCTTCTCGGTCTGCTGCAGGCGCACGCGCAGCGCCACCTCGGCCTTGCCGCTCAGCGGCGTCAGCTCGAAAACCGCCACGCCCGGATTGGGGTTGCCGTCCGCGGCAACGTAGATCGCCTTCACGTAGGACTTCTCGCTCATCTCGCCGTCGACCGAGACGGTGAGCGGCACGGCATTGCCGTTCTCGGCGATCTCGGGCGCCTTCAGCGTCACCTTGCCGGCTTGCGGCGTGCCCTTGGCGTGGCCGGCGAGCCATTCCTTCGCCTGGTCGACGGTCGCGAAGGCGTTGCGCGCCACCAAGGCGCCAGCCATCGCCATCATCGCGGTTCGTCGTGTCAGTCTCGAGCCAATCATCGCATCCCCTAGTGCCGGATATTCGGCGCCATCAGCTTCTGCCCTTCGTTCATCTTTCGCAGATAAAGTTCGAGGTCGCCATACTCTACCGCATCTGGCGGCAGCTCGTTGGCGCGCACCTGGACGTTGCACCACTGGAAGCGCTTGCGGATATCCCAGATCTCGTTGCGGCTGGTGCGCCACAGCGGGAAATGGTCGAACTGGCCCCTGGGCTCGCCCAGCCACTGGCCGCGGATCCATCTGTTCGCGGCCTGACCGTGGCAGTCCGTGCAGGCGAAGTCGAACTGCCCGACCTTGAGATCGGCGAGCCTCACGCCGCGCTCATAGGCTGCTTGGGCTTCAGGCGCGCTGAGATCGACCTTGATCGCCTCGCCGTTCGCCAGGCTGTGCAGGTAGACCGAGAGATCGGTGTTCTCCCTGGATTGCATCAGCCAGTCCTTGCCGCTGGTCGCCTTGGCATGGCGCGTGATGAATTCCTCGACGCCCAGCACCTTCTTGAGCCGCGGCTCCCACTTCGGCATCTCGACCGCCCAGTGCTTGAAGGTCCGCTCCGGCGTCGCGTGGCACGAGACGCAAGCCTGCATGAACAGATCGGTGCCGGCGCCGATGTGATCCACGGCTGGATTGACGAAGGGATCGAGCGCGTCGCGATCCTCGACCGGTCTCGGCCGCTGCGCCGGATCGTCGAGCGGGTTGGCGAATTTCGCCGGTGTCTTCAGGGTCTTGAGAAAGGCGACGATGTCCTTGATCTCCGCCTCGCTGTAGAAGCCGTGCTTGCCCCATGGCGGCATCACCGACTTCGGATTGTAGACCCGCGCATCGTAGACGTAGTTGAACAGCCACTGGTCGGTGCGGCCGGCCTTGCCGATCTCCGACAGGTCCGGGCCGACATTGCCGGGCGCCTCCAGCGTCTTGGGGCCCATCACGTGACACGCCAAGCACCCGCCGCCGCGATTGCGGTCGAAGGCGAGCTTCCGGCCCTTGTCGGGATCGCCGGACACGTCCCTGATGACGATCTCGGGCCCGTGCGGCGGGGTCACGTTCGGCTTGGCCAGCGTGTTGTAGTTGTCCCAGTGTGTCTTGTTCCAGTCGCGGTACCGTTGCCAGGGCGAGGGCGCGGCCGAACCTTCGAGCGAGAGAGGCGCCTGCGCCCAAGCCGGTACCGCCAGCATCACAAATGCGAGAGCGAGAAGCCGCATCTACTGCGTCGCCTTCTTGAGGAAGGCGATCATGTCCTGCTGCTGCTGCTCCTGGCGCAGGCCAATATAGGTCATCTTGGTGCCCGGGACCTTCCCCTTGGGATCCTTGAGGTATTCGGCGAGGTTCTTTTCATCCCACGTGATGCCGGATTTCTTCATGGTGTCGGAATACTGATACTGAGCACTGCCGGCTTTGCGGCCGAACAGGCCATGCAGGTTGGGACCGACCAGATTGTGCCCACCCTGCTCGAGCGTATGGCAGGCCTTGCACTGCTGGTTGAACAGCCGTTCACCGCGCGCCTCATCGCCTTCGGCGAGCGCGCCGCCCGCAGTCAGCACGAGGGCAACTGTGGCGGCCACCGCTAGCGTTGCATTCATATCTCAGTTCCTACGCAGTGGACGGAGGGAGATTGCTGACGTTTCGCCTTTATTCAAGTGATAGATTGTCCGCCATGCGCAAGTTCCTTCGCCTGGCTCCTTTGCTGCTGCTCGCCCTCGTGCCCGGCATGGCGATGGCCGAACCGGTGCAGATCAAGCCCAGCCTGACCCGCCTGAACGCCAACCTCGAATTGCCCGAAGGCAAGACGGTGGGCGACGGCGTGGTCGTGCTCGTTCACGGCACGCTCTCCTGGTATGGCCAGGAGACGATCGCGGTGCTGCAGAAGAACCTCAAGGCGCACGGCATCGGCTCGCTCGCGATCACCCTCTCGCTGGGGGTCGACGACCGCCAGCGCGCGCGCCGCTGCGATGTCGTTCACGACTACGCGCTTGCCGGTGCGCGCCGCGAGATCGGTCTGTGGCTGGAGTGGCTGGGCAGCCAGCGTCCGAGCCATGTCGACCTGCTCGGCTTCTCGCGCGGCGGTGCGCAGGTCGCGGCGATCGCGCCCGAGCTGCCCCATGTGCGCCGCATCGTGCTGCTGGCGCCTGCTTTCGCCACCGCGCTCGAGCAGGCCGACATCTACCAGCGTGCGTTCGGCCATCCGCTGCAGCCCGAGATCGCCGAGGCGCGCAAGAACCCGTTGCAGACGCGCACCGTCGACTTCCTGACCTGCAAGCAGGCGCCGGTGCTGAACGCGACCTTCCTCGACGGCTATGCCGAGTTGCCGCCACGGCTGGCCGCGCGAACCGGCAAGCCCACGCTGGTGATCATCGCGGGCAACGATGAAGTCGTGCCCGACCTGGCGAGGAAGCTGCCGTCCGACGTGAAGCGGGTGGTGATCGACGGCGCCAGCCACTTCTTCCTCGATCTCTACGGGGACGAAGCGGCCGACGTGACCGCCAAGTTCCTGCAGAGTGATCAGGCGATGGCGAAGTAGGGCAAGGTCACGTCCTTCGACACCGGCTCGAACTGCAGCGTCACCGGCTGGCCGATCTTCAGCTGCGACGCGTCGACTCCGCGCAGCGGCGCATTGATGCGCACGCCTGCCTCCATGTCGACCAGTGCCACGATGTAGGGTGCCTGCGCCTTGAAGAAGAAATTGAACGGGTGATGGCACACCGTCCAGGTGTGCAGCTTGCCGGTGAGCGGTGCGGCCTTGAACTCGCTCTCCATCGAGAAGCAGTCCGGGCAGACAGGGCGCGGATAGTGCCGCACCTTTCCGCAGCTCGCACAGTGCTGAAGCATCAACTTGCCGTCGCGCAGGCCGTCCCAATAAGGCTGGCTCTCGCGCGTCGGCGTCGGCATCGGCCGCTCCGGAACAGGGGCGGGCTGCAGTCCGGGTGCTGTGCTCATGCGGCCCTCCGCAGGATGGCGAGCGAGCCGTCGCCCATGTCGCCGTAGCCGGTCACGAGGCCCACCTCCGCGTCCTTGACCTGCGCCTTGCCGGCCTCGCGGCGCAGCTGGCGCGTCAGCTCGATCACGTGGTTGAGGCCGACGACGTGGCCCTGGCTCAGCAGACCGCCATGGGTGTTGATCGGCAGATCTCCGCCGAGACCGATACGGCCGTCCATCACGAACGGCCCGCCCTCGCCGGTCCTGCAGAAGCCCAGGATCTCGAGCTGCCGCAGCACGGTGAAGGTGAAGCAGTCGTAGATCTCGGCAACGTCGATATCCTTCGGCCCGACGCCCGCCATGGCGTAGCCCCGCTTGGCCGCCTTGCTGAGGCCGAAGTCGAGCAGGTCCGGCCGTTGCGCGATCGAGGCCGGCGATTCGGGATGGCCCTCGGCCACGCCCATGATCGTGACCAGCGGCTTCTTCAGGTCCTTCGCACGGTCAGCGGCGCTGATGATGATCGCGGCCCCACCGTCGCTCTCCAGGCTGCAATCGAACAGCCGGAACGGATCGGAGATCATCCGCGAGGCGTGGTGCTCCTCCACCGTCAGCGGCTTGTTCATCACGACATTGCCGTTGAGGATCGCGTGCTGGCGCGTCGTCACCGCGATCTCGGCGAAATGCCGCGCCGTCGTGCCGTAGAGCTCCATGTGGCGCCGCGCGCCCTGGGCATAGAGCTGCGCCGGCGCGAACAGGCCGATCGGTGCCTCGAACTCGGCGGCCAGGGCAAATTGCGGGAACTGCTGCAGGCGCGTCGACACGCGTGCGCCGGAATAACCGGTCCGGCCGACCGATATGAGAACGTTCTTGCAGACGCCCGTCGCCACTGCCATGGCCGCGCTCTGCATCGCCGCGACGCAGGTCGCGCCGCCCATCGGCACGAACAGCGACAGCGTGAGGTCGGGCAGGCCAAGGTTGGCGATGAAATCCTCGGCGATGCCGCCGCCGGGAAAATACGGAACGACGCCGTCGATGTCCGCGGGCTTCAGCCCTGCATCCTCGATCGCCTTCAGGCTCGCCTCGAGCTGCAGCGCCAAGCCGCTTTTGGTCGTGCCGCGGGTGTAGGCGGTCTCGCCGATGCCGCTGACGGCAGCCTTTTCGCGAAGCGCATGCGCCATCGTGTTTCCTCCGCCTTGGACTATAAATGCCGAACGGTGTGGTGCAACATGCGCGCCGACAGGGGAACACCTCCGATGGATTTCGAGACAGTCCTGCGCAATGTGCGCCTGGCCGACGCCAGGCCGGACGAGCCCACGACCGACATCGGCGTGAAGGACGGCCGCATCGCTGCCATCGCACCGCGGCTCGGCAATGCGAAGGAAGAGGTTCAGGGCCATGGCCGGCTGGTCTGCTCGGGCTTCGTCGAGACGCACATCCATCTCGACAAGTCGTGCATCCTCGGCCGCTGCGAGCACACGACCAAGCGCAGCCCGCACCTCGCGATGGAGCGCGTGTCGGCGGTGAAGCACACCATGACCGTCGAGGACGTGATCGAGCGCGCGTCAGGCACGATCGAGAAATGCATCGGCCACGGCGCCACCCGCATGCGGACCCATGCGGAGGTCGATCCCAAGATCGGCCTGCGTGGCTTCGAGGGCGTGAAGGCGCTGATCGACAAGTACAAGTGGGCGATCGACCTCGAGATCTGCGTCATGCCGCAGGAGGGCCTGACCAACAATCCCGGTACGGACGAGCTGATGGTCGCCGCCTTGAAGAACGGCGCCACGGTGGTCGGCGCTGCGCCGAGCTACGACAGCGACAGCTCCGCGCAGATCCGCCGCATCTTCGAGATGGCGCGCGAGTTCGACGTCGATATCGACATGCATGTCGACAGCGGCCCCACGGCCGAGCATCTCGACACGCTGCTCGTGTGCGACCTCGCCGAGAAATACAAGTGGGGCGGCCGCGTCGCCGTCGGCCATGTCGGCAAGCTCTCGACCATGCCGCTCAAGGACCTCGACAAGGTGGCCAAGCGCATGGCCGATGCCGGCGTTGCCGCGACGGTGCTGACAGCGACCGACCTCTATCTCGGCGGTCGCCACACGGACCATAACGTGCCGCGCAACGTGGTCGACCTGAATTATCTCACCGAACGCGGCGTCACCTGCTCGATCGCGTCCAACAACATCCTCAATCCGTTCACGCCGTTCGGCGACGGCCAGCTGCTGCGCCAGGTCAACATGCACGGCATCGTCACCCAGCGCGGCAACGACGACGAGGTGAAGGCGCTGTGGGACATGACGACGTCATCGGCCGCACGCCTGATGCGCAAGGACGATTACGGCATCGCCGTCGGCAATCCGGCCGATCTCGTCGTGCTCGACGCACCCGATTCCATCACCGCGCTGCGCACCGTGGCGCCGGTGCTGGCCGCCTACAAGCGCGGCCGCCGCACCGTCACGCGCGACCCCGTGCGCCTGCACAAACCCTGATCGACCCAAGAGAGGAATGATGTCCAACCAAGAGCTGCTGGCGCTGCCGTCAGTGGAAATGCGCCGCCGCATCGGCACCAAGGAAATCTCGCCGGTCGAATTGCTCGAAGCCTGCCTGCAGCAGATCAAGGCGATCAACCCCGCGGTCAATGCCATGACGGCGATGTGCGTGGAGCGCGCACGCAAGGAAGCGAAGGCCGCCGAGACGGCGGTGCGCCGTGGCGAGGACCTGCCACTGCTGCACGGCCTGCCGACCGGGATCAAGGATCTCGAGGAGACCGAGGATCTCCTCACCACCTACGGCTCGCCGCTTTATCGCGACTATGTACCATCACATGACAACGTCATGGTCGGCCGCGTCCGCGCCGCCGGCGCTGTCGTGGTCGGCAAGACGAATGTCCCGGAGTTCGGTGCGGGCTCCAACAGCCGCAACCCGGTGTGGGGCGCGACGGGCAACCCGTTCAATCCGACCCTCAATGCCGGCGGCTCGTCGGGCGGCTCGGCGGCGGCGCTGGCCACCGACATGCTGCCGGTCTGCACCGGCTCGGACACCGGCGGCTCGTTGCGCAATCCGGCGGCGTTCTGCGGCGTCGTCGGTTTCCGCCCGTCGCCCGGCATGGTCGCGGTCGAGCGCCGCGCGATGGGTTGGACGCCGATCTCCGTGTTGGGCCCGATGGGCCGCTCGGTCGCCGATGTCTGCCTGCTCTACGCCACGCAGATCGGCCAGCACGACATGGATCCTTTGTCCTTCCCGCTCGAGGCCGACGCCTATGCCGAGCCCTGGCCGGTCGATCTCGGCAGTCTCAAGGTGGCCTACACCGAGGATTTCGGCGGGGCGCCGGTCGAGAAGGGCATCCGCCAAACCTTCCGCGAGAAGGTCAAGGCAATGAAGCACCTGTTCCGCCGCTTCGACAAGGTCGAGGTCGACTATGGCGGCGCCGACCGGTGCTTCGACGTGATCCGCGCCGTGAGCTTCCTGTCGCGCTACCAGGACGCCTACACCAACAATCGCAAGATGCTCGGGCCGAACATCATCGCCAACTACGAGCTCGGGTCGAAGCTGACCTTGGCCGACTTCGCCTGGGCGCATGGCGAGCAGACGCGCATCTTCCGCGCCTTCCAGCAGATCTACCGCGACTACGACCTGGTCATCGGCCCGACGGTCGGCTTCACGCCGTTCCCGTGGAAGCAGCTCTACATCGACGAGATGAACGGCAAGAAGCTTGGTACCTACTATCACTGGATGGCGACCAAGTACTTCGTGACCTTGACCTCGAATCCGGCGGTGTCGCTGCCGTGCGGCCTCGACCACAAGAAGATGCCGTTCGGCCTGCAGGTGATCGGCCGCTTCCGCGGCGACGGCGAGGTACTGGGCGCCGCCCACGCCATGGAGCAAGCCTTCAAGACGATCCCCGGCCTCGCCCGCCCGCTGCCCAACCTGAACAAGTTGCGCAAACCGGTGCCGGCGCTGAAGTCGATCGTGACCCATCCGCCCAAGCTGAACGCCAAGCCGAGCAAGGGGCCCGCACCGGGCGCGCTGTGAACGCCGTAGCGCTCACGGTGAAGTGAGGCGCGGCGCCATTTTCGCCACACCGGCGCCGCCGCCTGCCTTAGTCGATTGCGTACCCGCTGAAGTGGGAAGGACCCAGAGGGCCGCCCGTCAGGAGGAACGATGCGCAACATGAAATGGCTGACCGCCGCGATTCTCGCGATTCCGGCCGCCGGCTGCGTCCAATCGATGGACCAGAGCTACGGCTACAGCGACGGCTATTACTCGAACGGCTACGCGAATAGCGGCTACTATAGCAGCCCCGGCTACTATGCGACGCCGAGCGTCAGCAATTACTACTACACGCCGGCGCCGACCGTCGTGACCCAGACACGCTACGTGCCAGTACCAACACCAGTACCGGTGCCGACGCGCCAAGTCGACCGCGACGACCATCGCTGGTGGGGCCATCGCGACAGCCCCCAGCCGCAACAGCCGCCGCCGCACGTCGACCGGCCGCACGGCCCGCCGCCGCAGGCGAGCAATCCGCAGCCGAACAACAACGGCGGCAACACCAACCGTCACAACGGAAACTGGCGTGACCGCAACGGCGACGGCCAACCCGACCGCCGCAGCTGATCTGATCTGATTTCGATCAAGGACCGCACGGGCGCTCTCTGGTAAAATGGGCGTCCGATGCGGTTGCTCGTCGCGTTGCTCCTGTGCGTCGTGGGTTTGTCGCAATCGACCCTGCAGACCGGCGCGCCCCGCTCCCCTCTTCCTCACGACGCCTATATCTGGCAGCGCGTCTGGACGCCGCCGGTGATCGCCGCCGCGCAACGGTCCGCCGACCTCGTGCGATCCTGGCGTGTGCTGGTCGCCGAGGCCGACGGCGCCGGGCGCTGGATCAAGGTCAACGTTCCATGGGACGTGCTGCGGGAGACAGGCCGCCCGGTCGTCGCCGTCGTCCGCATCGATGGCCGCCTGGATGATGCGCGCGTGTCACCGCTGCTCGACAAGATCCCGACCATCCTCACCAGCACACCCGTATCCGCTGTCGAGATCGACTACGACTGCTCAACCTCCAAGCTCGTCGCCTATGCCGGCTTCCTGGAGGCGCTGAGGGCGCGACTGCCCCCAAGCCTCAGGCTTTCGATCACCGCGCTCCCGACCTGGATGAATTCACCGGCATTGGAGCGCCTTGCCCCGAATCTCGACGAGCTGGTGCTGCAGGTCCATGCCGTGGACGATCCCCATCGCGGCCTGTTCGATCCGGCCCAGGCCGCGCGCTGGGTGCACGCCTTCGCGCGCCGCATCCCGCGGCCGATCCGGGTCGCCCTGCCGGCCTACGACGTACGCGTGACTTGGCGACACGACGGCCGCCTCGCCAGCGTCGAGGGCGAGCGGCCACTGTTGACGGGCGATGCGCCGGGCGAAACGCTGCGGACTTCGCCGCAGGCCGTCCTCGCCTTCCTGCACGCCTTGCAGCGCGATGCGCCCGACAGCCTAACCGGCATCGTCTGGTTCCGGCTGCCGACCGACAGCGACCGTCATGCCTGGAGTCCCGAGACCTGGCGCAGGGTCATCACCAACTGGCTGCCGCCGGCAGCCCTCAGCGCCACACTTGTTGCCGCCGGCAGCCCCGGTCTCTGGACCGTGACCCTCTCCAATGAGGGCAGCGTGGATGCCGCAGCGCCGCGGCGGGTGCGCCTCGATCCCAGCTGCACCCTGGCCGACGGCGCCAATGGCTTTCGGCTGGTCGATGGCGCACCCCTGTCACTGCAGAGCGCAGGCGGACGCCTGCGCGCGCATGAAAGCCGCATCGTCGGTTGGGCCCGCTGTACCGAGCCGCAGAGGCATCTCGATGTCGCTTCGTAAAATCACTGTTGTCGCCCTGGTCGCGGCCGCCGGCATCGGCGGCGCGCTCGCCTGCGGGCCCGACTTCCCCTGGCAGCTGCTGGACGACCGCTCGGCCACCCTGCTCGACGCGCCGGCCGGGCTGAGCTTCATCGGCCAGCTCCGGAACCTCGTGTCGCCGCCGCAGGGCGCGCTCAAGGTGGTCGAGCATGACGACGATGACGATCGCAAGCTCGAACCCTTCAAGGTCGAGCAAGACGAAACGGCATCGGACGTGTGGCGTACGCTGGTCGAGCGGCCTTTGTCGGAGAAGGACTATTCGGCGAAGCTGAACGCCGCGCGGCGCGCCCGGACAGCGGAGCAGGCCCTCGCCGCCGGCGAAGGCCTTCCCGCCGCGGTGATCGAGTACATCGCTGGGGCGGTCGCTTTCAACAACGGCGAGGCCAAGACCGCCCTGCGTCATTTCAAAGCGATCGATGCCTTGCCCGCCAATCAGCGGCGCGTGCGCGAGGTCGCTGCCGCCTACATGCAAGGCCGTACCTATCGATTGCTCAAGACTCTCGGTCCAGCGCGCGCCGCCTTCCAGGCCACGCGCGAGCGCGCCCTGGCCGGTGCGCCCGATCCGATGGGGCTCGGCGTCGCAAGCCTCGGCGACGAGGCGCGCCTCGACCTGCTGGCGTCCGGCCTGGTGGTCGTCGACGGATTCACGCCGTCCGATGAGGACCGGGCGGATGCTGGCGCGCTGATCGCCCGCGCCGTGCGACTCTACGCCGAGCAGGCGGCGCGCGGGTCGGCGATGGCGCGGTTATCGTTGCGGGAAACGGCGTCGTTGCTGGCCGACAACGAGACGCTCTTGCGCAAGGCAATCGGCGACGCGACGGTACGCCAGCTGCTGGTCGCCTACTGCATCGCCAACGACAGCCAGTCCGACTTCGACGATGCGATCAACGGATCGCGCGACGAGGCCTCGACCAGCGTGATCGAAGCGTTGCTGGCGCTGCCGCGACCGGCCGCCGGCGACGACGTCGACCGGCTCGCGATGCTGGCCTACCAGACCGGCCGCTACGAGGCGGCCGAGAAGCTGACGGCCAGCACCGATCGCGCGCTCGGTCTCTGGGTACGGGCCAAGCTCGGACTTCGGCGCGGCGATCGCGCAGCAGCGATCTCCGACCTGACCGCGGCCGTGAAGGCCACGACCGCCCAGATGGACCAACCGGCGCGCGTCCGGCTCCAGGGCGAGCTCGCCGTCGCCAAGCTCAGCGACGGCAAGTTCCGCGAATCGATGCAGTTCCTGTTCCCGCTGGCCACGACCTACTGGGGCGACGTTGCCTATGTCGCCGAGCGCGTGCTGACGGTCGACGAGCTCAAGACCTTCATCGACGGGTTGCCGGCCGACGGCAAGCCCGTCGCCGCCGATGCGCAGGACAGCTGGCTGTTCGGCACGGACCAGAACGCGACCGGAAGGCTGCGCGAGCTGCTGGGGCGACGGCTGATGCGCGAAGGCCGACTGGCGGAGGCCCAGCCCTACTTCGCGGCGCCGATCAAGGACGCGCCGGACGAACGGGCGCTGGCGGCGGACTACCGTGCCGCAGTCGAGGCGGCGCAGCCGACCTGGCGCTGGCGCAACGTCTCGCGCGCCGAGGCGCTGTTCAAGATCGCCACCCTCACGCGCACGCAGGGCATGGAGCTGATGGGCGCCGAGGGGCCGCCGGATTTCGCGGCGCTCGATGGCAGCTTTAGTTTCGGCGTCGGCCAGCCCGGTCCGTGGGGTCAGCAGGACAAGAAATCCGACGGCTGGCGCAAGTTCGTCGACCCGGCGGAGATCGAGCGAGTCGCCGCCAGCGCGCCAAAGCCCGACATCCGCTTCCACTATCGCGCCGTCGCTGCCGATCGTGCGCTCGAGGCGGCAGCACTGCTGCCGCATGCGTCGCAGGCCTACGCCGCCACCCTGTGCTGGGGCGCCCGCTATGCCAAGGATGTCGGCGACGACAAGCGCGCCTGGAGCATCTACAAGCTCTACGTCGCGACCGGGCCGTATCAGCCCTGGGCAAAGACCTTCGGCAGCAAGTGCCCGGATCCGGACTTCGAGGGGGCGCGACACTACTGGCCGAAGCGGATCCTGCAGGAAGCGCGGCGCCATCCAGCGCTGGCCGCCGTGGCCGGTCTCACCATCATCCTCCTGATCGCCGGCTCGGTCGTCGCAATCCGACGGCGACAGACCTCTTGACCTGGGGCGCGCCACTCTTGCCGGACCGTGGGCGTCCCGCGCGCTCGTACGCGCTTGTGAAAGCGCTTTATCATGAGGCGGGCGGGACGCCCGCGGTCCGGCAAGATTACTCCGGTGCCTTGCAGGTGAAGTTCGTGGCGTCGTCCGGGCTGCCGCCGCCGTTGTAGCGCGCGACCTGCGGGTAGGGGCAGAGCGGCCGGGTGCGGACGAGCTTGCCCTGCAGCACCTGGCTGGCAGTGATGCTGTTCGGTGCCGTGCCGTTCTCGACCCAGTTGATCAGCGCCGTAAGCCCATCGAGCCGGTCGGTGCCGAGGCCCCCGCGGCAATGGAACATGCCCGGCACCATGAACAGGCGGAAGAAGTCGGTCGTGCCCGGCCCGTTCTTGGCGACCGCCTTCTCGTAATAATCGATGCCCATCAGCGGCGGCAGCGCCGTGTCGGCCCAGCCGAAATACATCAGTAGCTTGCCGCCGCGGGCGTTGAACGCCGACAGGTCGGGGTCGGTCGCGTTCAGGAGACTGCGGGCATCGGCAAACCTCGCCATGTCCTTGTCGAAGTCGAACTTCGCCGGATCGATCGTCGGGTCGGGCTTGGGCGAACCCCAGTAGCGCACGAAGCTCTCGCCATATGCATGCTGGAACGATTTCTGGCCTGCAGGAGGCGTCAGCCACCGGTCCCAACCGCTGGTCATGATGCCGCCGGCACTGGTGGAGAAGCCGGTCGCCTCCGAGCCGACCGGATAACCGAACAGCACCGGCTTTCCGTTCACGTGCAGCCCGTCGTGGATCTTCTTCACCGCTTCGGCCTGCGCCTTGGTGAGGCAATCGTCGCCGTCCTGGCCGGCGACGCATTGCTTGACGTCGCGCGTGGGATCGAAGTCGCACTTGCGGGGGTCGTCGATCAGGCCGTCCTTCAGCCCGTCCTTGGCGTCGCACCGCGCGTACGTGGCGTCGGCGACCAGCTTCAGCTTGGCGAGCGACACCGGCGTCTCGGTGAGCACCAGCCCGTTCCACAGGCTCTGCGTCACCGTGTCGACGAAGTTCAGGACAGGTGCGCCGGCGACGATGCCGTCGAAGTCCTCCGGAAAGCGCTGGGCACTGATCAGGCCCTGGCGGCCGCCGGTCGAGCAGCCGTCCCAGTAGGAGTAGGCCGGCGCACGGCCGTAATAGGCGGCGACGATCTTCTTGCCCTCGCCGACCGTCATGTGCACGGCGCGGAAGGCGTAGTCGACGCGCTTGGCATAGTCGGCGGCGAAGGTGGCGAGCGGCTCGTTGACCGCGTCGTGGCCAGTGTTGGTCTGGACCGTCGCGAAGCCCTGCTTCAGGGCATTGGCGCGGTACATCGGCCGCGGGCCGAACTCCGGCGATTCGCCCGCGAAGCCGCCATTGCCATGCATGTAGAAGCGCCGGTTCCAGCGGGCCGGCAGGTTCAGCTCGAACCTCACCTCGGGGGCGATCAGGCCCTCGATCCGGCAATGCTCCGGCACGCCGTCGGCGGCGGGAATGGTCCGCGCCGACAGGACCGTCATCGATGCCCAAGACAAGCGCGCCACGCCGGCGCAGCTCATCACCGGCTTCGCTAGCGCCAGGCTGTAGTGGACCGCCGACCGGTCGGCGTCGATGAAGCTGTAGCCGTTCTGTGCCGCCGCGACTCCCGGGATTGTCAGCGCGAGCGCGGCGATGAGACCTTTCGTTCCGCCCATGGTTTCTCCCCCTCCGATTTCCGTTTCTTGAGCTCGGCATTGTGCTCGCCGAGCGTCGGCGCCGCGCGCCGCAGGCCGCCGGGCGTCGCCGACAGCTTGACCGGCACGCCGAGCGTCTTCTGCTTGCCGGCCTTGGCGTGAACTACCTCGCCCACCATGCCGCGCGCCAGGATCTGCGGATCGGCGAACACCTCGTCGTGATACATCACCGGCCCCGCCGGGATACCTTCGGCCTCGAAGGCGGAAAGCCACTCCGCATTGGTTTTCTTGATGAGCTCGGCCTGCAGGATAGCGACGATCTCGGCGTTGTTCTTCACCCGCAGCGCGTTGGCCTTGAAGCGTGGATCGTCGACCAGCTCGGGCTTGCCGATCATCGCGCAGACCTTGGCGAAGAAGTTCTGCTGCGCCGCGCCTATGGTGATCCAGCCGTCCTTGGTCTGGAACACCTGATAGGGCGACGATCCGCGATGGCCCTGGCCGAGCTTCTCCGGCCGCACGCCGGTCGCAAAGTAGTTCGCGGCTTCGTACACGCCGAGCGACACCGTGGCCTCGAGCAGCGAGGTCTCGACCCACTGGCCCTCGCCCGTCTTGTGCCGCGCCTGCAGTGCCGACAGCACGCCGATGGTGAGATAAAGACCCGCGCCGACGTCGGAGATGGCGAGCGGGATACGGTACGGCGGACCGTCCTTCGGGCCGGTCACGGACATCAAGCCCGACATCGCCTGGATCACCAGATCGAAGCCGCCGCGCTTGGCGTAAGGGCCCGTCTGCCCGAAGCCCGAGATCGAGCCCAGGATCAATCGCGGATTGCGCGCGTGCAGCGCCTTCCAGCCGATGCCGAGCTTGTCGAGCACCCCGGGACGGAAGTTCTCCAGCACCACGTCGGCGTCGTCGACCAGGTCCCAGAAGATCTCGAGATCGGCCGGCGCCTTGAGGTCGAGGGTGATGCCGCGCTTGTTGCGGTTCCACAGCATGAAGGGCGCGCCCTCGCCCTCGACGAATGGCGGAGCACCGCGGATGGAATCGCCCTGGGGGCTTTCGATCTTGATCACGTCGGCGCCCATGTCGGCGAGCTGCATGCCGCAGAACGGACCCGACAAATGCGTCGTCAGATCGAGGACCACCAGGCCTTCGAGCGCCATCATGACATCTACTCTCCCAGAAGCCTCTTGAGCTCGGCCATCGTCTTCAGCCACTTCGTGACGCCCACCTGGTTGGACACGATGCGGCCGTCCTCGACGATCAGGAAGCGCGGCGTGCCCCACTTGCCCGGCACCTGCGCCAGCACTGGTCGCAGCGCCTCGGGCCAGTGTCGCTGCTGATAGGCCTCCTTCAGATGCGGCGGCTCGACCTCGACCCAGGCGACCTGCCGGTACTCCGGTGAGGCCAGCCAGCTCTCCTTGTAGCTCGCGATCCAATGCCGGCACGGCGGGCAGTCCTGGCCGCCAATGTAGATAACCTGCAGACGGCTGATCGCACGCGCCCTGCTACCGGCCGCCGAAGCGACTAGGCTCGCAAAAAGGAACGCGCGGCGATTCATGTGGGGTAATCTAGGCCCGCATGCCGGCCGCTTCAAAACCCTCTCTCGTCACCCTCGATGACTTCTTCCGGTTCGCGATGCGGCGCTTCAAGGCGGCGCGCCTCGCCTATGGCCACGGCACGACCAATGCGGTCGACGAGGCGGCCTTCATGATGCTGGAGGCATTGCGCCTGCCGATCCATACGATCGACCCATGGCTCGACCTCAAGCCGACCGCCGCCGAACGCGCGAAGTTGCTGACCCTGATCGAGGCGCGCGTGAGCCTGCGCATGCCCGCGCCCTATCTGCTGGGCGCAGCCTATATGCGCGGCGTGCGCTTCCACGTCGACCGACGCGCACTGATTCCGCGCTCCTTCATCGGCGATCTTCTGTTCGACGGCGCGTTGCCAATCGATCCGCGCAAGGTGCGGCGCGTGCTCGATCTCTGCACCGGCTCGGGCTCCCTCGCCATCCTCGCCGCCCTCATCTTCCCGCGGGCCCAAGTGGACGCCGTCGATCTGTCGCCCGGCGCGCTCGCCCTCGCTCGGCGCAACGTGGCGACGCACCGGCTGGACGACCGCGTCACGCTTCACCGTGGCGATCTCTTCCAGCCGCTCGGCAAGCAACGCTACGACCTGATCCTCACCAACCCGCCCTATGTCGACGCCCGCGGCATGGCGAAGCTGCCCCCCGAGTACCAACACGAGCCGCGGATGGCGCTGGCCGCCGGCGATGACGGATTGGACCTCGTGCGCCGCATCCTGGCCGAGGTGCCTCGGCACCTGCGGCCCGGTGGCGGGCTCCTGTGCGAGATCGGTCGCGGAAAGGCGGCGCTCGAGCGGGCCTATCCCGATACCGATTTTGTCTGGATGGATACCGAGCAAAGTTCGGGCGAAGTTTTCTGGTTATCCCCGCCCTCCCCATAGTCTCGAGGTATCATAATACCGCAGAGGAGAGGTGATTCTGGCGGGAAGAATCGCCCAAAACCCTTGTGCCATCGGGATCCGATTATTCCCACGTGGGTGGGAATGGCCGAAGGTTCAGGCCTCGTCGCCCAGGCAGATGCCGAGGGCGCGGGCGGTGCGGATCAGGGCACCCTGTGGGTCGACGGTGCGGGAGCGGCCGACCACCTTCTCCAGCGGCATGTCGATCACCGTGCGGTTCCACCAGCCAACCATGCGGTCGGCCTTGCCGGCGGCCAGCAGGTCGACCGCGCGCACGCCGAAGGCCGCAGCCAACAGGCGGTCCTCCGCGGTCGGCTGAGCGCCGCGCTGGACGTGGCCCAGCACGGTGGCGCGGGCCTCCGCGCCGGTCATCTCGGTCAGCCGACGCGCCAGCCATTCGCCGATGCTGGCATCGCCGCGCCGGTCTCCCATATGGCTGTCGCCCGCCGCCTCGGCGACCACGACCAGCGCCGAGTTGCGCCCTGTGCGGCGTAGCTGGTCGACTCGCTTGGCCACCCGGTCGAGATGCCATTCGACCTCGGGGATCAGCGCGATGTCGGCACCGCCAGCGATGCCCGCGGCGATGGCGATGTGGCCCGCGTCGCGGCCCATGACCTCCAGCACCATGACGCGGTCGTGGCTGGCCCCGGTCGGCTGCAGGCGGTCGAGCGCCTCGGTCGCGATGGCGATCGCCGTCGAGTAGCCGATCGCGCGCTCGGTGTTGAAGACGTCGTTGTCGATCGTCTTGGGGATGCCGATGAAGGGCAGGTGGGTGCCGCTGAGCAGCCGACGCAGGATCTCGAGGCTGCCGTCGCCGCCAACGCCGATCAGCCCGTCGAGATGCAGCTCGCGGAGGCCCTCGACCATCTCCGCCGAGCGGTCCTTGCGGCTGCCGTCGGCCATCGGGAAGTCGAACGGGTTGCCGCGATTGGTCGTGCCGAGGAAGGTGCCGCCCTGTCGCGCCAGCACGGCATCGAGCCGCGACGGGTCGAGCGGCTCGGCGGCGACCGGGCGATGCAGCAGGCCGTGCGTGCCGTGGCTGATGCCGACTGTCTTCCAGCCGTAACCGTGATGGGCCCGCAGCGCCACGGCCCGGATCGTGGCGTTGAGGCCGGCGCAGTCGCCGCCGCTGGTGAGGATGCCGATGCACTTGGTCATGGGAACCTCCGTGGTTAGTGTAACGCATGGCGCGTGCCGCGAAGACAGCCCCGATTTTGGAAACTGAAAGGTTGCGCCTGCGGCCGTTCAGGGCCGGCGACCTCAAGGCGCTGCATGCGCTCTATGCAGATGCGGAAAACCTCCGCTGGTGGGGCACCGATCCCAGCCCCTCGCTCGAGGAGACGCGGCGGATGCTGCGCTGGCACATCGCCTATCATCCCTTCCAGTACGTGCTGTGGGCGGTCGAGGAGAAGAAGGGCAACCGCCTCATCGGCATGATCAACTACCATCGCCGCGACAGGCGGGAGCGCCGGGTCGAGGTGGGCTGGATCATGGCCGCAGACCGCCAGGGCAAGGGCTTGATGACCGAAGCGGCGCGGGCGCTGCTCGGCTACCTGATCGACCGGCTGAAGATCCACAAGGTCGAGGCGTTGATCCGGCGCGAGAACAAGCCGTCGGCGGCTCTCGCCAAGCGGCTCGGCTTCCGCCTGGAGGGCGGCCCGATCCGCGACCGCTGGTGGGTCGGCGGCAAGTGGCATAGCGTCATGCTCTACGGCCTGGTGGCCGGCGAAGAGCAATAGGAGGAGGAGCGAAGATGCGGCCCGTGTTCGATCCCGCTTCCGTCCATCGCCTCAAGCACCGCGGCGCGGTCGATGCCGACGGCCATGTGTTGGAAGACGCGGGCCTGTGGGATCACTACATCGAAGGCAAGTACCGCGACCGTGCGCTGCGCCTGAAGCGCGACGAGAACGGGCTGGAGTATCTCGAGATTGGCGGCCGGCCCAGCAAGCGCACGCGACGCGGTTATCCCGCCACGCTCGGCCGCATGGGCCAGAAGGACCTCGAGGCCTTCACCCCGCATCCGGACAAGACCTACGCCGCCAACATGCCGTACGGCGCCTGCGATCCGACCGAGCGGCTGAAGCTGCTCGATGCCGAGGGACTTGAGGCCGCCGCGCTCTATCCGACGCTCGGCATCCTGTGGGAGTCCGAGCTGGACGATGTCGAGCTGAGCCAGGCCTACTGCCGCGCCTACAATCGCTGGATCGCCGACTTCTGCCGCAACAGTGGTGGCCGGCTGATCCCGATCGCGCACCTCTCGCTCGGCGATCCCGAGGCAGCCGCGACTGAGCTCGAGCGCGCAGTGAAGGACGGCTGCCGCGGCGCGTTCGTCGTGCCGTTCACGTGGTCGCACACGCCGCACGGCGCGCCCGCACACGATCCGGTCTACGCCAAGGCCGTCGAGCTCGACGTGCCGATCGCCATTCATCCCGCCTTCGAGCCGTTCGAGTTGCGCTCGGCGCGATTCGAGAACGGCCATCGGCTGACACTGCTCGCTTCCGTGACCGCGGGCGAAGGCGTGCGCCAGGCCTTCACCACCTTCTACGACTTCGCGACCTTCGACCGCTTCCCCAAGCTCAAGCTCGTGCTGCTGGAGTGCGGCGCGGGCTGGATCGGCTACTGGCTCGACCGGCTCGACGGCGTCGCCACCGCGACCTATCTCGGCGGCCGTGCACCCCTGAAGCTGAAGCCCAGCGACTACTTTCGCCGCCAAGTCTGGATCTCGGGAGATCCCGACGAACACACCCTGCCCGCGATGATGGCCAACTACGGCGCCGACCGCTTTTTCTGGGCCTCCGACTACCCGCATCCCGACCATACCGGGGACTACCTGCAGGCGCTGGAGGACATGGCGGACGCCATCCCGGCGCCGGCCCGCGCGGGCCTGCTGGGCGGCAACGTGCGCAGGGCGTTCGGTTTCTGATGCCCCTGCCGCGAGCCTGGACCCGCGCCACGATCGCGCCGGCCGACTGGACGGTGCCGCTTCCCGAAGCTGCCGTGCACGAACTGCTGGCCGTGCGCGACGAGTTGCGCCGTGCGCCGGTGCCCACCCTCCTGCTCGATCCGGCGGACTTCGCGCTCGACGCCTGCCGCGTCACGATGGCCGAGGTGCGGCGCGCGACAGAGGGCGGTCCGATGTTCGCCGTGGTCGACCGCCTGCCGATGGACGAGCTCACGCGTGAGGAGGCCATCGACCTATACTGGCTGCTGTCCAGCCTGCTCGCCCGCCCGGTGGCGCAGAAGCTCAACGGCCAGATGTTCTACGACGTGAGGGACACCGGGGCGAAGCTCAAGCCCGGCTCGGGCATCCGGCCGACCGTCACCAACGTCGACCTGCGCTTCCACAACGACAACTCCTACAACGAGACGCCGCCCGAGTTCGTCTGCCTGCTCTGCCTGCATCCGGCGATGCAAGGCGGCGTCAGCCAGGTGATGAGCGTCGCCACCGTGCACGACGCCCTCGAGCGGCGGCACCCCGAGCTGATGGCGCGACTGTACCGGCCCTTTTGGTACGACCGCCATGCCGAGCATCATGCCGACGAGCCCACTACCTTTGCCGCGCCGATGTTCGAGCGCGGCCGCGACGGCACGATCAAGGCGCGGCTGGCGCTGAGCGAAATCCACGCCGGCTACGAACTGCGGGGCGAGCGGCTGGACAACGAGACCGCGGCCGCGCTCGACGCCGTGCAGTCGGTGTTCGACCAGCCCGAGCTGCATGTCGAACTGGGCTTCGAAGCGGGCCAGATCCAATACGTCAACAATCGCGCGACCGGCCACGCCCGCACGGAGTTCACCGATTTCCCCGAGCCGGAACGCAAACGTCATCTCGTGCGGCTATGGCTGCGGGATGCGGGACGACGCGGCTATCGGGGCTGAAGGACCAACAATGTCGACCCTGTCTTCCCGGCCCGTGCTGCGGACCGCAGCCCTCGTGATCGGCCTCGGCCTGCTGGTGGCGTGGGCATCGCTGGAGCTGCGCATCCACACGCGGCTCGACACGATCCACAACATGTCCAACATCCTGCACGGCCGGCCGATGGAGTTCGGCGCCGACACCTCGACCATCCATCCGTTCTACAACCGGGTCATGTTCCCCAGCCTGCTGTGGACGTTCACGCACGGCGTGGGCGAGCTGAAGGAAGGCCAGTGGTACATCCTGCTGCGGCTCGCCTCCTGCATCTTCGGCCTCGGTGCCTTCGCCTTTGCCTGCGACCGCGTGCTGCGGCCCACGCAGGCGCGCCTTCAGCTCGCGGTCGCCCTGATGGCGCTGTCGATCATCGGCGCCTTCGCCTTCCCGTGGGAGGATCCGACCGACGTGATCGACCTCGGTGCCCAGGCGCTGGCCGTGGTCGCCGCGCTCGATGGCCGGCTCGCCCTCTGCCTGCTGATCGCGGTGGTCTTCGCAGCCAATCGCGAATCGGCAGCCTATGCCGGCATCAGCTGGTTCGTGCTGGCGCCGCCGCGTCCGCTGCTGAAGCGCGGCACCGAGAGCTTCGTGATCTGCGCGGCGAGCTATGCTGTGGCGATCGCGCTCCGGCTGGCGATCAGCAGGACCGGCGCCTCGAACTGGATCGCTTTGCCGCACAACATCGAATCGCTGATCCAGGCGGTCCGCACCTTCGCCATCGTCGGCTGGTTCGGCATCGAGATCGGCATGGTCCTGTTCCTGAGCGCCTGCGTCGATCTCTCGACCGATCGTGCCCGCCGGTTCGTCCTGCTGGCCCTGCTCTTCGCGGTGCCGGGTCTGCTGTTCGGCTGGGTCGAGGATGTACGCGTCTTCCTGCCCTGCGCCGTGATGATGTGCTTCGCCGTCGCCGCGCACAAAGATGCTTGACTGGCTCAATCAATCTTGAAGGCGCCCGCCGCCGTACCATCATGAGGGCATGAAAGCCCACTACGCCGCCCTGGCCCGCTACAACGCCTGGGCCAACCGCCGTCTCTACGACGCCGCCGCCGAGCTCAGCGACGAGGAGTATCGCGCCGACCGTGGCGCGTTCTTCAAGTCGATGCACGGCACGCTGAACCACCTGCTGACGGCCGACTGGGTCTGGATGCACCGCTTCACCGGCCAGGGCCCCTCGCCGGAGCGGCTGGACATGATTCACCACGAGCAGCTCGCCGACCTGCGCCGCACGCGCGAGGCGGAGGACAAGCGCATCGTCGACTACATCGACGGCCTTACCGACGCCCAGCTCAGCGGCACGATCCGTTACCGCCGCGTCTCGACACCGGAGGTGTTCGAGCAGGCGCTGGCGCCCGCCCTCGCCCATTTCTTCAACCACCAGACCCACCATCGCGGCCAAGCGCATTCGATCCTGTGCAGTTTCGGCCGGCGTGGGCTGGTGCTCGACCTGCTGATGTATCAGCGCGAGGCAGACGCAGGCCGCGCCTGAAAGTCAGGCTGTGAGGGCACTTCGGGCGATGGTGGGCGCACCAGGGCTCGAACCTGGGACCCGCTGATTAAGAGTCAGCTGCTCTACCAACTGAGCTATGCGCCCGGAACCGGGGCATCGCCGGAAGAGGCGCGGGTTTAGCAAGGCCTTTCCGGCTTGTCGATAGGTTGGATTCGGGAATTTCCGCGGCGAAAACCGCCGGGCCCGCTTACCGGACCAAGGGCAATTGGGCGTCCCGGTGGACGTTGACCCCGATAAGCAGGCCGCACGCAAACATCACCGAGACCATGGCCGTGCCGCCGTTGCTGACCAGCGGTAGGGGCACGCCGACCACCGGCAGCAGCCCCATAACCATCGAGGTGTTGATGAACACGTACAGGAACATCATCGAGGTGACGCCGAGCGCCACCAGCCGGCCGAAATGGTGCTGGCTGCGCAGCGCGATCGAGAAGCCCCACAGCAGCACCAGGGTGAACAGCGCCAGCAGCACCAGGGCGCCGATCATGCCCCACTCCTCGACGAAGGTGGTGAAGATGAAGTCGGTCTGCTTCTCCGGCAGGAAGTTCAGCGCCGACTGCGTGCCCTTCAGGAAGCCCTTGCCGAACAGCCCGCCCGAGCCGATGGCGATCTTGGACTGGGTGATGTGGTAGCCGGCGCCTAGTGGATCGCGGTCGGGATCGAGGAATGTCAGCACCCGCTTGCGCTGGTATTCGTGCATGAACGACCATGCGAACGGCAGGCAGCCGACGGCCGCGACCGCCGCGCCGAGGAACATCCAGATCCGCACGCCCGCCACGAACAGCAGCGCCGCGCCGCCCAGCAGCACCATCATCGCCGTGCCGAGGTCGGGCTGCACCATCACCAGCGCGACCGGCGCCATGATGATCATCAGCGGCGGAAGGGTGTATAGGAACTTCTCGGCCCGCTCGCGCGTCAGCCCGTGATAGTAGCGCGCCAGCACCAGGATCACGGCGACCTTGGCGATCTCCGACGGCTGGATCTGGATCGGCCCCAGAACCAGCCAGCGCTGCGCCCCCATGCCGATCTTGCCGATCACGTCGACGGCGACCAGCAGCAGCATCGAGACAACGTAGATCGGCCAGGCGAGCGCCAGCCAGACCTTGGGATTGATCAACGCCACGACCAGGCAGAGGCCAAGCGCCACGCCGTAGCGGATGGCGTGCTTGGCCGCCCACGGATCGAAGCGGCCTCCGGCGGCGGAATATAGGGCGACCACGCCGACCGCGGCGATCGCCGTCAGCACCAGGATCAGCCCCCAGTTGATGCGCCAGATCTTCTCGCCGAAGCTGACCGGCGCCGGAGTCGACAGGCTGAGCGATGGCACGCTCATCGCGACGCCATCTTCTTGAAGCGATCGGTGTGGCGCGACGGATCGCGCTTCATGGTCTCGAGCAGGACGTCACGGCCGATCGGGCCGGCGGTGGCGCCGCCCGCCATGCCGTGCTCCACGATCACCGAGCAGGCATAGCGCGGATTGTCGACCGGGCCGAAGCAGACGAACAGCGCATGGTGGCGCAGGTGCCACGGCAGCGACGCCTGGGTGATGCCCATCGCGCGCTCGTGCTCGGTGATGCGCTTGACCTGCGCCGTGCCGGTCTTGCCTGCGAAGCGGTATTGCGGCTCGATCAGCTTGCCCTGGGCATCGATGCGCAACTGGTTGGCCGTGCCGCCGCCGGAATTCACCACGTCGGTCATGCCTTGGCGCACGATGTTCAGGAACAGCGGATTGAAGCGCAGCGAGGGCGCGACCGGCTTCTCGCGCGGCGGCGGCGGCGCCAGCTCCTCGCGCGGCGTCGCCTTGGCCAGCAGCAGATTTGGTTGCACCTCGTAGCCGCCGTTGGCGACGCGCGCCGTCATGATGGCGAGCTGCAAGGGCGTCGCGGTCATGTAGCCCTGGCCGATGCCGAGGTTGAAGCTGTCGCCCTGCTGCCAGGGAATATTGTACTTGTCCTGCTTCCAGCCGCGCGACGGCTGATTGCCGGGCGATTCACCCGGGAGGCCGAGCTCGCTCACCTTGCCGAAGCCCAGCTTGGCGGCGACCTCGTCGATCTTGTCGACGCCGGCACGCCGCGCAGCCTCGTAGAAGAAGCAGTCGCACGAATTGGTGATCGCCCCCTGCACGTTGAGGCCACCGTGGCCGCCCGCCAGCCAGCAATGGAACTTGATGTCGCCCAGCGTCAGGTAGCCCGGACAGGGCAGGACCGTGCCGGGATCGATCGCCTTGGACTCGAGCGCCGCCAGCGCGGTGCAGATCTTGTAGGTCGAGCCCGGCGGATAGACGCCCTGGATCGCCTTGTTGTTGAGCGGCCGCTCGGGACTGTCGAGCAGTTCGCGCCATTCGCTCTGGGTGATCCCGCGGGCGAACATGTTGGGATCGAAGCCCGGCGTCGATGCCATGACGATGACGTCACCAGTGACCACGTCCAGCACCACCACCGAGCCGCTGTGATGCTCGGCCAACCGGTCGGCGGCGAGGCGCTGCAGGTCGAGATCGATGGTGAGCAGCGCGTTGACGCCGGGCTGGCCCTCGGTGCGGTCGAGCTCGCGCACCACGCGGCCGACCGCATTGACCTCGACCTGAACGGCACCGGCTTTGCCGCGCAGGTCGTCCTCCAGCGCACGCTCCATGCCCTTCTTGCCGAAACGCATGGTGGGCAGCGACAGCAGCGGGTCGTCGCGCCCGTTCAGGTCCTCGTCCGAGACCCTGCCCGTGTAGCCAATAATGTGGCTCATTAGAGCGCCTTCGGGATAGTCGCGCGTCTGGCCGAGGTCGATGAACATGCCGGGCAGGTCCGGCGCGTTGAACTCCAGCCGCGCCACCTCCTCCCAGCCGAGATTCTCGCGGACCAACACAGGCTGGGCATTGCGGCTGCGCCGCAGGTCGCGCAGCAGCCGCTGCTTCTCGGCGTCGCCCAGGTTCAGGATCTGGTCGAGCCGGTCGACCAGGATCTCCGCACCGCGGCCGCGGTCGGAGGTCGCCATGGCGCGGAAGTTGTTTCGGTTGATCGCCAGCGGTTGGCCGGTGCGGTCGAAGATCAGGCCGCGCGGCGGCGGCAGCAGGCGCAGGCTGACCCGGTTCTCCTCGGCCAGCGTCGCGAAGCGGTTGGTCTCCAGCACCTGCAGCTGGTAGAGTCGGCCGACCAGCGCCGACATCAGGGCCGCCTGCGCACCGCCCAGCACCAGGGCGCGGCGCATGAACAGGCTCGAGCGCTCGTTGTCGCCCTTGCGATAGCGCATCATAACGTGGTCTCGCCGGGCGTCGCCGTGCCGCGCGAAGCCTCGGGCACATTGAGCGGATCGCGCGGCCGCACCCGCGCCAGCAGCGGCGCGATCAGCGGGTATGCCACGACCACCACGACATACTGCGCCAGCGCGGGGCCGGCATCGATGTCTGTCCAGGTCCAGATCGTGGTGAAGAACCACACCAGGAAGACATAGCCGAAGCACAGCAGGCAGAAGCCCAGCCACTGGAAGATGAACGGCACGCCGACGAGATAGCGCCGATTGGCGACGACCGCGGCCCGGATCAGCACGAAGCCCAGCGCGCTCACCCCGACCGGCGCGCCGGGTCCGCCGAGCAGCAAGTCGAGCAGCACGCCCATCGCGAGCAGCAACGGTCCGGGCAGCCGCTCGGGCGTCGCCAGGCTGAACTGGAAGACCGCGAGCGCGGGCAGGAGCGGCAGCGAATCGGCGATGTAGGGCACGCGCAGCGGCGCCAGAGTCATCAGCACGAAGAACAGCAGGATGGTGCCCGGCAGCAGCAGCCGGCCCCAGCGATCGAGCATGGCGAGAACGCCGTCGGCGCGCATGTCAGCGGCCTTTCGACGTCGCAGCCGGACTCGAGGAACCGGTGCTGACCAGGCCGGTCACGCCGTAGTCGACGACGCGCACGAATTCCAGGCGCGAGAAGTCGGCGAACGGACGCACCTTGACGCTGCCGCTCTCGGTCTGCACGACTTCGCCGACCGGAATGCCGACCGGGAAGCTGCCGCCGTGGCCGGACGTCACGATGCGATCGCCGCGCTGCACGCCCTGCAGGGTCTGCGCCAGCGTGAGGCGCATCAGGGCGGAGTTGTCGCCCGCCAGGATCGCGCGCTCCCGCGTGCGCTCGACCTGCACCGGCAGGCGCGAGTTCACGTCCGTGACGAACAGCACGCGGGCGCTGTTGTCGCCCACCTCGGCGACTCGGCCGGCGAGGCCTTCGCCGGTCACGACCGCCTGCCCCGGCTCTACACCCGCCTTGCGACCGACGTTGAGCAGCGCGCCGCGCACATAAGCGCTGACGCTGTCACCGACGATGCGCGCGGTGATGAACGATGCCTCCGGTCCCTCGCGGAAGTTCGCGAGCTCGCGCAGGCGCGTGTTCTCGTTCTCGAGGCGGCGCGCCGCCGTCTGCCATGCCAGCAGCCGCGTATTCTCCTCGCGCAGCCGCGCATTCTCCTCGCGCAGGGTGGCGAATTCCTTCAAGTCGGCGATGGTGCGGTTGGCGACGGCGACGGGCCGGGCGATGGCTTCGAGCGCAGGGCTCGCGAGATCGAGCGCCAGCACGCGGGCGTTCTCGACCAGCACGGTATCGGCCTTGCCGATCAGCATGGCGGCGAAGGCGGCGACGACGAGGACGACGAGCGCGAATCGGTGCAGGACCAGGCGCACCTGGCCGGCAACCTCCTCGAAATCGTCCCGGATCGCCATGTCCGGCCCATTCTACCCCAACCGGGCGGTAGGTGGCGGTTTTAGTACATGGAGGACAGAACGCCGCGCAGCCGGTCGATATTCTCCACGGCATGGCCGGTGCCCAGGGCGACGCACAGCAGCGGGTCCTCGGCCACCGAGACCGGCAGCCCGGTCGCCTGGCGCAGGACGGTGTCCATGTTGCTCAGCATGGCGCCGCCACCTGTCAGCACGATGCCCTTGTCGACGATGTCGGCAGCGAGCTCGGGCGCGGTGTTCTCCAGCGCCACCTTGACCGCCTCGACGATGGCCGAAACCGGCTCCTGCAGGCTCTCGGCGATCTGCCGCTCGGTGATGACCAGTTCCTTGGGAACGCCGTTCATCAGGTCGCGGCCCTTTATTTCCATCGTGCGGCCCTCGCCGTCATCCGGCGGGCAGGCCGACGCGATGGTCTTCTTGATGCGCTCGGCCGAGCTTTCGCCGACCAGCAGGTTATGATTGCGGCGGATATAGCCGATGATGGCCTCGTCCATCTTGTCGCCGCCGACGCGCACCGAGCGCGGATAGACGATGCCGCCGAGTGACAGGATCGCCACCTCCGTGGTGCCGCCGCCGATATCGACCACCATCGAGCCGGTCGGCTCGGTGACCGGCAGGCCCGCGCCGATCGCCGCCGCCATCGGCTCCTCGATCAGCCACACCTTGCGCGCGCCGGCGCTCTCTGCCGATTCCTGGATGGCGCGGCGCTCGACGGCGGTCGAGCCCGAGGGCACGCAAACCACGATCTGCGGATGGGCGAACGAGCGGCGGTTGTGAACCTTGGAGATGAAGTGCTTGATCATCGCCTCGGCGACTTCGAAATCGGCGATGACGCCGTCGCGCAGTGGGCGGATCGCCTGGATGTTCCCGGGTGTGCGGCCCAGCATCATCTTGGCTTCCTCGCCGACCGCGAGGACCTGGCGCTTGCCGCTCTGGGTGGTGAGTGCGACCACCGACGGTTCGTTGAGGACGATGCCGCGGCCCTTCACATAGACCAGCGTGTTGGCGGTCCCGAGATCGATTCCCATGTCCGCCGAAAAGAGCCCGATCAAACGCGAGAGCATTCTCTTAAGTCTCTGTTATTTAGAGATAAATTGCCGGTGCCACGCCCTGCCCGAGGTGCCCGTGCGAAGAGTGCGGGCCGGTTTATCCCGGCATGCCGGGACCTGCAAGGCGATTCAGGGCGCAGGCATACGGCAATTAGGCCTTCGCGCGCCAAGGTGCCAAAAGCAGGGTGCCGGCGATCAATCCGCCATAGACGACGAGGCTCGTGCCGATCGCGCCGAACACGCCCTCAAGGCCAAGGGACAGGTGCTCGATCGCGAACCAGCCGCCGCCCGCAGCGATCGCGAGGCGCGAGAGGCTGGCAGCGACCGGCACGGCCATGAGACCGGCGCCCTGGCTCGCGAAGTTCAAGGTGAGGCCCAGACCAAACAGGCAATAGAACGGCGCGACACGAACGATACAGGCGATACTGGCGGCGATAACATCCGCCTGCGTGGCGAACAGGCGAGACCAGGTCTCGGGCATCGACGCAATCGTCCAGCCGATCACCCCAATGAGGACGAAGGCCGTCATTCCGGCGACCCAGGCGACCCGCACGGCGCGTCGCCAGTCATGGGCTCCCGCGGCGATCCCGACCAGGGTCGTGGCACCCGTGCCGATGCCGAACGCGAGCGGCGCCACCATGAACTCCAGCCGCATGCCGATGCTGTAGCCCGCGAGCGCCGCGGTACCGAACCGGCCGACCAGCCCGGTGACCAGCATCGCCGTCACGGTCGCAGTGACGGTCGTGACCGAGCCCATCGTCCCGACCCGCAGGATCTCGACGAACAGCCGCGGCTGCAGGCGCACGCCCTTGAGCTTCGGCAGGAAGCCCAGCCGCCCGCGCGCGATGGCATGGATCAGCAGCAGCGAAGCCATGGTGCCGGTGATCAGAGGCGCGATCGCCCCGCCGACCAGGCCGAGACCGGGCCAGTTGCCGATGCCGAGCGTCAGCACGCCCAGCAGCGGGATGTAGACCAAGGCCATCACCACGCCGACGCGGCTGGGCGTGGCCGCATTGCCCGCGCCGCGCAACAGCGCCGCGAGGAAGGGCTGGATCCACAGCAGGATCGCGCCGCTGAACCAGACTTGGCTGAAGGCGAGCGCCTGCTGCAGCACGTCCCCGGTTCCGCCCAGCCAGCCGAAGATGGCCGGCAACGCCGTCCAGGCGAACACGCCGAACAGCAATGACATCGCCGCCGCCAGCACCAGCGCGTGAAGCAACAGCGCCTTCGCATCCTCGGCCCGCCCGCCGCCCAGCGCCCGCGCGAGTGCCGACGCGACGCCACCGCCCATGCCGCCGTTGGCCATGTTCATCATCAGGGTGATGAAGGGGATCACCAACGCGATCGCCGCCAGCGCATCGATGCCGACCCGGGCCACGATCCAGGCCTCGGAGACCGCAACCAGAACCTGCACCGCCATGACCGCCGTCGTGGGACCGGCCAGCCTGAACAGGCTCCGCCCGATGGGCGCAGTGAGAAGAGGATGGGACAAGACGAGCTCCGGCAGCGGGAACGCACACAGCCGCCCCTCAACCGACGGGCGGCACGATCGAACGTGTGGTTATCGCTGGCGCATCGTCGGAAGATCCCTCACTCGAAGACGACGACTCCGCGCGCGACCTCGCCGGCCAGCATGCGCTTGAAGCCCTCGTTGATGTCCTGAAGTTTGTAGGTACGGCTGATCAGGCCGTCAATGTTCAGCTTCTTGTTCATGTAGTGATCGACCAGCACCGGGAAATCGATATTGGGCCGTACCGAGCCGTAGTACGTGCCGCTCACCATCTTCTCGGTGAACACCAGCTGGAACGGTGAGTATTGCGCCCTCACCGTCATCGCCGAGATGCCGACGGCGACCGAGTGGCCGCCCGGCGCCAAGGCGTTGAAGGCGAGCGCTTGCGTGGCCTCGACCGACACGGCATCGAAGGCGTAGTCGACGCCCAGGCCGGTGATCTCCTTCACCTTCTTGACCGGATCGTTGTCGGTCGCGGTGTTGATCGTGTGCGTGGCACCGAACGTCCTGGCCATCTCCAGCTTGTTGTCGCGGATGTCGGACGCGATGATGATGCGCGCGCCGGACAGCATTGCCCCCTGGATGGCATTGAGGCCGACGCCGCCGCAGCCGATCACCAGCACGGTCGAGCCAGCCTCGATCTTGGCATGGCGTGTCACCGCGCCGACGCCGGTCGCCACGCAGCAGCCGACCAGCGCCGCCTGCGGCCACGGCATGTCCTTGCGGATCGGCACGACCATCTCTTCCGGCACGACGACTTCCTCGGCGAAGGTGCCGATGCGCGCCATCTGGGCGATGCCCTGTCCCTTGTGCTTCAGCCGCATCGTGCCATCGAACATCGTGCCCTGCGGCACGGCGTTGCGACCGATGCACAGCACCGTCCGGCCGGTCGTGCAGTACCGGCAGCGCCCACAATGCGGGCGGAAGGAGAAGATCACGTGGTCGCCCGGCTTCACCGTGGTGACGCCGGGCCCGACCTCGGCGATCTCGCCCGCCGCCTCGTGGCCCGGCACGATCGGCATCGGCGAGGGCCAGTCGCCATTGATGATGTGCCAGTCACTCTGGCAGACGCCGGCGGCCTTCATCTTGACCCGCACCTCGCCCGCATTGGGCGGATCGAGCTCGCACTCGACCAGCTGCAACGGCTCGTTGGGCTTGAACAGAACGGCTGCCTTCATGGCGTTTCTCCCGGCTAACGCCGATCAGTCTTGCACACTCACGTGCGGCGGGCACGCGCCCGCCCCTTCCCTTTCGCGGTGCCTTTCACATTGCGCTCGACATTGCGAGCGGTGCGGTCGAGCAGCGCCGTCATCGCCGCCTGTGCTCCCTCGGCATCGCGCCGGCGGATGGCTTCGAGGACCGCGCGGTGCAGGGGCACCGACGGCCCCGGTGCCCCGCGATGGCGCGAGGCGATGCGCACGAAGGCGCCGAGCGCCGCCTCGGTCAGCGCGGCAAAGGCCCCCATGAAGTCGTTGCCGGTCGCCATCAGGATCGCCTTGTGGAAGCGCCGGTCGGGATCGGCGAAGGCGACGCGATTGTGCGCTGTACGCTCCATCTCGGCGAAGGCTTCCTCGATCGGGCCGAGGCTCTTCTTCGTGTGGCTGCGCGCCGCCATCGCCGCCGCGGCGGGCTCGACCACCGCACGCACGTGCAACAGGTCCGATACGAACTTCGGCTCCGCCCGCCCGTCGCGCAGCCGCCAGGCGAGAATGTCGGCGTCCAGCATGTTCCAGGCCTCGCGCGGCCGCGCCCGTGTGCCGCTGCGCTTGCGCGAGGCGATCAGGCCCTTGGCCGAGAGCAGCTTCAGCGCTTCCCGCACGACGGTGCGTGAGGCACGATAACGGCGACCGAGCGCGATCTCGCCAGGCATCAGTTCATCGGGCGTATAGCGGCCAGCGACGATCGCCGCGCCTATTTCGGCGGCGATGCGCTGGGCGCCGTCTAGGTGATGAGGAGTGCGAGGCGTTGACATGGACGATAAGTCGCCGGACGATATGTCAGACATAATAAAGAACCGGGCTTCTGGGAGGAAGCAGATGAGCACTCTTCGTCGTCGTACGGTCCTGGGCGGCGCGCTTGCCCCGTTCGCCATGGGGGCTGCCCCCGCCGTCCACGCCCAGAGCGGCGGCAAGCCCTACAACGGCACGACCATCAACTGCTCGTGCTTCCAGACCACCTACTACGAATACCTCAAGAACTACTTTCCGGAGTTCCAGGAGAAGACCGGCATCAGGGTGAACTTCACGATGCAGGCCTTCCCCGTCTACAACCAGCGCACCGATCTGGAGCTCTCGACCAAGGGCTCGGCCATCGACGCCTGCAACATCACCTTCATCTACTCGGGCCGCTGGATCGGCGCCGGCTGGTTCACGCCGCTCGATCCGTTCCTCAAGGACTCCAAGCACACGCCGGCCGACTGGGATCCAGACGACTTCGTGAGCGGTGCGCAGTCGCAGATGAAGAACGCCAAGGGCGAGACCTTCGCCTTCACCCACGAGGCCGGCGCCATGCTGAACATCGCCTCGCGCTACGACCTGATCGAGAAGGCCGGGCTCAAGATGCCCGAGACCTTCGACGACCTGATCAAGGTGTGCGACGCGGTGGACGGCAAGGACAACGTCAAGGCGTTCGTCGCCGACAAGCTGCACCACTGGAACTGGATCCCCTACCTGATGGGCAACGGCGGCAATGTCTTCAAGGACCCGCCGGCGAATCTCACGCCGACCTTCGCCTCGCCCGAGGGCATCGCCTCGGCCGACTGGTACGCCAACCTCCTGATGAAGTACGGGCCGGACGGCCAGCTCTCCTACTCCGACGACCAGGCGATGCGCGCGCAGATGTCCGGCCGCGCCAACATGCGCACCCAGGCGATCACCTGGGGCGTACCGTTGGTGAAGGATCCCGAGAGCAAGGTCGCCAAGACCACGCGTTTCGGGCTGATGCCGGCGGGGCCGAAGGGCAACTTCCCCGGCTCGAACAGCCACGGTCTGGGCATCCCCGCGGGCTCCAGGAAGAAGGAAGCCGCCTGGGAGTTCATCAAGTGGGCACTGTCGAAGGAGATGATCGCGCGGATCGTCGACAAGCACGGCTATCCCAGCGTCTGTCGCACCTCGGTGATCAAGTCGCCGAAGTTCAAGGAAGTCATGACTTTGAACGGACAGGATCTTGCGGCGATGTACCTCGAGGTGCTGCAGCTCGGCGGTCAGACGGGCTACATGAAGTACCGGACGGTGCCGGTGTATCCGCAGGTCGGCGACAAGATCAACCGCGCGATCGACAAGATCGCCACCAAGCAGCAGGCCGCGCCCGAGGCGATGAAGCAGGCGCAGGCCGAAGCCATCCAGGATCTCAAGAAGGCCGGATTCAAGGTCGATGGTTAGAGCTCATATTCCTCCCCCCCCCTGGGGGAGAGGCTAGGTGAGGGGTGCTACCGACGTGCGTAGGCCTCTCACCCAACCTCTCCCCCTAGCGGGAGAGAGGAGAAGAAACCGGTTCTTCATCTTATGCGTCGCGCCGTCGCTTGCGGTTCTGGCGATCATCACGCTGTTGCCGGCGCTGTACCTGCTGGCCACCAGCTTCACGCCGCTCAACCTGACGCGACCGGAGACGGCCTGGGACTTCTCCGACCCGCTCATCAGCTATCGCCAACTCCTGACCGACGATCGTCTCGGCAACTCGATCTGGGTGCAGGTCAAGCTGTCGTTCTGGACAGTGACCTTGCAGCTCCTGATCGGAGTCGCGCTGGCGCTTCTGCTCAACGTCAAGACTCGGCTCCTGGAGGCATTGCGCACGGTCTACCTGATCCCGATGGTGCTGCCGCCGATCGTGGTCGCGATCATCTGGAAGGTGATCTACACGCCCGACATCAGCCCGATGCACGGCATCTTCCGCTCGCTGGGCTGGACCGTGCCGGCTCTGATCACCGACCCGCACTGGGCGCTGACCTCGATCATCATCGCCGATACCTGGGAATGGTTCCCCTTCACCATGCTGATGGTGCTGGCGGCGCTGCAGATGCTGCCGCAGGAACTGCTCGACGCCGCCAAGGTCGACGGCGCCTCGCCGTGGCAGCTCACGCGCCACGTCACCCTGCCCTTCATCCAGGGCGTGCTGCTGGTGGCGGGGCTGTTCCGATCAATCGATTCGATCAAGGCCTTCCCGCTGATCTACATCCTGACCGACGGCGGGCCGGGCAGCCTGACCGAAGTCACCAACTACTATTCGTTCCTGCAGGCCTTCAACTTCTCCTATCTCGGCTTCTCCAGCGCCATCACCGTGGTGCTGCTGGCTGCGACCATCGTGCTGAGCTGGGTGATCATCCGCGCCGTGGGCTGGGGTGTGCGTGTCGACTAGGCGCACAGATCGTTGGCTGATGCAGGGGCTGGCCATCGTGCTGGCGATCCTGGCGCTGTCGCCGTTCCTGTGGCTGCTGGTCATGTCGTTCAAGACCAACGCCGAGATCTTCCACTGGCCGCCGCGGCTCTTGTTCCCGGCAACGCTCGACAACTACGCTGCCCTGTGGACCAGCGAGTTCCGGACCTCCTTCGCGAACAGCCTGGTGGTGAGCGTGAGTTCGACCGTCGTCTCGCTGGTGATCGGCGTGCCCGCCGCCTACGCCCTGTCGCGCTGGACGACGCGCAGCGGCAACACCATCACGCTGTGGATCCTGGCGAGCCGCATGGCGCCACCGATCGCCTTCACCATTCCGTACTTCCTTGCCTATCGCTATCTCGAACTGCTCGACACGCTCAGCGGCCTGATCCTGATCTATCTCACCTTCAACCTGTCGCTGGTGATCTGGATGATGCGGCCGTTCTACGACCAGCTCCCACGCTCGCTCGAGGAGGCCGCGTGGATCGACGGCGCGACCATGTGGCAAGGTTTCACCAGGATCATCCTGCCGCTCTCCGGGCCCGGACTCGCCGCGACCGCGATCCTCTGCTTCCTGTTCGCCTGGAACGACTTCTTCTTTGCCCTGATCCTGACCCGCACCGACGCCACGACTGCGCCGGTCGCGGTGGTGAATTTCATGAACTACGAAGGCTGGGAATGGGGCCGAATCGCCGCCGGCGGCACCATGATCATGCTGCCGGTGCTTGTCTTCTCCTTCGTCGTGCGGCGATATCTCGTCTCCGGATTGACCGGGGGAGCGATCAAGGGATGACCGGCGTGCTTCTGATCACGGGCGGCGCGAGCGGCATCGGCGCAGAGACGGCGCGGCGGGCGGCCAAGCGCGGCTACAAGGTGGCGATCAACTACCGCACGCGCGACGCCCAGGCGATGGGCCTCGCCGCCGATATCGCTGCCCAGGACGGCGAGGCGATCGCGCTGCCGGGCGACATGGCGAGCGAGGCCGAGATCGTGCGGCTGTTCGACGAGACCGAGCGCGTCTTCGGAAAGATCACGCATCTGGTCAACAGCGCCGGCATCGGCGGCGGCGGTGTGCGGGTCCGGGACTTCGACGCCCAAGCCCTGCAACAGCTGTTCACCGTCAACGTCGTGGGCCTGATGCTGTGCTGTCGCGAGGCGGTCCGGCGGATGTCGACCAAGCGTGGCGGCAAGGGCGGCGCGATCGTCAACATCTCATCGATGGCCGGCACGATCGGCGGCCGGCCCGGCGCCTCGCACTACGCCGCGAGCAAGGCCGCGGTCGATTCCTTCACCATGGGCTTCGCCAAGGACGTCGCGGCCGAGGGCGTACGCGTCAATTCCCTGCGGCCTGGCATGGTGCTGACCGAGATGACCGAGCAGCGCCTGAAGGACGACGACTTCCGCGCCGGCATCGAGGCGACCATCGCCATGGGCCGCGTCGGCCGCGCCGACGAAATCGCCAATGCGGCTCTGTGGCTCCTGTCGGACGAGGCCTCCTTCATCTCCGGCGCCTGCCTCGACGCCTCCGGCGGCGGCTTCGTGTTCGGTAAGAGGTAGGCCAAAAGAAAAGAGGCGCCGGACTACGACGCCTCTATCCAACAATCGTGTGTGACGCGCTTAATTCCGCGTCTTGTCGACCAGCGCCTTTTCCTTGATCCAGGGCATCATGGCGCGGAGCTTGGCGCCGATCTCCTCGATCGGGTGCTCGGACATCTTCTTGCGCATGGCCTTGAACGAGGCCTGGTTGACCTTGTTCTCGAGCATCCAGTCGCGCGCGAAGCGGCCCGACTGGATGTCGGCCAGCACGCGCTTCATCTCGGCCTTGGTCTCGTCGGTGACGATGCGCGGGCCCGAGCGGTACTCGCCGTACTCGGCGGTGTTGGAGATCGAGTAGTTCATGTTCGCGATGCCGCCCTCGTAGATGAGGTCGACGATCAGCTTCACCTCGTGCAGGCACTCGAAGTACGCCATCTCCGGCGCGTAGCCCGCCTCGACCAGCGTCTCGTAGCCGGCCTTGATCAGCTCGACCAGGCCGCCGCACAGCACCACCTGCTCGCCGAACAGGTCGGTCTCGCACTCTTCCTTGAAGGTCGTCTCGATCGTGCCGGCGCGGCCCCCGCCGATCGCCGAAGAATAGGAGAGGCCGATCTCCAAAGCGTTGCCGGACGAATTCTGCGCCACCGCCACCAGGCAGGGCACGCCGCCGCCGCGCAGGTATTCCGAGCGCACGGTGTGGCCGGGGCCCTTGGGCGCGATCATGAACACGTCGATGTCCTGGCGCGGCGTGATCAGGTTGAAGTGGACGTTGAGGCCGTGGGCGAAGGCGAGCGCGGAGCCCGGGCGCATGTTGGGGCCGAGATCGGCGTTGTAGATGTCGCTCTGCAGCTCGTCCGGGGTCAGCACCATGACGATGTCGGCCCACTTGGCACCGTCGGCCGGGCTCATCACAGTGAAGCCCGCACCCTCGGCCTTCTTGATCGTGGCCGAGCCGGGCTTGAGCGCGATGCGCACGTCCTTCACGCCCGAATCGCGCAGATTCATGGCATGGGCATGGCCCTGGCTGCCGTAGCCGACGACAAGGACCTTCTTGCCCTTGATCAGGTTCACGTCGGCATCCCGATCGTAATAGACACGCATTTTCCTGCTCCCTCTCGAATGACGCCGCTTTACCGGGCCGACAGGGCGAGGCGCAAGCCAAGAAGCGCCAGCGCGCCGCCCATCGTCCGGTCGAGCCAGAACTTGGCCCGGCGGTAAAAGGCCCGCGCTTTGCCGCCCGAGAACGTCAAGGCGAGCAGCGCGAACCAGGTGAACTCGTCGAAGGCCACGAGGCTCAGTACGGCGGCCTGCATCCAGCCCGGCATATGCCGTGGCAGGACCGACAGGAAGATGCTGCCGAAGAAGACCATGATCTTGGGATTGCTGAGCTGCAGTAGCAGGGCGCGGACGAAGATCTGCTTGTCGCTGCCGCGGACCATCGCGATCTCCGGCAACGGTTCGCGCGCGTGGCGCCACATCATCACAGCGAGATAGATAAGGAACAGCCCGCCCGCGACCTGGAACACGCGGTAAAGCCACGCGAACTGCGCGAACAGCGCCTGCAGGCCGTACAGTGCGGCAGCCGCCCAGGCGACCGCGCCCAGCATCATGGCGAAGGCCGCGACCAGCCCGCCGCGCCGGCCGGCCACGGCCGAGGTCTGCACCACCAGGACGGTGGAGGGTCCGGGACTGGCGACGGCCAGCAGATGGACGACGGCCAGCCCCAACAGGGCGACGAGGTCGGACACTAGAGCGCCTCGCCGCCGCGGGTCATGGCGACGATGCCGGTGCGGCCGACATCGACCAGGCCGAGCGCGCCCATCAGGTTGATGAAAGTGTCGACCTTGTCGGTGTTGCCCGTGACCTCGAATACGAACGAATCGTTCTTGGCGTCAATCACCTTGGCGCGGAACACGTCGGCGAGCCGCAGCGCCTCGACGCGCTTCTCGCCCGTGCCCTTGACCTTGATCAGCGCCAGCTCGCGCTCGATGTGCGGCCCCTCCATCGTCAGGTCGTGCACGCGGTGGACCGGCACCAGCCGGTCGAGCTGCGCCTTGATCTGCTCGATCACCATCGGCGTGCCGGCGGTGACGATGGTGATGCGCGACAGGTTCTCGGCCGCGTTGACCTCGGCCACCGTCAGGCTCTCGATGTTGTAGCCGCGGCCCGAAAACAGCCCGACCACGCGGGCGAGGATGCCCGGCTCGTTGTCGACCAGCACGGAGATGGTGTGGCTCGACGTCAGCTCGCGATTGCTCACACCAGCACCATGCCTTCTTCGGACACGGGCTTGGCGGCGCGGTCGTCCGGGCCCAGCAGCATGTCGTAATGGGCCGCGCCCGACGGAATCATCGGGAAGCAGTTCTCCGCCCTGTCGACACCGATGTCGACGATGACGGGCTTCTTGATGCGGATCATCTCCTCGATCACGCCGTCGAGCTCGCTCGGCTTGTCGGTGCGCAGGCCGACCGCGCCGAACGCCTCGGCGAGGCGCACGAAGTCGGGCAGCGATTCCATGTAGCTCTCGGAATAGCGGCCGCCATGCAGCAGCTCCTGCCACTGCCGCACCATGCCCATGTACTGGTTGTTGAGGATGAAGATCTTCACCGGCAGCCGGTACTGCGCCACCGTCGAGAGCTCCTGGATGTTCATCATGATCGAGGCTTCGCCCGCCACGTCGATCACCAGCGCATCCGGGTGCGCGATCTGCACGCCCATCGCCGCCGGGAAGCCGTAGCCCATCGTGCCGAGACCGCCGGATGTCATCCAGTGGTTGGGCTTCTCGAACTTCAGGAACTGCGCCGCCCACATCTGGTGCTGGCCCACCTCGGTGGTGATGTAGTGCTCGCGGTCCTTGATGTGATGGTACAGCCGCTCGAGCGCGTATTGCGGCTTGATGATCTCGCTGCCCTGCTTGTAGGCGAGGCACTTGCGCTGCCGCCAGCCGTCGATCTGCGCCCACCAGGCCTTCTGGGCCTTGAGGTCTATTTTGGGCTGCCGTTTTTGCCAGATGTCGACCAGGCCCTTCAGGGCGCGCCGCGCATCGCCGACGATCGGCAGGTCGACGCGCACGTTCTTGTTGATCGACGACGGGTCGATGTCGATGTGGATCTTGGTCGACTTGGGCGAGAATTCAGCGATCTTGCCGGTGATACGGTCGTCGAAGCGCGCGCCGATATTGATCAGCAGGTCGCAGTGGTACATGGCGAGGTTCGCCTCGTACGTCCCGTGCATGCCGAGCATGCCGAGGAACTGCGGATCCGACGCCGGGAACGAGCCCAGGCCCATCAGGGTGTTGGTAATCGGGAAGCCGGTCATGCGCACGAACTGCGTCAGCAGCTGGCTCGCCTTCGGCCCCGCGTTGATCACGCCGCCGCCGGTGTAGAAGACCGGCCGCTTGGCCTTGGCCATCAGCTCCACCACCTGGTGCAGCTGGTTGCGGTCCGGCTTGGTGATCGGCTTGTAGCTCTTGTGCTCGACCGGCTTCTGCGGCGCCGAGTACTCGTGCTTGTTCATCAGCACGTCCTTCGGCAGGTCGATCACGACCGGTCCCGGGCGGCCCGAGCGCGCCACGTAGAACGCCTCGTGGACGGTGCGCGCCAGCTTGTCGACCGACTTCACGAGATAGTTGTGCTTGGTGCAGGGACGCGTGATGCCCGTGGTGTCGGCCTCCTGGAACGCGTCGTTGCCGATCAGATGGGTCGGCACCTGGCCGGTCAGGCAGACGATCGGGATCGAATCCATCAGCGCGTCGGTCAGGCCGGTCACGGCATTGGTCGCGCCGGGGCCCGAGGTCACCAGCACCACGCCGACCTTGCCGGTCGAGCGTGCATAGCCCTCGGCCGCATGCACGGCCGCCTGTTCGTGGCGGACGAGGATGTGGCGCAGCTGGTTCTGCTTGAAGATCGAATCGTAGATCGGAAGAACGGCACCGCCGGGATAGCCGAAGACGACCTCGACTTCCTCGTCGATCAGGGCTTTCACCAACAGATCGGCGCCGGTCGTGGCGGGCTCCTCGGGCTTCATGACGACGTTGCTCCTTCACTAGACAAATGCGCCGCAAACAGCGGGGTTTGCGGCGGCGCGGACCATAGGGGTCGAGGTCCGAAAAGTAAAGTTTCAGACCTCCATTTTGTCCAAAAATTTCTCAGTCGCAGGATTAGCCACTACATCTGGCGTGAGCTGATGACGGAACCACGTCATCTGGCGTTTGGCGTATTGCCGCGTGTGGTCGATCGCGATCTGCCGTGCCTCAGCCAACGTAATCTCCCCGCGGAAATAGCGAAACAGCTCAGGGACGCCGTGCGCCTTCAGGCCCGGCCATCGGGGATCGGGCTGGCGATCGAACACCGCACGCACCTCGTCGAGCACGCCCTGTTCGAGCATGGCATCGAACCGCGTCTCGATGCGCTGTCGCAGCCAGGCGCGATCCGGCGCGAGCAGGACAGTCTTGAATCGGTACGGCGCGGGCTCGGACTCCTGCTTCTGCCAGTCGCTGAGCGGCCGGCCGGTCGACTGCACCACCTCCCATGCCCGCACATGGCGCTGCCGGTCGCCCGGCTTCAGCCGCGCCACGATCTCGGGATCGCGCCCCGCGAGGCGCGCACGGAAGGCGGTCGCGCCCATCGCCTCCCAGTCGGCATTTGCCTGGTCGCGCACCTCGGAACCAATAGCCGGAATTGCGGAAATTCCCTGCATCAGGGTCCGGAGATACAGGCCCGAGCCGCCGCACAGGATCGGCACGCGATCTTCTGCAATTTCGGCCAATGCCAGATCACGCCAGCGCGCTGCGGAGAGGGTCTCGTTCAAGGGCAGCACGCCGTAGAGGCGATGCGGCACGCGGGCCCGTTCCTCGGCCGTGGGCTGCGCCGTCAGGATCGGAAAGGCATCGTAGGTTTGCATGGCGTCGGCATTGATCACCGTGCCGCCGCGCTGCTCGGCGAGCGCGAGCGCCAGCGCCGACTTGCCCGACGCGGTCGGCCCGGTGACGACGAGGACATGCTTGGCCATGCGCGCGGCAGTTTGCTAGAGCCGAAGGGTGAAGAACACCCTCGTCCTGATCGGAGCGCTCGACGACGCGATCGTGCAGCGCGCGTCGGAGATCCTGTGGAGCAACCGCGGCGCGGTCGGCACACCCGATTGGCTGGCACCCGGCACGGCATGCCAGATTCCGTTCGAGGGCCCTGCGAAGGCGATGTCCCTGCCCGGCGTCGATGCCGTCGTGCTGCCCAGCGCCAACCGGCGTAAGCGGCTGCTGGTCGCCGACATGGAATCGACCGTGATCGAGAACGAGATGCTCGACGAGCTGGCCGACTTCCTTGGCCTGCGCGAGAAGATCGCCGGCATCACAGCGCGAGCCATGAACGGCGAGCTCGACTTCGCTGCAGCACTCAACGAACGGGTCGCGCTGCTGAAGGGCCTGCCGGTCGGCAAGCTCGACGTTGCGGCGAAGCGCATCCGCTATACGCCGGGCGGCGCCACGCTGGTGGCCACGATGAAGAAGCACGGTGCCACTTGCGCGCTGGTCTCGGGCGGCTTCACCTACTTCACGGCGATGGTGCGCAAGGCGCTGGGCTTCGATGCGGATTCCGCCAATACGCTGAAGCATGACGGCAGAACCTTGGCCGGCACGGTCGAGCTGCCAATCCTCGGCAAGGAGGCCAAGCTCGCCACGCTGGATCGCCTTTGCATCGAGCGCGGCCTGCAGATCGGCGAGGCGCTGACGGTCGGCGACGGCGCCAACGACCTGCCGATGCTCAAGGCCGCAGGCCTCGGCGTCGCCTTCCATGCCAAGCCGGTGGTTGCGGCAGAAGTGTCCGCCCGCATCGACCATGGCGATCTCACCGCCCTGCTCTATCTCCAGGGCTACCGTAAGAGCGAATTCGTCGAGCGGCCTGATCCCTAAAGGTGTTGCCATGACCCAAGCCAGCCAGATCGTCCTCGCCAAGCGCCCGACCGGCGTCGTCACCGCCGACTGCTTCCGCGAGGAGACCGTCACCCTGCCGGCGCTGGCCGACGGCCAGCTGCTGGTGCGCGGCCGCTTCCTGTCACTCGACCCCTACATGCGGCCGCGCATGACCGAGATGCGCTCCTACACGCCGCCCTTCGCACTCGGCCAGCCCTTGACCGGCGGCTCGGTCGGCGAGGTGGTGGAATCGCGCAATCCGAAGTTCGCCAAGGGCGACATGGTGATGGGCATGCTCAACTGGGCGACCCACACCGTCCACGACGGCAAGGGCCTGCGCAAGATCGAGGCGACGGGCGTGCCATTGTCGGCCCATCTCGGCGTGCTCGGCATGCCGTCCTTCACCGCCTGGTACGGCATGACCCGGATCTGCAAGCCCAAGGCGGGCGAGACGGTGTTCGTCTCGGCCGCGACGGGCGCGGTCGGCCAGGTGGCGGGGCAGCTCGCCAAGCTCGCCGGCGCCAAGGTGGTGGGCTGCGCCGGCGACGAGGACAAGTGCGTCTGGGCAGTCCGCGAGGCGGGCTACGATGCCTGCTTCAACCACCGCACCGAGAAGGACTACGGCGCCGTGCTCGACAAGCTCTGCCCGCAAGGCATCGACGCCGACTTCGAGAATGTCGGCGGCAAGCTGTTTCACGCCGTGTTCGAGCGGATGACTAATTTCGGCCGCATCGCCTTCTGCGGCGCCATCTCGGAGTACCAGGACACCGTGCCGCTGGCCGGCCCGCCCAAGATGTTCGCCATCGTGCAGAAGCGCCTCACCATCCAAGGCTTCATCGTCAGCGATCATGTTGCCCTGATGCCCGACTTCGTCCGCGAGGTCGGCGGGCTGGTGCAGAGCGGCACGCTCAAGAGCCGCGAGACGGTGGTCGACGGCCTGTCGAAGGCCCCGCAGGCCTTCATGGGCCTGCTCAAGGGCAAGAACTTCGGCAAGCTGGTGGTGAAGCTGGGCTAGCCGGACGGGTTTTCGACCGTTTTCACCGTTTTTGCCGGACCTACTTCGTGAGCCGCAGCGCCGCGAAGCGCGGGTCGCCCTGGCGTTCGACAAACAGCAGGACCGAGCGCTTCTTCTGCGCCTGCAGCTTGGCTACGATTTCGGTGACCTCCTGCGGCGTGGTCACCGGCTTCTGGTCGACCTCGAGGATGACGTCGCCCGCCTGCAGCTGCTTGTCGGCGGCGGGGCTGTTGGGCTCGACCTTGGTGACGACCACCCCCTTGACGTTGTCGGAGAGGCCATACTTCTCGCGCAGCTGGTCGTTGACCTTCTGCAGGGTCAGACCGAGCTGCTCGATGGTCGAGGTTATCGCCTTGTCGGGCTCGGGCGCCGGCTTCTTCGAGGGCCCCTGGGCCGAGGCATTCTGCTTCTCCGGCTCCTCCTGCTCACCGATCCGGAGCTTCAGCGTCTGCTCCTTGCCGCCGCGCCACACCACCACGTCGACCGTGCTGCCGACACGGGCATTGGCGACGATACGCGGGAAGCGGCGCAGGTCGGGCACTTCCTGGCCGGCGAAGGTCAGGATGATGTCGTTGCGCTTGAGGCCCGCCTTGGCCGCCGGGCCGTCGGCGGTGACGTTGGCGACCAGCACGCCGCGCGCCTTGTCGAGGCTGAAGGAATCGGCGATGTCATCGGTCACGCTCTGGTAGCTGACGCCGATCCAGCCGCGGCGGATGCGACCGAACTCACGCAGCTGGTCCGCCGCCGACTTCACCAGATTGGACGGGATCGAGAAGGCGAGGCCGGCATTGGTGCCCGACGGCGAGTAGATCGCCGTGTTGACGCCGATCACCTCGCCGTCCGCATTGAACAGCGGACCGCCCGAGTTGCCCTTGTTGATGGCGGCGTCGGTCTGCAGGTAGTCGTCGAGCGAATCGCTCAGCGCACGGCCGCGTGCCGAGATGATACCGGCGGTCACCGAATGGCCGAGCCCGAACGGATTGCCGATCGCGATCACCCAGTCGCCGACCCGACTCTTGTCCGAATCGCCGAACTTGGCGGCCGGCAGCGGCTTGTGGTTGGGCGGCTCGACCTTCAGCACCGCGAGGTCGACGCGGCTGTCGGAGCCGATCAGCTTGGCCTTGAGCTGCGTGTCGTCGCGCAGGATGACGGTGATGTCCTCGGCGCCCTGGATCACGTGGTTGTTGGTGACGATGTAGCCGTCGCTATCGATGATGAAGCCCGAGCCGAGCGAGGTGCCGCGGCGGTTCTGCTGCTCACCGTTCTTGTGGTCGAAGAACTCCTTGAACAGCTCCTCGAACGGCGAGCCTGGCGGCAGCTGCGGCATGTCGCGCAGTTTGGGACCCTGCTGCGGCACGTTCTGCGTGGTCGTGATGTTGACCACCGTCGGAAGCAATTTGTCGACCAGATCGGCGAAGCTCTGCGGCGCCTCGCGCGCCGTAGCCGGGTTCGCCACTACCGTACCGAACGCCACCACCGTGGCGACCGCCACGGCCCGCACAACCCCAGAAAACCCCGAGAGAATCACGACTGACCTCCAACGGCGCTCAAGGCGTTCAAAATGAGGTCCGGCCGGCGCCGCGTGTTCGAGTTCCTGTCTACATGGCGGCGGAATGTGGCGCAAATAGAGAGGCCGTGATGTTGCTGTATATTTCAGCCTTTCCCGCACATTCCCGAAAATTCCCCGGATGCCGTGGCAGGTCTGCCACAGCACCCGGGGACGTGCGTCCGGTCGCCTACTTCTTGGCCGCGTCCGGACCCTGCTTGGGCGCCTCCGGAGGCTGCCCGCTCGGGTCGTTGAAGTAGCGGAAGAAGTCCGAATCGGGACTGAGGACCATGGTGCCGCCGGTTCCAAAGGCCTGCCGGTAGGCCTCCATGCGCCGCCAGAAGCCATAGAAATCCTTGTCCCGGCTGAAGGCGTCGGCGTAGATCTTGGTCGCCTGCCCATCGGCCTCGGCCATGGTGGTCTGGCCCTTCAGCCCGGCGTCGGCCTTGATGACGGCGACCTCGCGGTCGGCGGTCGAGGTGATGCGCTGCTTCTCCTCGTCGCCCTCGGCGCGCAGTTGCGCGGCTTCGCGCTCGCGGTCGGTCTTCATGCGATTGTAGACCGATTGCGAGTTGGCCTGCGGCAGGTCGGCACGCTTGATGCGCACGTCGACCACTTCGACGCCGAGGTCCTTGGTCTTGCCGTTCACGCGCCGGGTGATGTCGTCCATAAGGCTGGCGCGCTGCTCGGTCAGCACGGCATGCAACGGCACCGAGGAGAGCACGCCGCGGATCTCCGAGTTGATCAGCGAATCCAGCAGCCCGCGCAGGGTGGCCTCGCCGCCCGGCACGCGCTCGACGAACAGCCGCGGATTGGTGATGCGGAAGCGGGCATATGCGTCGACCACCAGGCGCTTCTGGTCGCCGGCGATGATCTCGAACTCGTCGGCCTCGTAATCGAGCAGGCGGCTGTCGATCCGCACCACGTCCTGGATCAGGGGGATCTTGGCGTAGAGACCCGGCTCGGTCTTCGGCTGCCCGACGATGGCGCCGAACTGGCGCACCAGCACCTGCTTGGTCGGGTCCACCGTGTAGAGGGTCTGCGTCAGCAGGAAGACGACGATGGCGACCAGCACCAGCGAGATGATCGAACGGTTGCTCATCGCGAACCTCCCGTCGACGGCGAGGGAGGGGGCGGCGGGGTGCGCGGCAGCGACACCCCGTTCGGGTTCTGGTTCGGCTTCAGCTCGGGCAGCGGCAGATAGGGCACCACGCCCGGCCCGCCCTGCTTGTCGACCATGACCTTGTTCACGCTGCGCAGCACGTCCTCGATCGTCTCGATATAGAGACGCTCGGTCGTGATGTCCCTGGCCTTGGCATATTGCTCGTAGACCTGGGTGAAGCGCTGCACGTCGCCCTTCGCCCGATTGACGGTCTGCGCCTTGTACGCCTCGGCCTTCTGGATGATCGCCTCGGCCTCGCCCTTGGCGCGCGGCACGACCTGGTTGCGATAGGTATTAGCCTCGTTGATCGCCTTCTCCTTGTCGGCGCGCGCAGCCTGCACATCGCGGAAGGCGCCGATCACCTCCTGCGGGGGGTCGACCCGCAGGAGCTGCACCTGGGCGATCTGCACCCCCGCGCCGTATTCGTCGAGCACCCGCTGCAGCAGGTCCTTGGTGTCCTGCTCGATGCGGGTGCGGCCCTCGGTCTGGGCATATTGCAGGTTCGACTGGCCGATCACCTCGCGCATTGCAGCCTCGGCGGTCGCGCGCACCGTCTCCTCGCCATTGCGCACGGCGAAGGCGTACTTGAACACGTCCTTGATCTGCCACAGCACCGCGAACTCGATGTCGACGATGTTCTCGTCGCCGGTCAGCATCAGGTACTCGGTCGAAGTCGCACGCGAACTCCCCCGGTAACGGTCGGTGGTCTTCGAGCCGATGACAGTACGCCGTTGGTCCTGCACGTTGACGACCACCACGCTGCCGATGGGACTGGGCAGGTTGTAGTGCAGGCCCGAGGCGACCGGGCCGCCATAGGGCTTGCCGAAGATCAGCTGGATCGCCTGCTGGTTGGGCTGCACCCGGAAGAAGCCGGTCAGCAGCCAGATCACGATTGCGGCCAGCACGATCAGCAGGATGCCCTTGAACGAGCCGAAGCCGCCCGGCATCAGATTGCGCAGGCGCTCCTGCCCCTTGCGAATGACGTCTTCCATGTCGGGGGGACGGCGATTGCCGAACGGGCCGCCGCCGCGATTGCCGCCTCCGCCGCCGCCCCACGGGCCGCCGCCTCCTCCGCCACCGCTACCGCCGCCGCCCCAGGGGCCGCCGCTGTTGTTGTTCCACGCCATCCGCACCTCGAGGCCGTCCTGGGGACCTTTGCTTTCGCGCCGGTCTGCATATATGTGACGGCAGCCATACCTTCAATCAAGCGGCGAGCGACATGGCGGAAATCACGGAATCGGCCGTGCGCGGCGTTCTCGAAACAGTGACCGACCCGGCAACCGGAAAGAACGTGGTCGCCCTCGGCATGGTGAGTGGAATCGCCACCCGCGGCGGACATGTTGCAGTGACTCTGGAGGTTGACCCGGCGCGCGGTCCGGCGCTCGAGCCGTTGCGCCAGGCGTGCGAACAGGCCGTGCGCGCCCTGCCAGGCGTGCTGTCCGCGACCGCCGTCATGACCGCCGAACGCCCCGCCCCGGCCTCTGCGCCGAGCAGGCCGCCGCCGCGCACTAGCCCCCGCACGGGCCACGGACCGGCCGCCCCCAATCGCATTGACGTGCCGGGCGTGAAGCACATCATCGCCGTCGCCTCGGGCAAGGGCGGCGTCGGCAAGTCGACCACCGCCGTGAACCTGGCGCTCGGCCTCGCCGCCAACGGCGTCGCCACCGGCCTGCTCGACGCCGATATCTATGGACCGTCGATGCCGCGCATGCTGGCGGTCAAGGAGAAGCCCGAATCGGCCGATGGAAAGATGCTGAAGCCGATCGAGCGCTACGGCCTGCGCACCATGTCGATCGGCTACATCGTCAACGAGGACACGCCGATGATCTGGCGCGGTCCGATGGTGTCGAGTGCGCTCGAGCAGATGCTGCGCGACGTGCAATGGGGCGAGCTGGACGTGCTGGTGGTCGACATGCCACCCGGCACTGGCGACGCCCAGCTCACGCTGGCGCAGCGCGTGGCGCTTGCCGGCGCCGTGATCGTGTCGACGCCGCAGGACATCGCGCTGGTCGATGCGCGCAAGGGCCTGAGCATGTTCCGCAAGGTGGCGGTGCCGGTGCTCGGCATCGTCGAGAACATGAGCTACTTCCTTTGCCCCAAGTGTGGCGAGCGCTCGGAGATCTTCGGTCATGGCGGTGCGCATGAGGAGGCCGACAAGCTCGGCGTCCCGTTCCTCGGCGAGGTGCCGCTGCATCTCGACATCCGGACCACGTCGGACAGCGGCCATCCCATCGTCGTCGCCATGCCCGACAGCCCGCATGCGCAGGTCTACAGGAACATTGCCGGCCGGGTGTGGAAGCAGCTCTCGGCGAACCAGCGCGGGGCTCGTCCGGCGCCGCGCATCGTGATGCGCTGACGCGAGAGTTCCGCTCCAGTCCGCAAGCGGACCGAAACGTCGATATCGCATCGTCGTTCGGATTCAATGACCGAGCGACAGAGCCGCCCGCCGACGACGGACGAACTGCTTCGGCTCGTCATCGAAAGCGCGCACGACTACGCCATCTTCTCCATGGACCCCGAAGGGCTCGTCACCAGCTGGAACAGCGGCGCCGAGCGCGTCATGGGCTGGCCGGCCGAGGAGATCATGGGCCGGAGCGCCGACGTCATCTTTCCTGCGGAAGACCGCGCCGCAGCGCATCAGGAGCGCGAGCAAGCCGCCGCGACGGGGCGTGCCGAGGACGAGCGGTGGCAGCAGCGCAAGGACGGGACGCGCTTCTGGGCCTCGGGGCTGTTGATGCAGCTCGAGGATCGGTCGCAAGGCTTCACGAAAATCCTGCGCGATCGCACCGAGCATCATCTGGCTGAAGAACGCGTGCGGCTCAGCGAGGAGCGCTTTCGCCTGCTCGCGACCAACATCCCGCAGCTCGTCTTCCGTGGGCTGAGCGATGGCAGCCGAACTTGGCCGAGCCCGCAATGGATCGACTTCACCGGCCTCGGCGCCGAAGCCAGCCTGGGCCTGGGCTGGCTCGACGCGATCCATCCCGACGATCGCGATGGGACGGTGGCGGCCTGGCACGCCGCGGCCTCGAGCGGCGAATACTACTTCGAGCATCGAGTCCGCCGCAGGGCCGACGGGCAGTTTCGCTGGCATCAAACCCGAGCGCGGGCAATCCATGAGCGCGACGGCCCGCCGATCGACTGGGTCGGCACCATGACGGACGTGCACGATCTGCGCGGCCTGCAGGAACGCCAGAAGGTCCTGATGGCAGAGTTGCAACACCGCACCCGCAACCTGCTCGCCATGACCCAGTCGATCGCGACCCAGACGCTGCGTCGTACGGCCTCTCTCCGTGATTTCGAGCGCGAGTTCGCGCGGCGGCTGGCCGCCCTCAGCCGGGTCCAGGGTCTTGTCACAGGAGTCGATTACCGCGAGGTCGACCTGCATGATCTGCTGACTGCCGAATTGCAGGCGCACGACGGCAAGCATCTCGATTCAGGCCGCGTCCGTCTCGCGGGGCCGGCCCTGCTCCTGCCGGCTGCCGCGGCGCAGGCGCTCGGGCTGGCGCTGCACGAGCTTGCGACGAACGCCGTGAAGTATGGCGCCCTCGCGCGCGACGACGGGCGCCTCACGGTCTCGTGGCGCATCGATTCGCGCGGTTCCGAACGCGTGGCCACAGTGTCCTGGAAGGAAAGCGGCGTGCCGCTATCCGGAGTTCCTGAGCGATCGGGCTATGGCCGCGAGCTGATCGAGCGCGCCTTACCCTACCAGCTGGGGGCCGAGACTCGCCTCGATTTCGAGCCCGATGGAGTCCGCTGCACCATGGCGGTGTCGCTGCAAGGTCCCACCGATGAATGAGGCGCTGAAGGACAAACGCATCCTGGCCGTCGAAGACGAGTACATGCTCGCGCAGGAGCTTGCCCGGTTCCTCGAGGAGCACGGCGCTACGGTTGTCGGACCGGTGGGAACGGTCAAGGCCGCGCTGGGCCTGGCGGATCGGGAGACGCTGGATGCCGCCGTTCTGGACGTCAACCTGCGCAACCAGCCGGTCTATCCCGTCGCCGAGAGGCTGATCGAGCGAGGCGTCCCGATCGTGTTCGTGACCGGCTATGACGAGCTGCTCATGCAGCGTCCCTATATCGGCTTGCCGCGCTGTCCCAAGCCGCTCGACAAGGAGGCGCTGCTGCGGGTGCTGGCGCGCGAGATCGCCGGGCGCGCCGGCGCGCGGTAGGTTAGCCGCGCTTTCGCCGGCGCGCGGCCTTCTTCGGCACCGCCTTGCCGACCATGCCATGCACGCCGATCATCGATCCGGCGACCAGCTCGAGGGCGAGGAAGCGGCGCTCCTCGACCCAGCCCGGCAGCTGCAGATGCAGCGCGAGGTCGCGGCGGAACCCGAACTGGTTGTAGTACTCCGGATCGCCGACCAGGATGATGCGGCTGTGGCCCTGCATGCGGGCCTGCGCCATGGCGTGCCACATCAGCGCCTTGCCGTAGCCCAGCCCGCGCAGCTCGGGCGCGATCGCGAGCGGCCCCAGCATCACCGCCGGCCACTTCTCGTTGATGAGCACCGGCCAGTTGCGGATCGACGCCACCAGCCGGCCCTTCTGGTCGAGGCAGACGAAGCACAGGTCCTTCAGCGCCGGCACGTCCTCGCGCAGGCGATATACCGTCTTGTGAAACCGGTCGGGTCCGAACGCCGCCGCCGTCATCTCCTCGATCGCTTCCGCATCGCGCGGCCGCTCGCGCAGCAGGCGAAGGAGTCCTGGGTTTTTCTGCATCAGTGAGTTATGACAGCAGCCAGCGACTCGCTCAACGCGCTAGCATGACGGGATGATCATCGAGGAAATCCGGGCCGCCGTTGCGGCCAAGTCCAGCGCCCTGGTGCGCCGATCGGCGGAAGACATGGCGGCGCTGATCCATCCCGATTTTCTTTACGTCACCGCCGGCGGCAAGACCCTCACCAGGGCGGACTACATCGATGTCGCCGTCAACGGCAGGGTCATCTACCACGCCCAGCAGGCGCGCGAGCTCGAGGTCCGGCTGTTCGGCACCACCGCCGTGGCCAGCATGCTGATCGACGACCACTACGCAATCGAAGGCCGCGAAGTCTCCGAGACGTTCTACGGGCTCTCCGTCTTCAGCTGGACCGACGGACGCTGGCTGTGGGCGGCCGGCCAGACGATGCTGCCCAAGCAGCCCTAGCCCGGCCCGGTGCGCTAATCTAAGGCGATGATCATCGAAGAGATCCGGGCCGTCCTGGCCGCCAAAGCAAGCGCCCTGGTGCGCCGCTCGGCGAACGACATGGCTGCGCTGATGCATCCGGACTTCGTGCACGTGACCGCGGGCGGCCGCACGCTCACCAAGGCCGACTACATCGACGTGTTCATCAACTCCGATCGCGTCGTGTACCACAGCCAGGAGGTGCGCGAGCTCGAGGTGCACCTGTTCGACGCCGTCGCGGTGGCGACCATGGCCGTCGACGACCGCTGCTCGATCGACGGCCGGGAGATCACCGAGACCTTCCGGGCGCTCTCCGTCTACACCTGGAAGGACGGACGCTGGCTGTGGGTCGCCGGTCAGACGGCCTTGCCGAGGCTGCCCTGATGCCCATGTCGGATTCGACGATCGTCGAGGAGATCCGGGCTGTGATGACCGCCAAGTCGAACGCCCTGGTCCGCCGGTCGGCGGCGGACATCACGGCGCTCCTCCACCCCGATTTTCTCGTCGTCACCGCCGGCGGGAAGCCCATCAGCCGGGCCGACTACATCGACGTCGCCATTACGGGCAGCCTGATCTATCACGGCCAGGAGGTGCGCCAGATCGAGGCTCGGCTGTTCGGCACCACCGCCGTAGCCACGCTGCTCCTGGACGACCACTTCACGCTCGATGGCCGGGAGATCATCGAAACCTATCACGCCCTTTTCATCTTCACCTTCACGGGCGGGCGCTGGCTGTGGGCCGGCGGCCAGGCGATGAAGCCGAGGGCCCCCGTGGTGGAGGCTCCCTAGACTAATCCAGCCCAAGCGCCGCCATCAGCTCGCGCCATTCGCGCGGATTGAGGCCACTCGATTTCTGGTCGACCTTCTCGCCGGCGATCATGCGCTTCACCGCCGCGAGACCCGTCTTGGACAGGTGAGCGCCGCCCATGCGGTACTCCATGAAGGCGTCGTGGCAGATCGGCGTCCAGCGCTTCAACGTGTCGATCATCACGTCGGCGTAGACGCGGATCTCGTACTGCGCATGGGCATCGGCGCGCAGCGACAGGAAGTGCATGAGATTGTGCAGGTTCGTCTTCCAGTACCATTGCGTATAGAAGGCGAGCGACAGATTCATACGGGCGAGCTCGCGCGCCAGGCCGGAGCGCTCGGGATCAAGCGGCTCCCCCGCCTCGCCCTCGTTCAGCATCTCCATGTAGTGCTCATACACCAGCTCGGCGTCCTTCTTGAGCAACGCGAAGACCCGGTCCGCCTCCTTGCCGGTGATCACCTCGGCTCGGCCCTGGCGGTTGCTCCTGCTCTGTGCCGCCAGATGCTCGGGCCGCGGCAGATAAAACTCGTTGTCGAGGATCGAGTAGCGCGCCGAGTATTCGTTCACGTTCGCGGTGCGATGGCGGATCCACTGGCGCGCGACGAAGATAGGCAGCTTCACGTGGTACTTGATCTCGCACATCTCGAACGGCGTCGTGTGGCGATGGCGCATCAGGTAGTTGATCAGGCCGCGATCCTCGCTGACCTTCTTGGTGCCGCGGCCGTAGGAGACTCGCGCAGCCTGCACCACCGCGGCGTCGTCGCCCATATAGTCGATCACGCGGACGAAGCCATGATCGAGCACCGGGATCGCCTGGAACAGGATCTCCTCGAGCGCCGGTGCGATCGGCCGCCGCGTGGCATGGGCGTCGCCGCGCGCCTGGTCGATCTCGGCCTGCTGGTCGGTGGAGAGGGGCATGTCGGTCTTCCGGTGTTGTTTGCCCGCACTCTAGCTTCCGGGACCGCCGCCAACCACAGGCCGACGATCCACAGCGCTCATTCGAGCCTGACGGTATAGGCCGGGCGGGAGGATGTCGGCGCCTGCTCCAGGCGGCCGTCGCGGGTCCGGACCTCGACTTCGAATTTCGTGCTGTCGGCCCGCCGCGCCAGGGCGCCGCGCAAGGGGATGCTGGCGCGCGCCTCGAGATGGGTCTGGCAGTTGGCGCAGCCCTCGACATGCCAGCGGCTCAGCACGCCCTCCGTGCCGACAAGTTGCTTCTTGCCGCCGACATGCGCGAACACCTGTATGAGGAACGAGCCGCGGATGCGCGCGCGGTTGATACCGCGGACGGTCACCATCCGGGTCGGCGCGGCCTCGACGGCAGCTTTGGTGGACTGCAGCGAGCCCGGCCCGTAGGTGTAGCCGAGCTGCTTCTCGATGTTGATGCAGTCGAGCGAGGTGCACGGCCGCTCCGTGCGGCCGACCTTCTTCCTGAACGGATCGAGCGGCGATTCGAGGGTCAGCCAGGCGTTCGGCGTCACGCCCGGCGTCGGTCCCTGGTTGTCGACCGAGTTCGTCCCGGGATAGTGCGGGATGATCTCCAGCCGGTCGGTCGCCTTGTGCTTCTTCTGCCACAGCCAGAACAGGCGATCGATGTAGCAGTGATGGAAGAAGAAGATCGGATCGAGACCGGCCGTGTCGTTCTCCCCCATGTCGCCGTTCGCGCCCTCGATCGGCGAGTAGTCGGCGTCGCCGATGTCGAAGCCGCCGACCGCCAGGTGGATGGCGTTGTGCGGGCTCTCGATCGGCGTGACCAGCGTGCCGGTGTCGTCCTTCCACTGCGCAGCCGACGTGGTGTTCGAGAAGACGGTGTAATTCGGGGCATCGAGGCACTGCCGGTACTTCACCGCCGTGTTGGTCGAGATCGTCTCGCCCTCCACCTCGATCGAGGAGCCGAGCCAGTTCACGATGTTCTGGTTCAGGAGCTTCACGTTCTCGTCGTAGTCGGGATACTGCGCGTTGTGCTTCTCGGTCGCCTCGACGTCTGCCGGTGTCCCGACCAGGCCCGACAGCGGATAGCGGACCGTCTCGTAGCCCTTGGGCTTGCTGTAATCGGCGACGGGATCCGAGGTGAGATGATCGACGATGTCGCGGCTGAGGACGAAGGACCGCAGCGGATTGGGGATGGTCTCGCCGTCGAGCGCGAAGGTCTCTTGCGTCAGCGCCCACGGAATGCCGTCCTGCAGCGACTCCTCGCTGGTCTCGTCCCAATAGGGCAGGGCCACGCCGGCGCAGCCGGGGACGCTGCGCAGCGCCTCCTCGAGTCGCATCAGGTACATGCGATGCCAGGTCGGGAACAGAACATTGCCGTGGTTGCAGTAGCCGCCCCAGTAGGACGGATTGCCCCAGCCGGCGCCGCGGAACGGCTCGCCATGATAGCCGCCGATCCTGAAGAACGAATTCGGGTCGTCCGCCGGCAGCTCCTTGATGCCCTTCCAGGCCCGCATGAGCGTCTCGAGCGGCTTCTTCCTGCCGTTCTCGTAGTCGTCCTGCAGCGCCGTGAGGGACCGCCGGACCCTCAGTGGAACTTTTTTGCTCACGCGCTCCCTCCCCCGCAACACCCCTGCGCCCTGGCGCGCCGGAACTCTGTTCCACTTGCCTGTCGATAGCCAAGCCGATTCGATTTAGCTTCGCGGTCGCCTTCAAAAAGGCAGTCGGAACGCCTATATTGGTCGTGTCGGGAAACCGACTATGGCGATAAACGCCGCGTGGCATAAGCGTTTCGGACCCGGGGGCGGTACCCGGCGCCTCCACCATTCTTTCCCTCGCTTCGGCGCGGGACCGATGGGGGCGAAATAGGATCGACGAGCGTGGTAAAGGCGCGGTTTTTGCCCGGTATGGTTCCGCCGTGACGGGCCATTCACAAGTGCCAACGATAACGACGTTGCACTCGCTGCTGCCGCCTAAACAGCGGACGTAAGCGCGGTTTCGGGAGGGGCACCGGGCAACAGAAGCCCCTCCCACTTTCTCTCACATCTGCTCTTCTCTTTCGCGGCGCAGGCCACTATAGGCGGCGTTGACTCTCCTCCTTGGCAAGCCGAGACTTCGCACGGGCACCGACGATTCATGAACGACCGCTTTCACTACGACGCTCTTGTCGACGATGCGCTGCGCGGCGTCGTGCGTCGTGTGCTGCGCCAGGTCGCGGACAAGGGTCTGCCCGGCTCGCACCATTTCTACATCTCGTTCCGCAGCACCGATCCCGGCGTGCGCCTGCCCGACTATCTGCGCGCCAAGTATCCGGAAGAGATGACGATCGTGCTCCAGCACCAGTACTGGGACCTCATCATCGCCGAGGATTTCTTCGAGGTGACGGTGAGCTTCAACAAGCAGCAGGAGCGCATAAAGGTGCCGTTCGCTGCGCTGTCGGCGTTCGTCGATCCCTCGGTGCGCTTCGGCCTGCAATTCGACCGCAAGGAGAAGGCTGCGGCACCGGCCGAAAAGCCTGCCGCCACGCCGGCCTCCGCCACGCCCCTGCCGGCGCCGGAGAAGCGGCCCCCGCTCGGGTCGCCTGCCGGCGAGGTGAAGGCGGACGCCGAGGCCCAGCCCGCCGACGAGCCCGCCAAGCCCGACGATCCGGCCTCCAAGATCGTCAAGCTCGACAGCTTCCGGAAGAAATAGGCCGACACGCCGACACCTCACCCTGAGGACCCGCGTGGCGGCTCGACTGCGCGGAGCAATCTCCGCGGCTTGCTGGCGCGAGCACGATGCCTGCCGCCATCCGTCGAGACGGCGTGGAGTTTACCCCGAGGTATTCCGAGAGGCGCCTGCTCAGACGAGGTGACGACGTGAATCCGCGCTGGACGAACCGCCGGATTTGCGGTTTTAGGGCGGCTTCCTGCAGGAGAAGCCATGCCCGAGTTCCAGTTCCAGGAGATGTTCCCGCACGGCCACGACACGACGCCGTACCGCAAGCTTTCCTCCGATTTCGTCGGCACCGCCAGGTTCAACGGCCGCGACGTGCTCACCGTCGAGCCGGAGGCGTTGACGATGCTGACCGCCGCGGCGTTCCACGACATCTCCCACCTGCTGCGGCCGGGCCATCTCCAGCAACTGCGCAACATCCTCGACGACAGCGAGGCCTCCTCGAACGACAAGTACGTGGCGCTTGAGCTGCTGAAGAACGCCAACATCGCCGCCGGCGGCGTGCTGCCTATGTGCCAGGACACCGGCACCGCGATCGTGATGGGCAAGAAAGGCCAGGCGGTGTGGACCG
>DATGMK010000014.1:0-2161 GCA_035293665.1 Reyranella sp. | reverse complement strand
GAGCGGCGGTCGATCTGCTGGTGCGTCACGGCGGCACCGCAGTGCTGTCGGAGACACCGGAGATCTATGGTGCCGAGCATCTGCTGACGCGCCGCGCCGTGAGCCGCGAGGTCGGCGAGAAGATCGTCAAGCGCATCAAATGGTGGGAAGACCACTGCGCGCGCACCGGCGGCGAAATGAACAACAATCCTTCGCCGGGCAACAAGGCGGGCGGGCTGACGACGATCCTCGAGAAGTCGTTGGGGGCGGTGGCGAAGGGCGGCACGACCAACCTGGTCGACGTCTACGAATATGCCCAGCCGATCACCGCCCGGGGCTTCGTCTATATGGATTCGCCCGGCTACGATCCGGTGTCCGCCACCGGGCAGGTGGCCGGCGGGGCCAATATCTTGTGCTTCACCACCGGTCGCGGTTCGGTGTTCGGATGCAAACCGGCGCCGTCGCTCAAGCTGGCAACGAATAGCTCGCTCTATCGGCGCATGACGGACGACATGGATATCAACTGCGGCACCATCATCGACGGTGAGGAAACCATTCAGGACAATGGCAAACGGATATTTGAACTGATCGTGAAGACAGCTTCCGGACAGAAGACGAAATCTGAAGCCTTGGGCATCGGCGACGATGAATTCGAGCCATGGAAGATCGGCGCAACCATGTAGCGAACTGCAACTTTCTTGACTTCGGAGCGTTACGTCCGCATATGCGGCCGTACGACTTACGACTTTGGCCTTGCCTTGGCGGCCGAGCCCTTGACGGGCTCGACACTTACCACGAGCTACCCACCAAATTCTTCGAGTTGTCGCGGGCCGCAGCAGCGAGCGCACGGTCCACGCCTTTGATAGCTCGATAACGCCAAGGAGACGAGTGATGGCTACAGGTACGGTCAAGTGGTTCAACGCCACCAAGGGTTTCGGCTTCATCCAGCCCAGCGAAGGCGGCAAGGACGTGTTCGTGCACATCAGTGCAGTCGAGCGCGCCGGTCTCAACGGTCTGAATGAGGGCCAGAAGGTCAGCTACGAGATCGCCACCGAGCGCGGCCGCTCGGCGGCCGTCAATCTCAAGGCCGAGGGCTGATCCTTTTTCGTTCGTGCATGGTAGCCTCCTGCCAGGGAGGCTGCCGTGCCGGACGATTTTCACTATCTGTCACTTGCTGAGGTGGCGCGCCGTCTGAAGGCGCGCCAGCTGTCGTCGGTCGAGGCGGCGCAAGCGATGCTCGATCGCATCGCCAGGCACAATCCCAAGCTCAAGGCCTACGCCACGGTGACGCCCGAGCGCGCGCTGAAGGACGCCGCGCGGCTCGATGCGGAGACGGCGGCCGGCAGGTCGCGCGGCCCGCTGCATGGTGTGCCGATCGCGATCAAGGACCTTTGCAACACCGAAGGCGTGCCGACAGCCGCCGGCATGGCGATCCATCGCGCCAACGTGCCGGCCCGGGACGCGACCGTCGTCGCGCGGCTGAAGGCAGCGGGCGCCGTCATCGTCGGCAAGCTGCAGATGACCGAAGGTGCGTTCGGCGCACACCATCCCGACATCGCGGCGCCGCTCAATCCCTGGAATGCCACCTACTGGCCGGGCACCTCGTCGTCGGGTTCGGGCTCGGCAACGGCCGCCGGCCTCTGCTTCGCCTCGCTCGGTTCGGACACCGGCGGCTCGATCCGCTTTCCGTCGACCATGAACGGTTTGTCGGGATTGAAGCCCAGTTGGGGCAGGGTGAGCCGCGCCGGCGTCTTTCCGCTCGCCGAATCGCTCGACCATGTCGGACCGATGACGCGCAGCGCGCTCGACAGCGCCATCATGCTGGGCGTGATCGCGGGCGCCGATCCTGACGATCCCACGGCGGTGCCGCTCGAGGTGCCCGACTATGCCGCGACGATCGGCGAGGGCGTGAAGGGCAAGACGATCGGCATGCCGAAAAGCCTTGCCGATCTGGACGACAATTCGCGGTCAGCCTTGGAGGGTGCGCGCGAGGTGTTCGCTAAACTGGGCGCCAGGATCGTCGATGTCGCCTTGCCGCCGATTTTCGAGAATGCCGCGCACGACTGGGTGCCGCTATGCGCCGTCGAATGCGCGGTGGCGCATGAAGCGACCTACCCGGCGCGCGCCAAGGAATACGGGCCGGTGCTCGCGAGCCTCATCGACCACGGCCGCCGGCTGACCG
>DATGMK010000013.1:0-78510 GCA_035293665.1 Reyranella sp. | reverse complement strand
CCTGAAGGAGGAGACCGGCGACAACGACAATGTCCGCGCCAAGCGCTACGTCGCCAAGTACACGATCAACCCCGCGATCACCCACGGCATCTCCCGCCATGTCGGCTCGGTCGAGGTCGGAAAGCGCGCCGACCTGGTGATCTGGTCGCCGGCCTTCTTCGGCGCCAAGCCCGACATGGTGCTGATCGGCGGCTCGATTGCCGCGGCGCCAATGGGCGATCCCAACGCCTCGATCCCGACGCCGCAGCCGATCCACTACCGGCCGATGTTCGGCGCCTATGGCCGCAATCTGGTCGCCAGCCCGGTGATCTTCACCTCGGCTGCGGCGATCGCCAAGGGCGTGGCGAAGAAGTGGGGACTCGCGCGGCCTCTCGCCGCCGTGAAAGGCACGCGCAAGATCGGCAAGAAGGACATGGTGCACAATGCGCTCTGCCCGACGATCGAGGTCGATCCCGAGACCTACGAGGTGCGCGCCGACGGCGAGCTCCTGACGTGCGAGCCGGCCGAGGTCCTGCCGATGGCGCAACGGTATTTTTTGTTCTGACGCACGACCGATGGAACGCAAAAATTGTCACCCCGAGCGTAGCGAGGGATCCTTGGGGCAACAGGAAAGATCCCTCGCTTCGCTCGGGATGACACGGGTGCCCGGGGCGACGAGAGCTTTATGAAACGCGCCATCGAGGTCGTGCGCGCCGGCCGCTGGCCGCAAGCCGAGCGCGTCGACACCGTCACGCTCCTGTTCGACGACCGCTATCGTCGCCGCCTGCGCATGCTGGGTGACGAAGGCCTCGACTTCCTGCTCGACCTGATCGAGCCGATCGTGCTGCACACCGGCGATGGCCTTCGGCTCGAGGAGGGCGGCTACGTCGAGGTGAAGGCGGCCGAGGAGGATCTGGTGGAGGTGCGGGGCCGCGACGCGACCTCCTTCGCGCGACTCGCCTGGCATCTCGGCAACCGCCACCTGCCGGCGCAGATCGAGGGCGACCGCATCCTGATCCGCGACGACCATGTGATCGTCGACATGCTGAAGGGCCTCGGCGCCGAGGTGCGCAAGGTCCGCAGCGTCTTCGATCCCGAGGGCGGCGCCTACGGTCAGCACAACCACGATCCCGACCATCGTCACGGGGCATTGCACGCCGAGCGGCACGGCTGATCATGGCGGCCGACGCGCTCTATCGCCTGCTCGCCTGGCTGTCGCCCGCCTATCCGATCGGCGGCTTCAGCTACAGCCATGGTGTCGAGACCGCGATCGAGGAGGGCTTGATCGTCAACCGGCCCTCACTGGTGGCATGGCTGCGGACCGTGCTGGGCGCCGGCACCGGCCGCGTCGATGGCGCGCTGTTCGCCGCCGCGTGGCGCACGGCCGAGTCCAAGACGTGGCAGGCCTTCGACTCGATTGCCGAGCGTGCGGCGGCCTGGCGCGGCACGTCGGAGATGGCGCTCGAATCGCGCCAACAGGGCGGCTCGTTCCTGTCGATCACCCGCACCGCCTGGCCGCATCCCGATCTCGACGCCGCGCATGAGCGCCTGAACGGCGAGATCGCCTTGCCGATCGCCGTGGCGCTGTCCGCCGCGGTGCACGGCATCGCCCTCGAATGGGCGCTCGAAGGCTACCTGCACGCCTTCACCGCCAACCTGATCTCGGCCGCGGTGCGCGCGGTCCCGCTGGGTCAGAGCGACGGCCAGATTGCGCTGGCCAGCCTCGAAGGCGCGGTGCAGAAGGCGGTCGCGGCGGCGCTCGCCGTTACCGACCTCGACGAGGTCGGCACGGCGACGCCGCTGCTCGACTGGTGCTCGATGCGGCACGAAACGCAATATACGAGGTTGTTCCGGTCATGATGCGAGGGCCATTGCGGGTGGGCGTGGGCGGCCCGGTCGGCTCGGGCAAGACCGCCCTGGTCGAGCGCCTGTGCAAGACGATGCGCGAGACCTACGACATCGCCGTCGTCACCAACGATATCTATACGAAGGAGGACGCCGAGTTCCTGACCCGTGCCGGCGCGCTGGCGCCCGACCGCATCGTCGGCGTCGAGACCGGCGGCTGCCCGCACACGGCGATCCGGGAGGACGCCTCGATCAATCTCGCCGCGGTGTCGGACATCGTCCGCAAATGGCCCAGGCTCGAGATCGTGTTCGTCGAGTCAGGGGGCGACAATCTCGCCGCGACCTTCTCGCCTGAGCTGGCCGATCTCACCATCTATGTGATTGATGTCGCAGCCGGTGAAAAAATCCCGCGCAAGGGCGGGCCGGGGATCACGCGCTCGGACCTGCTGGTGATCAACAAGATCGACCTCGCGCCGCTGGTCGGCGCCAATCTCGAGGTCATGGACCGCGACGCCCGCAGGATGCGCGGCCAGCGGCCGTTCCTGTTCTCCAACCTCAAGGAGAACAAGGGCGTCGCCGAGATCGCGTCCTTCATCGTTCGCCAAGGCGGCTTGCCGGAACGCTGAGGATGCGAGACAAGTACGCAATGGTACGTGCGCCCGGTTTGTCAGTTTTGTATCTGGCATTGGCCAGCCTGTTGCTGGCCCATCCGGCCTTCGCCCATCCCGGCCATGGCGAGTCGGGCTTCCTGCACCCGCTGACCGGTCCGGACCACGTCCTGGCAATGATCGGCGCCGGCATGTGGGCAGCCTTCCTGGCGGCGCGCAAGCCCGCCGCGGCCGTGGCTGTACCGCTGGCCTTCCTGGTCATGATGGCGTTTGGAGCAGCTGCCGGATTCGCGGGCATAAAACTGCCCTTCTCGGAGGCGGGCATCATCGCGTCGATTTTCATGCTGGGCGGGCTGGTCATGGCCGCTGTCCGGGTGCCGACCGCCACCGCCATGCTGCTGGTCGGCTGGTTCGCCCTGCTGCATGGCTACTCCCATGCGCTGGAAGCCCCGACCGGCGATCCCGGCGGCTACATACTGGGCTTCCTGACGGCCACCGCCCTGCTCCACCTGGTGGGCCTGGGACTCGGCCGGGTTGTGCAGCGCCGCACCGGCAACCTGGGTTTGCGCACCCTCGGCGCCCTGGTGATGGCCGGCGGCGCGCTGGTCCTGGCGTCCCACTAGATCCGTTCCGGGGCCATTTCCCGGGCTCCTCGGCGACTTGGCACGCTTCTCGCTTCCTTGGGTCCCGGCGGGGGTAATCCGTCGGGAAGAACAAGGAGAAGCGGGATGAGCTTGGGTTCCATGATACGGACGGGCCTCGTGGCCGCCGGCCTCGTGGCCAGCGCGACGACCGGCGCGTTTGCGGAAGACACGATCAAGGTCGGCATTCTTCACTCGCTGTCGGGCACGATGGCGATCAGCGAGACGACCCTGAAGGACGTCATGCTGATGCTGATCGACGAGCAGAACAAGAAGGGCGGCCTGCTGGGCAAGAAGCTCGAGGCCGTGGTCGTCGACCCGGCATCGAACTGGCCGCTGTTCGCCGAGAAGGCGCGAGAGCTCCTGCAGAAGGACCATGTCGCGGCGGTGTTCGGCTGCTGGACCTCGGTCAGCCGCAAGTCGGTGCTGCCGGTGTTCGAGGAGCTGAACGGCCTGCTGTTCTACCCCGTGCAGTACGAGGGCCAGGAGAGCCAGCGCAACGTGTTCTATACCGGAGCCGCGCCGAACCAGCAGGCGATCCCGGCGGTCGACTACCTGATGAGCAAGGACGGCGGCGAGGTGAAGCGCTGGGTCCTGGCGGGCACCGACTACGTCTATCCGCGCACGACCAACAAGATCCTCGAGGCGTACCTCAAGCAGAAGGGCGTCAAGCAGGAAGACATCATGATCAACTACACGCCGTTCGGTCACTCCGACTGGCAGTCGATCGTGGCGGAGATCAAGAAGTTCGGCTCGGCCGGCAAGAAGACCGCCGTCGTGTCGACCATCAACGGCGACGCCAACGTCCCGTTCTACAAGGAGCTCGGCAACCAGGGCATCAAGGCCAAGGACATCCCGGTGGTCGCCTTCTCGGTCGGCGAGGAAGAGCTCGCCGGCATCGACACCAAGCCGCTGGTCGGCCATCTCGCCGCCTGGAACTATTTCGAATCGGTCAAGAACCCGGCCAACGAGGCGTTCATCAAGGAGTGGCAGACCTTCACCAAGAATCCGAAGCGCGTGACCAACGATCCGATGGAAGCGCACTACATCGGCTTCAACATGTGGGTCGAGGCGGTGAAGAAGGCCGGCACGACCGACCCGAACAAGGTCATCGACGCGATCGTCGGCGTGAAGGTGCCGAACCTGACCGGCGGCATGTCGGAGATGCTGAAGAACCATCACATCACCAAGCCGGTGCTGATCGGCGAGATCGAGGGCAACGGCCAGTTCGACGTGGTGTGGAAGACCCCGGGCCTGGTGCCGGGCGCCGCCTGGTCGCCGATTCTCGACGACTCCAAGAACCTGGTAGCGGATTGGACGCCGCCGATGAACTGCGGCAACTACGACACCGTTGCCAAGAAGTGCATCGGCTCGGGCAAGTAGCCCGGCCCAAATCCGATAGACCCAAGTCGATACACACAGGGATGGGGCGACTTTCGAGTCGCCCCATTTCCTTCTACAGGCTAATTCTGGAAATATGTCGCGAATGCGTCTTCTGGGGGCGCTGCTGCCGATCCTTGCCGCTCTCGTCATGGCAAGCGTGGCTGCAGCGGAGGATCTCGCCACACTGGTCGCCAACCTGGTGACGGGCGGCTACAGCGACCGCGATGCGGCGATCACGGCGCTGGCGGCGTCGGGCGAGCCGCGCGCCGCTCCGATCCTTCGGGCTTTGAATGACGGTGCGCTCTACGTTCGCAGTGCCGACAAGGTCGTCGTCATCGCGAAGGGGGCCGGCAAGCAGCTCGCGCTGACCGACGCCATCACCGGCAAGGACGCCGGCGCTGCGACCGAGGACGATCTCGAGCGGGTCAAGATCAACAACCGCCTGCGCGGCACGATCGACGCCGCCATGGGCACGCTGACCCTGATGAACCCCGATCCGAAGGTTCGGCGCGAGGCGGCCCAGGCGCTGTTCACGCGCCGTGAGGCCTCGTCGCTCGACGCGCTCGACAAGGCGATTGCCGCCGAGAAAGACACCGGCATCAGGCGCGCCATGGCGCAGGCCCGCGCCGCGGCAGTGCTCGCGTCGGATGCGCCCAGCAAGGACAAGATCGAGGCGATCGCCATCGTGCGCGACCGCGGCGACCGCGATGCAATGGGCGTGCTGCAGGCTGCCGCGTCGTCGGGCGATGCCGATGTGAAGGCTGCCGCGACCGCCGCCGCCGATACGGTGCGCCAGTCGCTCGCGGCCTGGGCCGGCGCGCAGAACGTCTGGTATGGCATCTCGCTGGGCTCGGTGCTGCTGCTCGCGGCGATCGGCCTCGCCATCACCTTCGGCACCATGGGCGTCATCAACATGGCGCACGGCGAGATGGTGATGCTGGGCGCGTACACGACCTTCGTCGTGCAGCAGGCGATGCGCAGCGCCGTGCCCCAGCTGTTCGACTACTCGATCATCGTCGCCTTGCCGCTCGCCTTCCTGGTGTCGGGCGCGATCGGCGTCGCGATCGAGCGCAGCATCATCCGCTTCCTCTACGGCCGGCCGCTCGACACGCTGCTTGCCACCTGGGGCCTGTCGCTGGTGCTGCAGCAGGCGGTGCGCTCGATCTTCGGCCCGACCAACCGCGAGGTCGCGGCGCCGTCGTGGATGTCGGGCGCCTTCAAGGTCGGCCAGATCGACGTGACGTACGGCCGGCTGTGGATCGTGATCTTCGCCCTGATCGTGTTTGCGAGCCTGCTCCTGCTGCTGCGCAAGACGCCGCTCGGCCTCTACATGCGCGCCGTGACGCAGAACCGTCCGATGGCCGCCGCCATGGGCATCCGCACACCGCGTGTCGATGCGCTGACCTTCGGCCTCGGCTCGGGCATCGCAGGCCTCGCTGGCGTGGCGCTGAGCCAGATCGACAATGTCAGCCCGAACCTGGGCCAAGGCTACATCATCGATTCCTTCATGGTCGTGGTGTTCGGCGGCGTCGGCAACCTGTTCGGCACGCTGCTCGGCGCGACTGCGCTCGGCATCGTCAACAAGTTCCTCGAACCCTATGCCGGCGCCGTGCTGGGCAAGATCCTGGTGCTGGTGTTCATCATCCTGTTCATCCAGCGCCGCCCGCGCGGACTGTTTGCGCTCAAAGGGCGCTCCGTCGAATGAGTACGCGCTAATGATGACGCGTTTCCTCTGGAACGGCATGAGCCGCAACGTCCGCCTGTTCGTGCTGCTGGTGTTGGCAATCGGCATCGCCCTGCCGCTGCTCAACCAGCTGATGCCCAGGACCAGCGCGTTCTACGTGCCGTCCTACATCCTCCAGCTGATCGGCAAGTATCTCTGCTACGCGTCGCTGGCGCTGGCGGTCGACCTGGTGTGGGGCTTCTGCGGCATCCTCTCGCTCGGGCACGCGGCCTTCTTCGCCTTGGGGGGGTACTGCATGGGCATGTACCTGATGCGCCAGATCGGCACGCGCGGCGTCTACGGCAATCCGCTGCTGCCCGATTTCATGGTGTTCCTGAACTATCCGGAGCTGCCCTGGTTCTGGCATGGCATCCGGTATTTCTGGTTCGCCGGCCCCATGATCATCATCGTGCCCAGCGTGCTCGCGCTGGCGCTCGGCTGGTTCGCCTTCCGGAGCCGAGTCACCGGCGTCTATCTCTCGATCATCACCCAGGCGATGACCTATGCGCTGCAGCTTGCCTTCTTCCGCAACGACATGGGCCTGGGCGGCAACAACGGCCTGACCGACTACAAGGACATCCTCGGCTTCTCGGTCCAGGCCGACAGCACGCGCGGCGTGCTGTGCTTTGCCTCGGCGCTGGCGCTGGCGCTCTTCCTGGTGATCTCTGCCGCGGTCGTGAGCTCGCGCTTCGGCAAGGCGCTGACGGCGGTGCGCGACGCCGAATCCCGCATGCGGTTCCTGGGCTACCGGGTCGAGGGCTACAAGCTCTTCGTGTTCGTGCTGTCGGCCGCGATGGCCGGCATCGCCGGCGCCCTCTACGTGCCCCAGGTCGGCATCATCAATCCCAGCGAGTTCGCGCCCGGCAACTCGATCGAGGCCGTGCTGTGGGTCGCCGTCGGCGGCCGCGGCACCTTGGTCGGACCGGTGGTCGGCGCGTTCATCGTCAACTGGGCCAAGACCTACCTGACGGGTGCACTGCCCGAGGTCTGGCTGTTCGCGCTCGGCGCGCTGTTCATCCTGGTCACGCTGTTCCTGCCAAAGGGCGTCGTCGGCCTTTGGGAGCAACTCAAGCCGCGGAAGGTACGGCCGGCATGAACGCGCCGCGCAGCACGTCGGCGCTCCTGTATCTCAGCGGCGTCACCGTCTCGTTCGACGGCTTCAAGGCCCTGAACAACCTCTCGCTGCTGGTCGAGCCGGGCGAGATGCGTGCCATCATCGGGCCCAACGGCGCCGGCAAGACCACCATGATGGACGTCATCACCGGCAAGACCCGGCCGGACGAGGGCGAGGTGGTGTTCGACGGCAAGGCCGACCTCACCAAGCTCGACGAGGCCGACATCGCCACCCTCGGCATCGGCCGCAAGTTCCAGAAGCCGACCGTGTTCGAGAACCACACGGTGCGCGACAACCTCCTGCTGGCGCTGGCCGGGCTGCGCAGCTGGTACAAGCTCCTGGGCGCCGCGCCGACCCAGGTCGAGAACCGGCGTCTCGACGAGATCCTGTCGATCATCCGGCTCGAGGCGCAGCAGCACATGCTGGGCGCGCGGCTCAGCCACGGCCAGAAGCAATGGCTCGAGATCGGCATGCTGCTGGCGCAGAACCCCAAGCTGCTGCTGGTCGACGAGCCGGTCGCCGGGATGACCGACGTCGAGACCGAGACGACCGCGCACGTGCTGCGCGAGGTCAACAAGAACCATTCGGTGGTCGTGGTCGAGCACGACATGAGCTTTGTCCGAGCGCTCGGCGTGAAGGTTACGGTGCTGCACGAAGGCTCGATGCTGGCCGAGGGCTCGCTCGACCAGGTCAGCGCCGATCCGCGCGTCGTCGAAGTTTATCTGGGCCGGTAAGCCATGCTCTCGGTCCAGAACGTCAATCTCTACTACGGCGCGGCGCAGGCGCTGCGCGGCGTGTCGCTTTCCGCGCAGATCGGCCGGGTATTCTGCCTGTTGGGACGCAACGGTGTCGGCAAGACCAGCCTGCTGCGCGCGATCTGCGGGCTGCAGCCGATCGCCTCGGGCTCGATCCAGCTCGACGGTCACGACGTCTCGCGCCTGCCGGCCTACGACCGCGCGCGGCGCGGGGTGGCGCTGGTGCCGCAGGGCCGCGAGATCTTCCCGTTGCTGACGGTGAAGGAGAACCTCGAAACGGGCTATGCGCCGCTCAAGCGCGAGCAGAAGACCGTGCCGGACGAGGTGTTCGAGCTGTTCCCCGTGCTGCAGTCGATGCTGCGCCGGCGCGGCGGCGACCTGTCGGGCGGCCAGCAGCAGCAGCTCGCGATCGGCCGGGCGCTCACCATGCGGCCCAAGCTTCTGGTGCTCGACGAGCCGACCGAGGGGATCCAGCCGTCGGTCATCAAGGACATCGGCCGGGCGATCACGTTCCTGCGCCAGCGCGGCGACATGGCGATCCTGCTGGTCGAGCAGTATCTCGACTTCGCCCACGAGCTGGCCGACGACTTCGCGGTGATGGACCGCGGCGAGATCGTGATGTCGGGAACCCGCGAGACCTTCGATGCCGAGGCGGTCAGACGGCATATGACGGTTTAGCGCTCATCCAGGGCCTGCTCTATGCGGGAGCCACAGTGAAAGCAGGCCACCGATCACCAGCAACACGACGTTGCAGCCCAGGGCCACGCTGAAGGCAGTCGAGTAGTCGTCCAGTTCGCGCCCGGTTCCGAGCCAGCCGAAGAAGACACCGCCGATGATCGCGACGCCCAGCGCCGCGCCGATTTGGAACGTCGAGATGACCATCCCGGAGGCGAGTCCCACGTGACGCTGGTCGATACCGCCGACCACCGCCTTGATGACCGAGGGAACCACGAGGCCATAGCCGAGCCCTGCCACGAGAAGGGCGATTTCGATGGATCGTGGTGTTGCGCCGAGGACCGACAGGATCACCGCCCCGAAGCCGACCACCTGGATCAGGAAACCCAGCGTGAGGGCGCGCGGCCCGAGGCGCTGCATGACCCCGGCGGAAGCGAACGAGGCTGCGAAATAGCCGAACGCGAAGGGAAGCGTGCGCAGGCCGGCATCGACCGGAGAGAGATGAAGGCCGCCTTGCAGATAGACCGAGAAGGTCAAGTAGAAGGACGAAAGCATGTAGAAAACGAGCGCCATCGCGATGCCGATCGCGAAGGCGGGCTGCCGGAACAGCGAGAAATCGACCAGAGGAGCGCCGCCGCGCGCGATCAGCCGTCGCTCGAAGCGAATGAAAGCAATCAGCACGACGGGCGACAGGGCGAGCATTGCGAGCATCCATGCCGGCCATCCGGCTTCGCGTCCTTCGACCAGCGGATAGACCAGAAGTCCAAGCGTCGCCGAGAGCAGCACGACCCCGCCGAGGTCCAGCTTCTGAGCGTGATCGGCGCGAGAATCGCCGAGAAAGAGCAGACTGCCGGCGGTGGCGACAAGACCGATCGGCAGGTTGATGAGAAAGATCGCCTGCCAGGCGAATCCGAAAGGATGTGCCGACACCAGGACGCCGCCGAGGATCTGCCCGGCGATGTTGGCAAGGCCGAACGTGGCGCCGTAGAGGGCGAACGCCTTGCCGTGCTCGGCGACCGGAAAGAGGACGCGAATCGAGGCCAGCACCTGCGGCGCCATCACCGTCGCGGTCAGCCCCTGCAGGATGCGCCCGGCGATCAGGATGCCGGGGGTTGGCGCGAGACCGCAGAGCACCGAAGCCAGCGTGAAGCCGGCGACGCCGGTCACGAACATGCGCTTGCGGCCCAGCCAGTCACCCAGCCGGCCGCCGGTTATGAGGAAGACGGCGTAGGTCGCGGCGTAGGCCGATATGACGAACTGCACCTCGCTGGACGTCGCACCCAGGTTGTTCCTGATCGCCGGCAAGGCCAGATTGACGACGTTGAAATCGAGAACGGGCAGGAAAGCGCCGATCAGCAGGACGGGCAGCGCGAGCCAACGGCGCGAGTCGCCTTCGGCGGCCGCAATATCCCGCTTCGCCAAGGCTTCTGCATTGGTACTCATTGCATCCTCCGGAAACGACGGGCTTCAGAGCGCGGGATGGCGGCGATGCCAAGCCGTCGCCTGCTGATAGGCGTGGCCGGCCCGCACCAGCAGCCCCTCATCGAGGTGGCGGCCGACGAGCTGGAAGGAGAGCGGCAACCCTTTCGCCGTGAAGCCGCCGGGCAAGGTGATGGTGGGGGTGCCGGCCATGTCGAAGGGCGTCGCGAACCTCAGAAAGCCCGCGAGTCCCTCGCTCGTTGCGAACAGCTCCGCCTCGTGGGTCAGGGTGAAATCCGACCGCGGCTGGGTCGGCGTCAGCAGCAGGTCGATCTCCGAGAACAGCGCGGCAAGGGCGCCGCTGAATGCAAGGCGCTCGTGGTGCGCCTTCATGAGATCGATCGCTCCTGTGGAATGGCCTGCTTCAATGAGCTGCGCGAGCTTCCCGTAACCCGCGGCGCGCTCCGGATAAGTGGCCTCATGGGCGATGGCGGCCTCGACCGCGCAGTATGACGACCACGCCGCCATCACCCGTTCGGGATCGGGAACCTGCACGTCCTTGAAGACGGCGCCGAGCTCTTCGAAAACCTTACGCGCCGCGTGAACCGCGGCGACAACGTCGGAGTCGCTCTCGGCGTCGTTGTAGGCTGCGTCTACGCCGATCCGCAGACTTCGCACGCCGCGATGAAGGTCGGCGAGATAGTCCGGGACGGGCGCAGCCAGGGTCGTCGCGTCGTTCGGATCGATGCCGGCGATCGCCTCGAGCATGACCCCGGCATCCGCTGCCGAACGGGTCATGGGGCCGATGTGATCGAGACTCGCCGCCAGGGGGAAGACGCCGTGGCGGCTGACCCGTCCCCAAGTGGGCTTGAGACCCGTCACGCCGTTGGCGGCAGACGGGAAACGAATGGACCCGCCCGTGTCGCTGCCCAGCGAGGCAAAGCATAGGCCTGCGGCAGTGGCGACACCGGAGCCGCTCGAGGAGGCGCCGGGGTAGTAGTCCCTGTTCCAGGGGTTGACTGGAGGTGTAATCGTCGGATGGTGGGCGACGAACGCTCCCTCCGTGAGCTGCAGCTTGCCGAGGAGAACGGCGCCTGCGTCCGCCAGCCGCTTGACGACGGTGGCGTCGCAGTCGGGCACGCGGTCGGCATGAATGGCCATGCCCGCCGCCGTGACGATGCCGGCCGTATCGCACAGGTCCTTGACGGCGATCGGGATGCCGTGCAGCGGTCCGCGGTAGCGGCCTTGCGCGATCTCCGCGTCTGCCCGTCGGGCCTGCATGTCGGCCAACTCGGCGGTAACGGTCGCGTAGGAATGGAGCGACGGATCGAGACGCGCAATGCGTTCCAGCTGAGCGCGGGTCAGCTCAACCGAGGAGATCTTGCGCGACCTGACCGCTTCGGCGGTCTCGGTCAGAGTCGCATAGTGCCAGTTGGTCATCATCCATCTGCCGTTCGAGCGAGTGACCGAACGTAGGGACGGATTGAAGATAACTAAACGGCATGTATATATATTTCAGGAATAACGAACGGATATGTGAGAATGACGACGCTGGACGTCGAGGCCGTGCAGGCATTTGTCATGGTTGCCGACTTTCAGAGCTTCACGCGGGCGGCCGAGGCGCTCGAGACCTCTCAGGCGGCGGTCAGCATGAAGTTGAAGCGGCTGGAGGATCGGCTGGGGGAGAAGCTGATCGAACGCACGCCGAGGCTCGTGCGGCTGTCAGCCCGCGGCGCGGCGTTCCTGGGCGCCGCACGCGACTTCCTGGCCGCGCACGAGCGCGCGGTGGCGGGCCTCACGACGCCATCGCGCCGCTTCACCCTCGGCATTGCCGATCAGGTCGCCGGTCCCGAGCTCCCGGTCCTGCTGGCGAAGCTCAATGCCCATGATCCGGCCTTGCTGATCGAGGTGCAGATCCAGGCGTCGCGTGCTTTGCTGCACTCCTTCGACCGCGGTGCGCTCGATGCGGTGATCGTCCGCCGCGAGGACGGCCGACGAGACGGGGAAGTCCTGGCGCGCGAACGCTACGGCTGGTTTGCCGCGCCCGGCTTCGAGCACCGGCAAGGCGAAGCGCTTCGACTCGCCTCGCTTGCGGTGTCATGTGGCGTACGCAACGTCGCCACGCGCGCATTGGACGCAGCAGGGATGGACTGGATCGAAGTCTTTCTCGGCGGCGGGACCGCCGCGGTCATAGCAGCGGTCTCGGCCGGCCTCGCCGTGGCGGCGCTCGCCCATCGCATCGCTCCCGTCGGCGTCGTCGAGGTCGGCGAGAAGCTCAGCCTGCCACCGCTTCCGTCGTCTCAAATCGTGCTGCATTCCACGCTGTCGGATGCCCGCTCGCGCGGCGCCTTGCGGACGCTCGCGGCGGCGTTTCGCGAGCATCGCGCTGCGACCTCGTGATGGAAGGGCTCAGCGCACGCGGACAAGAAGGCCTGGACGTTCTCCCGTCAGCTCGTCGTCGTGCACCGTCTCGACACCGGCATTGAAGGTGTGCTTGTAGCCGCTGGCGCGCTGGATCAGGCGGCGACCGCCGGCCGGCAGGTCGTAGACCACCTCGGGGCGCTTGAGCGTAAGCGCGTCGAAGTCGATGACGTTGATGTCGGCCTTGTAGCCCGGTGCCAGCAGGCCGCGGTCCGCCAGGCCGTAGGCCTCGGCAGTGCCGCGCGTCTGCTTGGCGACCAGGAACTCCAGCGAAAGCTTCGGCCCGCGCTGGCGGTCACGGCCCCACAGGGTGAGCAGCGAGGTGGGCGAGGAGGCGTCGCAGATCACGCCGACATGCGCGCCGCCGTCGGCCACGCCCAGTACGGTTGCCGGATCGGCGATCATCTCGTGCACCACGTCGAGGCTGCCATAGGCGTAGTTCTCGAACGGCAGCATCAGCAGGCCCTTGCCCTCGCGCGCCATCATCTCTTCGAGCGCGACCGCCTGCGGCGTGCGGCCGGTGCGCCGGGCGATGGCGGCGATCGAGTTCGCCGCATCGGGCTCGTAGTCGGGCCGGTCGCCGATCGGGAACATCTTGTGGAAGGACTCGGCCATGAAAGCGCGCGGGCCGTCGCCACTTGGCGTCTCGACCAGCCGGCGGCGCAACTCGGCATCGCCGGCAAGACGCGCGTAGCGCTCGGTCGGCGAGAGGTCGCGCAGCTCGCGCCACACCGGATGCGCGGCGAAGGGATGCGCGGTGGTCTCCAGCCCCATGATCACGCCGATCGGCCGCGAGCCGACCTGCGCATTGGCGGCGCGGCCGCGCGCCCGAACGCCATGCACCTGGTCCAGGGTCTCGCGCCACAGCTTCGGTTGGGCATCGACCTGGACCAGCAGGACCGACAGCGGCCGGCCGGCAAGCTCCGCCGCGGCGTCGAGCGCCTCGAACTCGCCGGGACCGAAGTCGGAGTTGACCTGCAGCACGCCGGAGCCGGCGCGGCGCATGCCCTCGGCCAATGCGAACAGCTCGGACTCGCGGGCGCTGAGCGAGGGCGTGAAGCGGCCGTCGCGTGCCTTGTGCTTGGTCGTGCGGGACGTCGTGACGCCGAGCGCGCCGGCGCGCAGCGCCTCCTCGACCAGCCGCGTCATCTCCTCGCTCTCGCCCTGGTTCGGGACCTCGGCATGGTCGGCGCCGCGATCACCCATGACGTAGAAGCGCAGCGCGCCGTGCGGCAGCTGGGCCGCGACGTCGACGGTGCGCGGCATCGAGGCGAGCGCATCGAGGAACTGCGGGAAGCTTTCCCAGTCGAACTTCACGCCTTCGCTGAGGACGGTGCCGGGAATGTCCTCGACGCCTTCCATCAGGTTGATCAGGTAGCCCGACTGGCCCTGCCGCACCGGCGCGAAGCCGACGCCGCAATTGCCGAACACGGTCGTGGTCACGCCATGCCACGACGAGGGCGTGATGAACGGATCCCAGGTCGCCTGGCCATCGTAATGGGTGTGGATGTCGACGAAGCCCGGCGTCACCAGCAGGCCGCCTGCATCGATCTCGCGCCTGCCGGCGCCGAGCTTGGGCCCCACGGCCGCGATCCTCCCGTCCTGGACCGCCACATCGGCCACTTTGCGGGGCTGGCCGGAGCCATCGATCACGGTGCCGTTTCGGATAACGAGGTCAAACATGGCGCAAGGATAGGCGCGGCATGGCCCGCCGGTCTATGTTCCGGCCCGTCTGATCCATTCGTTTCGGGGACCTCGCCCTTGCAAAAGCCACTGCTCTTCACGCCGTTCAAGATGCGCGGCGTCGTCGCGCCCAACCGCTGCGTGGTCTCGCCGATGGTGCAGTACCGGGCCAAGGACGGGCTGGTGAACGACTATCACCTGGTCCATCTCGGCAAGTTCGCGCTGGGCAAGTTCGGCATCGTCTTCACCGAGAATTGCGCCGTCGAGCCGCGCGGCCGGGTGACCCAGGGCGATCTCGGCTTCTGGGACGACGGCCAGATCGAGGGCCACAGGCGCCTGACCCGATTCCTGCAGCAGGAGGGTGCGCTCGCCGCCACCCAGATCACGCATGCCGGCCGCAAGGCGTCCTCGCCGCGCCAGTTCGACAAGCCCGACGAGTTCGGACCCAAGGACGGCAACTGGCAACGCTGGCAGGTGGTCGCTCCCTCGGCGCTGTCCGCGGGAGAGCGTTACTCCGAATCGCCGATCGCGCTCGAAATCTCCGAGATGGACGACATCGTGAGGAAGTTCGGCGAGGCCGCGCGCCGTGCCGATGCCGCGGGCTACGACATCATCGAGATCCACGGCGCGCACGGCTACCTGCTCGCGCAGTTCCTGTCGCCGCTCAGCAACAAGCGCAACGACCAGTATGGCGGCGACCGCGCGGGCCGCATGAAGTTCCCGCTCGCGGCGGCCAAGGCGGTGCGCGAGAACTGGCCGGAGCATAAGCCGATGTTCATCCGCGTCTCCGCGGTCGATGGCGGCGGCGGCTGGGACGTCGACGACACGGTGGCCTACGCGCAGGAGCTGAAGGCGCTCGGCATCGACGTGATCGACACCTCGTCGGGCGGACTGGCCGGCCTGTCGACGGCGGCGCCCATCAAGCGCTCGCTGGGCTTCCAGGTGCCGTTCGCGGCGGCGGTGAAGCGCGGTGCCGGCATCCCGACCATGGCGGTCGGCCTGATCCTCGACGGGCCGCAGGCCGAGAAGGTCCTGCAGGACGGCGATGCCGACCTGATCGCGATCGGCCGGCAGGCGCTCTACAACCCGTTCTGGCCGGTGCACGCGGCGCAGGAGCTGGGCTGCGATGCCAACTTCGAGATGTGGAATCGCGAGTACGGCTGGTGGCTCGACAGGCGCAAGAACAACCTGCCGCCGGACCGTAGCGCAACCGGACAGCCGCGATGACCGGAATCCTCGCGGGCCTGCGCATCGTCGAGGGCTCGGCCTTCATCGCCGCGCCGATGGCGGGCATGACGCTGGCGCAATTGGGCGCCGACGTGATCCGCTTCGACGACCTGAAGGGCGGGCTCGACAGCGACCGCTGGCCAGTGACGAAGGACGGCAACTCGATCTATTGGGCCGGCCTCAACAAGGGCAAGCGCTCGATCGCCGTCGACCTGCGCTCGCCGAAGGGCCGGGAGCTGCTGACGGCGCTGATCACCGCGCCGGGAGAGGGCGGCGGCATCTTCTCGACCAACATGCCCGCGCGCGGCTGGCTCGCGTATGAGGAGCTGTCGAAGAAGCGTGCCGACCTGATCGCGCTCAACATCGTCGGCGATCGCCACGGCGCTGCCAATGTCGACTATACGGTGAACGCGATCACCGGCTTCCCGCTGGTCACCGGACCAAAGGGGCATCAGGGCCCGGTCAACAACGTCTTGCCGGCCTGGGACATCGCCACCGCCTATGCGGCCGCGATGTCGATCCTGGCGGCCGAGCGGCATCGCCGCCTCACGGGCAAGGGCCAGCGCATCGTGCTGCCGCTGCAGGACATGGCTTTGGCCGCGGTGTCGGCGGCCGGCTATATCGGCGAGGCGGTGACCAACAAGGCGGACCGACCGCGCTTCGGCAACGAGATCTTCGGCACCTTCGGCCGCGACTTCCGGACGAAGGACGGCCGCTACGTGATGATCTGCATCTTCTCCGATCGGCACCTCGACGCGCTGGCCAAGGCCGGCGGCTTCGCCGAGGCGTTCGCCGCGATCGAGAAGGACAAGGGCGTCGACCTCAAGATCGAGGCCGACCGCTGGAACGCCCGTGCCGAGATCGCCGCGGTCCTCGAGCCGTGGGTGGCGAGCCACAACGCGGCGGATGTGGCCGCGGCGCTGAAGAAGGCGGGGGCGCTGTGGGCGCCGTATCAGAGCTTCCGCGAGCTCAGCCAGGACAAGGACGCGGTGCTGGACAACCCGATGTTCACGATCCTCGACCAGCCGGGCATCGGCCGCTATCCGGTCGCGGCCACGCCAGTGCAGTTCGCGGCCGTGCCGCGGGAACCGCCGCAGCCGGCGCCGCTTCTGGGCCAGCATACGGACGAGATCCTGTCGGGTATCCTCGGCCTGCCGGCGCACGAGATCGCCCGGCTGCATGACGAGAAGGTCGTGGGTGGACCGAGATAGGATTCTTATTGCAGGCGGCGGCATCGGCGGACTCGCCGCGGCGCTGGCGCTCGCCCAGAAGAACATCCCTTCGCTGGTCCTGGAGAAGGCGGCCCAGCTGGGCGAAATCGGCGCCGGCATCCAGCTTGGCCCCAACGCCTTCCACTGCTTCGATCGGCTGGGCGTCGGCGAGACCGCCCGACAGATGGCCGTCTATATCGACCAGCTGCGCCTGATGGACTCGATGGCCGACGGCGAGATCTGCCATATCGATCTCGGCGGAGCCTTCCGCCGGCGCTATGGCAATCCGTATGCGGTCGTGCATCGCGGCGACCTGCACGGCGTGCTGCTGAAGGCCTGCCGCGAGCATCCGCTGATCGGGCTCGAAGTGTCGAGCGAGGTCATGGGCTACGACCAGGACGGCCGCACCGTCATCGCGCGGCTCGCCAACGGCGAGACCGTCACCGGCGCCGCACTGATCGGCGCCGACGGGCTATGGTCCAACGTGCGCCAACAGGTGGTGGGCGACGGCGCGCCGCGCGTATCGGGTCACACGACCTACCGCTCGGTGATCCCGACCGAGCAGATGCCCGAGGACCTGCGCTGGAACGCCGCCACCCTGTGGGCGGGGCCGAAGTGCCACATCGTCCACTACCCGCTGTCAGGCTGGAAGGTGTTCAACCTGGTCGTCACCTACCACAACGACGCGCCCGAACCGGTCGCCGGCAAGCCGGTGTCGATCGAGGAGGTGCAGGCGGGCTTCACGCACATCTGCGCCCGCGCCCGCAGCATCATCAGCCACGGCCGCGACTGGCGGCTCTGGGTGTTGTGCGACCGCGATCCGGTCGACCAATGGGTCGACGGCCGCGTGGCGCTGCTGGGCGACGCCGCGCATCCGATGATGCAGTACATGGCGCAAGGCGCCTGCATGGCGATGGAGGACGCCGTCTGCCTCGCCGATTCGCTCGCGAAGACCGATACCTTGGAGTCGGGCCTCGAGACCTACCGGGCGCGTCGCGTGCTGCGGACCACGCGGGTCCAGCTCACATCGCGAGCCATGGGCGATCACGTCTACCATCCCAACGGCCCGCATGCGGCGCTGCGCAACGCCATCATGAGCGCCAAGAGCCAGGAGGAATGGTTCGCCGCCCTGGACTGGATCTACGGCGGCAGCGGATTGGACTGATTTCGCACGGGATTTCCCACGGTTTCCCACCGCCGTGGGAAGCGTAAAACGCTGGCCTGCTTGGCTTCTGGACGATTCTTCCCACCTTCTCACCACCCCCTCTTCTGCCATTTCCTGTGGATAAGTCCCTTCGGCTTTGGCCGAAAGGACGGCCCGCCGGGAGCGCCTATCTCTCCGGCATGACCCAACAGACCTTCCGGCTTCCCGCGACGGATCACCGGCCGTCGCTGTTCATCCGGCGCCAGCGCTCGGCCGGCGCCCCTGTCCTGTATGTCCACGGTGCCACCTTCCCATCGGCGCTGTCGGTCGGCTTCGACTTCGGCAATGGCTCGTGGATGGACGACTGGAACGCGCGCGGTCTTGACGCCTGGGCGTTCGACTTCGCGGGCTTCGGCGAGAGCGGCCGCTATGCTGCGATGAGCGAACCGGCCGACCGCCATCCGCCGCTTGGCCGCGCGCCCGAGGCTGCTCGCCAAGTCGCCGATGTGGTGGCGCTGATCCGGCGCGAAACCGGCCGGCGCGTGTCGCTGGTCTCGCACTCCTGGGGCGGCGCGCCCGCGTCGCTCGCCACCATCGCCATGGCCGACGAGATCGACCGCCTGGTCCTGTTCGCGCCGATCGCGCCCCGCACCGGCGGCACACCGTCGGCGTTGCCCGCCTGGGGCGACGTCCCCAATGAGGCTCAATACGCCCGCTTCATCGAGGACGTGCCCAAGGATCATCCGCCGGTGCTCGAAGGCTTCGACCGCTGGGCGTCCGCCTATCTCGCGAGCGATCCCGACGCGGCCAAGCGTACCCCGCCCGCTGTCCGCATCCCCAACGGCCCGCGTGCCGACAACCTGGACACCTGGGCCGGCCGGTCGTCCTGGGATCCGGCACGGATCACGCGGCCTGTCACCATCGTGCGCGGCGCCTGGGATTCGCTCTGCCGCGATGCCGATGCGGCGACGATCCTCGATGCCGTGACTTCCGCACCCGCCCGCCACGACGTGAAGCTCGACGCGGGCACCCACCTGATGCATCTCGAAACCGGCCGGCATCGACTCTACGACGCCGTCGGCGCTGCGCTGAAAGGAGAGCAGCCATGATCGCCGTGATCTTCGAAGTCTGGCCGGCCGATGGCCGCAAGCAGACCTATCTCGACATCGCCGCGCAGCTGAAGCCCGAGCTGGAGCAGATCGACGGCTTCCTCTCGATCGAGCGCTTCCAGAGCCTGACCGACGAGACCAAGCTCCTGTCGCTCTCCTTCTGGCGCGACGAGGCGGCCGTGAAGGCCTGGCGCACCCTCGAGCATCACCGACAGGCCCAGAAAGCCGGCCGCGAGGGCGTCTTCCGCGACTATCGGCTGCGCGTGGCCTCCGTCTTGCGCGACTACGGCATGACCGAGCGCGCCGAGGCGCCAGCCGATTCGCGAGAAAAGAACGGGTAAGGGCGAGCAAACCTCGCGCGAACGAGTCCGCAGAGGCGGTAAGGTCTTCTGGTTCTATCAAGGGACCAGATCATGCGTATCCTCGTTGTCGGCGCCGGAGCGATCGGCGGCTTCTTCGGCGGCCGCCTGCTGGCGGCCAAACGCGACGTCACGTTCCTCGTGCGCGAGCGCCGGGCGGCACAGCTCGCGAAGACCGGCCTGGTCATCAAGAGCAAGCTCGGCGACGTCCACTTGCCGTCGCCGCCGCTGGTCTCGGCGGAGACGCTGACGGGGCCCTATGACGTCGTGCTGCTGGCCTGCAAGGCGTTCGATCTCGAGGGCGCGATGGCCGCTTTCGCGCCCGCGGTCGGGCCGGACACTGCGATCCTGCCGTTGCTGAACGGGCTCGCGCATCTCGACGTCCTGGCCAGCCGCTTCGCCAAGAAGAACGTGCTGGGCGGGCAGGCATCGCTGCCGCTCACGCTCGATGCCGAGGGCCGCATCCTTCATCTTGCCGAGATGCTGGCGATCAGCTTCGGCGAGCTCGACGGCACGAAATCGGCGCGGGTCGCGGCGCTCGCCGCCGAGTTCGCCGCGGCCGGCATTCAGGCTGGGCAGAGCAGCGAGATTCTGCAGGAGATGTGGGAGAAATGGGCCTTCATCGCCACGGCGGGCGGCATCACGTGCCTGATGCGCGGCACGGTCGGCGACATCGTGGCCGGCGGCGGCGCGCCGCTCGCCACCGCGCTCCATGACGAGATCGGCCTGATCGCCGCGGCCAACGGGCATCCTCTGCGATCCGCGGCGGTCGAACGCGCCAAGGCGACGCTCACCGCCGCCGACTCCCCGTTCAACTCCTCGATGGCGCGCGACGTCGAGAACGGCTTCCGCACCGAGGCCGAGCATGTCGTCGGCGACCTGCTGAAGCGGGCGAAGGGCGGCGCGTATCCCGTGCTCACCACCGCACTCGCGCACCTTCGGACCTACGAGGCGCGCCGCAAGCGGGAAGGCAAAGCCTGACCGTTCCTCAGGTTGCTACCGACAGTTGCTACCGGCAGTAGAGGCCGTGCTCCTATAGTCGCGGCTGCATGCCGACTTGGGACGCTCGTAACTTTCTCACCCGCGCCACGCTGCGGCGGGACAAGGTGACGTCGTTCACCGACTTTCCGTTCAGCATCCCGGCGATCGGCGGCCTCGATGTCCTCGAGTTCGATCGGCCCGTGACGTTCTTCGTCGGCGAGAACGGCGCCGGCAAGTCGACGCTGTTGGAGGCGATCGCCATCGCCATGGGCCTCAATCCGGAAGGCGGTAGCCGCAATTTTCGGTTCGCGACCCGCGAATCGCATTCCGGCCTCAGCAACGCCCTGCGCCTCAGCCGCAGCGTGCGCCGTATTCGCGACAGCTTCTTCCTGCGCGCGGAGAGTTACTTCAATGTGGCGACGGAAATCGAGGTGCTCGATCGGGAGGGTGGAGGCCCACGCATCATCGATGCCTATGGCGGCAAATCCCTGCACGAGCAGTCGCACGGCGAATCGTTCTTCGCCCTGTTTCTGAACCGCCTGCGCGGCAACGGCCTCTACTTCTTCGACGAGCCCGAGGCGGCGCTGTCGCCGACCCGGCAGCTTGCCTTCCTGTCCCGTCTGCACGACCTGGTGAAGGACGGCTCGCAGTTCTTCATCGCCACCCATTCGCCGATCCTGATGGCCTATCCCGACGCGGCGATCCTGATGTTCGAGAACGGGCCGCCGCGCTGGATCGAGTATCGCGACACCGAGCACTACGGCGTGACGCGCACCTTCCTCAACGATACCGAGCGCATGCTCGACATCCTGCTGGACCGCAAGCCCGGCGCTTAGCTCAGCTCGCCATCCAGCCGCCGTCGACCATCAGGTTCTCGCCGGTGATGAACGTGGCCTCGTCCGACGCCAGGAAGAGCGCGGCGTTGGCGACATCCTCCGGCCGGCCGAGCCGCGGCAAGGGCGTGCGGCGGTGGCTGTAGTCGATCCAGCGCGGCTCGACGGCGCGGCCACCCTTGCCGGTGAGGATTTTGCCCGGCGCAACGGCATTGCAGATGATGTTGTCCTTGCCGTAGTCGGCCGCGATCTGACGCGTCATGTAGACGATGGCCGACTTGGACACCCCGTAGGAGCAGTCCTCGGGGGCGGCGATCATGCCGTGCTGGGAGGAGATGTTGACGATGCGGCCGCGCGCCTCGTGGCGGATGTCCTGGGTCAGCATGCGGCGCACCGCGGCGCGGCACATCAGGAACACGCCGGTCACGTTCACCGCCATGACGTGGTTCCATTCCTCGAGGCTGGTCTCGGTGAGCGGCTTGCCGGCGCGCACGACGGCGTCGTTGACGACGACATCGAGCCGGCCGGTCGAGCTCGCGGCCAGGCGTACGGCCCGCTCGACGTCGGCCTCCCTGGAAACGTCGCCCTGATAAAATGGCACGTTCAAAAGCTTGTGCGTCGGCTCGCCGCCCTCGACGACCTGCTCGGTGATGTCCATCAGCAGCAGCTCGGCGCCTTCCTCGTGGAACCTCTTCGCGATGGCGCGGCCGATGCCCGAGGAGGCGCCGGTGATGAGAGCGGTCTTGCCGGCGAGTCGTTTCATCGCTGCCTCATGATCATGTCGCGCTCGAGCCGCGCCACCCAGCGGGCGAACGGGAAGAGCAGGACGAAGAAGATGATCGCTGCCGCGGTCAGCGGGGTGGGGTTGTAGGTCTGCTCCTGCGCCACGCGGGCCGAGCGGAGCAGCTCGGGCAGGGCGACCAGGGCCGCGATCGAGGTCGTCTTCACCAGCTCGAGCGAGTTGGAGGCGAGCGGCGCCAGGACCCGCGCGAGCGCCTGCGGCAGGATCACCAGGAAGATGATCTGCAGCGGATGCAGGCCGAGCGCGCGGGCCGCCTCGCGCTGGCCGGGCGGGATGGCCTCGATGCCGGCGCGGAAGATCTCGCCGTAATAGCCCGAATGGTTGAGCGTCAGCGCCAGCACGCAGGCGGCGAACGAGGGCAGCGTCAGGCCGAGGAAGGGCAGGCCGTAGAAGATCAGGATCAGCAGCACCAGCACGGGGAAGGAGCGGAACAGGTCGATCCAGATCAGCAGTGCCACGTTCGCGGGCCTGTTGTGGAAGCTGTAGAGGATGGCGATCAGCAGGCCGGCGGCGGCAGCGATCGGCAGGGTGACGACCGACAGCAGGGCGGTGAGCTGCAGGCCCTGCCACAGGAGCGGCCAGATGCGGACGAAGCTGTCCCAGTCGGCGAAGTTGTCGAGGAAGAGCTGAAGCGCCTCCATCAGTGCCGCTCCCTCGATGTCCCGGGAGAGCCCAGCCCTTCGAGCCAGCGGCTGGCCACCACCAGCGGCACGAAGAACAGGAGATAGAAGGCCGCCGCCAAGGTGAGCGGCGAGGGATTGGCGGCGATCGCCATGCTGCTCTGCGCGCGGCCCAGCAGCTCCGGCAGCGACACCGCGGTGCCGAGCGCGGTGCCCTTGGTGATGGCGATGGCGCGATTGGTGAGCAATGGCACGGCGATGCGAACCGCCTGCGGCAGGATGATCAGGAACAGGATCTTCAGGAAGCCCAGCCCGAGCGAGCGCGCGGCGTCCCACTGGCCCTGCGGCACCGCCTGGATGGCCGCCCAGAAGATCTCGGTCGCGAACGCCGCCAGCACGGCGCCCAGCGCCAGCGTGGTCGCGGCGAACGGCGAAACCTGGACGTCGGCGTAGGGCAGGCCGAAATACAGGAACACGATGATCACGAGCTGTGGCAGCGTGCGAAAGACGTCGACGAACACGATGATGACGATGTCGGCCGGCGTCCACCGCAGCGCCCGCACGATCGCGAGCACGAGGCCGGTGGTCACGCCGATCGCGATCGTGGCGAGCGCCACTTGCACGGTCAGCCAGAACCCGCCCAGGATGGACGGGCCGTACTGGGCGAGGATCTGGCGATTGAAGAAGTTGTCGAGGAGAGGGTTCATGCAAACCCCGTCGTCCCGAGCGTAGCGAAGCGAAGTCGAGGGACCTGTTTTGGCGGATGCATCGGCAAAAAAGGTCCCTCCTCTTCGCGCCTGCGGCGCTTCGGTCGGGACGACGGAGGGGTCACTTGCAGCTCAACTCGTGCGGCGTCGGGTCGTAGCCCTTGAAGCCCGGCGGGCCCCAGCCTGGGAAGATCGTGCTGATCGACGAGCCGGGATCGACCTTCGAGCCGTACCACTTCTCGTACATTTTGGTGAGGGTGCCGTCCTTCTTCATGCACTCGATCGCAGCTTCGACCGTGTTGCGGTAGGCGGTGTCCTCGAGCCGGAACGCGTAGCCGAAGTTGCGGCCGTTGAAGTCCTTGAAGCCGACCTTGATCGCCTTGTTCTGGCTCGCGGCATAGACCGTGGTCGGGATCTCGTTCAGCGCGGTGAAGGCGCGGCGGGTGATCACCGCCTGCACCGAATCGGGGAAGGTGTCGTAGCGCTGCACCTCGAAGCCGTACTTCTCGGCATTCTGCGTCGCCCAGGTGTCGGAGATGGTGCCGCGATTGACGGCCAGCTGCTTGCCCTTGAGGTCCTCGAAGCCCTTCATGCTGTCGGCGGCGCGGATCAGGAAGCCGTTCCCGGTGGCGAAGAACGGCTCGGTGTAGAGCATGCGCTCGGCGCGCTCCGCGGTGATGTTGAGCGGATTGACCGTGAACTCGATGCGCTTGGAGAACAGCGCCGCGAACAGGCCCGAGAAGTTGATGTCGACGATCTCGACGCCCGGCCGGCCGACGCGCTTGGCGACCTCCTTGATCATGTCGACGCCGAAGCCTTCTGGCCCCGACGCGCCGCGCACCATCCATGGCGCGACGCCGAAATCGGAGCCGACCACCAGCGTCTTGTCCTTGGGATGATCGGCGTCCTGCGCCCAGGCAGCACCCGCCAGGCCGAGCGCCATTGCGGCCGCTATCAAAGTTCGAGCAAACATTCTCCAAATTCCCCCAATCGTTCGGTCCGCGGCACGCACCTTTCGTGCCGCGTCGCCCCACTATCCTCTTCTCACGCTCGCTCCGCCATCGACCGGAAGTGTCACGCCGGTGATGAAGTTCGCCTCGTCGGATGCCAGGAACAGGGCGGCATTGGCGACGTCCCAGCCGGTGCCCATCTTCTTGCGCAGCGGCACTTGGGCGTCGCGCATCGCCTCGATCTCCGCGCGGGTCTTGCCGAACTCGCGGGCGCGGGTGTCGACCGCCATCGGCGTGTTCATCAGCCCGGGCAGGATGACGTTGGCGCGGATGTTGTACGGCGCATTCTGGTAGGCGAGCTGCTCGGTGAACGCGACCATCGCGGCCTTGGTCGCCTTGTAGGCGACGTAGGGGTAGGTGGTGATCACGGCCATCGACGAGATGTTGATGATCACGCCGCTCTTCTGCTCGCGCATGATCGGGATCACGTGCTTGGCGGCGAGGATGCAGCTCTTGAGGTTGATCGCCACGCAGCGGTCGAACGCCTCCTCGGTGATCTTATCGAGCTCCGCGTCGCCGCCGGCCAGCGATACGCCGACGTTGTTGTGCAGGATGTCGATGCGTCCCCAGCGGGCGTGCGTGTCGGCGGCCATCGCCTTGAGGTCGGCGTTCCTGGTGACGTCGGCCTTGAAGGCGACCGCGGTGCCCTGGTTGGCGCCGATCATGTCGACGGTCTCCTGCGCCGACTTGAGGTCGCGGTCGACGCAGACGACCTTGGCGCCCTCGCGCGCGAAAGTGAGGGCCGTGGCGCGGCCGTTGCCGACGCCCTCGCCCGGGCTCTGCCCCGCGCCGACGACGATGGCGACCTTGTCCTGCAGGCGCATGTTCTTTCTCCCTTTCCCGTCGTCCCGACCGGAGCGCGCAGCGCGTAGTGGAGGGACCCATCTTGAGGTTGGCACGAAAAGAGGCCCCTCGGCTTCGCTCAGGGCGACGGCCTTACGTCAGCGGATACTGCTTCAGCACTTCCTTGTACTGCGGCTCGTTGTCGATCTTCATGGTCGCCAGCACCCGCACCACGGCGCAGTAGAAGGCGATGGTGAGGACCAGGTCGGTCATGTGCTCGTTGCTGAGGTGCTTCTTGATCTCGGCGAAGGTCTCGTCGGACATGCCGATGTCGCGCACCATCTCGCGCGCGCCCTTGAGCACCAGCTTGGCGAGGGGATCGAGCTTGCTGGGCTTGCCTTCGGTCTCGAGGAACAGGCCCTGGATGTCCTCGTCGGTGACGCCGAATTCCTTGCCGATCTTCACGTGGTGCGTGAATTCGTACTCCGACTTCTCCATCCAGCCCACCTGCAGGATGGCGAGCTCCCGCAGGCGCGAATCGAGCGTGCTCTTGTTGCGGATGTAGCCGCCGATCCCGTGGAAAGCCTTGGCCATGCCGGGCGAATTGACCAGCAGCCGCGTCAGGTTGATCGGCCGCTTCAGCAGGTCGCGCTGCTCGGGCGGCAGCTGGTCGGCATCGATATAGGGCAGGCGGGCCATTCTTCCTCCTCTTACTGGGCCTGGCTGTCGCGCTCGGGGCCCTGCAACGTCACGCCGCCGTCGACCACCAGCACCTGGCCGGTGATGTAGCGGGCATGCGCGCTCATCAGGAAGCGCACGGCATAGCCGATGTCCCAGCCGGTGCCCTCGATCTTCAGCACCGACGCGTTGGCGCGTTGCCGCCGGTTGGCGTCGCTCATGCCGTTGCCGCGATTGACCATCGGTGTGTACATCGGCCCGGGGCAGATGCAATTGACCCGGATGTGGTCCTTGCCGTGATCGACCGCCATCGCCCGGGTGAGCCCGATCACCGCCGCCTTGGACGTGGTGTAGGTGGTGAGGCCGCGCGGGCGCAGTGCCGAGATCGACGAGATGTTGACGATCGCGCCGCCCTTGGCGGTCTTGATCATCGCCGGGATCGCATGCTTGGAGAGCAGGAACATCGTCTCGACGTTGACCTGCATGACGCGGCGATACTCGTCCGGCTTCTCGTCGACCACGCTGCCACGGCTGCCGATGCCGACATTGTTGTCGAGGAAGTCGAGCCGACCCCAGCGGTCGACCGCGGCGTCGACCAGCCGCTTGCAGTCGGCCTCCTTCGTGGCGTCGCAGGCTTCGGCAACGGCGCTGCCGCCCTCGGCCTGGATCATCTCGACGGTGCGCTGCGCCAGCTTCTTGTCGAGGTCCGACACCACCACATGCGTGCCGGCACGCGCCAGCAGGATCGCCGCCGCGCGGCCGTTGCCGATCCCGTCGCCGGCGGCGCCGCCGCCCGAGACGATCGCCACCTTGCCGGCCAGGCCGGCGTCCTCTTCACGTCCGGTCATTTGCTTTCTCCGTCGCGACGGGGCTCACTTTTGCACATCCCATTCGATGGCGAACGCTTCGCCCCGCCGCTTGATGTATCCGGCATTGGCGCCGGGAAAGTGCGCGGGGCAGAGCAGGGCGCCGCTCTCGCAGCAATCCTCCAGCAGCCTGCGGCGGCTCTTCGCCGACAGGTCCTGGTCGGAGCAGAACTGGCTCGACCAGTCGGGGTGATAGACCTGGATCGGGTGATGCATGATGTCGCCCGAGAAGCAGGCCTGCTTGCCGCCGTCCTCGAGATTGATGGCGATCGAGCCCGGCGTGTGGCCGGGATAGTCGGCGATCGTGAGCAGCGGGTCGGGCTGATGGCCGCTGTCGATCATCACCGCCTTGCCGGCCTCGACCACGGGCAGCACGGAATCGTCGAACGAACCGCCGTTGGTCTCGAGACCCTTGGTCTTGTGCTCGGCCTCCCAGTGCGCGTACTCGCGCTTGGCGAACAGGTACTTCGCATTCCTGAAGGTCGGCACCCAGCGGCCGTTCTCGAGCTTGGTGTTCCAGCCGACATGGTCGACGTGCAGGTGCGTGCACATCACGAAGTCGACGGAATCGGGATGGCAGCCGCAGGCCTGCAGCCGCTCAAGGAACGGCGTGTTGAGCTTGTTCCAGCCGGGATTGTGCCGGTCCTTGTGGTTGCCGAGACAGGTGTCGATCAGGATCGTGTGCCTGCCGGTCTTCACGACCCAGGTATGCACCGAGCCGACCAGCCGGTCGCTGCCGGGCTCGACGTGGTCGGGCACCATCCAGCCCTTCTGCGCGTCGAAGGCCTCCTGGTTGAACTTGGGAAACATGCGCGCCGGCTTGAAGCCTGGGCCGCAGATCTCCTCGACCTTCTCGATGGTGGCGTTGCCGATCTTGCGAACGGTCATTCGGTCCTCCCCTGGAACGTCGCCTTTAAAATGTAACCACGCTCCGAATCGACTTGCCCTCGTGCATCAGGTGGAACGCGTCGTTGATCTTCTCGACCGGCATGACGTGAGTGATCAGCGAATCGATGTCGATCTTGCCGTCCATGTACCAGTCGACGATCTTCGGCACGTCGCGCCGGCCCTTGGCGCCGCCGAACGCCGTGCCCATCCACTGCCGGCCGGTGACGAGTTGGAACGGGCGCGTGCTGATCTCCTGGCCCGCGCCGGCGACGCCGATGATCACCGACTTGCCCCAGCCGCGATGGGCGCATTCCAGCGCCTGGCGCATCAGCTTGGTGTTGCCGACGCATTCAAAGGAGTAGTCGGCACCGCCGTCGGTCAATTCGACGATGTGCGCGACCAGGTCCTTGTCCCCGAGTGAGCCGGGATTGACGAAGTGCGTCATGCCGAACTTCTTGCCCAGCGCCTCACGCGCGGGATTGAGGTCGACGCCGACGATCATGTTGGCGCCGGCGAGCCGCGCGCCCTGCACGACGTTCAAGCCGATGCCGCCGAGCCCGAACACCACGACGTTGGCGCCGGGCTCGACCTTGGCGGTGTTGATCACCGCGCCGATGCCGGTGGTCACGCCGCAGCCGATGTAGCAGACCTTGTCGAACGGCGCGTCGTTGCGAATCTTGGCGAGCGCGATCTCCGGCAGCACGGTGAAGTTCGAGAAGGTCGAGCAGCCCATATAGTGATGGATCTTCTTGCCGCCGATCGAGAAGCGCGACGTGCCGTCGGGCATCACGCCCTGGCCCTGCGTGCTGCGGATCGCGGTGCAGAGATTGGTCTTGCCGGAGAGGCATGATTTGCAGTTGCGGCATTCCGGCGTGTAGAGCGGGATCACGTGGTCGCCCTTCTTGAGCGACACCACGCCCGGCCCCACATCGACCACCACGCCCGCGCCTTCGTGGCCGAAGATCACCGGGAACAGGCCTTCGGGATCGCCGCCGGAGCGCGTGAACTCGTCGGTGTGGCAGACGCCCGACGCCTTGATCTCGACCAGCACCTCGCCGAACTTCGGCCCCTCGAGATCGACGGTTTCGATGACGAGTTCTTCCCCGGCCTCGTAACAGACCGCAGCCTTGGTCTTCACGCTGTCTCTCCTTTGATCGGCGAAGCCTAGCGCACGTGCTGGACCCGAGTCGCGAGCGAATTGAGTTCTTCCGCACCGCGCGACGTCACGAGCACGCCGGCGCCGATGTTAACCCGGATCATGCCGAGGCAGGCGTTGGGCTCGAGCTCAAGCCCCATGCCCTCCTGCAGCACCAGCTCGCCGCGACGGATGCCCGGCCGAGCGGCGCCCTCGATCGTCTCCTCGCGCGTGCCCTTGAGCTGCTCGCGGTTGACCGGCGTGAAGCCGGTCGACCCGAAGGTCAGGGTGTGCAACAGCGGCGTCTTGCTCCAGCAGCCCGCGGCAGCGATCGGCTTCTCCATCGCCTGCACCACCGAGGCGAAGGTGACACCCGGCCTCACGGCGGCGAGGCCTGCCTCGTATGACTGACGGGCGACGGTTTCGAGACGGTGGACGACTTCATCGACCGGATCGAGCGCGACCGAGAAGTTCACCTGCCCTTCCTGGCCGCCGTAGCAGGTGTGGATCTCGGCCTGCACGAGGTCGCCGACCTCGAGCAGGCGCGGCGGTTCGGCGCGGACGCTCCAGCGCGGCACGCCCCAGCCGATATTGTCCTTGCCCGACTGCAGGCTGAAGAACGGATAGCGCAGGTCGCAGCCCCAGCGATGGATCTCGCGGACGGTGTCGGCATAGACCTCGGCCTCGCTGACGCCCGGACGCGCGACCGCCATCATCACCTTGCAGGCTTCTTCGCTCACTTTCGCAGCAAACCGGAGCAGGGCGACCTCCTCCGCGCTCTTCACCAGCATGAAATCGGTGAAGGCCAAGGTGAAGTCGCCGATCGCGGCGCCGGGCAACGCCTTCACGAGATTGCTGTGGAAGCCGAGCGGCAGCAGCCCTTCGGCCTCGCCCGGCGCCGTCGGGCCGAAGCCGACGAGCCCGATGCGGCCCCGCGCCAGCCCGCGTTCCGTCAGCACCTCGGCGACCTTGGCGCCGCCCGCGCCGAGCCGCACGTCCGGCACCCAGACGTCGTGGCCGCGGCGCTGGCTCTCGAAGATGCGGCTGATGCGCGAGCCGCCGAACGCTAGCAGCACGGGCTCGCTTTTCAGCGGCAGGACGACGACGGCGTCGAGGAAGTCGTCGATCAGGTAGGACTCCAGCCGCTCGCGGCCCTGGAAGCTGCCGACGACGATCGCGTCGAAGCCCTGCTGCTCCATGAGCGCGCGCAGGCCGGCAAAGCGGCGGTCGCGCTCGGCGAGCGTCAGCTGCGGGCCGGGTTCGGGTTTCATGTAATGGGCGCGTGCAGCGCCTTGAGTTGGACGGCGATCTCGACATGCGGCCGCACGTCGATCACCTCGGCGATCTTGCCCGACGCGGTGCCTTCACCGCCGATCCGGGCCGGATTGCCCGCCAGACCCCAGGCGCGGGGCACGATCGACGCGTCGCGCTTCCAGTTCTTCGTCGGCCGGCCCTCATTGAAGGCCGCCAGCTCGCGCGCCCACAGGCGCCGAATGGCGATCACGCCGACATCGGCCCGGCCCAGCCGCTCGCCCTCGCGCTCGGCGATCAACCCCTGGCCGACTTGCGCCACGTCGTCCTGCAGGCGCACCAGATCGACCTTCTTCTTGTCGACGTCGCGCATGCTGGCCCGGCCCTCGAGCACGTCCTTCGCCAGCGCCTGGTGTGGGATCTCGATCTCGCGGCGCCGCGCCTGCCGCCGCTCGTGCAGGCGCTTCGCCACGTCGCCCTGTGCCGGCACCCGATGCACGCTGAACTGCATGTGATTGGTGTCGTCGATCGGCACCCACCAGAACATCGATTCCTGCCAGCCAATTTCGGGATCGGTCGGCAACGCGGTCAGGTAGAAGATGTTGGGCATGCCGAATTGCTGCACCCGCCGCTGGCCGTCGGGCCGGGTGAAACCGTAGGTCACGCCCCAGTCGGATTCCTCGGCATCGAGCGCGCGGCCCAGGCCGATGCCCTTGAAGATCGCGACATTGTCGCCGTGCACGAAGCCGATGTGGCTCATGTCCAGCGCATTCTCGAGATTCTGGAAGTAGTTGCATTCGCGGCTGTACGAATCGATCTCGACCATGCCGTCGAACTGCTCGAACTCCGGATGCGTCTGGAATTCCGGCGGCTTGCCTTCACCGAGGAACGCGAAGACCAGACCGAGATATTCGCGCACAGGATACGACCGGATCGACACCTTCTGGCAGAAGGCGTTCTCCTCGGCCGGCTGCTCGATGCAGCTGCCGTCGGAGTCGAACTTCCAGCCGTGGTAGAAGCAGCGCAGCGCCTCGCCCTCGATCCAGCCTGACGAGAGCCGCGTGCCCCGGTGCGGGCAGGCCGCGTCGACGAGATGCGGCGCGCCCGACTGGCCGCGATAGAGCGTGAAGTCCTGGCTCATGATGCGGATGGTGACGGTGCGGCCGGCGGCGAGGTCGACCGAGTGATAGATCGGCTGCCAGAACTGGCGCAGGTAGCGGCCGGCCGGCGTGCCGGGACCGGTGCGCAGGCAGTCCTCGCTGCGATGAATGCGAACGACGGCTGTTTCGGCCATGATGAGCCTCCGTCTACTTGTCGTCGACGCGCCCGAGGTTCTCGAGCGCGTAGTCCAGGAAACGGCGGTCGGTCATCGCCTCGATATTGGCCTTGGTCGCGACGAAGCCGTGCTTGGCGTACCAGTCCTGCTGGTCGCGCAGGCCGTCGAACGAGATCTCGCCGTTGGGATCCATGTAGCTCCAGTGCATCTTGTCGTACATCGCCTTGTCCTTGAGGCTGGTGTACTTGATGCAGATGTCGACCACCTCGGCGCGCTTGGGGCCGCCCTTCATGGCGTCGAAGTAATCGCGCGCGCCCTTGAGATAGGCGAGCGTGAAGGCCCTGGCCTGGTCGGGATTCTTGTCGGTCCAGCCCTTGCTGTAGAGCACCACCGAAACCTCGAGCGGGGGACTCTTCATGAAGTCGGCGGCGCGCTTGAAGGGAAAGGAGATGCCCTTGGCGGCGAACTGGGTCGCGAACGGTTCCACCACCATGCCGCCGTCGATCGCCTTGGTCTCCATGCCCGGCGCCATGTTCGGCCATGCCATGTTGATGGTCGAGACGTCGTCGATCGACAGGCCCTCGCTCTCCATCAGGCGGCCGAGCATGAAATGCAGCACCGAGGCCGGCGCGTTGAGCGCGATCATCTTGCCCTTGAGCTGCTTGGCCGACGTGACCGTGGCCTTGAGATCGTTGCGCAGCACGAGCGTGTCGCTGGAATAGCCCGGCCAGTCGCGCGTGCGTGCCATGGCGATGCGCACCGGCCAGTCGCGGGCGAAGGCGTTGTAGAGCGCCGCGCTCACGCCGCCGCCCACCACCTGCACCTGGTTGGTGGAGAGCGGCGCGGTCGCCTGGGCCGCGGAGTTGAACCGCTCGAGGCTGACCTCGACGTCGGCGTCCTTGAAGTAGCCCTTTTCGATGGCGATGTAGAACGGCGCGTCGGCCAGGATGCCGAGATCGCCGACCTTGACCGGTTGCGCGAATGCCGGGCCTCCCAGAACGCCGATCAAGACGGCCAGCAACAGTCTGCGCATGAAGCCCACCCCTATATCTGGCGCCACGGTACCAGAAGCCTTTCACACTCGTGCAGCAAAAAGGTGGTCAGCACGCCCAGGATCGTCACCACGATGATGCCGACGAACATGTTCTCGACGACGAGCGTCTGCCATGAGCTCCAGATCAGGTAGCCGATGCCGGAGTTGGAGGCGACGAACTCCGCGCTCACCAGGACGACCAGCGACACGCCGAGGCTGATGCGCAGGCCGGCGAAGATCGTCGGCAGGGCGCCGGGCAGGATCACGCGGGCGAACAGCCTGTACCACGGCGTGCCGTAGTTGCGCGCCACGTCGAAGTAGATCCTGTCGAGCTGCACCACCCCGACCGTGGTGTTGATGATGCTCAGGAACAGGACCGACATCGCCACCACGGCGACCTTGGAGGCGTCGCCCAGGCCGAACACCAGCATCAGCAGCGGCAGGATCGCCACCTTGGGGATCGGATAGAGCGCCGCGACCAGCGGATCGAGTGCCGCGCGCACCCAGCGGCTCAGGCCCATGACGATGCCGAGCAGGATGCCGGGCCCCGCGCCCAGCACGAAGCCGATCGACAGCCTGCGCAGGCTCGCCCAGACGTGCTTCTCGAGCTCGCCGGTCGCCGCCAGCGACCAGCCGGCCTTGGCGATCGCGGCCGGCGAAGGCACGTAGCGCTGGTCGATCAGCCCGGCATCCGACGCGAGCTGCCAGAGGAGGAGAACGGCGAGCGGCGACAGGATGGCGAGGGCGCGCTCCTGGGTGACCGTCCTCATGCGCGTCCCTCGGCCCGTCCCTCGGTGCGCGCGCGGGTGGCGCGCACCTCGTCCTCCAGCATGCGCCAGATCGAGAGCTCGAGCGCGCCGAAGCGCGGGTCGGCGCGCAGCTCGGCGGCCGAGCGCGGCCGCGGGAAGTCGACCGGCACGATCGCCTTGATGCGGCCGGGCTGCGCCGTCATCACGACGATGCGGTCGCCAAGCGCGATCGCCTCGTCGATGCCGTGGGTGATGAACAGCACGGTCTTCTGGCTGCCCTCCCAGATGCTGAGCAGCTCGTCCTGCAGGATCAGCTTGTTCTGCGCATCGAGGGCCGCGAACGGCTCGTCCATCAACAGGATCTCGGGATCGGCCATCAGCGCGCGCGCCAGGCTGACGCGCTGGCGCATGCCGCCCGAGAGCTGCTGCGGATAATGGCGGCGGCAGCGCGTCAGGCCGATCATGTCGAGGAAAAAGCCGACCTTTTCCCGCCGCTCGCGCTTGCCGACGCCGCGCATCTCGAGGCTGAGCGCGACATTGTCCTCGACCGTCATCCACGGGAACAGGCCGTGCTCCTGGAACACCATGGCGTTCAGCGGCCGCTCGGCGCCGCTGGGCCGGATGTCGACGCGGCCGCTGTCGGCCTTCTCGAGGCCGGCGACGATGCGCAGGACCGTGGTCTTGCCGCAGCCGCTGGGGCCGACGATGCAAACGAATTCTCCGTCCGCAACGGTAAGCGTGAAGTCGGCAAGCGCCCGGACCTTTCCGCCGTCCTGGCCGAACGACTTGGCCAGCCGGTCGATCTGGATCTTGATCGCGCTCACGCCGCCGCCGGGACGAGCTTCCGCGCCTCGCGATATTGCGCGACCAGGCGGCGACAGAGCTCGGCAGCGCCCGGCACGTCCTCGATGTTCCCGACGCCGTGGCCCGCGGTGTAGATGTCCTTCCAGCGCTTCTTGTTCTCCTGCGCCGCCACGATCTTGCCGGGCAGCGTCGTGCGCAGCACGTCGAGATCGATGCCGGCGGCGAGCAGGCTCGGCGTCAGCCAGTTCGCCGGCGCGCCGTCGATCGACGCGGTGAGGAAGACGTCGGTGGCGCGCGTGTCGAGGATCATGCGCTTGTGCGCCTCGGCGGCCATCGCCTCGCGCGTGGCGATGAAGCGCGTGCCGATATAGGCGAGATCGGCGCCCATGGTCTCGGCCGCGAGCACGTCGCGGCCGGTCGTGAGGCCGCCCGCGAGCACGATGGCGAAGTGATCGCCGAGCTGGCGCACCTCGTTCATCAAGGCGAACGGGTTGATCGTGCCGGTATGGCCGCCGGCGCCGCCGGCCACTGCGATCACGCCGTCGACGCCGGCCTCCAGCGCCTTCTCGGCGTGACGGCGGTTGGCGATGTCGTGCAAGGCAACGGCACCCCAGCCGTGGATGCGCTTGATCGCATCGCCGGGCGCGCCCTTGGAGGTCAGGACGACCGGCACCTTGTATTTCTCGACCAGCTCGAGGTCGCCGGGATAGCGCGGGTTCGAGGGATGGACGACGAGGTTGACGGCCCAGGGCGCCGGCTTGCGGCCCGCATCCTCCAGCCGCTTCATGCCCTCGACCATCTCGTCGAGCCAGGCCTGGAACTCCTCGCGGCTGCGCGTGCCGTGGGCGGGGAAGCTGCCCATGATTCCCTCGCTGCAGCAGGCGAGGGTCAGCGCCGGGTTGGAGACGAGGAACATCGGCGCGGCAATGACGGGCATCGTCATGCGCTGCATCAGCTTCTGGACTTCGGCTTTGGCCATGGTCAGACGGTCCCCACCGCCGGCGTCGTCGCGGTCACACCCGCCGCCGCCAATGCTTCCAACTGGTCATCGTTGTAACCCAACAGCGATCGCAATACCTCTGCCGTGTGCTGTCCGAGATCGGGTGCAGCGCGTTCGATCACCGCACCCCTTCCGTCGAGCCGGTAGGGCAGACCCTTCACCAGCCCGCCCTGCGCGTCGCGGATCAGGGTCGCGCCCGCGAGCGCCGGATCGCGCAGCAGGTCCTGGCCGTCGTTGCACGGCGCGGCCGCGATGCCCTTGGCCAGCAACTGGGCCACGGCGTCGGGCGCGTCATGCGCTGCACAGAACGCTTCGAGGCCGGTGTCGGGGGCCCACAACGTGACCGCGATCCAGCGTCCGTCGCGGCAGCGATAGGTGTCCTGCTGGATGACGCCTTCCTGCTTGTTGCCCGACGGACCGAGCCGCCGCGCCGGATCGGCGGCAGCGGCCAGGATCTCCTCGCCAATGGTGAACGACGCGACCTCGCGCTGAGAGAAATCGAGGAAGCATCCCTTGCCTGTTCGTCGCGCCTCCATGACCGCGGTGATCACCATGCCCGCCGCGAACAGCGACACGATCTGGTCGGGATAGTTAACGTCCATGCCCGAGATGCGGGGCTCCTCGCCTTCGTAGCCGGTCAGCGCGGCGATTCCCGAGGTGGCGTCGAGCGTCGAGCCGAACGAGACGTTCATGCGCTCCGGCCCGGTGTCGCCCTGGCTGGAGATGGCGGCGAACACGAGGCGCGGGTTGACCGCGATCAGGTCCTTGTAGCCGAGCCCCGCGCGATCGAGCACGCCGCGGCGGAAGTTCTCGACCACGACATCGCAGTGCTTGGCGAGCTCGCGCACCACGCGCTGGCCCTCGGGCGACTTGAGGTTCAGCGCCAGCCCACGCTTGTTGCGGTTGGTGAAGCGGAACTGCGGCGAGCGATTCCACCAGCCGTCGCCGTCGTCCATCTTGCCGACGACGCGGAACGGGTCGAGGTAGGCGCCGGATTCGATCTTGAGCACGTCGGCGCCCAGATCGGCCAGCATCGCCGACGTGTTGGCACCCGCCGTCAGCAGGCCGAAGTCGAGGACGCGGATGTTGGAGAGCGGGCGGCCGCCGTCGTCCCCTGTCTTCGGGGGAGGTGTCAGCGTTTTACGCTGACGGAGGGGATCATGATCTTGACGCCTTCCGTCGCGGATTACCGCGCCACCTCCCCCGAAGACGGGGGCGGGCGAGGGCGCGAACGACCGGCCGTTCCACTGCACCGGAAGCTGCGGCATGCGGAGCGTGCCAAGCGTGGGGTGCTGGAGCTCGGCGAGGAAGCCGCGGGCGACGTACTGCTCGGTCTCGAGCAGCTCGGCCGGCGTGAAGACCGGGCCGAACGGGACGCCCTTCGCCTGCGCCAGGCTCTGGATCTCGGCGCGGCTCTTGTCGGCGAACCAGGGCGCGAGGATCGCATAGAGCTCGGCGATGTGCCGGCGCCGGCCGGCGCGGCTCTCGAACTTCGGATCGCCGAGCCGCGGATCGCCGATCAGCGCGCGGGTCGCGGGCCACTGCGTCACCGTGTAGACGACCGCCACATGGCCGTCGCGGCACGGCACGATCTGGAACTCGGACTTCCTGCCCTCGCGGCCCGGCGACACGCCGGCCGCCTCCGCGCCCGACGCGGCCTTCCAGTTCACCCATTGCAACACTTCGGCGAGCGACACGCGCACCGCGGCCGGTCTGTGTCCGCCGTCGCGTGCGGCCAGCGCCGAGGTGAGGCCGGTGAAGGCGGTGAGGCCCGCAGCATACGACGCCTGGTGGCCGCCCAGCCGCAGCGGCTTGCGCTCCGGCTCGCCCACCATGTGGAGGAGCCCGCTCAGCGCCAGCAGGGTGAGCTCGCTCACCGGCCGCGACGTCGCGTTCATTTCGACCGGAAACCCCGCGATCTCGATCGGCGTCGCGCGGCCGGCGCGGGCGAGGGCCGCGATTGACGCCGGCTCCTCGAACAGCACGGCGTCGGCCCTCTCCAGGAGCCCGGGGAGACTGGCGGAGTCGAGCGGTACCGAACGCTTCGACGTGTTGAGGAACTGGAAAAGGGCGCTCTCGCCCTGCGGCAGGAGAGGCGGTGCACGGCGCACCGGATCGCCCTGCGGTGGCTCGAGCTTGAGCACCGTGGCGCCGAGATCGGCCGCGATCTTGCCGGCAAGCGAGGTCGCGAGCCTGAGACAGAAGGGCACGTCGGCGTCGTTCACTTCGAGAACGGTGAAGCGCGCAAGCGGCAAGGGGTCCGTGCTAGGGTCGTTGTCCACGGAGGCATCATGGCACAGACCGGCAAGCACAAGGGCCTGGAGTTCGGCATCTTTCTCGCGCCCTTCCACCGGGTCGGCGAGAACCCGACGCTCGGCATGGCGCGCGACATGGAGCTGGTCGAATGGATCGACGAGCTCGGCTACGACGAGGCCTGGATCGGCGAGCATCATTCGGCCGGCTGGGAGACCATCGCCTCGCCCGAAGTGTTCATCGGCGCGCTGATCGAGCGCACCCGCTACATCCGGCTGGGCTCGGGCGTGACCAGCCTGCCGTACCACCATCCGCTGATGGTCGCGAACCGCTTCGTGCAGCTCGACCATATGTCTCGGGGCAGGACGATGCTGGGCTGCGGCCCCGGCGCGCTGCCGTCGGACGCCTACATGATGGGCATCGAGCCCTCGACGCAGCGCGATCGCATGGAGCAGTCGCTCGCCGCCATCATGGCCCTGCTGAAGTGCGAGGAGCCGGTCACGATGAAGACCGACTGGTTCGAGCTCAAGGAGGCGCGGCTGCATCTCGCGCCCTACAGCTATCCGCATTTCCCGATCGCCTGCGCGAGCACGATCACGCCGTCGGGGATGATCGCCGCGGGCAAGCATGGCGTCGGCGTGCTGTCGATCGGCGCCGGCCTGCCCGGCGGGCCGGAGGCGATGGCCAAGCAGTGGGCGATCTACGAGGAGACGGCGGCCAAGCACGGCCACAAGGCCGACCGCTCGAAGTGGCGCATCGTGGTCAACGCCCACGTCGCCGACGACGACGAGCGGGCGCTACGCGAGGTCCATGCCGGCGAGCGCCGCGAGACGGTGACCTATTTCGAGGACACGCTGGGCCGCCCGCCGGGGCGCTCCGACGATCCGCTGCGCGAGGGCGTGAAGCAGGGCACGACCCTGGTCGGCTCCCCCGACACCGTCGCCAAGGGGATCGAGCGGCTGCTCGGCTACTCCCAGGGCGGCTTCGGCGGCATCCTGTTCCGCGCCCACGAATGGGCCGACCGCGAAGCGACCCTGCGCTCCTACGAGCTGTTCGCGCGCTACGTCATGCCCCGCTTCCAGGGTTCGCTCGACACGATCGTCGGCTCGAACACATGGGCGCGCGAGAATCGCAAGGCGGTGTTCGGCCCGACCGTGGCGGCGGTGAAGAAGGCCTTCACCGACACCGGCCGCGAGGTGCCGGAGGAGTTCCGCGCCCGCACAGTCGGCGCCCGCGACGTCGCCGACTGACCTTCCGGCGACGGACCCGAGTCCCAAACCGTCCCAGGCCGTGGATGGCTCCGATGCCGATTCCATCGGCATCGGAGGGTTGCCGAGTCCCAAATCCGCAACACCCCCACCCCGCTTTTCAATCTTTCTTGCCGATGCCCCCCATCGGGCTTGCGTTCATTCGGTAAGGTTACTATAAATGGACGACAGAAGCAATCGATCCCTCACAGGCAATCACCATCGCCGCCCAAGTTAGTGGGCGTCGAGGAAGCTCCGCAGCATCGCGTTGAAGACGTCGGGCTGGGTGACGTTGATCGCATGTGCACCCCACGGCGCCACGTGCAATTGCGCGCCGGAGATTGCTGAAGCGAGTTGCTCGGACATGGAACAAGGGACGAGCGCGTCGTCGCGAGCGGCGGAGATCAGTGTCGGGATGCGGAGAGTTGCGAGATGGGGCGTGGCGTCGAAGGCGAGCAGGGCGGCGATGCGGCGGCGCAGCGTGTCGGCGCCCTGGAAGTGCGCGAGGCCATGGGCTTCCTCCTGCGCGGCCCGCTCCGCGTTCTTCGCCAGCCAGTCGGCGGGATAGAGGAAGATCGGCTGCGCCTTCACGTAGGCAGCCGGCCCCTCGTGCTTCAGCAGCATCAGGCGCAGCTCGAAGCAGCGCTTGGTGTGGGCGTGCGCGGCAGCCCAGCCGTTGACGACGGTAAGCGAGCGCAGGCGGCGGGGATGGCGGATCGCGAGGTCGAGCGCCGCGAGGCCGCCCAGCGCGTGGCCGACGAGGTGCGCCTTGTCGGTGCTCGTCGCGTCGAGCACGGCGAGCATCTCGTCGCCCATCGCGGCGATGCTGTGATCGGCCGGCAGGTCGCGCTTGTTGCGGCCGGTGCCGGCCTGGTCGTAGGTGACGACGCGATAGCGTTTGAGCGCCGCGAGCTGTGGCGCCCAGTAGCCGGCTGTCCCGCCCAGGCCCGACGAGAGCAGGACGGTCGGTGCGTTCGCCCTGCCGCTCTCGTGGACGTCGAAGAAGCTCACTTCTTGCCGATATGGGCGACCGAGGCGATCTCGACCAGGGCGTTGGGCTTCACCAGGCCGCACTGGATGCAGTAGCGCGCCGGCTTGTCGCCCGGGAAATACTTGCCGTACACGCCGTTGATGGCGCCGTAATTGGCCCAGTCGGTCAGGAAGATGTGGTTGAAGGTGACGTCGGCCATCGTGCCGCCGGCCGCTTCGATCACCGCCTTGATCTGCTCGAGCACGAACTCGGTCTGCTTGGCGGCGTCGCCGACATGGACGACGTTGAACTCCTTGTCGAGCGCCAGCGTGCCCGAGACGTAGACGATTCCATCGGCCGAGGTGCCGGGCGAGTAGGGCGCAAGCGTCGGGCCGGAGCCGGGCGGGAAGATGGCGGTCTTGGGCATCAGGTTTCTCCCTTGCGTTCGATCATCGGATTGCGGTTGGCCTTGAGCGCGGTGCTGAACTCCTCGACCGACGACACCCAGCCGAAGAACTTCTCGACGTTGTAGAGCGTCGCCTGCTGGATGAACGCCGGTCCCGCCTGGTGCGTGGCGTCGTGCAGCACGACGCTGAAATATTCGAGGAAGAAGCTGTCGCGCAGGGTCGACTCGACGCAGACGTTGGTGGCGATGCCGGTGAATACGAGTGAGCGAACCCCGTTGGCGCGTAACAGGCTGTCGAGGTTGGTGTTGAAGAAGGCGCTGTAGCGTGGCTTCTGGACGACGATGTCGCCGGGCTGCGGCGGCAGCGCCTGCACCAGCTCGTAGTCCCAGCCGCCCTTGGCCAGCAGTTTGCCCCACAGCTCGGGCCGCTTGCGCATGGTGCGGAGCGCGTGGCTCTTGTGCCAGTTGGGTGACCCGGGCCCGCCCGCCTCGACGTAGTCGGCGTCCCAGCCGTTCTGGAAGAAGATCACCGGCATGCCGGCGGCGCGCGCCGCATCCGCTGCCTGCCTGATCTTCTCGATCGCCGGGGCCGCGCCCGAGATGTCGAAGCCCGCCAGGTCGAGATAGCCGCCGGGCGACGCGTAGGCGTTCTGCATGTCGACGATGATCAGCGCCGTCTCCTGCGGCCGCAGCAGGATCGGCTCGGGCTTGGCCGGCAGCAGCCGCGCGCTGGGATCATCGACCGGGAAGTAGGAGACAGGCTGGTCGGTCATTCGGCGGCCTTCAGCGATTGCACGACGTGCTGGCGGGTCTTCATCAGCGGCTGGATCTTCTCGCCGAACACCTTCGTGCCGCTCACGAACTCATCGAACGTCAGCAGCACGCCGGCGAGGCCCGCAATGCCGTCGATCTCGTCCATCATGCGCGCGACCGAGGCGTAGGAGCCGCACAGCAGACCGATGTTGAGGTTCACGTTGCTGACCTCCGACGACATGTGGCGCACGTTGGTGTCCGAACCCGACTTGGTGTCGGCGGCGCTCTGCGCGGTCAGCCAGCGCAGCGCCTCGTGGTCGGCGCCGCTCTTGTAGAGGTCCCACTTGGCCTTGGCCTCGGCATCGGTCTCGCCGGTGATGATCATGAACAGGCCATAGGTCGCGACCTTGCGGCCGCTTGTGGCGGAGGCCTTCTGCAGGCGCTCGACGGTGGCGGCGCAGGCGGTCGGGGTGTTGAAGCCCATGCCGAACACGAAGTTGTAGTCGGCATACTTGGCGATGAACTTCATGCCGGCGTCGCTCTGGCCGGCCGAGATCAGCTTGATCGGCGCCTCCGGCAGCGGCTCGACGCGGCAGTCGTCCATCTTGAAGAATTCGCCCTTGAAGTTCGAATGCCCGGTCGTCCACAGCTCCTGCATGATCTGCACGTACTCGGCGGCGAAGTCGTAGCGCCGCGCGAAGTACTCGTCGCCCGGCCACAGGCCCATCTGCGAATATTCCGGGCGCTGCCAGCCGGTGATGATGTTGAGCCCGAAGCGGCCGTTGGAGATCGAATCGATGGTCACCGCCATGCGCGCCGCGATCGCGGGCGGGATCGCGAGCGTCGGCACGGTGGCATAGAGCTTGATGCGCGAGGTGACCGCGGCGAGGCCCGCCATCAGGGTGAACGATTCGAGGTTCTGGTCCCAGAAGCCGCTCTGGCCACCGAAGCCGCGCAGCTTGATCATCGACAGGGCGAAGTCGAAGCCGTAGCGCTCGGCGTTGAGGGTGGTCTGCTTGTTGAGCTCGAAGCTGGGATTGTATTGCGGCGACGTGGTCGAGACGATCCAGCCGTTCCGCCCGATCGGGATGAAGACGCCGATATCCATGCCCAAGCCCTCCGCGTAACGTTATGGAGCCTATTCGGCCGCCCTCGCAAGCAGGGTCCACGATCGGAGGCCCCCTCCGCGCGCGTCATACGCGTGGGGAACGGGAGGTCATCAGGGGCTGGATGCGTTGGCCGAACGTCTCGGTGCCGCTGACGAATTCATCGAAAGTGAGCAGCACTCCGGCCAGACCGGGAATGGCAGCGACCTCGTCGAGCATCTGCGCAACGGCGGCATGGGAGCCCAGCAGCAGGCCGATGTTGATGTTCACCATCGAGGCGACGTCGATCGCCTGATGGACGCCACTGTCGGTGCCCGAGCGCGTGTCGGCGGTCGCCTGCTTCACCATCCAGGCCAGGGCCTCCAGGTCGGCGCCCTGCCTGTAGAGCGCCCACTTTGCCTCCGCCTCGGCATCGGTCTCGCCGGTCACGATCATGAAGAGGGCATAGGTCGCGACCGGCCGGCCGGTCTTCGCCGCCGCCGCCTGCAGGCGCTCGACCGACTCGCGGCAGGCGGTCGGCGTGTTGTGCCCCTTGCCGAAGCAGAAATTGTAGTCGGCGTGCTGCGCGGTGAAGGCGAGGCCCGAATCGCTTTGCCCGGCGCAGATCAGCTTGACCGGCGCTCTGGGCCGCGGGCTGAGACGGCAGTCGTTCATGGTGAAGAAGCGGCCCTTGAAGTCCGACCGCCCGGTCTCCCACAACTCGCGCAGGATGGTCACGTATTCGGCAGCGTAGGCGTAGCGATGGGCAAAATAGTCGTCACCCGGCCACAGGCCCATCTGCGAATACTCGGGGATTTGCCAGCCGGTGATCACGTTGAGGCCGAAACGGCCATTCGAGATCGAGTCGATGGTCGAGACCATGCGGGAGCAGATCGCCGGCGGCAGCGCGAGAGTCGGCACGGTGGCGAACAGCTTGATGCGTTCGGTGACGGCGGCAAGGCCGGCCATCAGGGTGAAGGACTCGAGATTATGGTCCCAGAACTCGCTCTTCCCGCCGAAGCCGCGCAGCTTGATCATCGACAGCACGAAGTCGAGACCATAGCGCTCGGCATTCAACGTCGTCTGCTTGTTCAATTCGAATGACGGCTTGTATTGCGGCGACGTCGTCGACACGAGCCAGCCGTTGCTGCCGATGGGAATGAAGACGCCGATCTCCATGGGGAAGGCAATGCAAGAGGCGCGCCCGCCGCGGCGGCGTCTTCGCTCGGGATGACACCGAGGCTCGGCGAGACACAACGGTCGGTGGCATATTTCTTGCGGCGTTTTCCGCGACTCCGGACACCGCGGAGTCGATCAGGAGGCGGCACATGAAGCGGATCAATCGTCGGCTTCTTCTCAAGGGAGCCGCTGCGGGCGGCGCCTACGCGGCGGCTGAAGCGATCACGGGATTTCCCACCGTCTGGGCGCAGAATACCAAGGACGTCACGCTGGTCCATGCCGGCGGCTCCTATGCGGCGATCAAGGAGATCGGCGACCAGGCGAGCAAGGACCTCGGCTTCAAGGTCGTCATGCAGGCGATCACCGACGACGTCCAGCTCAACCGTTCGTTGACCCAGCCGACCTCGATCGACATCAACAATATCGACAGCACCAAGCTGCCCTACCTCGCCGGCAAGGGCGTGCTCACCTCGATCCCGATCTCGAAATACAAGCTGTGGGGAGACACCGTGCCGCTGTTCACCAAGGGCAGCTATCCCAACGGCACGATGGCCTCGACCCAGGGCCTCGCGCCGATCGAGGCGATGTTCTACGAGTCGGCCGACGGCAAGAAGCTCGCGTCCAAGCCGACCGAGTTCCTGACCATGATCCCGACCATCTACAACGCCGACACGCTCGGCATCCGGCCCGACCTGGTCGGCGGCAAGGACAAGGTCACGAGCTGGAAGGACCTGCTCGATCCGAAGTTCAAGGGCAAGACGGCGCTGGTCGACTATGCCCCGGTCGGCGTGATGGACGTCGCCATGGCGCTCGAGGCGCGCGGCGACTTCAAATACAAGGACAAGGGCAACATGACCAAGGAGGAGATCGACAAGACCGTGAAGATCATGGTCGATCTCAAGAAGAACGGTCATTTCCGCTCGTTCTGGAGCACCTTCGACCAGTCGGTGAACCTGATGGCCTCGGGCGAGGTCGTGATCCAGTCGATGTGGTCTCCGGCCGTCACCGCCGTGCGCAGCCGCGGCATCGACTGCTACTACGTGCCCCTCAAGGAAGGCTATCGCGGCTGGTTCGTCGGCCTGGCGCCGATGGCGCATCTCAGCGGACTCAAGCTCGACTGCGCCTACGAATACATGAACTGGTTCAACTCGGGCTGGCAGGGCGGCTTCATCGCCAAGCAGGGCTACTACTCGGCCGTGCCCTCGACCGCCAAGAAGTTCCTGACCCAGGAGGAGTGGGACTATTGGTACGACGGCAAGCCGGCTGCGGTCGACATCAAGGATCCCTACGGCACCCTGATGGAGAAGAAGGGCAGCGTGCGCGACGGCGGGGCGATCTGGGACCGCATGGGCAACATCGCCTGCTGGAACACGGTGATGGACGAGGACCGCTACCTGACGCGGCGCTGGAACGAGTTCATCTCCTCGTAGCGGTCGGCAGCGCATGACAAGCGTAGAGCACGCGGCCGCCTATCTCGACGAGGACCGGCCGGCCGAGAACACCGGCGAGCGCGCCTCCTGGTTCCAGGTGGCGCCGCTCGTCGTCGTGCTGGCGCTGTTCTTCGGCCTGCCGATGATCGTGGTGCTGGTCGTGAGCTTCTTCGACTTCGACCGCACCGACATCGTCCCGGCCTTCATCCTCGACAACTATGTCGAGCTGTTCACCCGCGACGTGACGCTGCGGCTGTACGCCAGCTCGATCAAGTTCGCGGCGATCGTCTGGGTGGTGACCCTGCTGCTCGGCTTCAACATCGCCTACTTCCTGGTGTTCCACGTGCAGAGCCTGCTGATGCAGATCGGCCTGTTCCTGGTCTGCACGGTGCCGTTCCTGACCTCGAACATCATCCGCATGATCTCGTGGATCCCGTTCCTCGGGCGCAACGGCATCTTCAACAATGCGCTGGAGAGCTCGGGCGTCATCGGCAAGCCGCTGGAGTTCCTGCTGTTCTCCGACTTCGCCGTGGTGGTGGCCTATGTCCACCTGTTCACGCTGTTCATGGTCGTGCCGATCTTCAACTCGATGGCGCGCATCGACAAGAGCCTGCTCGAGGCATCGCGCGACGCCGGCGCCGGCCGCTTCCGCACCGTGTTCGAGATCGTGCTGCCGCTCTCCAAGACCGGCATCGCGCTGGGCTCGATCTTCGTGGTGACCCTGGTGATGGGCGACAGCTTCGTCGTGCGCACCATGAGCGGCGGGCAGAGCGCATCGGTCGTGTCGGCGCTGCAGAACGAGGTCGCGGCCCTGCAGTACCCGCCGGCGGCGGCTTCGGCTGTCATCATGGTGGTCATCGTCACGCTGATGGTCGCGGGCATCCTGCGGCTGGTCGACGTGCGGAAGGAATTGGCGGGATGAGCGCCGCATGTTCCGTCATGGGGGCGCGCAGCGCCGGATGGGGGTCCGAGCCCGTCGGCGATCGCATGATCCCCTTCCGGCCCTTCGGGCCACCTTCCCCCGCAGACGGGGGAAGGCATGAGGATGACCATGCTCGCACCTGACGGCTCGCGTCCCTGGACCTTCTATTTCTTCGCCGCGTTCTTCGGCCTGTTCGTGGCGTTCCTCTACGGGCCGATGATCGTGATCTACATCCTGTCGTTCCAAGGTCCCAACGGCGGCATGACGTTCCCGATGAACGGCGTGTCGCTCCACTGGTTCATCGCCCTGGTCGAGCAGACGCGGGTCGGCGACATCGCCGGCTCCTTCCAGCGCTCGATCATGCTGGCGGTGATGGTGGCGGTGGTGACGGTGCTGCTCGCGGTGCTGGCGGGCCTGGCCTTCCGCCGCCCTTTCCGGGGCTCGGTGTTCGCCTTCTACCTCGCGATCGCGAGCCTGATCATGCCGGGCCTGTTCGTCGGCCTCGGCATCGCGCTCACCTTCCGGCTGCTCGGCCTGCCCACCAGCTGGGCGACCTCGGGCCTGGGGGCTCAGCTCACCTGCACGCTGCCATTCGGGCTGCTGATCATGTTCGCCGTGCTCGGCCGCTTCAACCGCTCCTACGAAGAGGCGGCGATCGACCTCGGCGCCACCAACTGGCAGAAGCTGAAAGAGGTGACCCTGCCGATGCTGCTGCCGGGCATCATCGGCGTGGCGCTGTTCGGCTTCACGCTCAGCTACGACGAGATCGCGCGCACCGCCCTCGCCGCGGGCAGCAAGAACACCCTGCCGCTCGAGATCTGGGCGATGACGACCAACGTCACCTCGCCGACGCTCTACGCGGTCGGTGCCGTGACGACCATCGTGTCGTTCATCGTGATCGTCGTGGCTCTCACCTCCATTGGCGCCATCCAGCGCCGGCGTAGTCGACGGAGCAGTACATGAGTGCGCCCCCTCCCTCCGGATCGGTCGGCAACGGACAGGTCGAGGTCGCGCGCGTCACCAAGCGGTTCGGCGAGACGGTCGCGGTCAACGACTTGAGCCTCACCATCCCGCACGGCTCCTATTGCTGCCTGCTGGGGCCGTCGGGCTGCGGCAAGACCACGATCCTGCGCATGATCGCGGGGCACGAGAACCCGACGCGCGGCGACATCCGGATCGGCGGCCGCTCGGTGGTCGGGCTGCGGCAGGTCGAGCGCGGCACGGCGATGATGTTCCAGAGCTATGCGCTGTTCCCGCATCGCAGCGTGCTCGACAACGTGGCCTTCGCGCTCAAGGTGCGTGGTCAGGGCCTGCCGGCCCGCCACACCGCCGCGCGCGAGCTGCTGACCAAGGTGCAGCTCGAGAAGTTCGCCGACCGCCTGCCGGCGCAGCTCTCGGGCGGCCAGCAGCAGCGCGTGGCGCTCGCCCGCGCGCTGATCACCAACCCGCGCGTCCTGCTGCTCGACGAGCCGTTGTCGGCGCTCGATGAATATTTGCGGCTGCGGATGCGCGGCGAGCTGCGTCGGGTGCAGAAGGAGCTCGGCATCACCTTCATCCATGTCACCCACACCCAGCTCGAGGCGATCGCGGTTGCCGACATGGTGGTGGTGATGGCGCAGGGCCGCATCGAGCAGGCGGCGAGCGCGCGCGACATCTTCGTGACCCCGCGCAACGCCTATGTCACGCGCTTCGTCGGCGGCCAGAACGTGCTGTCGGGCATGGTGGAGAGCGTGATCGACGGCACCGCCGCAGTCGCCGCCGAGAAGGGCGCGCGCTTCGCGTTCCTGGTCGGCGAGCTCAGGCCGGTGCGCGGCTCCAGGCTCCACGGCTCGATCCGGCGCGATCGCATCGCCGTCGAGAAGGTGCCGGCGGGGGCCAGGCCCAACGGCGGGCTGAACACCGTCGTGGGCGAGGTGCATACGCTGGAGAACCAGGGCTCCTACGTGAAGGTCACGATCGATCTCGGCGAGGGCGCGGAGGAGTTCGTGGCGCACGTGCCGGACGAGGCGTTCTTCCGCAACCCGCTCGATATCGGCGACCGGGTCGAGGCGCGTTGGTCGGCGTCGGACATCAATCTACTCGACGACGGCGCAGTCGCGTTGACGTCTGCGCCACCCGAAAGCATCGCCGCATCGGCGAATTAGCTTTCTTGCCGGACCGGCGGGCGTCCCACCCGCTCATAGATCATGAGGCGGGCGGAACGCCGGCGGTCCGGCAAGACTCTAGAACTCCTTCTTCGTTCCCGGCTGGGCGTCGATCACCTGGACCAGGCTGCTGCCCAGCGCCGCCTTGTACTCGGCCGGCGTGCCCTTGAGATAGGGGTTGCTGGCGTAGTGGATCGGCCAGGCCATCTTGGGCTTGATCAGGTTGGTGGCGTAGGCGGCGTCCTTCGGGTCCATCACGTAGTGGCCTCCGATCGGGATCAGGATCAGGTCAGGCTTGTAGTATTCGCCGATCCACTTCATGTCGCCGAAGATGCCGGTGTCGCCCATGTGGTAGATCTTGAAGCCGTTCTCGAGCGTGATGATGTAGCCGACCGGCTCGCCGGCGGGATAGCTGACGTCCTTGCCGCTATCGTCCTTGAGGATCATCTCGGACGAATGCTCGGCGTGGGTCGCCGTCACCTTGACGCCGGGGACGATCTCGGCGGTGCCGCCCTTGCCCATGCGCGGCGCGAGATTGGCCGGCAGCCTGCCGAGCGTAATCAGGAACTGGTTCATGCCGGCCGGGCCCCACAGCGGCGCATTGTGCGTCTTGGCGAGCTCGATGCCGTCGCCGAGATGATCGCCATGGCCGTGCGTCACCAGGATGGCGTCGATCTTGCCGATCTTGCCGAGGTCCTTCAGCTCGGGCGGGACCTTGGTGCCGCCGGTGATCCACGGATCGACCATGATCACCTTGCCGCCCGGCGTGGTGATCTTGAAGGCCGATTGGCCGTACCACAGCAGCTCGGTCTTGCCCTGCGCGTTCGCACTGCCTGCGAAGGCCAGGCACGCGGCGGCAAGCAGTCCCAGAAGACGAAGCATCATTTCATTCCTCCCCCTTTATAGGGCGCGGACCTTAGCATGGGTTCCTCCCGGCGAAAGAAGTCGCTTTTCCGTGAGCCCCATTCGCCTACGATGCGCCGCAGATTGACGAGGGAGATCGGCTGCCGATGAGCATCAAGGGCAAGGCCTACATAGCCGGCATCTACGAACACCCGACGCGGCTGGCGAAGGACATCTCGCTGGCGCAGATCCATGCGCAGTGCGCCAAGGGGGCGCTCGAGGATGCGGGCCTCACCAAGGACGATGTCGACGGCTACTTCTGCGCCGGCGACGCACCGGGCCTCGGCCCGATGTCGATGGTCGAGTACATGGGGCTGAAGCCGCGCCATGTGGATTCCACCGACACTGGCGGCTCCTCCTACGTCCTGCATGTCGGCCACGCCGCCGAGGCGATCGCCGCCGGCAAATGCAAGGTGGCGCTGATCACGCTGGCGGGACGGCCGCGCGCCGAGGGCATGGCGACCGGCACGGTCCCGCGCTCCCGCGGCGGCACGCCGACGCCGGACGAGCCGTTCGAGTTCCCCTATGGGCCGACGGTCGTGAACATGTATGCGATGTGCGCCATGCGCCACATGTACGAGTTCGGCACGACCTCCGAGCAGCTCGCCTGGATCAAGGTCGCGGCCTCGCACCATGCGCAGTACAACCCGCATGCGCTGTTGAAGGACGTCGTCACGGTCGAGGAGGTGGTGAACTCGCCGATGATCTCCGATCCGCTGCATCGGCTCGACTGCTGCGTCATCACCGACGGCGGCGGCGCGATCGTCGTGGTGGCGCCGGAGATCGCCGCAAAGCTCAAGCGCCCCAAGGTCAAGCTGATCGGTGCCGGCGAGTTCGTGAAGACCCAGATGGGCGGCAAGGTCGACCTGACCTACTCGGGCGCGCGGATCAGCGGCAAGGCGGCGTTCGATGAGGCGGGCGTGAAGCCTGCCGACATCAAGTTCGCGGCAATCTACGACAGCTTCACCATCACCGTCCTGATGCAGCTCGAGGACCTCGGCTTCTGCGAGAAGGGCAAGGGCGGCGCCTTTGTGGCGGACGGCAACCTGATCTCGGGCGTCGGCAAGCTGCCGTTCAACACCGACGGCGGCGGCTTGTGCAGCAACCATCCGGGCAATCGCGGCGGCCTCACCAAGGTACTCGAGGCCGTGCGCCAGCTGCGCGGCGAGGCGCATCCCAAGGTGCAGGTGAAGAATTGCAATCTCGCGATCGCCCACGGCACCGGCGGCTCGCTCGGCCTGCGGCACGGCAGCGCCACCGTCATCCTGGAGAGGGAGTGAGTTCGATGGCCGACACCCAAGTGGAGAAAAAGGACCGCAAGCTGCCCGCGCCGTCCGTCAGCCAGGAGACGCAGGCCTACTGGGACGCCGCCGCCAAGGGCAAGCTTCTGGTGAGGAAGTGCACCGCCTGCGGCCAGCTCCATCACTATCCGCGGACGATCTGCCCGTTCTGCTTCAGCGACAAGACCGACTGGGTCGAGGCGTCGGGCAAGGGCACGATCTACTCCTACTCGGTGATGCGTCGCGCGCCGGTGCCCTACGCGATGGCCTACGTGACTCTCGCCGAGGGCCCGCGCATGGTGACCAACATCGTCGATTGCGACTTCGACACGCTGAAGGTCGAGATGCCGGTGAAGGTCGTGTTCAAGCCGACCGAGGGCGGTCCGCCCTTGCCGATGTTCACGCCGGCCTGACGGGGCTTGCTCGAGGCGACTGATTTCGGGGAGGCTGGCCATGATGCGTGCGTTCCTCGCCGTTGGTTTGATGGCCCTGCTGGCCTCGTGTACATCGCGGCCGATGCCCGAGCCTCCGGCGAACCTCGCCGGGACGTCGTGGCGGCTGGTCTATTTCCAGCCGGGCACCGTCGGGGCCAACCCCGTCGTGCCGCCGCGCGTCGACCGTTACACGGCGGACTTCCTCGCTGATGGAACGCTCGCGCTCGGGCTGGATTGCAACCGGGCCACCGCGCGCTGGGCCGCAATCCCGTCGTGGCGCGGGGCGCTGAGCGTGACAGCCGGCGCGATGACGCGGGCCCATTGCGGTGACGGCGCGCTCGACACGCGCATCGCCCAGGACCTGGAGAAGATCCGCAGCTTCAAGGTCGAGGACGGCCGCCTGTTCCTGGCGCTGGAGGACGGCGCGGGCACCTACGTCTGGCGCAACGTCGGCGGCGGGTCCTGACATCGATGCGATCCCTATGCGCCATGCTGCTCACGGGCACGGTTCTGGTCGGCCGTCCTGCAATGGCGCAGACGCTCGACACGGCCGGGGCAACCTCGTGCGAGGTGCGCGGTTACGCCATCGACACCGATCCCAGGGGCACGAACGTCCGCGCCGCGCCGCGACCTGACGCACCGATCATCGGCCATCTCGCGCCGCCATCGAAGGTCGATCCCAACACCGAGACCGGCATCGAGTTCGACATCGTCGGCTCGAAGGACGGCTGGCTGCTGATCCGCAACGGCAGCGACGGCGGCCTTACCTTCGACGCTGCGCACAAGGCCGACGGCCGCGGCTGGGTCTCGGCGAAGCTGGTCGGCACGCAATTGCGCCTGCCGGCCTTCCGCTCGGCGCCGCGCCGCGACGCACCGGAGATCGCGCATTTCCACGGCGACACCTGGGGACCGGACAGTGCCGTCGTTGCGGCGATCCATGGCTGCCGGGGCAAATACATCGAGGTCACCGCGGGACCGCCGGACGGCAAGGCGTTGCGCGGCTGGTCCTATCTGCCCTGCTCGCTCCAGCTCACGACCTGCGACGGCGGCGTGACGGAGTAGGATGATCGCTCTTCAAGGAGGAACTGCATGTTGAAGGTTTGGGGCCGCGCCTCGTCGTCGAACGTCCAGAAGGTCATGTGGGCCATCACCGAGATGAATCTGCCGCACGAGCGCATCGACATCGGCGGTCCGTTCGGCAAGAACCGCGAGAAGGCCTATCTCGACAAGAACCCCAACGGCCTCGTCCCGACCATAGAGGAGGATGACGGCTTCACGCTGTGGGAGTCGAACTCGATCGTGCGCTACCTCGCGGCGAAGCATAAGAGCAGCCTCGAGCCGGCCGACCTCAGGGCGCGGGCACAGGCGCAGAAATGGATGGACTGGCAGCTCACGGTGATGGCGCCGGCGATCGGCCCCTTGTTCATGGGCATGGTCCGCACGCCCCCGGCCGAGCGCAACATGAAGGCGATCGACGACAGCAAGGCCAAGACCGCGGACGCCGCCAGGATGCTCGACGATCAGCTCGGCAGGACGCAGTACCTCGCGGGCGATGCCTTCTCCTACGGCGACATCCCGGTCGGCATCATGGTGTGGCGCTTCCGCGAGCTCGCGCCCGAGCGTCAGGGCTTCAAGAACCTCGACCGCTGGTACGCCGCCATCGCCGCGCGTCCGGGCTTCCAGCAGCACGTGAAGGCGATCCCGCTGACGTAGGTCAGGCGACCTCGGCGATGTAGCGATCCGGACGGAGCAGCGCGGCGCGGAGGCCGAGCTGCGCCAGCCAGTCCGCGCCGACGCCGGCCAGCATCACCGCATCGGGTCGCCGATCGGCCAGCAAGTCGACCTCGCCCACGATCGCGAAGCGCGGGCCGATTGCCTCGTCCATCAGCCTCCCATCGGTAAGGACGGGCTGCGGGAAGATCGTGCCGACCGGCGGCGGCGCATCCACGCGCAGGCCCGGCCCGAGCTGCGGCTGCGGGAAGTCGAACATCTCCGCACCCTTGGCGAAGCGGCGGTCGCGTTCGGCGGCCTTGGCGCGATCGGTCTCCTGGAGCACGGCGCCGAGCTTCACCGCGAGCTCGATGAAGGTCTCGACGTGCGGCCGCCGCTCGCTCTCGTAGGTGTCGAGCAGCGAGTCGGGCGCACCGTCGCGCAGCACGGCCTCGAGCTTCCAGGCGAGGTTGGCGGCGTCGCGCATGCCGGCGCACATGCCCTGGCCGAGGAATGGCGGCGTCTGATGGCATGCGTCACCGGCCAGCAGCAGATTTCCCCTGCGCCAGCCTTCCTGTACGACCGAATGGAAGGTGTAGACCGCGGCGCGTTCCAGCTTGGCGTCCTCGGGGCCGAGCCAGCGCCTCATCATCGGCCAGAAGAGATCGGGTTCGGTGAGGCGCGCGGGATCGTCCCCCGGCATCAGCATGATCTCCCAGCGCCGCCGCGCCTTGCCGACATTGACGACCGTCATCGGCCGCGCCGGGTCGCAGAGCTGGATCGTGTAGTCGGGCAGGGCCTTCACCCGCGGCGAGTCGGGGTTGCACAGCAGGTCGACCACCAGCCACGGCTGGTGCAGCCCGAGGTCGCGCTGGCGGCTGCCGATCGCCCGACGCACCAGCGAGCGCGCACCGTCGCAGCCGACGATGTAGCGGGCGTCGAGGTCGCCCACGTCGGCGATCTCGCGGCCGAGATGGACCGTCACGTTCGCAAAGCGCGCCACGCCTTCGCGCAGGATCTCCTCCAGCGCGGGCTGGTGGAAATACCAGTTGTTCGGCCAGCCGTGCGGGCCCGGACCGTCAATGCCGCGGCGGACCATCAGGGTCTGGCCCTCGGCATTGACGAAGTGCATGCCCTGCGACGAGTGCCGGGTCTCCTGGGCGATGCGCTCGGCCAGACCGACCGACTGGAAGATGCGCATCACCTCGCCGTCGAAATGCACGGCGCGCGGCAGCGGAAAGACCGCCGTCTCGCGCTCGTACACGGCAACGGAAAGGCCGGCCTGGCCGAGCAAGTTGGCGAGCAACGCGCCGACCGGGCCGTAGCCCAGGATGGCGACGTCGATAGAAGCCCTCTCCGCCCGCATCATCGCGGGGGGGAGAGGGAGGGGACCCGCGCGCAGCGCGGGGAGGGAGAGGTGGGTCATGGAATCGGCGGCGTCCCGCCGTCAGCCGTGCAGCGCTTTCCACACCCGTTCCGGCGTGGCCGGCATGTTGATGTGCTTGCCGCCCAGCGCGTCGACCAGCGCGTTCATCACCGAGGGCAGCGAGCCGGCGCAGCCGGCCTCGCCGCAGCCCTTGGCGCCCAGGATGTTGGTCGTGGCCGGCACCGAGTGGTAGCCGATCGCGAAGCTGGGGGCATCGGAGGCGCGTGGGATGGCATAGTCGGTGAAGCTGCCGGTCAGCGGCTGGCCTTCCTCGCTGTACACCACATGCTCGAACAGCGCCTGGGCGATGCCCTGCACCACGCCGCCATGGCTCTGGCCCTCGACCAGCAGCGGATTGATGACCGTGCCGAAGTCGTTGACCATCGTGTACTTCACGACGTCGACCCAGCCGGTGTCGGGATCGACCTCGACCTCGGCGACATGGGCGCCGTTGGGATAGGCCGAGGGCGCCGCCTCGTGCACGTGGCTGACGTCGAGGGTATCGGGCACGCCTTCCGGCAGCTTCATCGTTCCCGAACGCAGCTTCTCGGCCAGCTCCATGATGCCGATGCCCCGGTCGGTGCCGACGATGGTGAAGCGGCCCTTGCTGAACTCGATGTCCTCGGCCGAGGCCTCAAGCGCGACGCCGGCGATCTGCTTGCCCTTGTCGATCACCTTGATCGAGGCTTCGACGATCGCCGCGCCCGACGCCATGATCGACTTCGAGCCGCCGGTGCCGCCGCCGGCGATCAGCAGGTCGCTGTCGCCCTGGATCAGCTTGATCTTGTGGAACGGGATGCCGAGCCGGTCGCTCAGCACCTGGGCGAACGGCGTCCAGTGGCCCTGGCCGTAGTCGAGCGTGCCGGTGATGATCGTGACGTCACCGTTCTCTTCGAAACGGATGCCGCCCATCTCCTTCATCGGCGGCGCCGTGACCTCGAGATAGTTGCCGATGCCGAGCCCGCGCAGCTTGCCGCGCTTCCTGCTCTCTTCCTTGCGCTTGGCGAAGCCCGCCACGTCGGCGGCGGCCAGCGCCTTGTCGAGCAGCACGGTGAACTCGCCCGAATCGTAGGTCGTGGCGGATGCCGTCTTGAACGGCATCTCCTCGGGCCTGATATGGTTGCGCTTGCGCATCTCGACCGCGTCGAGGCCCATCTCGCGCGCGGCCGTGTCGATCAGCCGCTCCATGAAGTAGTTGGCCTCCGGCCGTCCCGCGCCGCGATAGGCGCCGACCGGCGGTGTGTTGGTGAACGCGACCTTGCTCGACACTTCGATCAGCGGCGTGCGGTAGACCGCGGCAAGGTTGCGCGTCACGCCGGCCGAGCCCATCAGCGGGCCGACATTGGCGAGATAGGCGCCGACATTGGCGTAGCCGGTCAGCCGCACGGCGAGGAAATTGCCGTCCTTGTCGAGCGCAAGCTCGGCGTCGAAGTCGTGGTCGCGGCCGTGCTGGTCGCTGAGGAAGCTGCCCGACCGCTCGTCGGTCCACTTCACCGGACGGCCGAGGATCTTGGACGCGTGGAACATGCCGGCGTACTCGGGATAGGGCGAGCCCTTCATGCCGAACGAGCCGCCGACATTGCCGATCAGCACGCGCATCTGGTCGGGCTTGATGCCGAGCAGCGCCGCCATCTGGTGCTTGAGGCCGAACACACCCTGGTTGCCGGCATAGAAGGTATAGTGGTCGCGGGCCTTGTCGTAGGACGCGATCGCCGACCGCGGCTCCATCGCGCAGACGACGATGCGGTTGCTGATGAGCCGCAGCTTGGTGACGTGCGCCGCCTTGGCGAAGGCTTCCTTTGTCTTGGCCTCGTCGCCATGATGGAAGTCGACGCAGAGGTTGTTCGGCACGTCATCGAACACCAGAGGCGCGCCAGGCTGCGCAGCGGCGCGCGCGTCGGTGACCGCGGGCAGCGCCTCGATGTCGAGGACAACGGCTTCGGCTGCGTCCTTCGCCTGCGCCTGCGTCTCCGCGACGACGAACGCCACCGGGTCGCCGACATAGCGCACCTTGTCCGTGGCAAGCGAATAGCGGGTCGGCGTCTTCATCGGCGAGCCGTCGCGGTTCACCACCGGGATCAGCGTCTTGAGCGTGCCGTAGCCGGCCGCATTGAGATCGGCGCCCGTCCATACGCCGAGCACGCCCGGCATCGCCTTCGCTTCCGCGATGTCGATGCCCTTGATCAGGCCGTGCGCCACCTGGCTTCGCACCATCACGCACCACGCCTGGTTCGGCAGGTTGACGTCGTCGGTATAGCGGCCCTGGCCGCGCAGCAGGGTGGGATCCTCCTGCCGCGGCACCGGCTGGCCGATGGAGAATTTCATCGAATCGAGTGTGTCCGCAGCAACTGGCGCGTTCATGGAATTGTCCGTCGAAATTGGGATCGCCGGGAATGTGGCCCCTGACGGTTACCGCTGCAAGAATAATGCCCACTCATTGTCGGGAGTGCGGATGTCGGCGATTGCATGGCCACTGCCTGAAGAAGTCCGCGCGGTACGTGACGGACTGCTCGATTTCGCACGAAAAGAGGTGCTGCCGCGCCACGACAAGCATCACGACCTGTTCGAGAACCCGCGCCGCCTCTATCGCGAGGACGGGCGATTCTCCGACGAACTGAAGGGTCTTATCGGCGAGGTGCGGCGCGCCTCGGCCAAGGCCGGCTACTACAACATGTGCGTGCCCGAAGCGCTGGGCGGGGGCGGGCTGGCGCATCTCGCTTATTACGTCGGCTGGGAGGCGCTGTTCCATCTCTGCGGGCCGCAGAATTGGCTGATGCTCTACGTGATCAGCCACTGGGCGTTCGGTCCGAGCCGGCTGCTGGAGAAGGTGACGCCCGAGGCGCGGGAGAAGATCCTTGCGCCGATGATGGCGGGCGAGGCGTCGATGTGTTTCGGCCTCAGCGAGCCCGGTGCGGGGTCGGACGCAGCGGCGCTCGCGACCAAAGCGGTGCCCGACGGCAACGCCTGGCGGATCAGCGGCCGCAAGATCTGGACCTCGAACTCACCGGTCGCCGACTACTGCATCGTCTTCGCCATCACCGATCCCGATCGCGCGGCCGCCCGCAAAGGCGGCATCTCGGCGTTCCTGGTGCCGACCTCCTCGCCGGGCTTCGAGGTCCAGCGCATCATCAAGCTGTTCGGCCATATCGGCGGCGACGAGGCCGAGCTGCGATTGGAAAACGTGCGCGTCGAACCGTGGCAGCTGGTCGGCGAATTGCACCAGGGCTTCGCCGCGGCGCTGTACGGCGTGTCGCTGGGGCGCATCTACAATTCGGCGCGCGCCGTCGGCTACGGCCGCTGGGCACTCGAGAAGGCGCTGAACTACGCCCAGCAACGCAAGGCGTTCGGCAAGGCGATTTCCGAGTACCAGGGCGTCACCTTCCCGCTGGCCGAATCCGCGATGGAGCTGCACGCCGCGCACCTGATGGGCCTCAATGTCGCCGGCCTGCTCGACCAGGGCGCGCCGGCGGTGAAGGAGCTCGCCATGGCCAAGTCCTACTCGGTGCAGGTCGGCTACAAGGCGGTCGACCGCGCCATGCAGACGCACGGCGCGATGGGCTTCACCAACGAGCTCGGCCTGCATCACGCCTGGCATGCCTTGCGCATCGTCAATGTCGCCGACGGCACCAACGAGATCCTGAACCGCTCGATCGTCCAGCGCCTGTTGAAAGGCGACACCGAGCTGTGAGCGCTTAGGTGAGCACAGTGGGTGTCATCCCGAGCGCAGCGAGGAATCTAGAGAGCCATGAGCATAGATCCCTCGCTGCGCTCGGGATGACACTAGAGGCGCTCGGCATGACACGATAGGCTCAACCCATGTCGACCAACCTCGATCCCGTCACCCTGACCGTCATCCAGAACGGCCTGATCCAGGTCTGCAACGAGATGGACCTCGCCTTCGTGCGCTCGGCCTTCTCGCCGGTGATCTCCGAGGGGATGGACCGCTCGGACGGCATCTATGACGCAATCGACGGTTCGCTGATCGCCCAAGGGGAGCTCGGCCTGCCGGTGTTCGTCGGCACCATGCAGTTCTCGACCCGCGCGGTGATCGACCGCGTGAAGAGCCACTACGGCAACACCGTCGATGCGGGCGACGTGTTCATCGTCAACGATCCCTATCTCGGCGGCACCCACCTGATGGACGTGCGCTTCGTGAAGCCGTTCTTCTATCGCGGCGAGCTGTTCGCCTGGCTCGCCAACACCGGCCACTGGCCCGACATCGGCGGCATGGTGCCCGGCGGCTTCTCCGCCAGCGCCACCGAAGTGGAGCAGGAAGGCTTGCGACTCCCGCCGGTGAAGCTCTGGAAGAAGGGCGTGATGGACCAGGAGATCCTGGCCATCCTGATGAGCAACATGCGCATCGCCGACCAGCGCATCGGCGACATCAAGGCCCAGGGCGCGGCGCTCACCACCGGCGAGCAGCGGCTGACCGCCTTGATAGATCGCTACGGCGCATCGGTGGTGAAGCAGGCGATCGCCGAGATGCGCCATCGCGCCGAGCGCCAGATGCGCGCCAAGATCGCGGCGATTCCCGACGGCGTCTACGAAGGCACCTCGACGGTCGACAGCGACGGCGTGGTCAACGCCCCGCTCACCATCAGGATGAAGATCACCAAGAGGGCTGAGGACCTCACCTTCGACATGACCGGCTCGAGCCCGCCCTGCCGCGGACCGATGAACTCGGTCATCGCCACCACCAAGTCGGCGATCTACCTTGCCATCAAGCACATCTTCCCCGACGTGCCGATCAATGCCGGTACCTTCGAGCCGCTGAACGTGATCGAGCCCGAGGGCACATTCCTGTACGCGAAGTATCCGCGGCCGGTGTCGGGCTGCGCCGCCGAAGTGAGCCAGCGCATTGCCGAGGCGGTGTTCGCTGCGCTCACGAAAGCGATCCCCGATCTCTTATTCGCGGCGCCCGCCGGCACCTCGGGCAATCTCGGCGTCGGCGGCTGGGATCCCGAGCGCAAGCGCAACTACATCATGTATCTGTTCACCGGCGGCGGGTACGGCGGCTTCCAGGGCGGCGACGGGCTCTCCAACGGCTGTTCGACCATCGGCATCTCCAAGATGCCACCGGTCGAGGTGCTGGAGCAGTTCTATCCGATCCTGTTCGAGGAGTTCTCCCTGCGCGAGGGCTCGGGCGGCGCCGGCGAATTCCGCGGCGGCTTCGGCATCAACTACGCGATCAAGCTCCGCCGTGGCGAGGCGCGGGTGTCGATGGTCATGGACCACGGCCGCACCGGCCCGCAGGGCGTGCTGGGCGGCGAGGCGGGCGGCGTCAACACGGTGCAGGTGACACGGGGCAACACGACCTACCGGCCGCCGCATCTCAGCAAGGACCAGGACATCGAGATCGGCGTCGGCGACGTGGTGCGCGTGCAGACGCCGGGAGGCGGCGGCTTCGGCGATCCGAGCAAGCGCAAGCCCGAGGCGATCGCCCGCGACGTGGCCCGCGGCTACTACACCGAGGCGGAAGCGCGCGCGAAGTTCGGCGCGCGGGCCCGCTCTTGATCAGGGCCCCCGGCAGAAGACTGTTGATCGCCCTGCCGATGCTGGCCGTGGCGGGGCGTGCGCGGGCGCAGCTGAAGCGACCGGAGATTGCGCCTGCGTGGTATCGCGTGCAGCTCGAAGGCGACGCCTTCACGGTCGAGATGCCGGACGTGCCCGACCATCGCCTGATCAACGACAGGTCGGCGCGCGGCACGCCGTTCGTGCTGCATTCCTACAGTCTCGACCACGGCGGCCACTCGTTCGTGGCGCAAACCGCGCTCTATCCGCCCGACGTCGACACGCGGCAGCCCAGGGCCGTCCTGCAGGCGGCACTCGATGCCCGTGCGCAGAAGCTCGCCGGCGGCAAATGGTCGACCGCGAGTTGGCGTGGGGTCGATGGGGCGACTGCGGTGGAATCGACCGGCACGCTGGCCAACGGCAGCCAGTTGCGGCAGCTTTCGGCGCTCAAGGGACCGCGCTTCATTTCGCTCGCCGTCCTGGGGCCCGACGTCACCGGACCGGACGCCGACCGATTTTTCCGCTCGTTGAAGATCAAATGACCAAACCACGCATCCATATCCTCGCCCTCGGCGGCACGATCGCCACGCGTCCCGATTCGACCGGCGCCATGCAGATGGGGCTCGGCGCCGACGACCTGGTGGCCGCCGTGCCGCTGCTCAAGACCCTGGCCGAGATCGAGGCCGAGACGGTGTCGCGCGTGGGCAGCCATTCGCTGTCGTTCGACCAGATCCACGCGTTGGCGGCCAAGGTCCGCGGGGTGAGGGCCGACGGCGTGATCGTGACGCAAGGCACCGACACGCTGGAGGAAACGAGCTTCCTGCTCGACCTGCTGCTCGACGTGGACGTTCCCGTGATCGTCACGGCCGCAATGCGCAACCCATCGCTGACCTCGCCCGACGGTGCCGGCAACCTGTTGGCCGCGGTGCGGGTCGCGTCGGATGCGTGGGTGCGCAAGAACGCCAGGGCGCTGGGCGTGCTCGCGGTGATGCTCGACGAGGTCTATGCCGCGGCCGACGTGCTGAAGGTCCATCCGACGCGGCTCAACGCCTTCGCCTCGACGCAGACCGGGCCCCTGGCGGCGCTGGTCGAGGATCGGGTCGTGCCGCTCTCGCTGCCGGTGCGCGATGCGGCCGTTGCGGCACGCAAGAAGTTCGCCGGTGTCTCCGGCAAGGCGTCGCCGGTCGCCCTGTTCTGGATGGCGCTCGACGACGATGGAGCGCTGATGTCGATGATGCTGGGGGCGTCCGATCGTGCGGGCTATCGCGGCGCGGTGATTGCCGCGATGGGCGGCGGCCATATCACGGAGCGGTCGGCCGACAACGTCCGTCGCCTCGCCAAGGCAATGCCGACGGTGATCGCGCCGCGCGCCGGTGCCGGCGGGCCTATGCTGCGCCACACCTATGGCGGGCCGAGCGCGGAGATCGAGCTGCGACGCGCCGGGCTGATCTGGGGCGGCCGGCTGCATCCCCTGAAGGCGCGGGTGCTGCTCGAGACCTGCCTGCGCGCCGGACTCGACCGCAAGGCCATCACCGAGCTGTTCGACGCCTTCGGCTAGGAGCGGGCGAGCTTGGCCGCGGCGAAGCCGTGCATGCCGGTTCGCCACTGCAGCGCCACGACCGCGCCCTTGATCGGTTGCAGGAGCCCGAGCGCCAGGCCCAGGATCAGCGGTCCCCACAGCACGGCATGCACCCAATAGGCCGGGCTGTAGGCGATCTCGATCCACATCGCGAGCGGCACGACGATGTGGCCGACCAGCACGATCACCAGATACGCCGGAAAGTCGTCGGCGCGGTGGTAGCGGAACGGCTCGCTGCACGTCTCGCAATGGTCGGCGACCTTCACGAAGGCCCGGAACAGATGGCCCGCGCCGCAGTTCGGGCAGCGGCCGAAAAATCCACGCTTCAAAGCCAGTCCGAGGGTCATCAGGGCCTCCTGTACGGCCTTGAATATCCAGACAAGTAGCCATACAATCAAGGGCAAGAGCTTATATTGTATGGATTGGACTCCTACACTCAGGGATCGGCGGGGACCGGTCTATGAAACGATCGTCGAGGCGCTGGCCGCCGATGTAGCGTCGGGCCGCCTGCATCGCGGCGAGCGGTTGCCCACCCATCGCGCGCTCGCCCGGGCGCTCGGCGTCGACCTCACCACCGTCACGCGCGCCTACAACGAAGCGCGCCGCCGCGGCCTGACCGAGGCGCGGGTCGGGCAGGGCACCTTCGTCGCGGAGAGCGCGGTGCGTGCGCCGCGGGCGGCGGCGGCCGGACTCTCGTTCGACCTGTCGATGAACCTGCCGCCCGAGCCGGTCGAGGCCGATCTCGACGGCCGGCTCGCGCGCGGGCTGGAGGCGCTGCGGCGCGATTACGGCTTCACCGATTTCCTGAACTACCAGCAGGCCGGCGGCAGCGAGGCCGACCGCGGCATCGCGGCGGACTGGCTGCGCAAGCGCGTGCGCACGGCAGCGGCCGACCGGCTGCTGATCTTCCCCGGCACGCAGACGGTGCTGATGAGTCTCCTGCTGGCGCTGCTGAAGCCCGGCGACACGCTATTGAGCGATCCGTTCACTTATCCGGGGGTCAAATCGGCGGCGGCGGCCGCGGGCGTGCGACTGGTTGGCGTCGAGAACGATCGCGACGGCATGATTCCGGCCGCGCTGGAGGAGGCCTGCCGGCGGCACAAGCCCAGGGCAGTCTATCTCATCCCGACCATCCACAATCCGACGACCCTCACGATGCCGCCGGCGCGACGCGCGGAGCTCGCGGCGACGATCCGCAAGCGTGACCTGTTGCTGTTCGAGGACGACGCTTACGGCTGCCTCGATCCCAAACAGACGCCGATCTCGGCGCTGATTCCCGAGCGCAGCTATCTCGCGGCGACGCTGTCGAAGTGCATCGCGCCCGGCCTGCGCATCTCCTTCCTGCTGACGCCCGATCGCGCGGCGGCAGCGCTGCTCGCCAGCACGCTGCGCACGGTGGCGCAGATGCCGGTGCCGCTGATGACGGCGCTCGCGCTGCGCTGGCTGGCCGACGGCAGCGCCGACGCCATCATTGCCGCCATCACCAACGAGGCGGCCTCGAGGCAGAAGCTCGCGGCGAAGGCCCTTGCCGGCCATGACTATGCGGCGCACCCCAAGGGACATCACGTCTGGCTGCGTCTGCCGGCGGCATGGACGCGGCTCGAGTTCGCCTCGCATGTGCAGAGACAGGGGCTTGCCGTCGTCACCAGCGACGCGTTCGCTGTCGACGGGGTGCCCGAGCATGCGATCCGCATTGCTCTCGGCGCGGCACGGACTCGGGCCGACCTCGCGGCAGCGCTCGACGTCCTGGGTAGCGCTCTGAGGTCGCCGGTTGCGGCCTCACGGATCGTCTGAGACCCGATCAGGTCGTGCGGCCGCTCAGGTCGTCCGACGCGCGGGCCGGCAGTTGAAGGCGAGGGGCCGGGCGGTGCCGGCCTCGCGCAGCGAGGCGAGATCGTCGCGGCCCAGCCATTCGACGCTGGTGTCGGCATAGCGGAAATCGTCGCCGCCGGTCGGCCGGTACTCGGTCCGCCACGTCTTGTTCTCGAATGTGACCGACGCGCGATTCTTGGCATAGACCACGGCCACTTCCTTGCGGCCTTCGCAGATGTAGGAGATGCCCATCGGCACGAGGTCGTCGGGCGAGGGGCGCGCGATCGGCGTCCAGCTCGCTGTCTGCGTGCCGTGCGTGCAGGCCCCGAGCGTGCAGGCGCCGAGCACCGTCAGGCCGATCGCGGCAATCGACAATCGGCGCGTCCTGCGGTTTGCTCCCGGCTCGACTTTCATCGGCCGGACTTTATCCGGCCGCATCGAGGGAGCAACGGCTCAAATGCCACACGTCAGACTGCGCGACGGTGCGGAACTCTATTACGAGAAGCACGGCAACGGTCCCCCGCTTTTCCTGGTGCCCGGACTGGGCGGCGACGGCCGATGGTGGGGTGAGAATGTGGCGAAACTCGCGAGCCGGTTCACCGTCGTCGTGCACGATCACCGCGGCACCGGCCGCAGCACCCTCTCGCGCATCGCCTACAGCGTGGCGCAGATGGCCGACGATGCGCTCCAGCTGATCGAAGCGCTGGGCTTCGAGAAGGTCCATTGGTGCGGCCATTCCACCGGCGGCGCGATGGGGCAGGTGCTGGCGATCGAGCATCCGGCACGCATCGATCGGCTGGTGCTGAGCGCCACCTGGGCCAGGACGGACGCCTTCTTCCGCCGCCTGTTCGAGGTGCGCGCTCAGGTCCTGAAGGAGCTGGGACCGGCGGCCTACCAGAAGGGCAGCGCGCTCGCGCTGAACTCCCCGTTCTGGATCCGCGACCACGACGCCGAGCTCGCCGCGATGGAGGCCAGGGCGCACGAGACCATCCCGGTGCCGGAGATCGTGCTGTCGCGCATCGCGGCGATCGTGGCGCACGACCGGCGCGACCAGCTGCAGAACGTGCGCTCCCGGACGCTGGCAATCGTCGCCCGCGACGACATGGTGACGCCTCTTTACTTCACCGAGGAATTGGTACGGTTGATCCCCGATGCGCGCGCCTATGTGCTGCCGGACGGCGGGCACTTCTATCCACACGTGCATGGCGACGAATTTCGGCGTGTAATGACGTCCTTCCTGCTGGAGACCTGATTTCATGGCTGCCAACATCGAGCCCAAGATCGCCGCCGCCGCGGCCGAGCTGACCGCGATCCGCCGCGACATCCATGCCCATCCCGAACTGGGCTTCGAGGAGGAGCGCACCAGCCGCATCGTTGCCGAGAAGCTGAAGGAGTGGGGCGTCGAGGTCACCACCGGCATCGGCAAGACCGGCGTGGTCGGCACCATCCGCGTCGGCAACAATCCCAAGGCGATCGGCCTGCGCGCCGACATGGATGCGCTGCCGATGGACGAGTACAACACCTTCGACCATCGCAGCCAGCACAAGGGCCGCATGCACGCCTGCGGCCACGACGGCCACACCACGATGCTGCTGGGCGCCGCCAAGTACCTGTCGGCGACGCGCAACTTCGACGGCACCGTGCACTTCATCTTCCAGCCCGCCGAGGAGGGCCGCGGCGGCGCCGAAGCAATGGTGAAGGACGGGCTGTTCGAGAAGTTCCCGTGCGAGCAGATCTTCGGCATGCACAATCGTCCGAAGCTCGATGTCGGCAAGTTCGCCATCCGCCCGGGCCCGCAGATGGCCGGCGGCGGCCTGTTCGACATCCACATCACCGGCAAGGGCGCGCACGGCGCGCGGCCGGAGAGCGGCATCGATCCGGTGATCATCGCGACCCAGATCATCTCGGCGCTGCAGAGCGTGGTGTCGCGCAACGTGGCGCCGCTCGATTCGGCGGTGATCTCGGTCACCCAGATGCATGCCGGCGACGCCTACAACGTGATCCCCAACGAGGCGGTGCTGCGCGGCACCATCCGCGCCTTCCGCAAGGAGACGATGGCGCTGATCAAGGAGCGGATCGAGACCATCTCGACCGGCATCGCGAAGACGCTGGGCGGCACTGCCAAGCCCGACGTGCGCATCGCCTTCCCACCGCTAGTCAACGACTACGATTCGGTGCAGTTCATCGCCGATGTGGCCGAGACGATCGTCGGCAAGGCGAACATGAACCGCGAAGGTCCTTTCGTGATGGCGTCGGAGGACTTCTCCTACATGCTGGAGAAGGTGCCGGGCGCCTTCATCAACATCGGCAACGGCGGCGGCGAGGGCGGCTGCGAGGTCCACAATCCGAGCTACGACTTCAACGACGAGATCATCACGCTCGGTGCCACCCTGTGGTCGCGCGTGGTCGAGACGAAGCTCCGCAAGGATGCCCGGTGACGTCGCATGGACCGCGCGCATCCTGCGCCCATGAGCATGGGCGAGCGGGAAGCTCGCGGTCCGTGAGAGCATGAGCGCCGAGGTCACGCTCTGGAGCGACTACGTAAGTCCCTACGCCTTCGTCGCGAAGGCGGGGGCCTACGAGCTGGAGCGGGACTACGACATCGACCTGCAGTGGCGGCCCTATACGCTCGACGTCGCCAACTTCATGGGCAAGGTCGACCAGCGCGATCCGCATCACTGGCGGCGGGTGCGCTACTCCTACATGGATGCCCGCCGCTTCGCCAACAAGCAGGGCCTGACCTTGATGGGCCCGAAGAAGATCTACTACGCGCGTCCGGCCAACACCGGCATGCTCTATGCGCAGCAGCACGGCGTCTTCCGGCGATACCACGACATGGCCTTCGACCGCTTCTGGCGGCGCGCGTTCGATCCCGAGGACGTCGCCGCGGTCGAGGCGCTGCTGATCGATGCCGGCGCGCCCGCCGGGTTCCCGGATTTTCTGATCGGCGCGGGTGGGATGCAGCACGACCGGCTGCGCAACGAGGCGGAAGCCTCGGGCGTTTTCGGAGTGCCGACGTTCGTCTTCGACAGCGAGCTGTTCTGGGGCGGCGATCGAATCGGCCTCCTGCGCGAGCGCCTCGACGAGAAGGGGGTGCCGCGCCGCTGACCATCGAGAGGAGCGCGAAATGGCCAAGTCCCTCATGACCAAGTCCGTCATGAAGCCGCGCCGCAAGGCGAAGATTCCGCAAGCCCCCGAAATGGCGCCGCGAGCCCAGCGCACCCTGATCGTGGTGGCCGACAGCGCCAAGGCGCGTTTCCTCAAGGAGAGCGAGGATCATCGGAAGCTGGTGCCGGCCGGCGATGCCGACATGCTGGCCCCCAAAGCGCGGCGTCCTGACCGCGACCTGGTGACCGACAAGCCCGGCCGCGGCTTCAGCTCGGCGCGCGACGGCCGCCGCGGCGGCTTCGAATCGCCGCACGACCCGCACAAGCTCGAGAAGCACAATTTCACCGCCGAGCTCGCCAACCGGCTGGACGAGGCGTGCTCGTCCAAGCAGTTCGACCGCATCGTGCTGGTGGCGCCCAAGCGCAGCCTCGGCGAGCTGCGCACCCTGCTGTCGCCGCGCGTCCGGAAGGCGGTGAGTCACGAGGTCGCGAAGGACCTGACCGCCTCCTCGCCGACCGCGCTGCGCAAAGCGCTCGCCGCCGCCCTGCCGGAGGCCGCGATCGAGTGAGCTCTTCCGGACCGCGGATCATGCGGTCCGATGACCTAGCTAGGGCTCGGGTTCGTCGAGCGTCCGGTCGACCCGCTTGTGCAGCGTCTTGGTGTCGCCGCGCATCTTCTTCGCGCGATCCTGGATCTGCCGCTTGGCGCGCCGGAAAGCGTCGTTGACGGCGAATTGGGGAATGGTCAAGCGGTCGTCGCCGTCGGACTGCTGGTCGACCACGACGTCGTAGTTGCCCGGCATCGCCAGACGCAGATGCACGCTGTAGAAGCCGGTGCGGTGATGGTTGTCCGGCACGCGCACCGTGACCTGGCAGGAGGTGAGGCGGCCGTAGACGCGCTCGAGCTGCTCCACTTCCTCGTTGATCATCTGCGTCAGCGCTTCGCTGGCTTCGCCGCCCTGGAAGCCGATCTTCACCGGGGTTTGCAACATCCCACCCTCCATTCTGACATTTCATTCAGTTCAGAACGCGGGGCGTACGGCGCGAGTTCCTAAAGCGGTGATCAGTCTCCCGCAGCCACTGCCCTCGAGGACGCCGGCGGTGCCGGCTGCACCACGCGATGGCTGACCATGCTGTGATGCAGGCCACGGATGGTATCACTGCCGCGGGTCGTGCACAGCCAGGGGAACAGGCCGTGCACCAGGCAGGCCAGCCCGCCGACCAGCATCCGCCCGCCGAAGCCGAAGGCCACGCCCATGTGCTGGAAGTAGGTCTCGTTGACCGACGAGGGGTGGTCGGTGAAGCGCCGCAACATGGGCCCAAGTGTACGGACGGCGACGGAAAACGGGTTGCAAGCTCCGTACGGAAAACGGCAGGATTGAGCATTCCATTCCACGGAAGCGCCAATGGCCGCGAAAATATCGCTCGATTCCTTCGACCGGAAGATTCTCGATTGCCTGCAGGACGATGCCGCCATGCCGCTGGCCGAGATCGCCACCCGGGTCGGCCTGTCGACCACGCCGTGCTGGCGGCGCATCAACCGGCTCCAGGAGCGGGGCGTCATCCGTGCGCGCGTGGCGCTCCTCGACCGCAAGGCGCTGAACGCCGGCGTCACGGTATTCGTGGCGGTGCGCACCTCGCAGCACAACGCGCAGTGGCTCGGCCGCTTCGCCAAGGCGGTGGCGTCGTTCCCCGAGGTGATGGACTGCTATCGCATGAGCGGCGAGATCGACTACCTGATCAGGCTCGCCCTGCCCGACATCGACGCCTACGATGCTTTCTACAAGCGGCTGATCGCCCGGGTGGAGCTCTCCGACGTCACCTCCATGTTCGCCATGGAGGAGATCAAATCCACCACGCGGCTGCCGCTCACCTACCTGCCCTAGCGATCCGAACCGGCGGGCCTTAGGATCGGACCAACCACCGCAGGGGAAACGATGAGCACGGGCAAGAATCGCAAGAAGATCCTGGTCGTCGGCTGGATGCCGCAGGCGGGCCTCGACATCCTGAAGAAGCGCGACGATGTCGACTACGAGATCCTGCCGCTCGCCGACGTCGCGGCCTCCTATCACAAGAAGCTGGGCGACGCGAACGCGGTGACCCTGGGCGGCACGCCCTACATGCAGGCCGAGCTCGACGCCTCGCCGGTGATGGAAGTGGTGGCGCGGCTCGGCGTCGGGTTCGACCAGGTCGAAGTGCCGGCGCTCAGCAAGCGCAAGATCCCGCTGATGACGACCGGCATCGCCAACTCGGTGTCGGTGGCCGAGCATGCGATGTACATGCTGCTGGCCTCGGCGCGCCTCACCAAGCGGCTGGACCGCCTGGTGCGCGAGGCGGCGTGGCACGAGCGCCTCGCCGATCAGCCGGTCGACCTCGCCGGCAAGTCGATCCTGGTGGTCGGCATGGGCCGCATCGGCTCGCGCACGGTGAAGCGCACCGTTGCCTTCGAGATGGACACGTACGTGCTCGATCCGAACATCCCGGCGGCCGACATCGAGAAGGCCGGCGCCAAGAAGGTCACCGACCTCAAGGCGATCCTGCCCAAGGTCGACTTCGTCTCGATCCACTGCCCGCGCTCGCCCGAGACCATCAACATGTTCAATGCCGAGGTGCTGGCGTGCATGAAGCCGGACGCCTTCCTGGTGAACACCGCGCGCGGCGGCATCGTCAACGAGGACGCGCTCTACACCGCGCTCACCACCGGAAAGCTGCGCGGCGCCGGCCTCGACGTGCTCGAGCGCGAGCCGCCGGATCTGTCCAACAAGCTGCTGGGCCTGGAGAACGTGATCCTGAGCCCGCACATGGCGGGCGTCACCAAGGAAGCGAACGACCGCATGGCCATCGCCGTCATGGAGAACATCCTGTCGGTGTTCGACGGCAAGCCGATCGTCGAGCGTTGCGTGAACAGGGAAATCTACGGATAACCGTGTCCCGAGCGCGGGGTAACCCGCGCGGCGCCTCGCTACGCCCGGCGTCGGTCGGCGACGGTTTACGGCAGCAGATCCTCGATCTCGGCATCGGTCGGGAAGCGACCGGTCTTGGCGCGGGTATAGCGGAGCGCACCGTCGACGGTGACGTCGAACTGACCAGACTTGCCGGGGCGCAGCTCGATGTCGGCCACGCCCTGTTTCTGGAGGCTATCCCTCACACGGAGGGCTTGCGGCTTGTAGCCTCAAGCGCCGCAATATTCGATAAGTACTTTCATTTGTTGACCTTTTTGGTTATTTCGAGGTTCCGGCTGAGATGGAGCCGAGGGACGTTTCCCTACAGTTTCCCCTGCAGAGGTAACTTTCAGTAACTATCTTTTCTGGCATCGTCTCGACCGTCATTGGCTTCCACGCTGACATGGACGGCGCGCCGTGGCCAGCCGGCCGGTTCATCGATAGTGGGTCAGTTTTGCGGAGGCGGCCTTGAAACTTTGGTCGATGGATGACGTTGTGCGCAGGCGGGGGGAAGCTACTCGCGAAGCCTGAGGAGGCCGGCATGCCAGCCAGCGGCCAGAGGGGTAAGGTCAAGTCCAAGAAGTCGATTCCCGCGAAATTCGGGACCGACGCGATGACCCGCAAGATGTTCGAAGAGACGCTGCGACGCACCAGGATGTCGAGGCGGCTGCTTGATCGGACCGAAGCCTATCGGAGGCCGGACCGAGCGAAATCAAACTGACCCTCTATCGGTTCATCTTCATGAGCCGGAAACCGGCCCTGCAGCGCGACGTGCAGCTTGCCGGGCATCTCCGCACCGGCCGAAGCCTCGCCCCCTGTGTGGGCCATTCTACGCGACTGAGGGAGAGGGGCGCGCCCGGTGCTGGAAAGGAAGACAGCAGCCGGGCGCGAGGCCGAATGGCGCGCGGCGGTCCGCAGTGGAGGTGACGGAGCGCGCCGGCCAATGCGGCGAGGCGCATATGGGGATGCCCGCCGCGCTCGCCAAGGGAGACGGGTTGCAAGTTTGTGAGCCTCACAACCACGTTTAAACGCTCTGTACCTCGGGGTGATTAGCCGTCGACCTACAAGCCGTTTAAACGCCGGGTAGGTCCGTGCCGTGGTGCAGAGATACCGCGCTCATCGAGAGGGCCTTGCAAACGATTTTTCGTTGATTATCTCTTCGGTCGGTTAGCGACGCTGCCGGCACACGATGCCGATAACGGGTCGCCCCCAATCATCTGAAATTCGTCGGGCCCATGAGTAGGCGGTCCACTCGCGTGCGGAGCACAACGCTCGCGCGGGGAGGAGTTCGTTCGTCATGCATACACTCGAAGATCGTCGCGGCAAACGCGTGGTGGACTGTCGTGGCAATTTTCCCCGCAAGGGTGCGCAGACGGAGTACGCCGTGAAGACCGGCTGCAGTCTCGTCTTTGTGCGCACTGCACTTCGCGATGGCAGGCTCGTGGTCAACGAGACGGGGGACGTGATCGACGCCGCCGACTATCGGCCGCCGCGCCCCGCGCCTCTCACATCCTTGGCCGACATCTGCAACGCGGTGCTCCGGTTCATTCACAACACCGGGCCTGTGGACCCTGCCGCCGCTGAGAGCGCGTGCTTCGCCATCGTGGACACGGCGCGGCGCGCGCTCAACGCAGTGACGGAGAGGCCAACCATATCGAAAGGAGATCAGTCGTGAGCAATTGTGAGAGGCTACGCCCAGGACCGGCCGTTAATCCAGTGCTCGGAGCTATGCGGGCCGGTTGGGAGGAGCACGTAACGCAATGGCTGGCGAAGGCCGATAGCCTGTCGCGCGATCTCTCAAGACATCCGGGCGGCTGGTCATTGTCGCAAGCCGACGTGCTCCGTTACCTGCGCGGCCGTCTCGACGCGCTCATGGCGGAAGTCGAGAGCGAGGCCAAGAGAGGCAGCGATGACCGCGACCCCCGATAGGAAGTCGGCCGAAGATACCGCGCCGGCTCACGCAAACGACAACATAAAGCCGAGCAGGCTGCACGCCCATGCGCGCGATCTGGCCGAAGCTGGTATCAAGATTTTTCCCGTTGAGGAGAACGGCAAGCGGCCTGCCATCTCGAAAGAGGATGGCGGCAATGGCTTTCATGATGCCACGACTGAACTTGCGAAGATCGACGCATGGTGGACCAAAAATCCCAACTTCAACATCGGCATGTGCCCCGAGGATGCGGGTTGGGCAGTGGTCGATATCGACAGCGGCGGGGAGAGCGGATGGATTGAAGCGCTGACTGCCAACGGCGGGTACGAACCGACGTACGAAGTCAGCACGCCGAGCGGCGGGCGGCATATCTACTTCGCGGGCTCGCTGGCCAGTAGCGCCGGCAAGCTGGCGGCGCACGTCGATACGAGAGGCCAGGGCGGCTATGTGCTCGTGCCGCCGTCCATCGTGAACGGCAAGGCGTACACGGTGAAGCACGACCGGCCCATCGTGGCGTTGCCGCCGTGGATTGGCCGAATGCTGGCCAGCAAGTCAGTCGCGCGCGAGGCATCGGGCGATGTGTTGCTGGACGTGGACGCCAACGTTAACCGCGCCATCTCTGCGGTGAAGGCGGAGCTTGAGAAGAATGGTCCGCCGGTTGAGGGCGACGGTAGCGACAATCGCACCTATGCCGTGGCCGCCGTGTGCCGTGATCTCGGCGTCAGCGAGGAGCGCACGGTCGATCTCTTGCACGACGTGTGGGCACCGCATTTTACCCGCGACTGGCTTGAGGTGAAGATCCACAACGTATGGAACCACGCGCAGAACGCGCCGGGCGTTGACGCCATCGCCGGCACCGCTGCCGATACATTCGGCAAGACGGCGGCATTCCAAGAGGCCATGGCCGTGGAGGCGAGCAAGCCGCTGGCGAAGCGGCTGACCAATCATCGTGACTGGCAGCAAGAGGAAGACGTTGAATGGTTGTTTGACGACTTCCTGCAGCGGGAAACGGTCGTCACCGTCAACGGCAAGTCGCAGTCGTTCAAGAGCTTCATCATTGGCGAGGTGCTGTACTCGGTTGCCACTGGCTTGCCGGCATTCACCACTCGCAAGCCCGAGGTGACGGGCAGCACAGTCTATGTTCCGGTGGAAGGCAAACGCGGCTTCAAGAAGCGGCGCGTCGTGGCACTCACTACAGACCGCAAGGCCGCGCCGGATGATCTCTACATTTACGAGACGGTGCCGCTGCTCACTGACGAGACCGCGTGCAAACTTTTTATGGCCGACTTGCGCGACCTTCATCGGTCCAAGCCTATCCAGATTGTCGCTCTGGACCATGCGGCCGGTGTTCTGGGTGCCCTGTCGGCAAACGATCGCGAAAACCTGCAACAACTGTGGGCGCTCGCGCGGACGCTGATCGAAGAATTTAAGTGCGTCGTCATGGTCGCAGTGCATCCGCCCAAGAGCGCGTCGGACGATGATGCCAACGCTGCCGGCACGTACGGCTTCTTTGCGGACGTGGATACGTTCCTGCAAGTGAGCCGTCGCAAGGGCACGCGCTACGCCACCGTTAGCATCTCGAAGCAGAAGGAAGGCGAGGAGGGGCGCGAAATTCACCTGCGGGCGAAGCTGATCGAAATCGGGAAGGACAAGAAGAATCGGCCAGTCTCGAGTTTCGTGCTGGAGGAGATCAGCGCGGAAGCGGTGGCCGACGAACGGGACCAGGATCGCGTCACCGTCGAGTGGGCCTTGGAACGTGCCGGCGCTACCTCAGAGGCGAGGGCAATCGACGCCGAGGAATTGGCGCGGGCAATCGCTCGTGTGTGGGACCCGGAATTTCCCGAAGGCCGCGTGGCGGTCAGCGGTGGCAAGGCCGATCTGCTCGACAAGGCCCGCAAGCTCGTGCGCCGCATGCGCGTGAACGACGATGCTGCGGACCTACGCTTTAAAGCGGGGGCGGGGCGGACAGCCGGGTATCGGTGGCGGCTGCTGCCCAAGGCCGAGCGCACCTTGCCGCCAGCGCGGCAGGAGCCGCCGACGATGGGCACCGTCCCGGACCGGAAGGAGGGTGAGCTATGACCCTCTCGGCCACAGGATGGGGTGATCCTTCCCCCTCTACTCGACGGCCACTTGACGGTGGTGAGAGCCTGCGGCTCTCTCACCGTCCGTCAAGCTGTGGCTTGCTTGGCGTCATGCTTGACGAGCTTGACGGCGGTTTCTCTCTTGGCCCGATTTTATGGGCTTTTCTGCTTGACGCCGGACTTGACGAGCTTGGCGGCGTCGAGTGGGCGTCAAGTTCCGCGAAAAAGTCCCCGTCAAGCGCTCCGTCAAGCGCGCGCTCTCCTGCCGGCACCGGACAGGGCACCATACTAACCGGCGGTTATATTAACCCCCTGGGCGGCTCGTCCCCCGCTTCCTTGGCCGAAGCGGGGAGGGTCCCGCGTGCCGAAAAGCCCGCATCCATTGGGCTTCGGGAGGCTTCGGGGCATTCGGCCGGCTCCCCTGAATTCAGTAGTAGCTCCCAGCGCCGCAGTAATTGTGAGCGCTTCCTCACTTTCGTCCCCAGCCACCCCGCCGGCCCTTGCTCGGCATCCCGAGCGCAACCCCATCCCCAACCCAGGAGCGTTTAAACATGTCCATCTTGTCTACCGTCGTCGGTGCGATCACCGGCAATCCACCGCCGGCCGCCGCCGGCACCACCCCGGCCGCCGTCGCGGCGCGTCTCCAACCTATCCGCGAGCGCTTGGCCGATCTCCAGCGCCAGCACTCCGACGCGGCCCTACGCTGGGCCGAGACGGGCGACGCTGCGGATCGTGATCGCCTCGCCGCTGAGATCATCGCGACCAAGGCGGACATCTCCGCCCTGGAGGCCGCCTTCGCCGCTGCAGGCGAGCGCGAGGCCGCTGAGGGCCGCAGGCAGTCCAGCGCGCTACGGGCGAGCCGTGTGCACTCCGCCACCATGCACCTGCGGGCCGCAGAGCGCGCTGCCGATGACTTGGCCACGGCGTTGAAGGCTGCAGGCGAGGCGCGGCACAAGCTGCTGAAAGCCAGCGCCAAGGCGCGCGTATCAGCGCCGGACCCGCTGCCGCCCGGCAGCTTGACGGAGCACGGCGTTCTCGACCGTCTCATGGCAAACGAGATGCACCGGCTCACCCATGACCGAAAGCTGGGCGCGCTGCCGGGCAGCAAGCCCGCGAGCATCATGGTCAAGGATGATCCTGGCTCACAGGTGCCACTCGCTGCCCAGCTTCGCGAAGCACACGACCACGCCATTGTGGCGCTGCGGGGCGACGCTGTGGGCGATGTGCCGTCCACCATCGCACGCGGTGGCATTCCGTCCGACTACGCCACTACTGGCCATCAGCCGAGCGCGGCGAACGATGACATTGCGCGCGAGCCGGTGATGGGCGGCGCTGCGTTGCCACGCGTGGAAGAAGCACCGGAAGTGGACGAGGCATCGCTACTGCCGGGCACGCGCACCGCTGAGGAGATCATGGCCACGGTGCCGCGCGTGAAGATGAGCTAAGCCCATGGCCGATTGTGCTTGCAGTAGCGCGAGCGGGCGCACTAAGCCCGTGGGTAGCCTGCATGTCTTGCCTCACAAGACCTGTGGGTTAGGCCATGGGGCGGTGCTGGTAACACTGCCCCGTGGCCGCTCGTCAGCGCTCCAGAACGTTCTTCACTGTCGTGGCGTACCACTGGCCGCCGCGCGCCGTAGTGATCTCCCGCGCGTTCAACTCGGCCGCGATGCCCTCCAACGTCGTGATGCCTTCGCCGCGAATGTCCTCGATCACGACGCGCACGTCTTGCGCGAACTCATCCGCCTTGGCCTTGATGGTGGCCACGGCATCCTTGTTGCCCTTGCCGGCGCGCTGGAGCGCGCGAGCGCCGTTGGGATTGCCCAGGACCACGCCGCGCCTCTTGGCCGCCGCCAGCGCCCGCTTGGTCCGGTCGCTGATCATCTTCCGCTCGTGCTGCGCCAGCGCTGCCATGACGTGAATGGTCAACTCGTTCGCCTCGGGCATGTCGGCCGCAATGAAGCGGACACCGGCTTTCTGCAGGTTGGCGAGGAACGCAAGGTCACGGGACAGGCGGTCCAGCTTGGCAACGATCAGCGTCGCGCCCGTGACCTTCGCGCGATGCAGCGCTTCTTGGAGCTTCGGTCGCTCATCGTTCTTGCCGCTCTCAACCTCAACGTACTCGGCAACCACCACGGCATTGCCGTTGATGAAATCCTTGATCGTTTGGCGCTGGGCATCGAGGCCAAGGCCGCTCTTGCCCTGGCGCGCTGTGGAGACACGCAGGTAACTCACATACTTGGCTTGACCGCGCTTGCCCCCATGGCCGGACGCCATGGGGCGGCTGTTCGTTGTGGCCATGGCTCACGCCTCCATGGTGTGGTTGTGGATGGGGCAGATAGGCGCGCCACGGTTAAACGTCGTGCGGCTCATGCGCACGATGTACGGCTCGCCTGCCTCTGCGCAGCGCGGGCATTGCACCTTGATCTGACGCGTCGTGTCCGGCCGGTACACGATGCCACCACGGCCAGTAGGATCACGCGGCGTAACGGGACCGCTGGGCTTGCCCTTGGGCGCGGTGCGCTCAATGAGCACGTTGAGGCGAGCATGGGGATAGACGCCAAGGCCGATGCCTGTAGCGCCCCACCATGCCTTGAACGTATCGCCTGCGACCGTGGCAGTCATCTTGCCCGTCAGCCCAATAGCCTCCGCGAGCTTGCGGAACACTGGCCCGTGGCCGTGCTCATTGCCCACAGCGGCATGGACGCACTCATGCGCCAGCACGTCAGCGACGCGAGCGCCATCGTCCAGCACGGGCGAGACGAACAATTCAATGTGGTTGCCTCGCGACAGGACCGCCGGCCAAGCCTGCCCGATGGCGTCCAGCGATGTGATGCCCCGGCGGCCGAATGGGAAGCCACAGGACACTTTGACGTTGCTCGGGATTGTCGCGCCATGGAGCGCAAACAGGGGCCGCATGCGATCTACAGCGGCGGCCATCCACTCCTCGCGGGTATCGAACGATTGCATTGTCTTGCCTCACAAGATCAACGGTTGGAACAAGCCAGCGCTGGTAACACTGGCATCTCCTTTATATTCGACTGTCCTTCGTCAGGCAATCTTATAAGTGCTTCGCTTCACCGTTTCGGCTCACAATCAACCGGGATTTTTGTGTCGGTTGTATCAGCGTGGCGATCACCACCACGTTTAAACGGCGCGCTCGTCCGCTGCCCGCAGCCTGCATCCCGCTCGCCCAGCCCGGTTAAACGGCTCGCTCGCTTGCCTGCACCACGTTGGCGAGCGCCCAAGCGGCGCACCATATCGGCCACGCCCGCCCGGCGTTGCTCGCGCCATGGCTGCGATTGCGCGTCGGCCAAAGACCGGGGGTGGGGGCGGGGTGGGGCCGGCCGCGCCCGCGCGCGAAAATTCCGATGAGTTGAAATCCGCCGGCTATCGACCGGGAACTCACCTTAACCAGTGATTAAAGGAGAAACCCATGACGTTGAAATCTGAAATCCAAGCCGCTGAACAGCGCCACGCGATGCGGCTCCTCTGGCTGAAGTACCCAAATTGGTACAACGACCAACGCGGCATAGCTCGGGCCAGCCAGCGGTTGATGGAGAAGGAAGTCGCCGCGATCAGGAAGCGTGCGGCGAACGACAACGAGAAACGTCTGTCGCAGTGCGCCGGCACCGTGACCGACTTCGATCCTACCGCCGGCAGCAAGGAGTAAATGCAATGTCAGTCTCGTCAACCGATGCCGTCCGCTTTAGCGGCATCACATCCGGGCCGTCGCCCGCATTTGAGCTAAAGGGCGGCAAGTACAGCGTCACCATGCTCGGCACATCGGGCAAGCTCGCCCTGCAACTCGTTGGCCTCGGTGGCAGCAACGTCACCCAGAATGACGAGTGGGGGAACCCCGTCGAGAGCACGGACCTATCCACGCCATACCAGACCGTCGTGGACCTTGCCGCCGGCACGTACCAGTTCACCGACTACGACAACACGCACGAACCTGTGGGCGGTGTTGCCGGACTTGCGCGCATCCCGAGATAACGCGAGCGGCCGAGCCGGCCATCGCATGTAACCCGAAGAACATTGGAGAATGGAAAATGAGTGAAGTCACCTATACCGGCCACGACGCCGAGCATTCGGTAGTATCCGCCGAGACGGCCAACGCATTCGCGGAGCAGATGCGCGCCCGTGGCCTCGATCCGACCGAGACGCTTGCACGCTACGGCTATGGCGCGAAGCCCAGCGAGCGTGTGGAACCGGACAACGGCAACGCCACGCCCAAGGCGGATGGCACCACGCCGAAGGCAGACCCGCCGCCGGTTCCCATCCGCCGCGAGCAACGCGACGCTGGCCTTGATATTGACCCGACCACGGGCCTGCCGCGCTTCACGGCCGAGCAGACGGCGGCGCTCGCTGACAACCTGCGCAAGTTCTGGAGCGGTGATCCTGCCGTGTTGGAAGCGGCGCTCGCTGGCGCTGGCGCACCGGCCGAGCAACCTATCGCGGACACTCGCACCGAGGCGGAGCGTTCCTTCGACGGCAGCACCTTGGCCAGCGTGAAGCCGGAGGAGTACGAGCTTAACGGCCTGTGGGTCGGCCATAACGTTAGCGACCGCTTCGGCTATCTCAACAACGATCTCCCTGCCATGGAAGCCTCACTCCGCTCCATCATGTCGAAGCTATCGGTCCCGAAGGCGGTCGGCCGCCAATTCGCTGAGGACATGATTGCCAGCAGCGACGCCTTCGAGGCGTTGAGCAACGCGGGCGACGAGGCGGCCGCGAAGCAATACTATCTTGAGCAATCCGCTGCGTTCGCTCGCGTGACCAAAGTGGGATGGCAGGAAGCGGCGGCGCAGATGAAGCCTTGGCTGGCCGGCATGTCGGAGGAGACGCGGGAATTCCTCGCCAAGTCTGGCGCGACGGAGAGCGTCGCGGCGCGCGTGCGGCTGTGGCAGGCGTACCAGCTTGCGATGGCTCGCTCGAAGATGGGTAAGGTTGCATGACGCGGCAGGACTTCACATCCAAGCTCGTGGCCGCTGCTGAAGCCAGAACAGCGGCGGCCAAAGCGAGTGAGGTATCAGGCAGATCGAGGGAGGTACGGGCCGCCCTCATCACCCACCGACCCCTCGCACGCCCGCCGGCTATAGGAAGCCGAGGATGCCTACCGGTTGGCCGTTGCAATGGTGGCCCCTCAATATGAACAAGCTATGCGCGTCAATGAACTTGAGCAGGTGATGGCCACCGAGCCATGATGGGCGTACGGGAAGGGATTGTAGACGAGCGATGGCGGACCCGACTAACTATTGCCTAGGCCTGCAGTTCCTGGGTGAATGCGCGTACAAACCGGGATCGCCGTATAGCGTCTACTTTAGTCTGGGCGAGGCTGTGAGCGCATTGGCGTTCACCGTCGCGGTTCAGCAATTACTGCGCCCCATACTTCAGCTTAGATTGGAAGCCCACCGCCTTTCTGTGAGCATGTTGTACGGAGCGGTGTTTGTAGGCGCCGGGGTGGTGCTCGTGGCATCGCTCGTTCCCCATATTCCGTTGCTCCACTATGGCCCATGGGGCTTCGCAATAGTATGGGAATTGCTCGCGGCATTAATATTCATAGGTGCATACGGCACAATAGCTTGGGTTGTTTCCCGACCAGCAACGGTCGGTCGTTACAACATGATCCAGTTTTGCGGCGCGTCCGCGCGGCTCATGTCGGCCGCAACAGAAGCGGATCACGTGGACTACGTTAGAGATCTACTACGAGCATTGCCACGGCTCATGAAAGCATCCCAGATACTACAGCGGCCTAGTGAATATGCGACGGCCTTCTGGGTATTCATTCACCGGGACGAGATCACGCGAGGATCGCATGCGTGGGGCCTCTTGCAGCTCCTGGCCGACCCACAGTTTTGCAGGACGCTGGTGCGACGCACTCCATGGGCCGTCGTAGAGATGCTCCGTGAGCTTGATGAGCAACGGCTCCATGCGACTGCGGCCCAACAGTTTGTTCGAGAGATCGCATATCAGGCAGTCTTCGATGACGAGAGTATTATGGTGAGGGAAACCGGGTATACCGGTTTCGGCACTGCACCGTTTCTGACGCGCAGCATATTTGGTTCGCTGCACATCGTTAGCAGCTTCGATCCATACGATTGGCTGTTCTCACGTGAGCGGAGCGTTACACAAAGCGTGGTCCGTCGCTTCAATGCTGCCTTCAAAGCGACAATGCATACCGTGGTGGAAGAGCAAGCATTTCACCATATTCAAGCATTGTTCAGTGCACGACAATTCTACGAGACGTTGGGAAGAGAGTGCGAAGCTCTTCAGAGGCAAGATGCACGCGACTACGAACTGGCGATGGCCATCAGCCGATGCTTCGAAAGCTCCATAGAATGGGGCCGCCACTTTGAAAGAGCCGCGGACCCTGCCTTCTACCCCCATCTGTTCGCCAGAGGGCGTTCTGTGGATTTTTTTCAGGATACGTTGGGGGCTCTGGCGGAAATCGCCTATGAGGGCATCGCGGGCATCTCCAACAACTTCAAAGGTCACGGAGATATATTTTGGATGATGGCGATAGAGTTGCTTCGTAAAGCGTTTCCGATGTTCTCGGACGAAGCGGACGGAATGACGCCATATCAGCAGCGTCTTGCAATGATGCTCATCAGTCGAGTGCGGGACAACATGAATGGGCGTTACCCTGCAGTGACAAGGGTGCTCCTGGCTGTAGTTGGGCCATATCACCGAGCGA
>DATGMK010000012.1:0-16258 GCA_035293665.1 Reyranella sp. | reverse complement strand
GGATGGTCTCGGCGAACTCGACCCTCAAGGTCGACGTAGCTGAACAGTGACCCACTTCGCTCATCCGAGCCGCGCATCACAACAACTCCCGCAAGCTACCGAGATCAGTGAATCATCTTCTTCGGTCCGATACGACGACTTCTTCAACAACCTGCTAGAGCGATTTCCGTTCAGATGGAACCGCGCCCGCACGGTTGTCCCTTCCATCGACCAACAGGCGCGGTTCCATCTGAACGGAAATCCGCGCACGGGCGATACTTGTTGCAGCAGGCATATTCCGTCCGGCCGATTCTGGCCGGACGGAATATGTTCTAGGCTCAGCGGATCGCGGCGATTCCAGTGCCGCTCATGCATCTGAGCGTCACCGGAGTGGCGCGGTCCAATGGTCAGACGATCCGGCTCGTCTTGTTGCCCCAGTAGCGGTCGCGCAGCAGGCGCTTGTAGAGCTTGCCGGTCGGCAGGCGGGGCAGCTCGGGCTCGAAGTCGACCGAGCGCGGCACCTTCTGGCGCGCGAGATGCCGGCCGCAGAAAGCGATCAGCTCTTCCGCCACCGCCGGTGACGGAGGGACGTCGGGCATCAGCTGCACCACCGCCTTCACCTCCTCGCCGAGATCGACGTTGGGCACGCCGAATACCGCGGCGTCGGCGACCTTGGGATGGGTGATCAGGAGGTTCTCGCATTCCTGCGGATAGATGTTCACGCCGCCCGAGATGATCATGAAAGTCGCGCGGTCGGTCAGGTAGAGATAGCCGTCGCCGTCGACATAGCCCACGTCGCCGACCGTGCTCATGGTACCGTCGGCCGAGCGCGCCTCGGCGGTCTTCTCCGGGTCGTTGAAGTACTCGAACGGCGTCGCGGTCTCGAACCACAAGGTGCCGGGCGTGCCAGGCGGCAGCTCGTTCATGGCGTCGTCGAACACATGCAGCTTGCCCGCCAGCACGCGACCGACCGTGCCGCGATGCGCCAGCCATTCCTGCGAGTTGCAGGCGGTGAAGCCCAGCCCTTCAGTGGCGCCGTAATATTCGTGGATGATCGGGCCCCACCACTCGATCATTTGTTCCTTGACCTGTACCGGGCAGGGCGCGGCGGCGTGGATCGCGATCTCCAGGGAGGAGAGGTCGTACTTGCGCCGCGTCGCCTCGGGCAGCTTCAGCATGCGCGAGAACATGGTCGGCACGAGCTGGCTGTGGCTGATGCGATGCTTCTCTACCAGCGCGAGATACTGCTCGGGGTCGAACTTCTCCATGATCACCGCGGTGCCGCCGCTGCGGATGGTCAGCCCGACCGCCGCCTGCGGCGCCGAGTGGTAGAGCGGCGCTGGCGAGAGGTAGATCATCTTGTCGCGGTACTGCCAGAGCTTCAGCAGGAAATCGAAGATCGGCAGGTGATGGGCCGGCGGCTCAGCTGGCAAGGGCCGCAGGATGCCCTTGGGCCGGCCGGTCGTACCCGACGAGTAGAGCATCGGGGTACCGAGGGACTCGTCGGCGATCGGCGTCGACGGCAGGCCTGCGGTCGCCTGCTCGAGGTTCAGCACCTTGTCGCCTTCGCCGGGTCCGTCGACCACCAGGCACAGCTCGACCTTGGGGGCGAGCGGCAACGCGCCGAGCGCCACCTCGCGCTTGGCCTGCGAAGTGATCAGCACCTTCGACTGGCTGTTGTTCAGGATGTAGGCCAGCTCCTCGACGGTGAGGAACGAGTTCACGCAGGTGTAGTAGTGGCCGGAGCGCTCGCCCGCCGCACAGCATTCGACGTACCGGAGGTGGTTCTCCATGTAGATCGAATAGTGGTCGAGCCGCCCCAGCCCGCGCTTGCGCAGCAGATGGGCCAGCCGGTTGCTGCGCGCCTCCAGCTCGGCGTAGGTCAGCGTCTCACCGCTGCCGGCCATGACGACCGCCGCACGGTCGGGATGCAGCGCAGCCTGCTTGCCCGGATACATGGCCTCTCCTCCGACGACGTCTTTTCTTTTGCTACAGTCGGCGAAGTTTTCGGGAGGAGCCCATGACCGTCAAGTTGTTCACGCCGCCCACCCTGCCGGCACGCGGCTACAGCCAGGTCTGCGAGATCACCAAGGGCAGGCTTGTCCTGTTCGCCGGCCAGGTGCCGCACGACGTCAACGACAAGCTGGTCGGCGCCGGCGACTTCGACGCCCAGGTCGAGCAGGTCTTCCAGAATCTCGGCCGGGCGCTCGAAGGCGTGGGCGGCAGCTTCAAGAACCTGGTGAAGATCAACAACTACTGCGTCGAGACCGTGTCGTACGAAGTCCGCGCCAATTACCGCACCATCCGCGACCGCTACATCGACACGACCAACCCGCCGGTCAGCACCTTCATCTACGTCCCGCGCCTCGCCCAGCCGACCTGGCTGTTCGAGATGGACGCGATGGCGGTGATCGACGGCTGACGCATCCCGGCTCTGTCCCACCGCGTTGCTGGTAGGAGGCCAGCAAGGAGGGCCGGATGCTGTCCAACACCGTACGTCGAGTCCCCGACCATACCGATCGCGCGGTCAACGACCGGATTCTCGATGCGACCGCGCGCCGGGTGCTGCATTACGCGGCAAACCGGGGAGACATTGACGGCCGGCTACGCCAGCTCGACACCGAATGGGACATCGAGCGGCTGCTCGAAGCCAACGCCGCCACCTTCAGCCTGATCGGCCTGCTTACCGGTTGGCACCGGCTGTCGATGGTGGTCGCGGCGTTCCTGCTGCAGCACGCAGTCCAAGGCTGGTGCCCGCCGGTGCCGCTGTTGCGCCGGTTGGGCGTCCGCACCGCCCGCGAGATCGAGTTGGAGCGCATCGCGCTCAAGGCACTACGCGGCGACTTCGACCATGTGAACGACGCCGGCAGCGCGCTCGAGGCGGCGGCGCGCTGATCCACAGCCGCCTTCCTCCTTCTTGTTTTCCGTTCCCTATGAGGGCAGCACCCGCTTCATCCAAGCTGCCGTCGCCTGCGCGTCCTGGCTTTCGCTTGCCTCGAGCTTGGCGATCACGCGATGGCGGTCCTCGAGGTCGCGGTTCTGGCTGAGCTTCAGCTTGGTCTCGACGCGCTCGAGCGGCATGCGGAAAGCGACGATGCTCTTGGTCTGCTCCGCCGCGTTTCCCGGCGGCAGGCGGCCCAATCCCCATGCTTCCGTGCCGCTGCCTTCGTACTGCTTGGCGAGCTTGGTCAGTACCATCAGCACGGCAGGCGTCGCCTCGATGATCTGCGGTCGGCCATAGGCGTGCACGGTGACGTAGTTCCAGGTTGGCACCTTCGGGCCCGGCGCGTACCAGGTCGGCGAGACGTAGGCATGCGGGCCCCAGAACAGCGCGAGCGAGGGCACGCCGCGGGCGAACAGCTTCCAGTGGTCGTTGTTGCGCGCCATGTGGCCGATCAGGCTGCCGTGCGGGCTGCCGTCGTCCTCCCACTGCAGCACCAGATGGGTGCAGACCGGCACACCTGCCTCGTCGGCGGTGGTCAGCAGCGCCCAACTGTGCGCCTGCATGATCTCGCGGCCCTGCGCCTCTTCGCCTTCAAAATGCTTGGGAATGTACATCGCTTCCTGCTTAGGCCTCGCACTGCGAGCCTGACGGTTGAACGGGCCCCGATTACCATGTCAGATGCGGCCCGCAACCGGGAGGTTTTTCATGGGTGAAGATATCCGCCTTAAGTCTGCAGCCGGCGAAATCGGCGCTTATCTCGCCACGCCGAAGGGCTCCGCCAAAGGTGGCGTCGTGGTCATCCAGGAGATTTTCGGGGTCAACCACCACATCCGGGCGGTGACCGACAAGTTCGCCGCCGACGGCTATATCGCGCTGGCGCCCCGGTACTTCGACCACATCAAGCCCGGCATCGAGCTCGGCTACACGCCGGACACGATCGCCGAGGGCCGCGGCTACGTGATGAGCCCGGGCTTCACCGACAAGGCGGTGCAGGACACCGACGCGGCGATCCAGGAGCTGAAGAAGCGCGGAGCGAAGAAGGTCGCGGTGACGGGCTATTGCTGGGGCGGCACGATCGCCTGGCTGGCCGCGACTCGGCTCAAGCCCGATGCGGTCTCGGCCTATTACGGCGGCGGCATCCATGGATTGAAGAACGAGAAGACCTCGATCCCGACCCAGATGCATTTCGGCGACAAGGACATGCATATCCCGATGGCGCACGTCGAGGAGCTGCGCAAGCTGCATCCCAACGTCGAGGTGTTCGACTATCCGGCCGACCACGGCTTCCACTGCGACGAGCGCGGCAGCTACGACGCGGCGGCCTCGAAGAAGGCGATGGAGCGGACGATGGCCCTGTTCGCCAAGCACGTTGGCTAGCTGACGCAGGACATTGCCACACGCACCTTGTCATCCCGAGCGCAGCGAGGGACCTTTCCGGATCAGTAAAGGTCCCTCGGCCTTCGGCCTCGGGATGACACCATTGGCTGCATCAAATGCCTGCAAAAAAACCTGCAAAAAAGAACTTCACGCCCGACGCGCGCGGCCCCCTGAACGGGGTTCGCGTCGTCGACCTGTCGCGCCTGGTGGCCGGCAACATCCTCACCCTCCAGCTCGCCGATTTTGGCGCCGAGGTGATCAAGGTCGAGCCGCCCGAGGGCGACACCTTGCGCGGCTGGAAGGTGAAGGGCGTCGATACTGCGTGGAAGGTCTATAGCCGCAACAAGAAGAGCGTCGCCTTGGACCTGCGCTCCGATGCCGGACGCGCCATCGTGCGCGAGCTTGCGAAGACCGCCGCCATCCTGGTCGAGAGCTTCCGGCCCGGCGTGCTGGAGGACATGCAGCTCGCGCCCGCCGATCTGCACGCGATCAATCCCAAGCTGATCATCGTGCGCATCTCGGGCTGGGGTCAGGACGGCCGCTACCGCCACAAGCCGGGCTTCGGCACGCTGATCGAGGGCTATTCCGGCTTCGCCTCGATGAACGGCTTTGCCGATCGCGAGCCCGTGCTCCCGCCAATGTACCTCGCCGACTGCATGGCGGCGCTGAACGGCTACGGCGCCGTCATGGTCGCGCTGCGCGAGGTCGAGATGAACGGCGGCCAGGGCCAGGTGATGGACCTGCCCCTGTTCGACCCGCTCTATTCGATGCTGGGCCCGCAAGCCGCCAACTACAAGCTGACGGGCGAGGTGAAGGTCCGCACCGGCAGCCGCTCGACCAACGCCGCCCCGCGCAACGTCTACCAGACGAAGGACGGCCACTGGGTCTGCCTCTCGGCCTCGACCCAGGGCATGGCCGAGCGCGTGCTGGTGAAGATCGGCCGGCCCGAGCTGGTGAAGGATCCGCGCTTCGCGACCAACATCGAGCGGGTGAAGAACGGGCTGGAGCTCGACCGCATGATCGGCGAGTTCATCGGCGCCCGCGATCTTGCCGAGAACCTCAAGTACTTCGACGAGGCCGGCGTCACCATCGGCCCGGTCTACGACATCTCGCAGATCACCCAGGACGATTACGTGCTGGAGCGCGAGGCGCTGATCGAGATCCCCGACACCGAGATGGGCGAGCTGCCGACGCATCCCGTGGTGCCGCGCCTGTCCGGCACGCCCGGCGCGTTGAAGCACCAGGCGCCGAAGATCGGCGAGCACAACGAGGCGTTGCTCAAGCCCGTGCTGGGCACGGCCGAGTACGCCAAGCTGAAGCAGGCGGGGGTGATCAAATGATGCGGCCGACGCCGCCCGTCTGGCGCTCGATCCTGTACGTGCCGGGCAACGTGCCGAAGTTCATCGACAAGGCGCACGAACGTGGCGCCGACTGCGTGCTGGTCGATCTCGAGGACAGCGTGCAGCCGGCGCAGAAGCCCGAGGCGCGGGCGATGCTGGCCGAGACCATGAAGAAGGTGGCGCGTGGCGGCGCCGATGTCGCGGTGCGCATCAACCGGCCAATGCGGCTCGCTGTCCAGGACATCGAGGCGGCGGTTCTCCCGGGCCTGTCGGCGCTGTTCATCACCAAGACCGAGAGCGTGCAGCACCTGCGGCTGCTCGACGAGGTCGTGACGGAGCTCGAGAAGGAGCGCGGCCTGCCCGTGGGCGGCATCGGCTTCGGCGCCATGATCGAGAATCCGCGCGCCCTGTCGCAGATCCACGACATCGCCGAGCACGGCCCGCGCGTGATTTCCATGATGCTTGGCGGAGAGGACTTCGCGCTCGCGACCGGCTCGGTGCCGGGCGACGAGACGCTGGAGCTGCCCAAGCGGCTGGTGGCGTTTGCAGCGCAAGCGCATGGCGTCAACATGTTCGGCATCCTGGGGACGGTCGCGGACTACTCCGCTCCGGAGGCCTACCGGAAGAGCGCCGAGCGGGCGCGGCGCTTCGGCTTCTCGGGCGGCACCTGCATCCATCCCGGGCTGGTAGCGGCCCTGAACGAGGCCTTCACGCCGAAGCCGGATGAAGTCGCCTACGCGAGGAAGCTGATCGAGGCCGACAAGCAGGCGCAGGCCGAAGGCCGCGGCTCCTTCTCGGTCGACGGCAAGATGATCGATATCCCGGTGGTCGACCGCGCCCACAAGCTGCTGGCAAGGCACGAGGCGATCGAGAAGCGATTGAAGCGCTGAACTTTCCGGCAGGAATCACGGCCCGCCCTTGCCGCCGACGGCCGCGAAGACCTGGCCGGTCGAGTAGCTCGATTCATCGGACGCCAGCAGGACGTAGAGCGGCGCCAGCTCGGCCGGCTGGCCGGGACGGCCCATCGGCGTGTCCTGGCCGAACTTGGCGAGGTTCTCCTCGGTCTGTCCGCCCGTCACCTGTAGCGGCGTCCACACCGGCCCCGGCGCCACGGCGTTGACGCGGATGCCCTTGCTGGCGAGCTGCTTGGCCAGGCCCTTGGTGAAGATCATGATCGCGCCCTTGGTCGCGGCGTAGTCGATGATCACCTCCGACGGATCGTAGGCGTTGATCGACGCTGTGTTGACGATCGTGCTGCCGGGCTTGAGATGCGGCACGGCTGCCTTGGTGATCCAGAACATCGCATAGACGTTGGTCTTGAACGTCTCGTCGAACTGCTCGGTCGAGATGTCGACAATCGACTTCTGCGCCACCTGGCGCGCGGCGTTGTTGACCAGGATGTCGAGGCCGCCCAGCGACCGCACCGCATCGTCCACCAGCTTGGTGCAGAAGGCCTCGCTGCGGATGTCGCCCGGCAGCAGCACGGCCTTGCGGCCGGCTTCCTGGATCAGCAGCGCCACTTCCTGCGCATCCGGCTCCTCGGGCGGCAGGTAGTTGATCGCGACATCGGCGCCCTCGCGCGCAAAGGCAATGGCGGCGGCGCGGCCCATGCCCGAATCGCCGCCCGTGATCAGCGCCTTGCGGCCCAGCAGCCGGTTTGAGCCCTTGTAGCTCTGCTCTCCATGGTCGGGCCGCGGCGTCATCTTGCTGGTGAGGCCGGGCCAGTCCTGGTGCTGCTTCTGGAACGGCGGCTTGGGGTACTCATCGACCGGGTCCTTGAGGGTCGGATGCCCCGGCTGGGTCGGCGGCGCGGCGGCCTGGTTGACCGGCTGGCCGACCGCATTCGCCGCAGCGAAACCGGCTGCCAAGCCGGTGGTCACGCCAGCCACCACCGACCGTCGCGAGGCCGCCTTGTTCTTCTCCGATTCGTCGTGCATTGCCGGTCCTCCGCAAAGGTCCACCAGCGCTCTGAACGACCGGGGCTCCGACCCGGCTGCAACATTGTCCGCAAGCGCCCGTTATCGAGATATGGGTCGCTCCACAAAATCGACGCCTACGCTGCTCGACCTGCCGCTGCAGGACCGCCAGACCGGCGACATCACCGTGGTCGTCGAGACAGCCAAGGGCAGCCACAACAAGTACAAATACGATGCCCAATGCCGCGCGCTGCGGCTCAGCACCGTGCTCGGCGAGGGCCTGTCCTTTCCGTACGATTTCGGATTCTTTCCCTCGACCGAGGGCGGCGACGGCGATCCGCTCGACGTGCTGTTGTTCCTCGACCACGGCGTGCCGCCGGGCACGGTGGTGACGGCGCGGCTGATCGGCGTGTTGGAGATCCGCCAGCGCCACGAGAAGGAGAAGAAGTGGGAGCGCAACGACCGCTTCTTCGCGGTCGCGACGCATGCGCACGATCATGGTCATCTCCACACCCTGGACGATCTTCGTCCGCACATGCTCGACGAGATCGAATCCTTCTTCAGCCACTATGCCGGCTTGAACGGCAAGCAGCTCGAGGTGCTGGGGCGCAAAGGGCCGCGCCGCGCGCACAAGCTGCTCAAGGCCGGGGCGAAAAAATTCGAGCGCGGCCAATGACGATGGAGATTCACCGGCAGACACTCGAGGAGGCGTCGACCCAGGTCGGCGGCGAGGCCCGCATGCTGCTGCCGGGCGTGCAGACCATTCTGGGATTCCAGCTGATGGCCGTGTTCAACCAGCGCTTCGAGCACTTCAGCATGGGCGAGCAGATTCTGCATTTTGCCGCGTTCCTGCTGGTCGCGCTCACCATGGGCCTAATGCTGGCGCCCGCGGCCTACCACCGTCATGTCGAGCGGCGGATCGTCAGCGAGCGGTTCGTGAAGATGTCGTCGCGGCTGCTCAGCTGGTCGATGGTCCCCTTCACCATCGGCATTTCCATCGACACCTACCTGATCGGTAAGATCATCCTGAAGGACATGGTCCCGGCACTGATCGCGGGCCTCGGCATGTTCGTCGTGCTGGCCGGGCTGTGGTTCGTCCTGCCGGTCGCCGCCCGTCCGCCCGGCCGCTGACATGGCCGCGCTTCGCCTGCAGGCGGCAGTCCATCTTGCCGTCGACATGCAGCGCCTGTTTGGCGAACCGGGCAGCCCGTGGTGCGTGCCCTGGTTCGATCGCGTGCTGCCGCAGGTCGCGGCGCTGGCCCGCCGTCATCCCGAGCGGACGGTATTCAGCCGCTTCATCCCGCCCCGTCAGCCCGAGCAGATGCCGGGCGCCTGGCAGGACTACTTCAGGCGCTGGCGCGCCATGACCCAGCAGAACCTCGACGAGCGGCTGCTCGAGCTCGCACCGCCCTTGCAAGCGCTCGTGCCTCCGGGACATCTTTGCGACAAGGCGGTCTACTCGGCCTTCGGCAACGCCAAGCTCGCTCCGTGGCTGCAGTCGCGGGCCGTCGACACGCTGATCGTCAGCGGCGGCGAGACCGATGTCTGCGTGCTGGCGAGCGTGATGTCCGCGCTCGATCTCGGCTACCGTCTCGTGCTCGCGACCGATGCCCTGTGCAGCGCGAGCGATCGTACGCACGACGCACTGATGACGCTGTACCGCCAGCGGTTTTCGCAGCAGCTGACGATTGCTACGACCGTACAGATCCTCGAGGCGTGGAACTGAGGATGGCCGGCTGCGTTGCCGCTGCCCGCAGTCGGAGCCCAGGAGTAGCGGTCCGCACCCTCACCGCAACCATCCGCGACGAGGCAACGTTAGCGCGTGACGACGGTGTGAACACGCACGGAGGATTCCATGGGTATGGGTCGCGGTATCCTGCTCTGGCTGCTCGGCATCCCGCTGCCGATCATCATTCTACTGGCGCTCTTCTGGCGATGAAGTCGCGACTGGTCTGGGAGCAGGCCGGCGAACGGACGTTCGTAGTCGTGCTCGACGCCGGTGACGAGGCGTTCGGCGCCATCACCGACTTCGCCAACAGGAACAACCTGGGCGGCGCCTCGCTGAGCGCGATCGGTGCGTTCGAGCGCGCGACGGTCGGCTGGTTCGACCTGCGCAGCAAGACCTACAGGCCGATCGAGATCGAGGAGCAGTGCGAGGGCCTGACCCTGCTCGGCGACATCGCGATCGGCGACGACGGCAAGGCGAGCCTGCACATGCACGCCGTGCTCGGACTGAGCGACGGCACGACGCGCGGAGGCCATTTCATGAAAGGCATCGTGCGGCCGACGCTCGAGGTTACGATCGTCGAAACGCCGTCCCATCTGCGGCGCCGCAAGCAAGCCGGGCTGGGGATCGCGCTGATTCAGCCCTGACCGTCAACCAACACCAAGGACCGGGGATTTCAGATGGCAAGTCGTACGAAGAAGATGGACGCGATCGCTCTCCTGAAGGAGGACCATCGCAAGGTCGAGGACCTGTTCAAGCAGTTCGAGAAGGCCCGCGAGGAGGGCCGCAAGGAGAAGCTCGCCAAGCAGATCTGCACCGAGCTGATGATCCACGCCATGATCGAGGAAGAGATCTTCTATCCGGCCTGCGCCGGCCGGATCGAGGACGAGGACATACTCGAGGAATCGTATGTCGAGCACGATGGCGCAAAGGTTCTGATCGCCGAGCTCAGCAAGAGCAGCCCGAGCGGCGAATTCTTCGACGCCAAGGTCTCCGTGCTGTCGGAGATGATCCGGCATCACGTCAAGGAAGAGGAGAAGCGCGCCGAAGGCCTGATGGCGCAGGCCAAGCAGGCCGGCCTCGACATGGAGGCGCTGGGCGAGCGGCTGATGCAGCGCAAGCAGGAGCTGATGGAGGAGTTCGGCGAGGGCGACAACCTGCCGGCTCCCGAGACCCGCAGCTTCACCGGGCATGAGCTGCAGCAGGGCAAGCCGGTCGAGGCCGGCCAGGCTGCGGATTGATCAGGCACCGACGAAAATTACACTTCCGGCTCCGTGCGCGTGCCCATTTTGGGCACTTGGTGGTTGCTTTGCCGTGCAGTGCGCGCGCCCGTCCTGTAGACTGAGCGCTGATGCAAAGACTTCGAGGGGCCGCGCGGGCGGCTGGGGCGAAGTCGATCGGGGTGTTGGGCATGCGGCAATTGCTTATGGGAGCGGTCCTGCTCGGGGCCGCTTTGATGGTGACATTCGCGGCGGCGAGCCTCCTGCAGGGCTGGGCGCTCGCCAATCGGTCGGCAGAGCCGTTCGTGGTCGAGAAGATCACGCCGGACACGACGACGGCCAAGCGCGCCCCGCGCAACGAGCCCGGCCACAGCGTCGTCCTGGTCAGCCATCACATCGAGATGTGAATTCGAGAGAACCAGTTCACGGAAAGCCGCGGTCTGACCGCGGCCTTTTCATGGTCGGCCCTCGATTCGTGAGGTGATTGATAAAAAAGCCGCGGAAACCGCGGCTTTTTCTTTTCAGAGAACCGGTCGGCAGGAGCCGATCAGTGCTGATCGGCCCAGACCTGCCGCTTCACCGCGTACATCAGGCCGGCGAAGGCCAGCATGAAGAGGATGACGCGGATGCCGGTGCGGTTGCGCGCCTCGAGGTGCGGGTCCGACGCCCAGGTGAGGAACTCGACGACATCGCGCACCTGCTGGTCGAGCGTGTTCTTGGTGCCGTCGACATACTGCACCTTGCCGTCGGCCAGCGGCGGCGGCATCGCGATGCGATGCCCCGGATAATAGAGGTTGAAGTTGTCGTCCTTGGAGACGCGGAACTCCTTGATCTGCTCGGGCGTCAGCTTGTCGTACGGCACGTAGCCGGTGAGCAGCGAGTAAACATAGTCCGGCCCACCCGACCGCGCCTTGATGATCACGCTGAGGTCGGGAGGCGCCTTGCCGCCGTTCGCGGCGGCCGCGGCGAGCTCGTTGGGAAACGGCTTCTTGAAGCGATCCGACGGCCGCGCCGGGCGCTCGATCGCCGAGCCGTCATCGCCGATGTCCGGCACCTGGAACTCGGCCGCGATCCCCTTCACCTGGTTCTCGGTCAGGCCGAGCTCCTCGAGGTTACGGTAGGAGAGCAGGTTGAGCGAATGGCAGGCCGAGCAGACCTCCTTGTAGACCTGGAAGCCGCGCTGGGCGGCTGCCCGGTCGTAGGTGCCGAATGGGCCCTTGAAGTGCCAGTGCTGTTCCTTCAGCGCCGGCTCGTCGTCGGCGGCGATCGCCGCCGTGCCCAGGCCGAGGGCCGCGAGGGCGAGAACGCCCGAAACGATAGTCCTGCGCATGGGGTTAGACCGCCTTCTTCTTGAGCACCGCATCGGCGATGCTGGGCGGCAAGGGCAGCGGCCGCTCAATCTTGCCCAGGATCGGCAGCAGCACGAGGAAGTGGAAGAAGTAGTAGATCGTGGCCAGGCGCGAGGCGATCACGAAGCCGCCCTCCGGCGGATGGGCGCCGCAATAGCCCAGCACCAGCACGTCGATCACGAGCAGGAACACGAACCACTTGTAGATCGGCCGGAAGGTGCAGGAGCGCACCCGGCTGGTGTCGAGCCAGGGCAGCACGAACAGCAGCGCGATCGAGCCGAACATGGCGATGACGCCGCCGAGCTTGTCGGGGATCGAGCGTAGGATCGCGTAGAACGGCAGCAGGTACCATTCCGGCACGATCTCGTTCGGCGTCACCAGCGGGTTCGCCTGCACGTAGTTCACCGGCTCACCCAGCGAGTTCGGCGCGAAGAAGACGAACCCCGCATAGATGATCAGGAAGACCGACAGGCCGAAGCCGTCCTTCATCGTGTAGTACGGATGGAACGGCACGGTGTCCTGCGGGCCCTTCGGGTCGATGCCCAGCGGATTGTTCGAGCCGTGCACGTGCAGCGCCACGACGTGCAGCGCCACGACCGCGACGATGATGAACGGCAGCAGGTAGTGCAGCGCGAAGAAGCGGTTCAGCGTCGGGTTGTCGACGGCGAAGCCGCCCCACAGCCAGGTGACGATCGAATCGCCCACCACCGGGATCGCCGAGAACAGGTTGGTGATCACGGTCGCGCCCCAGAAGCTCATCTGGCCCCACGGCAGCACGTAGCCGAGGAACGCGGTCGCCATCATCAGGAGCAGGATGACGACGCCCAGCATCCACAGCAGCTCGCGCGGCGCCTTGTAGGAGCCGTAGTAGAGGCCGCGGAAGATATGGACGTAGACGGCGGCGAAGAAGAACGACGCGCCGGTCATGTGCATGTAGCGGATCAGCCAGCCCGACGGCACGTCGCGCATGATGCGCTCGACCGAGTCGAAGGCGAGCTCGGAGTTCGGCGTGTAGTTCATCGCCAGCACGATGCCGGTGACGATCATCAGCACCAGCATCACCGTGGCGATCGCGCCGAAGTTCCAGAAGTAGTTGAAATTCTTCGGCGTCGGGAAGGTGTGATACTCCTTCTCGAGGTAGCTAAAGATCGGCAGGCGGTGATCGATCCAGGCGACCACCTTGTTGTTGAAGACCGGCGGAGCGCCGTGCTGCGAAGCCATTATCGTAACTCCCCGGGACTTCAGCCGATTTTGACGAGGGTATCGGACGTGAACAGGTAATCCGGCACCAGCAGGTTCCTGGGCGCAGGGCCTTTGCGGATGCGGCCGGACGTGTCGTACTGCGAGCCGTGGCAGGGGCAGAACCAGCCACCGAACTCGCCGCGCGGATCGCCCGGCTTGGTGCCGAGCGGCACGCAGCCGAGATGGGTGCAGACGCCGACCACGATCAGCCACTCCCGCCGCACCTTCTTGGCGGTGTCGGTCACGCGCGAATCGTCGGTCGCCGGGTCGGGCAGGTCCGAGAGCTTCACCGCCTCGGCTTCCTTGATCTCCTCCTCCGTGCGGTGACGGATGAACACCGGCTTGCCGCGCCACTTCACGGTGATCGCCTGGCCGACGGCGATCGGCTTCACGTTCACCTCGATGGTCGAGAGGGCGAGCGTGTCGGCCGCCGGATTGAGATTGTTGATGAAGGGCCAGGCCGTCGCGATCGCGCCGACAGCCGCCATGGCGCCCGTGGCGACCATGAGGAAGTCGCGACGAGTCGGATCGCCGTGGGCACCGGCCGGAATGCTGCCTGAAGAAGCCATTGCTTGTTACATCCCCCGAGGAGTTAAGGCTTATAGCCGAAAAAGCGCCTTAAGTTTCAAGGCTCTGATTGGTCGCACTCGGCTCGAAAAGCGTTGGCCGCACTCGGCTCGAATTCGGTGTGACAGCCTGTCGCAGAAATTGCTTTCGCGGCGCGGACATTAGAGAAGGAAAACCATGCGCCTTGCGCTCTACCAGCCGGATATACCCCAGAATCTCGGCGCTTTCATTCGCCTCGCCGCGTGTGCTGGCACACCGCTGGACATCATCGAGCCCTGCGGCTTTCCGGTCGACGACCGACGCATCCGCCGTGCATCCATGGACTATGTCGATCTGGCGCAGATTCGCCGCCACGCGTCCTGGGACGCCTTCCGCCGCGACCGCGCGCCGGGCCGGCTGGTCCTGCTGACCACCGCCGGCGCCACCCGCCTGCCGGAGGTGCGGTTTCGCGCCGACGACATCCTGCTGGTGGGCCGCGAAAGTGCCGGGGTTCCAGCCGAAGTGCACGAGATGGCCGAGCTCAGGGTCCGCGTACCGATGCAGAAGGGCGTGCGCTCCCTCAATGTCGCGCTCGCCGCGGCGATGGTATTGAGCGAGGCGCTGCGCCAGACCGACGGATACCAAGCCCTCGCATGACCGACCTCACTCAACGCAAAACCGAGACCCGCGCCTGGTTCGAAACCCTGCGCGACCGCATCTGCGCCGAGTTCGAGAAGATCGAGACCGAGCTCACCGGAACCCATCGCGACCTGGAGGCCGGCCGGTTCGAGCGCAAGGCCTGGCAGCGCGACCGCGGCGAGAAGGGCGAGGATCGCGGCGGTGGCGTGATGTCGATCATGCGCGGGCGGGTATTCGAGAAGGTCGGCGTCAATGTGTCGACCGTGTATGGCGAGTTCAGCCCGGAGTTCCGCAAGCAGATCCCCGGCGCCGAGCAGGACCCACGCTTTTATGCCTCGGGCATCTCGCTGGTGGCCCACCTGCGCTCGCCCCGGGTGCCGGCGGTGCACATGAACACCCGCTTCATCGTCACCACCAAATCGTGGTTCGGCGGCGGCGCCGACCTCACGCCCATGGTGCCGCGCGAGGAGGACACGGCGCGGTTCCACGCCGCGCTGCAGGCCGCGTGTGCGACGCACGGCGACGAGAGCTACGCGCGCTTCAAGAAATGGTGCGACGAGTATTTCTTTCTGTCACATCGCAACGAGGCGCGCGGCGTCGGTGGCATTTTCTATGACTATATAGAGGACGATTACGCCAAGGACTTCGCCTTCACTCGCGCCGTCGGCGAGGCATTCCTCGACGTGTACCCCAAGATCGTACGTCAGCACATGAACGAGCCGTGGACGGCGGCCGAGCGCGAGCACCAACTCGTGCGCCGCGGCCGCTATGTCGAGTTCAACCTGCTGCACGACCGCGGCACCAAGTTCGGCCTGATGACCGGCGGCAACGTCGAGGCGATCCTGATGTCGCTGCCGCCCGAGGTCCGCTGGCCGTAGCGGCTATCGCGCCGCCGCGTGCGGCAGAACCTTGGCCCGCAGCCAGTTGCCGAATTCGGCGCTGCGCAGCTGCGGATCGAGGACATCGGCGTGCAGGCCATACTTCCAGACGAGGTCCTTGCGCGCCGCGTCCTGCGCCAGGGCGCGGAAGTCTGCCACGATCGTGTCGACCTCCTCGGCCGTGAGGGCCAGGCCCTCGTCGAGATGGCGCTGGGCGCGAATGGCGATGATCGCAGCGACGGAGGCGAAGTCGAACTCCGGATGGTACTGCACGCCCCAGAAGCTTTTCCCGCCCTGCTCGATCGCCATGGCCTGCACGTGGCTTACGCCATTGGAGGCCAGGACCTCGGCGCCCGCTGGCAGCGTCGCGACCTCGTCCTCGTGGCTGCACAACGCATCGAAGGGGGCTTGCTTGCCCTCGTATAACGCATGGCGCCGCCCTGCCTCGGTTGGGCAGATGCGCCGCGCCACGCCGATCTCGCGGCCGTCCGGATTGAGATGCACGGTGCCGCCGAGCGCCGCCGTCATGAGCTGCAGACCCCAGCACGACCCGAAGGCCGGCACGCCCGCCTGCCAGACCGCGCGGGCCAGATCGAGCTGCTCGCGCACCGTCGGCTGCTCGGGGCGATAGACGTTGAGGGGCGAGCCGGAGATCCAGGCGCCGTCAAAATCGCCGAGCTGCACGCCCTGCGGCAGGTGCTCGCCGTCGCCGACATTGAGCGTAAAGCTCTCCAGCGACCGCCCGGCCGGCAGGTGGCGCGAGACCGAATCGACGAACTGGGCGTCGTAGGGACGACTCCCGAGAGCCATCAGGCTCTGCAGCAGCGAGTCATGGGTGCAATTGACGATAAGCAGGCGCGGCATGATCGGCGGGATCGTAGAGGCGCGCCTGCCCATGTAAAGCAATGCCCGCCCGAGGATTTGTCGGGCCGTCCCTACCTTCTCCAGGAACCGCTTTCCGCGCTAGCAGGCTGTTGAAGAAGTCGGTTAACGGCGAGCGATGAAGGCAATGTCATCACCGTTGTCGAGGGAGATCTCGCCCTTGAGGGAACCGTCGTCCTGCAGTTCAGCCCAGCCGCGGCCGCCGGCCGGTTCCATTTCA
>DATGMK010000011.1:0-93333 GCA_035293665.1 Reyranella sp. | reverse complement strand
TGAAATGGAACCGGCCGGCGGCCGCGGCTGGGCTGAACTGCAGGACGACGGTTCCCTCAAGGGCGAGATCTCCCTCGACAACGGTGATGACATTGCCTTCATCGCTCGCCGTTAACCGACTTCTTCAACAGCCTGCTAGAGGCGTATACGCATAGGCCAGTGGCCCCGGCAGTCCGAGACCGTCATAGTTACCCACCACGATGTGCCCGGAGTTCTCAGGCGGAACCAAGGATCCGACAGAACGGGAGGCGACGCCATGGACGAGGTGGAACGGCGCGTGATCGGCAAGGTGATGCGACGGCTGATCCCGTTTCTGATCCTGTGCTACTTCGTTGCCTACCTGGACCGGGTCAATGTCAGCTTCGCCAAGCTGCATATGAACCAGGCGCTCGGCCTCAGCGAGGCGGCCTTCGGACTGGGCGCCGGCTTGTTCTTCATCGGCTATTTCGTGTTCGAGGTTCCCTCCAACATCTTTCTGGAACGGGTCGGGGCGCGCATCTGGATCGCCCGCATCATGATCACGTGGGGAATTGTCTCGGCTGCTTTCGCTTTCATTCCCTCGATATCCGCAGCAACCGGAGCGTCGACCGAAGCGGCTTACTACGGTCTGCGTTTGCTGCTGGGGGCCTGCGAGGCAGGTTTCTTCCCGGGCATCATCTTCTATCTAACCCTGTGGTTTCCGGCCGTGTATCGCGCGCGGGTGATCAGCTTGTTCATGCTGGCCATCCCGATTTCCTCCATCATCGGCTCACCGATCTCCGGCCTGCTGCTGGGCCTGACGGGCTGGGGGCTGGACGGTTGGCAGTGGCTGTTCGTCATCGAGGGGTTGCCGTCGGTTCTGGTGGGCATCGGCGTCCTGCTCTATCTCACCGACTTTCCGCGCCAGGCGCGGTGGCTGCAGAGCGATGAGATTTCCTGGCTCGAGCGCGTGCAGGAAGCCGAGAAGAGGAACAAGGAGCGAGTCGAACGCCTTTCCCTGCTTCAGGCGCTGACGGATGTCCGCATTTTGCTGTGTGCCGTGGTGTATTTCTGCCTGAATGCGGCGAGCTACGGCGTCGCCTTCTTCCTGCCGACGATCATCAAGGGCTTCGGCGTGAGCGATGCGCAGACCGGGTTGCTAGCCGCATTGCCCTTCGTTTTCGGTGCCATTGGAATGGTGCTGCTCGGTCGCCATTCCGATCGCACCATGGAGCGAAAAGGTCACGTCGCCGTGGCGCTGCTGATGGCTGCCGTCGGAATCGGATTATCGGGTCTCCTCTCCAATCCGATCGTCGTCATGGCGTTGCTGTGCTTTGCCCAGATCGGCGTCTCCTCAGTCCCTCCGATGTTCTGGCCGCTGCCGGCGAGCTTCCTGACCGGGGCGTCGGCCGCCGCCGGAATCGCGGCCATCAACTCCCTGGGCAATCTGTCCGGTTTCGCCGGCCCTTACGCGATGGGCTACCTCAAGGATTTGACCGGCACCTTCACCATGGGGCTTCTCCTGCTTGCGGCGTTCTCGGTGCTGGGCGCGGTCATCGTCTGGAGGCTACGCATCGATGTGAAGCGTGAGCACCCTTCGGGTGAAATATCGGTCCCGGCAAGTTAGCAGCGGACATCGTTGCGCCTTGCAAGGCCTGATGCGGAAATGTCGGCCGAAGCAGTCTGAACGGCTTCAGGCCGCACTCCGCCGTCAACGCGTTGAATCAACCCTTGACGCCGCCCATGGTCAGGCCGGAGCTCATGCGGTGGCGGAATGCGTAGTAGGTCGCGAGCGGCGGCAGCGCATAGATGATTGCCGTCGCCATCATGTAGTTCCAGGGCGCCTGGTCACTGTTCAGGAACTGCGCCAGGGCAACCGGCACCGTCATGTTCCGCTTATCCGACAGCAGCAGGAACTGGTACAGATACTCGTTCCAGGCCAGCAGCAACGCATAGGTGCCGACCGCGACCAGGGCCGGCGCCATCAGCGGCAGGTAGATGCGCAGGTAAATGACCACCGGCGAGGCGCCGTCGATCCTCGCCGACTCGTCGAGCTCGATCGGGATACTTCGGCCGTACTCCTGGAAGATGAAGATCGCGTATGGCGTCGCGAACGTCACCAGCGCGGCGATCACCGACCACGGATTGTTGGCCAGCCCGTAGTGATTCATGATCAGGTAGAAGGGAATCGCCAGGAACGACGCCGGGATCACGTATGTCAGCAGCGCTGCGTTGGTGATCAGCCAGCCGTTGCGCAGGCGCATTCGCCCGACCGTGAAGCTGGTCATCGACGCGATCACCAGCACCAGGAAGGTGACCATGCCGGCAATGAACACGGTGTTGCCGAACTGATGCCAGAAATTCTCCAGGTACCAGTACCCCTGGGTGAAGACGACCCAGAAGCTGTCGAGCGACGGCTGCGCGGGGAGGATGCTGTTGCCGTAGACATCGCCTTCGTGCTCGAGGGCGATCATCACGATGTTGTAGATCGGCGTGAAGGTCCACACCAACAACACGACGTAAAGCAGGGCTAGCCCCGCATTGGTCGCATATCGCCAGCGTCGTGCGATGCGTCCCCGCCGGCCGGCTGCACCCGACCTGGGACCGATCGCCACCGCCTGCGCGGTGGCAAGGCTCTGCGTGCTCACAGCTGCACCTCCGCGGTCCGGAGCTTGCGCATCAGGATGATCACCAGCGGGATCAGCACGGGCAGCGCGGTCATCACCACCGCGACACCGAGGTCCGGCCGGGCGAGGTCGAAGGCATTGCGAATGCCCAGGGTCGCGAGCAGGTGCGTCTCGTTGTTCGGCCCGCCGCCGGTCACGAAGAACACCGTGTTGAAGTCGCCCAGCAGGAAGATCGTCGCGAGCAGGGTCAACACGAGGTAGAGGTTGGCGAGCAGCGGGAAGGTCACGAACAGGAACCGGTTCAGCCCGGTCGCGCCATCGACCTTCGCCGCGTCATAGATGTCCTGCGGGATCGACATGCGGCCGGCCAGCAGGATCACGGTCCAGAACGGCATCCATTTCCAGATATGCGAGGCGATTGCCGCGCCGAGCGCCGTCCAGCGCTCGTTCAGCCAGGACGGCCCTTCGATGCCGCCCAGGATCCAAAGCGCGTTGTTCAGCAGTCCCCATTCGCCGTTGAGCATCCAATGGAGCGAGATGAAGGCCGGCAGCTGCGGCACTGCCCAGGGCAGCACGAACAGCATCAGCATCACCTTTGTCAGCCAGCCCGGCCGCATGAAGACGCCGGACAGCAGCAGCGCCAGGAACAGCTTGAGATTGACCCCGAGCACCACGAAAACCAGGGTGTTGACGACCGTATCCCGGTAGATCCCATCGGAGAACACGTCGGCATACAGCGCCGGGTCGCGGCCCATCCAGAGACCGTAGAACACCGGATAGGCGACGAAGGCCACGAACACGGCGATGTAGGGAACGCTGAAGGCGAGCGCCCAGGTGAACTCCGACCCCTTGAGGTTCCCGCGCCAGTAGCGCCAGAACGATCGCTTCTGTTTGGCGGAAGGCGAGCCGACATCCAGCACGGTCGCAGCGGTCATGGTCACCTCCTACGACTGTTTGATCGGATACTTCGCGAATATCTCCTTGATCTCGCTGAAGGCGGCATCGACCGCGTCGGTCGCCTTGCCCTTCTTGGCCACGGCGATCATTGCCTTGCTGTAGACGTGCTGCGCATAGACTTCCGCCATCGCCGGATTGAAGACGTAGTAGTCCGGCTGGGTCGGGCCGAGCAGCCCCTGCTGGACGTAGCCCTTCAAATGCGGGTCCTTCGGGTTCTCCCAGAACGGCGTCCTTGCGAGTTCCGGCATCGGCGGCAGATTGCGGCCCAACCCCGTCTCGACCGTGTCCTGCAGGACTTCCGGCTGAATCATGAACTTGAGAAATTCCTTGGCCACCGGGACGTTCCTGGCGCCCTTGGGGATCACCGCATTGAGCATCGCGGTGATGCAGGTGATCGGCTTGCCATCGTTGGTGGTCGGATAAAGCAGGCCATCGGTGACCATCTCGTCGAAATACCACTCGGGGTGCTTGGCCTTGACCGCGACCTCGGTCGAGATCGTGCCATCGACATCCATCACCATCAGCTTGGCGTGGAAGGCGTTGTTGTCGTCGGCGTCGTTCCAGTTGATCGCGCTCGGCGGCACATAGCCGTCTCGATACGCCCCGCCGAGATACTCGACGGCCTTGATCGCCGCCTCCCGGATCCTCGCGTCGAGATTGAGGTGGCCCTCCGGCGTGACGATGCCCTGGCCGCCATAGCCATGCATGAACGCATTGAACAGGGCGGCCGGATCGACGCCGTTCGCGGTGATCTGGAAACCGAGCCCATAGATCTTGCGCTCGCCCTTCTTGCGCAGATTGTCCTGCACCTTCTTGTAGAAGTCGAAGTAGCCGTCCCAGGTCCTCGGACGATCCGCCATTTTCATGTCCGCCTTCTCGACCAGAGACTTCCAGGTATGACAAGGCACGCAGGCGCCGCGGAGCGGCACGCCGTAATAGGCGCGCTTTTTCGTGACGTCGTTGTAGGCTTGGGCGGATTTCAGGGCCGTTTCACTAAAGCGCGCCTTCTGCGTCTCGATCACGTCCTCGGTGTCAATCCATTTGTCCTGCCAGGCGTACAGCGGCAGGATTTCAGCCGGGTTGTTCTGGGTCACGTCGGGGACGACGCCGCTGGTGATCGCGGAGACGATTTTTTGGCGCTGCGGCGCGAACGGGATGATGCTGAGCTCGACCGTGTTGCCGCTCGCCTTCTCGTAGCCGGCGACGGCCTTGCGCAGGGCTATGTCCTCGTCCTCGACGAAGCCCTGCGCGAACCACGCGGACATCGTCTTGGCTTGAGCGTTGGCAATGTAGGGGGCTGCCAGGGTGGCGCCGGCCGCGAAGCCGAGCGACCCCTGCAGCAGCGAACGCCGCATGAGAGCCATGGTCGCCTCCTGTTCCCTGTTCGCACCGCGTACGTGACGCTGACGCAATTTTTTTGTTTTGGACGACTAATGAGCCAGGCTCGGAGGACAGACGCTTCGGGCCCGCCTCAACACCAACCACGTTGGATTTCACAGGAACTGTAGCACGTCTCCGGGCTCGGGGGAAACGGCTGAAGCCGTGCGTTCTCGGCGTACTCCGGCCGGCGAGCCATGACGTCTCGTCAGTTCACGCGGCTCGCGCACCGCACTGGACAGCGCAGCACCCTTCGAGAGACGGCCGGGTCGCTGCCTCCTCAAGGTGAGGTGTGTGTGGGCCGGTAGCTTCAATTGCGCGTTGCCAAGACGCGCCAGAGGCGTTCCGGCGTCGCCGGCATGTCGATCGCCTGCACGCCGGCGGGCTTCAGCGCATCGAGCACGGCGGCCATCACGGTCTGCGGCGCAGAGATGCAGCCGGCCTGGCCGGAGCCCTTCACGCCCAGCGGATTGGCCTGGGTCGGCCGCTCGACCAGCGTGATGTCGAATGACGGCAGATCCGCCGCGCGCGGCACGGTGTAGTCGGTGAAGGAGCCGCTTAGCAGCTGGCCGGAGTCGGGATCGTAGACCGTGTGCTCGAGCAGCGCCTGGCCGATGCCCTGGGTCACGCCGCCCTGCACCTGGCCTTCGGTCAGCATGGGATTGATCAGCCGGCCGTAGTCGTCGACCGCCGTGTAGCGCACCAGGCTCGCCAGGCCGGTCTCGGGATCGATCTCGACCTCGGCGACGTGGCAGCCGCTGGGGAAGGTGAACACGTCGGTCATGTTCATCACATGCTCGCCGACGGCGGCGCCGCTTTCGCGCGCGACGCTGAGCAGCGGGATGCGCCGCTCGGTGCCGCGCACCGCGAAGGCGCCTGCCTGGAGCACGAGCTCGGCCTCGCTCGCCTGCAGGAGGTTGGCGGCAGTCGCCCGCACCCGGGCGAACGCAGCGTCGATCGCCTTCACGACGGCCGCGCCGCCCATGTGCATCGAGCGCGCGCCGCCATGGCCCGCGCCGCTCTTCACCGCGCGCGTGTCGGCCTGCACGTAGCGCACCGCCGCCATCGGCACGCCGAGACGATCGGCGGCGATCTGGGCGTAGGCGGTCTCGTGCCCCTGCCCGTTCGATTCGGTGCCGACCGCGACCGTCACGGCCCCGTCGGTCTCGAAGCACACCTCGGCCCCTTCGTTGGGCGCGCCGCGCGAGGTCTCTAGGAAGCAGGCGATGCCCAATCCGCGCAGCTGGCCGCGCGCCTTCGCCTCGGCCCGCCGAGCCTCGAAGCCGGCGACGTCGGCACGCGCGACGGCACGGTCGAGATTGTCGACGAAGCCGCCCGAATCGATGTTCATGCCCATCGCCGTCTTATGCGGGAAGGACGCGATGAAGTTCTTGCGCCGCAGCTCACCCGGATCGAAGCCCAGCGTGCGGGCCGCCGCCTCGATACAGCGCTCGGTGATGTAGTTGGCCTCGGGCTTGCCGGCGCCGCGATAGGCATCGACCGGCACGGTATTGGTGAAGGCGCCGCGCACGTCGACGGCGATCGCCGGGATGTCGTAGACGCCGCCATGCGCTGTCGAGGCGGCGACCGCGGCGGCGCCCGGCCCGTTGCCGGAAAGGTAAGCGCCGAGATTGGCGACCATCTCGATGTCGAGCGCGAGGAAGCGGCCGTCCCCGGCGAGACCCAGCCGCGCCTTGGCGGCGATGTCGCGGCCCTGCGCGCTCGACACGAACTCCTCGGACCGGTCGGCTTCCCAGCGCACCGGGCGCCCGAGCCTGCGCGCGGCCCACAGCAGCAGGATCCATTCGGGATAGAGGAAGTTCTTGGTGCCGAAGCCGCCGCCGACGTCGGGCGCGTGCAGGCGGATGCGGTCGAGCGGCACCTTGAACACGAACTCGGCGAGCTGGCGGCGGATGCCGTGCAGCCCCTGTCCGGTCAGCTCGAGATCGAAGCTGCCGGTCGTCGCGTCGTACCGCGCGATGCCGGCACGCTGCTCGACCGGCGCCACCACGACCCGGTTGTTCATCACGTCGATCTCGACGATATGGGCGGCATCCTTCATCGCCTGCGCCACGGCGGCGGCGTCCCCTTTCTGGATGTGGAACGCCGTGTTGTGCGCCGCCTGCGGCCAGAGCTGCGCCGCCCCCTCTTTGATCGCGGCGCGGCCGTCGACGACGGACGGCAGTGCCTCGTAGTCGATCTCGACCAGCTCGGCCGCCTCGCGCGCCCTCTCGGCACTGTCGGCGACGATGAAGGCCACGGGGTCGCCGACATGGCGCACCCGGTCGATCGCCAGGGCAAAGCGCGGCGGCACGACCAGCGGCGACACCGCCGCCATGCAGGGCATCGCGCCAAGACCCACCATGTCCGCCGACGTAAAGACGCCGTGCACGCCCGCGTGCTGCGTCGCCGCAGCCGTATCGATGCGCTTGATGACGGCGTGCGCATGCGGCGAGCGCAGGACATGCCCCCATAGGGCGCCGGCGCACGCGATGTCGGCGACGTAGCGCCCGCGGCCGGTGAGGAAGCGGATGTCCTCGAGACGGGGGATCGAGCGTCCGACGAGCTTGTCGTTCATCCCCGGATGGTAGCCGGGTCGGACCCGCTTGCGTCAGGGAATTTCGTAGATCGCCACCTCGCCCGCGACGCCGCGCACCGCCCGCTGCTGGGCCGTCGGGGTCAGCCCCTCGGCCTTGAGGATCGCCGCAGCCTCCGGATAGTGGACGACCGGGGCGGTGGTCAGGATCGAGCGCGAGGCCGCCAGGCCCTGGACTCGCGAGGCGATGTTCACCGTCTGGCCGAAATAGTCCTGGCGCTCGTTGAGGTTCACGGCCAAGCACGGCCCTTCGTGGATGCCGATCTTGAGCACCAAGTCCTCGCTGTTGCGATGGCGGTTGAGATCGGCCATCGCGTCGCGCATGCGCAAGGCCGCTGCGACGGCGCGGTCCGGGGTAGGGAAGGTCGCCATGACCGCGTCGCCGATCGTCTTGACGACCGCACCCGATTCGTCGGCGACGATGTCGTTGAGGGCCTGGAAGTGGTTGCGTACCAGGTCGAACGCCACCAGGTCGCCGACCCGGTCGTAGAGATCGGTCGATCCCTTGAGGTCGGTGAACAGGAAAGTGAGGCTGGTGATCTTGAGGCGCTGGTCGACGTCGAGCGTGTCGGTTCGGTAGAGATCGCGGAAGGTCTGGTTGGTGAGCAGGCGCTTGGCGGTCAGGAACGGCCGGCGTTTGCCGATCATGTCGTTCATCTCGTCGCCGGAGACCCACAGGCCCGGCAGCACGCGCTCGGACGAGCGATTGTCGAGCGTGAGCCGCACCGGGCCGGGCTGGATCTCGGTCGACTCGGTCGCCGCCTTCACCTTGCTGTAGGCGTACGAGAGCGTGCGGCGCTCGCTCGTCGGCTCGCCCTTGACGTCGAAATACTGGGCGGCGTGCGTCACCGGATCGAACAGGATGACCGAGCCCGCGGGAAGCTGCAGCGAGACCTGCGCCTTCTCGCCCGCCGGGAGCTCGACCGCATCGAGCATGATCCGGTCCATGCGCCGCGGATAGTCGTCCGGCAGATCGACGCCGGAGCCGAAGAAGAGCTGGCGGACATATTCCTGGAACGACAGCTCGTTGGGCTTGTGCGCCGCGATGGGACGCACGCGCGGCGCGACCGTGAAGGTGACCTCGACGGTTTCGTCCAGCGTCGGCTCGTAGCCGGCCGAGCAGAAGGCACAGTATTCGTGGTCGCGCACGGTTTTCAGCGACGTACCGGCATCCAGCACGCCGCTGCAGCTCGGACAAAGAACGTTCCATGACAACTCGAACAGGCCGAGCCGCGCGGCATGGAGGAAGGCGCTGATGACCTTCTGCTCGTTGAGGCCATGACGCCCGGCAAAGGCCAGCGCGTTGATGCGGCAGAGGTCGCGGTCCTTGCCCTCGCGCACCAGTTGCTCGATGGCGGCGACAGCATCGGCGTCAGCCGATTGCCGCAGGGTTGCGAACAGGGGGTCGGCTTCGCTCATGCCCTCAAGGTAGTGCGCGCCGGCCCGTTCGCCCATCACGATTTATTGCGGGGGGTCGTGTTGTTGCGAGGGCCAGTCCGGGGCCGATAAGCTGACAACAACTGACGGAGGATCAACGCATGATCGATCTGCATTACTGGCCGACGCCCAACGGCAAGAAGGTGACCATCCTGCTCGAGGAATTGGGCATGCCTTACAAGATCGTGCCGGTGAACATCGGCATGGGCGACCAGTTCAAGGCGGAGTTCCTGGAGATGAATCCCAATCACCGCATGCCGGTAATGGTCGATCATTCACCCAAGGACGGCGGCAAGCCGCTGGTCGTGTTCGAATCGGGCGCGATCATGATGTACCTCGCCGAGAAGGCTGGGAAGTTCTACCCGCAGGACCTGCGCGCCAAGCACGAGGTCAACGAGTGGCTGATCTGGCAGATGGCCAACCAGGGACCCAAGAGCGGCGAGTGCGGCCACTTCCGCCGCGTCGACACCAAGGAGCACGGCCCGCAGGATTACGCCGTCCGGCGATTCACAGACGAAGTGAATCGCCTGTACGGCGTGCTGAACAACCGGCTCTACAAGCACGAATACCTGGCGGGCGACCAGTACTCGATCGCCGACATGATCTGTTATCCGTGGACCATCAACTGGAAGTTCCAGGGCCAGGACATCGAGGAGTTCAAGTACTTCAAGCGCTGGTTCGAGATGATGGGCAAGCGCCCCGCCGTCCAGAAGGGCATGGCGGTCGGCGCGGACCTCTCGGTCGACCGCGAGAAGCTGCCGCCCGAGGAGCAGGCCCGCATTCGGAAGATGCTCTACAACCAGCGCGCCCGGCCGGTGCCGGCATAAGCGGCGGCGCCCGCCGGCGCATGCCTGCGCCTAGTACATCTTCGGCAGGTCGTCGGTATTCAGGGTGCGCGCCCCCGGCACCTTGATCATGCGGCTGTCGTGGCTGCCGTCCGGCTTCAGCGTGTGCTCGACGTAACCGACCTCCTTCAGCCCATAGGTCGGCTGGATGCGCTCTGACACAACGAAGGCGGTGGACGGGCCCCAGACATGATGCGAGCCGTCGGCATCGCTGGAGCGGTACTGATGGATGTGGCCGCTCACGACCAACGCCGGCAGCGCGCCGAGCATCGCAGACAATCGGCCGCGTTGCGCGAGCGTGAGGAAGCGGTTGCTGATCTTGCTCTCGTCGGCCGTCTGGTCGAACAGCGGCTTGTGCAGGAACAGCGCCAGGCTGCGCAGGCCCAGCCCCTGCATCGCCTGCGCGGTCGCGATCTCCTGCTCGGGGGCCTCGGCCAGGTCGCTGCCCAGCAGCAGCGCGTTGATGCCCAGCACGCGCCAGCCGGGCACGTCGAAAGACCACCAGTCCGGCCCGAAATGCTTCAGGTAGCGCGCGCGGCGGCCCGCATCGATCGGCGCTTCGCCCTCGGCCGTCTCCTGCGCATCGCCGAGATCGTGGTTGCCGGGCAGGAACCTGAGCGGCAGGCCGAGCGCATCGTGCAGCAGCCGGCTGGCCGCGAGATCGCTTTCCTGCGACGCGCCATCGAGGCTCATGTCGCCGGTGTTGACGACGAGGTCGGGCTTGGCGGCGCGCAGCGCCTCACCGATGCGCACGAAATTGTCGACGAAGTACGGCTTGGTCTCGCTGAGATGGGTATCGGAAATTTGTGCGATGCGAAAAGCCATGGCGGCGACGCTACCCCTGCGATGTTGCGGACGACTATACAACCGATGAGAGAGGCGGCGCCACATCTTCTAGCGACTTGCGTTCGGCCTTGACGCCAAGGCGCAGCTCGACGAGTGCCGCGACCACCATCAACGCCGCGCCGAGAAAGTAGCCGTAGACGATCTCGCCGCGGCCGCCATGCTGGATCAGCACGCCGAACAGCCAGGGCCCGCCGACCCCGCCCAGCAGGGTGCCGAAGGCGTAGAACAGTGCAATCGTCAGGGCCCGCACCTCGAGCGGGAAGCACTCGCCAACCGTGAGATAGGCGGCGCTTGCCGCCGCCGATGCGAAGAAAAAAACTGCAGTCCACAGCGCCGTTTGCGTCGTCGCGCTGAGCAGGCCCATCTGGAAGAGCTGTGCGGTCACCGCCAGCAGCACGCCGGACAGCGTGTAGGTGATGGCGATCATCGGCCTGCGGCCCACCGTGTCGAACAGCGGGCCGAGCAGCAGCGGCCCGAGAAAATTGCCGACGGCGAACGGCAGGATGTAGAGCCCGACGCGATCGGCCGCCACGCCGTAGAACTGCGTCAGCACCAGCGCGTAGGTGAAGAAGATCGCGTTGTAGATGAAGGCCTGCGAGGCCATCAACACCAGGCCGAGCGTGGTGCGGCCGGGATAGTGCCTGAGCAGGGTGCGCGCCACGGACGCCAGAGTCAGGCGATGCGGATCACCGATCGACAGGGAAGGCTCGTAGGGCGGCAGCTGGCGATGGCCGGAGGCGATCACGCGCGCTTCGATCTCCTCGACCACCGCGCGCGCCTCGCCTTCGCGGCCATGGATCATCAGCCAGCGTGGGCTTTCGGGCAGGAAGCGGCGCAGGTAGAGGATGAACAGGCCGAGGATCGCACCGCTGCCGAAGGCGAGCCGCCAACCGACATCCGGGCCGACCAGATTGGGATCGAGCAGCGGCACCGAGACCAGAGCGCCGGCCGCCGCGCCGACCCAGAAGCTGCCGTTGATCGCGAGGTCAGTACGGCCGCGCAGGCGGGCGGGAATCAGCTCCTGGATCGCCGAGTTGATCGCCGAGTACTCGCCGCCGATGCCGGCGCCGGTCATGAAGCGGAAGAACAGGAAACTCTCGAAGTTCCAGGACAGCGCCGTCGCCGCGGTCGCGAGGAGATAGACGCCCAACGTGACGTTGAACAACTTTTTCCGGCCAAGCCGATCGGTGAGATGGCCGAAGAACAGCGAGCCCAGGACGGCCCCGATCAGGTAGGCGCTGCCGGTCAGGCCGACCTGCTCGGCCGTCAGATGGAGGCGCGGGCTGGTCTGCAGCGCCGCTGCGACGGAGCCCGCCAAGGTTACCTCGAGGCCGTCGAGAATCCAAGTGATGCCGAGCGCCGCCACGACCAGCCGGTGGAAACCGCTCCACGGCAGCCGGTCGAGCCGGGCCGGCACATCAGTCAGGGTGCGCGGAGAGGCCATCGGGTCGCCCAAGGAAACGCCAAAGGCTTTGATGCGTTCCGCCGCACAGCAGCTTTGCGCCCCAACAGTGGTGGTACGAGCCGCCACACCTTATAAAAGGGTGCCATGACCGACAACACAATGGCAGCACCGGCTGCCCCGATGGCTGCGTCCGCGTCAGCGTCGTCCACCTCCTCTCTCACCGACAGCGCCAACAGCACGACGTTCGCGATCATCCTGTCGCTCAGTTTCTGCCATCTGCTGAACGACATGATGCAGTCGCTCGTGCCGGCGCTCTATCCGATCCTGAAGGACAACTACGCGCTGTCCTTCAGCCAGATCGGCCTGATCACCCTGGCCTTCCAGTTCACCGCCTCGATGCTGCAGCCCGTCGTCGGCATGTACACCGACAGGAAGCCCCAACCGTATTCGCTGATGGTCGGCATGGGCTTCACCCTGGTCGGCCTGCTGATGATGTCGCATGCGCACAGCTACCCGGTGATCCTGCTGTCGGCGGCGCTGATCGGCATGGGCTCGTCGGTGTTCCATCCCGAGGCTTCGCGGGTGGCGCGCATGGCGGCGGGAGGCCGGTACGGGCTGGCGCAGTCGCTGTTCCAGGTCGGCGGCAATCTCGGTTCGGCCTCGGGTCCGCTGCTGGCGGCGTTCATCGTCGTGCCCCGCGGCCAGGAGAGCCTGGTCTATTTCTCCGGTGCGGCGCTGATCGCGATGATCGTGCTGTTCCAGGTCGGCAACTGGTATCGTGCGCGCCGGGCGGCCACGGCCAAGCCGGCGACGCGCAAGGGCGCCACGGGCGTTGCCGCCGGCGGCCACGGCCTGTCGAAGCGCCGCGTGTTCTTCGCGGTGACGATCCTGATCGTCCTGCTGTTCTCCAAGAACGTCTACCAGGCGAGCCTCGGCTCCTACTACACCTTCTACCTGATGCAGAAGTTCGGCCTGTCGGTGCAGAGCGCGCAGTTCTACCTGTTCGCCTTCCTGATCGGCATCGTGCTCGGCACGCTGATGGGCGGCTGGGTCGGCGACAAGATCGGCCGCATCCCCGTGATGTGGTTCTCGATCCTGGGCGCCCTGCCCTTCGCGCTGATCCTGCCGCACGCCAACCTGTTCTGGACGGCAGTGCTGGCGGTGACCGTGGCGATGATCATGGCGTCGGCCTTCCCGGCGATCCTGGTCTATGCGCAGGAGCTGCTGCCCGGCCGCGTCGGGCTGGTGGCCGGCATGTTCTTCGGCTTCTCGTTCGGCCTGGGCGGTCTCGGCGCCGCCGCGCTCGGCAAGCTCGCCGACTGGACCAGCATCACCACCGTCTACCAGCTGACGCCGTTCCTGCTATGCTTGGGCCTGCTCACCGCCTTCCTGCCGAAACATCCCGGAAGGCCGATGCACCTGCTCTAACGGAGGCCGTCATGGACTCTCTTGCCGACAAGGTCCGTGTGCTCGACAACAAGCCGGTCTCGCCCTCCTTGTTCGCCCACTTCGTGCTGCGCACGGCCGATCGCGAGCCGCTGAAGAAGTGGTACATGACGGTCCTGAACGCGCGGCTGGTGTTCGAGAACGAGTACATCGCCTTCATCACCTACGACGACGAGCATCACCGCGTCGCGTTCGTGCAGATCCCCGGGCTGAAGAAGGCGCCGGACGATAGCTGGGGCCTTGCCCATGTCGCCTATACGCTGGCCGATCTTGGCCAGCTGCTTTCGACCTATCGCCGCCTCAAGGCCGAGGGCATCGTGCCCGTGCGCACCATCAATCACGGACCAACCGTATCGATGTACTACAAGGATCCCGACGGCAACCAGGTCGAGCTGCAGGTCGACGCCTTCGACAAGGCGGGCGCCGCCTCCTACTTTCACACCGAGCCGTTCGCCAAGAACCCGATCGGCGTGCTGTTCGACGCCGACAAGATGGCTGCCGATTACGAAGCCGGCGTGCCCGAGGCCGACCTGCTACGCCGTCCCGCCGAGTGACGCCAGCCCAGTGACGGGGGCCGAGTGACGGCGCTCACCCTCTACCTCAGCCCCGGCTCGAGCTCGATGGCGGTGCATATCGCGCTGCACGAGATCGGCGTGCCGTTCGAGACCAAGTCGCTCTCCTTCCACAGGAAGGAGCACCGACAGCCGCCGTTCCTCGCCATCAATCCGGCAGGCAAGGTGCCGACGCTGCTGGTCGACGGCGCGCCGCTCACCGAGGTCGCGGGCTGCCTGCTTTATCTCGCCAAGCGCTTTCCAGAAGCGCGGCTGCTGCCGAAGGATCCCCTCGCCGAGGCGCAGGCGGTGTCATGGATGTCGTTCATCGCCTCGACCCTGCATCCGGCACGGCGCATGGGCGAGGCGCACGTCGCCGAAGTCTGGACTTTGGCCGACAAGAAGTTCGGCGAGCACGATTGGCTGCTCGGCACTTATTCCATCGCCGACATACATTTGTTTCGTCTGTATTGGCGCTTGGTCAATGCGTCGCGGCCCTATCCGAAAGGTCTGCGTCATCTCGAATCGCTATACGAGCGCATGATGGTGCGTTCCGCAGTTCAGCGCACGATCAAGATCGAGAGTGAATTGGGCTACGAACTACCAGCCTGACGCAACCCGGGCGCCTGCCGTGGCATTTCTGTGATCGAACGGGTCGTGACTTGTCGCTCGAAGAAGCTCAGGCAAACTTCGGCCGGGGCAGATCGCGGCCTGCGGCGTGTTGACCAAAGGTCCGAACATCTCGCAACCGCAATGCGGCCTTATCGTTCACTGTGTTGGCTGTACTCTCCGGGGAAGACGATGCTGAACAAGAGTCTGTACCGTCAGACCCTGGTCCTAGGCTTTTTGCTCCTTGCAGGTTGCGATGTGGCGCAGAGCGCCCAGCGCGACTTCAATCGTGTTCTGCATTCCAGCTTCAGTTCGCCGACGCCGGCGCCGAGCTATGGCTACGGTCAGGCGCGCGTCGCACCGCGTCCCGCTGCAACCAAACCCGAGTCCAAGCCGACGGAAGAAGCCGCCAAGAGCGAACCCGCACCGGTCGCCTCGTCCGCCACACCGTCGCCACCATCGCAGGACGTAAATCTTATGGGTAAAAGCGAGGGGCAGGTTCGCGCTATGCTCGGCCCCCCGACAAGCGTGGAGGAACGCGCCCCGGGAAAAACCTGGCATTACCGGGATGGGCAATGCAGCGTCGATGTCCAGATGTATCCGGACGTGAAGACGCGGCAGTTCGGAACCCTTGCGTATAAGGTGAACAGTGATGACAACTCCGATGAAGGAAGACGCGAGTGCCTGGCCCGGTTCAGGTCCCGCGCCCAGCCAGGATCGGGTTGACGGCGTTGCCGAGCCGATCCGGCTCATCCTCGTGGACGACGACGACGACTTCCGCGAAGCGGCCTCGGCCGAGTTGACCGACCTGGGCTTTGCTGTCGAAAGCTTCGCCGACGGCCAGAGCATGCTGTCCTCCGTGGCCGACGGCACGACCGCCGACGTGATCGTGCTCGACTGGGGCCTGCCCTCGATCTCGGGCATCGACCTGCTGCCGCGGCTGCGCCGCGAAGGCATCCAGCTGCCGGTGGTGTTCCTGACAGGCCGGTCCTCGCAACATCACGAGCATCTCGCCTTCGACCGCGGCGCGCTCGACTTCGTCGATAAGGCGCGCGGCGTGCCGATCCTCGCCAAGCGGCTGCGCGTGATCTTCGAATCGTCGAAGCGCCCCCGCGCCCTCGAGGTCGACGAGGTCCTGCATTGCGGCCGGCTCATGCTGAAGCCCCGCGTCAGCCGCGCCTACTGGGACGAAATGGACGTCAATCTGACGCTCACCGAATTCAATATCGTGCGACTGCTCGCGTCGAATGTCGGAAACCACGTGACCTACCGCGCGGTGTACGACTGCATGCACCACGTGGGCTTCATCGCCGGGAGCGGAGAGAATGGCTACCGAACCAATGTCCGTTCGTCGATCAAGCGCATTAGAAACAAGTTCAGACTCGTCGACCGAGACTTCGCCGAGATCGAGAATTATCCCTCATTCGGTTACCGCTGGGGAAAGCCCAAGGACGCCCAGGCGTAGCTGGATCGATTCGGCGCGCCGGCTCGGCGCGTCGCTCACGCTCAAGCTGGTCGGGCTCGTCGGCATCTTTATCGCCCTCCCGATCGTCCTCTACAGCCAGTTCGAGAGCGCCGACCGCCAGATGCGGGACCTGGTCACCCGCGCCATCCAGGATCGGAGCAAGCTCATCGGCCATGCGCTGGCGCCGGTGCTCCGCACGCTCGAGCCCGGCGCCGACAGCATCCTCAACGCCGAGCTCGCCAAGTTCGCGAGCGACGGCACCGTGTTGCGCCTGATGGTCCAGCCGGTTTCGCCGACCGGCGAGGCCCAGCCCGACAGCGGCTTCTACTTCGTCGCCTCGGCTCCCGAGATCAAGGCCGAGGAGGTGGCGCCCGAGCTCGACGAGCTCGCGCGCCGCGGCATCCTGAAGAAGCTCAGCGACGCCTGCATGGGCGATGCCTCGGAGGAGCTGCGCTATCGCCAGCCCAACGGCACGGTCGAGCTCCTGACATCGATCATCCCGATCAAGACGGTGCGCGGCTGCTGGGTATTGACCTCGACCCATACCACCTCGGAATTCCTCAACACCTCGATCGGCCGGCCCTACTGGGAGACGCGCGCGGTCAGGGTCGCGGCCGGCATCTACCTGGTGCTGGCGATCCTCGCCATGCTGGCCGCCGTCAGCATCTTCCTGAGCCTTCGGCGCTTCCGCGAGGTCGCCGACGAGATCGGCCAGGGTCGAATCGGCGACTATGCCTTCTCCCAGCGCAACATCGTTCCCGAGCTGTCGAGCGTGGCGCGCGACTTCGACAAGCTGGTGCTCGACCTCAAGCATTTGTCGCAGCAGATCCGCCAGTCCGCCGAGGACAACGCCCATTCCTTCAAGACGCCGCTCGCCGCCATCCAGTCTTCGCTGTCGCCGGTGCGCAAGGCGGTGCCGCTCGAGGACCAGCGCGCCCGTCGCGCGCTCGAGATCATCGATTCCTCGATCGCCCGGCTGCTGGCGCTTGTCAACGCCGCGCAGCGCTTCGACACCGGCACCGCCGACCTGATCGAGGCGCCACGGGTGCCGACCAACCTCACCCAGCTGGTCGGCGAGGCGACGCTCAACTTCCGCGAGATCACCGCGAGCCGCGACATCCGCCTGGTGCGCCGGCTCGACGACGCGGTGGTCGTGCGCTCGGCCAAGGGCATGCTGGAGACGGTGCTGCAGAACATCCTGGAGAACGCCACCAGCTTCTCGCCGCGCGGCGGCAGCATCATCATCACGCTGACGCAGAACCACGACACGGTCGAGCTGCAGGTCGACGACGAGGGCCCGGGCATTCCCGCCGACAAGATCGAGCGGGTCTTCGAACGCTACTTCTCCTCGCGTCCCAACCAGCCGAGCGACGCCGGCCGGCCGCCGCATTCCGGTCTCGGCCTGTGGATCGTGCGGCGCAATGTCGAGGCGCTGGGCGGCCAGGTGCGCGCGAACAATCGAGTGGGCGGCGGCCTGTCGATCACGGTGACGTTGCCACGCAACAGCGATTGAGTCGCTGCGGCTTCGCACAACCTTTCGAGCAGATTACTGCTGTCGAAACGGTCACGAATTCGCCACTTATTGCTGCACCTGCGAAACACACTTTGATCACTGGCCGCTCTAGGGGTGCAACCATAGCTTCGCGGCCATGGACGCACTTACCGACACTGCACTCGCGAAGTTCCAGCAACAGGGTTCGGCGCAGATTCACCCCGTCATCCTGTCGGGCGGTGCCGGCACGCGTCTGTGGCCGTTGTCGCGCGCTGCGTACCCTAAACAGCTGCTGCCGCTCGTCTCGGAGCGCACGCTGCTGCAGGAGACGGCGGCGCGCAATCTGAGCGACGTCGGCTTCGCTGCACCGCTGCTGATCTGCAACGAGGAGCATCGTTTTCTGGTCGACGAGCAGCTGCGTCACATCGCGATCGAGCCGCAGGCGATCCTGCTCGAGCCGATCGCGCGCAACACCGGTCCCGCCATCGCCGCGGCCGCGCTGTGGCTGCTGGCGCGCGATCCCGACGCGCTGATGCTGGTGCAACCGAGCGACCATGTCGTCGCCGATACCGAGGCATTCCATCGCGCCGTGATGCAGGGCATCGCAGCCGCCCAATCCGGGCGGCTCGTCACGTTCGGCGTCCGGCCGACGCGGCCCGACACCGGCTACGGCTACATCCAGGCCGGCGCTCCGCTCGCCGGCGCCGACGGTGTGCACGTGGTCGACCGCTTCGTCGAGAAGCCCGACCGCCAGACCGCCGAGCGCTTCCTCGCCGACGGCAACTTCCTCTGGAACAGCGGCATCTTCCTGCTGTCCGCCCGCGCCTATCTCGACGAGCTCGCGCGCATCAACCCCGCGATGCTGAGGGCCTGCGAAGGCGCGACCAAGGCGGGCGCGGAGGATCTCGCCTTCTTCCGGCTCGATCGGGCGGCCTTCGCCGAGGCGCCGTCTCTGTCGATCGATCACGCGGTGATGGAACATACCAACCGCGCCGCCGTTGTGCCGGTCGACATGGCATGGAGCGACGTCGGTTCCTGGCACGCGCTACGCGACATCGGCGACGCCGACGCCTCGGGCAACGTCCTGCACGGCGACGTGCTCGCCGAGAGGGTCACCAACTCCTACATCCGCAGCAGCGAGGGTCGCCTGGTTGCCGCGGTCGGGCTCGACAACGTCGTGATCGTCGCCACCGACGATGCGGTGCTGGTCGCCGACGCCGACAGCGCCGCACAGGTCTCGGGTCTGGTCGCCACGCTCCGCCAGCGCAATCGCTCCGAGCCCGACCAGCACACCACCGGTTACCGCCCCTGGGGCAACTACCGCACGGTCGACGCCGGCGACCGCTTCCAGGTGAAGCGCATCACCGTGAAGCCCGGCGGCAAGCTCAGCCTGCAGAAGCACTACCACCGCGCCGAGCACTGGGTCGTGGTCCACGGCACCGCGATCGTGCAGCGCGGCGAGGAACGCATGATCGTGCGCGAGAACGAGTCGGTCTACATCCCGATCGGCACGGAACATCGCCTGGAGAATCCCGGCAAGTTGCCGTTGCAGCTGATCGAGGTGCAATCGGGACCGTACCTTGGGGAGGACGACATCGTGCGCGTGGCCGACAGCTATGGCCGCGCATGACTGAAGCGGAAGAAGAAGCCCCAGGAGGAACCTGTCATGTCGTCTAGCTCTCCCCCCGTCGTGAAGATCGTTCGAACCGGCGTCATCGCCGGCCTGCTGGCCTTGGGTGCCTGCGGCGATCGGGACACCACGCCGATCGTGGCCGACACCTCGAACGGCCAGGCGCTCAGCCTCGCGCCGAACGGCTCGCCAGTCGCGTCCGATTACAGGCTCGGCCCGAACGACCGGACCCGCATCATCGTGTTCGGCCAGCCGTCGCTGACCGGCGAGTTCGTGCTCGACGGCAACGGCGTGCTCGCCTTCCCGCTGATCGGCAACATCAATGCCAAGGGCATGACGCCGAGCCAGCTGCAGCAGACGATCGCCCAGAAGCTCGACACGGACTGGATCAAGAATCCCAGCGTCAGCGTCGAGGTCTCGACCCGCCGTCCGTTCTACGTGGTCGGCGAGGTGCAGAAGCCCGGCAGCTATCCCTATGTGACGGACATGAACGTCCTGAACGCGATCGCTACCGCCGGCGGCGAGACCTACCGCGCCAACATGCACGACTTCTGGATCAAGCGGAAAGTCGACGGCCGCATCGTGCGCGTCGAGGCCAACCAGGAGAGCACGTTACAACCGGGCGACACCGTCATCGTCCGCGAGCGTTACTTCTGATCGCCGCCTGATCGATCCTCCAGAGCTCGATGGTCAACATGCCTGATGATTATCCGCGACTGCCGCAGCGCCGCCCGGCGCTGCGGTCCGTGCCGAGCACCGAGCGCTACGTTGCAGCGCCGCCCGCTCCCGCGACGGTCGTCCGTCCCTCGCCGCAGCCCGACGACAGCCTCGCCGAGACGCTGCGCAAGCTGTGGCGGCGGAAGAAGATGATCGCGGCAGTGACCATCGGACTGGGGGGCGCCGCTGCGGCGATCGCCTGGTCGATGCCGTCCTTCTATACCGCCGAGGCCCGGGTGCTGGTCGGCGTCCAGTCGCCGCGGGTGTTCAATGCGGAGGCGGTCATCACCGACACGAATCCCGACGCCGAGCGGGTGCAGAACGAAGGCTATGTCCTGCAGTCGCGCACGCTCGCGATGATGGTGATCAACAAGCTGCAGCTCGACAAGAACCCGTCGTTCAATCCCGAGCTGCGCAAGCCCTCGATCTGGGCGCGCATCTTCAACGTCGACCAGTTCCTGCCGCAATCGGTCAAGAATTGGTTCAAGAGCATGCACGCCAAGCCGCCGAAGACCGGCAACGTCACGCCGATCACCGACGATACGCTGACGCCGCACCAGAACCGGATGATCGACATCTTCATCAGCATGGTCGACGTCTCGCTGCTGGGCCGCAGCCACGTGCTGAGCGTCAAGGCCGACGCGCTCGATCCCAACACCGCCTCGGCGATCGCCAACACCCTCGCCACGACCTATCTCGACTTCCAGCGCAAGGACAAGGTCGCGACGATGGACCGGGTGGACAAGTTCCTGATGGGACGCGTCTCCGAGCTGCGCGAGCAGGTGAAGAAGTCCGACCAGGCGGTCGAGGACTATCGCCGCGCCCACGGCCTGTACAAGGGCTCGGGCACCAACGGCAACGTGACCGCCCAGCAGCTCACCGAGCTCAATACCCAGCTGATCGCGGCCCAGACCGCCAAGGTCGAGGCCGAATCCCGCCTGCAGGAGGCGCAGGTGGCCAGCAAGGGCGTGGTGGGCAGCAAGGACAGCATCCCGGAAGTGCTGCGGTCGCCGCTGATCTCGGCCCTCAAGGCGCAGGAAGCCGCTGCCGAGCAGAAGGCAGCCGAGGCCTCGGCCATGTACGGCAGCAAGCATCCCCTGCTGAGGAGCGCCCAGGCCGAGGCCGGCGCCGCGGCCGCACGGGTCAATGCCGAGGTCGCCAAGACGGTCGCCGGCCTGGAGCGCGACGCCCGTGCCGCCGACGCCCGCTACCAGGCGCTCAAGCAGAACTTCGATGCGCTGAAGCAGCAGATGGGCGTGGTGAACGACGATTCGATCGGCCTCGAGGCCCTCGAGCGCGACGCGACGGTCAACCGCAACCTGCTCGAGGCGATGCTCAATCGCGCCAAGCAGAGCAGCGGCGCCGAGGAGATCATGCAGGCCAACGCCAAGCTGGTCTCGCCGGCCGCGCCGCCGGAGGCGCCCGCCTATCCGCCCAAGGCGCTGATCACCTTCCTGGGTGCCGTCGGCGGCTTCCTCCTCGGCTGCGCCATCGCCCTGATGCGCGAGAGCGGCGACGCCTCCTTCCGCCGCGCCGACCAGGTCGAGGCGGTGACCGGCCTGCCGGTGCTCGCCATGGTGCCGCAGGTTACCGGACGCACACCTCCCGCCATGCAGGTGCTGCGCCAGCCGACCTCGACCTACAGCGAGTCGCTGCGGCGCATCGAGATCGGCATCGAGCTGTCGGAATCGGCCGAATCGCCCAAGACGCTCATGTTCAGCTCGGCGACGCCGTCGGAGGGCAAGTCGGTGATGGTGGCCTCGCTGGCCCGCCTGATGGCGAGCAACGGCCGCCGCATCCTGGTGGTCGACTGCGACTGGCGCAGCCCGCGCCAGCACCAGATCTTCCGCTGCCCGATCGGCGACGGCCTGGCCGGTCTGCTGGGCGACCGCGCGGTGGTGCTGGACGACATCCTCTACCACGACGCAGTGTCCGGTGTGGACGTGCTGACCGCCGGCAACTGGAGCCCGCGCCAGGCGCACCTGCTCGCCTCGCCGCGCATGCGCCAGATGCTGGAGGCGCTGGCGCCGCACTACGACCACATCCTGCTCGACACCGCGCCCGCGCTGGTGACCGCCGATGTGCTCGCCCTGTCGCGGTTCGCCGACAAGGTCGTGTTCGTCGTCCGCTGGGCGCATACGCGCCAGGACGCGGCGATCGAGGCGCTGAAGCAGATCATCGACGCCGGCGGCGACGTGGCCGGCGTGGTTCTCTCGCGGGTCGTGCCGCGGCAGTACAAGCAGTACGGTCATCGCGATCCGTTCTACGAGTACTCGCGGCCGATCAAGGCGAGCTTCAGCTGATGTCGGAGCCGTCGCCCATACTGTTCGTCACCCGGTACTTCTGGCCCGAGCTGATCGGATCGGCCCCCTTCACCAGCGATCTCGCCGAGTGGCTGGCGAAGGAGGGCCGGCAGATCACCGTCCTGAGCGGGCTCCCGCACTATCCCGGCACCACGGTGTTCCCGGCCTACAAGGACGGACGGTTGCAGCACGAGACCATGGGCAACGTGGTGATCGAGCGGGTGCGCTCCGGGCCGCCGGCCCACGCCTCGGCCCTGGCCCGGATCCTCAACGAGGCCGGGTTCCTGATGCGCGGCTTGGGCGCGCTTGCGAGCGGCCGCGTCAAGCGCCACTCGATGGTGCTGGCGCTCTGCCCGTCGATCCTGTGCGTGGTGCTGGCGCTCGCCGCCCGCCAGCGCGGCGGTTCGGCGATTGCCATCGTGCACGACATCCAGTCCGGCCTGGCCGAGCGGCTCGGCATGAACGGCGGCGCCCTCGCCCGCCTGATGCGCTGGGTCGAGCGGGTCACCCTCGATCGCGCCGATCTCGTCGTCGTGCTGTCGCAGGAGATGAAGGACCAGCTCCGCCGCATCGGCGTCAGTACGCCGATCGACGTCGTGCCGCTGTGGGTCGACACCGACCAGATCCAGCCGGCCGAGCCGGCGACGCGGCCGGCGGTGAAGGTCCTCTACAGCGGCAACCTCGGCCGCAAGCAGGGGCTGAGCCAGGTGGTCGCGATGGCCGAGCAGCTCGCCACGCGCCGGCCGGACATCGAGATCGTGCTGCGTGGCAACGGCAACCAGGCGCAGGAGCTGGTGGCGGAGATCGAGAAGCGCCATCTGGACAACGTGCGCCTCGCCGAACTGCAGCCCAACGAAGGTCTAGCCACTGCGCTGGCCGCGGGCGACATCCATCTGGTGCCGCAGAACCCGCAGGCCGCGGCCTTTGCCGTGCCGTCGAAGGTCTACAACATCATGGCGGTGGGCCGGCCGTTCGTGGCGACAGCGCTGCCCGAGAGCACGCTATGGCACCTGCAGAAGCAGAGCGGCGCTTTCCTGTGCGTGCCGCCCAACGAGCCGCTGTCGTTCGCCGAGGCGGTGCTGCAGCTCGCCGACGATCCGCAGCTGCGCGCCGAGCTCGGCCGCCGGGGCCGCGAGTTCGTCGAGCAGAACTACGCCAAGCCCCTCATCCTGAGTGCCTTTTCGAGCCGCCTCGATGCCCTGGTCGCCGGACGATGACACAACCGGACCGCGCAGGGTCCTGGTCTTCGAGTCCGATGCCGAAGGCCACTCGCTGGAGTGGCTCGAACATCTGATCGTCTTCGCCGCGGCGCGGCCCGATATCGAGCTCGTGCTGGTGGTGCCCGAGCCCCTGCGACCGCCGCTCGAGCGTGCGATACCGCTCACGGCGCTCGGCCGGGTCCGCGTGACCGCACTCACAGCGCGTGAACGCAAGCTCTGCGCCATGCGTCCTCTGGCGCTCGCCTCGCTCGCCCGCTGGTGGACGATGCGGCGGCATCTGCGCGCCAGCGGCGCCGCACACGGCTTCTTCCTCAGCCTCGATCTGCTCTCGTTGCCGCTCGCCTTCGGGTTGGGCTGCGGCGGCAGGGGCCTGTCCGGCATCCTGTTCCGTCCGTCAGTGCACTACGGCGACATCGGTCCCTATGCGCCGAGCCGCGGTGAGCGGTTGCGCGACCTGCGCAAGGCGATGCTCTACCGGGCCATGCTGCGCAACCCTGCGCTCGAGCGGGTGCTGTCGCTCGACCCGTTCTTCCCAGCCCATGCGCGGTCCCACTATCGCGGCGGCGACAAGGTCTTCGCCCTTCCCGATCCCGCGCATCCGAAGGTCGATGCGCCGGCGAACGACGAATCCGTCTTTCCGCCCGGCCGGACGGGCTTCCTGCTGTTCGGCTACCTCGCCGAGCGCAAGGGGCCGCTGGCCGTGCTCGACGCCTTGCGACAGTTGCCGCCCGAGGTCGCCGACCGCGTCGCCGTTTTGTTCGCCGGCCGGGTCGACCCGGCGCTGCGCGGCGAGCTCGAGCGGCGGCGACTCGCCGTCGAACGCGAGCGGCCGGGCCTCTGGCTGCGCATCGACGACCGGCGGCTCGATCGCGGCGAATTGACGGCGTTGGTACGCCAGAGCGCTGTCGTGTTGGCCCCCTACCAGCGCTTCGTCGGATCGAGCGGCGTGCTGTTGTGGGCGGCGCTGAACGGTCGGCCGGTCCTCGCACAGGACTACGGCTTGGTCGGTCGCCTCACCCGCGAGCACAAGCTCGGCCTCTCGGTCGACGCTTGCGTGCCGTCTGAAATCGCGCGCGGCATCGGGCTGATGGTGACCGAGGGACCGGGCCAGTTCTTCGATGCGGCGGCGGCCCTTCGCTTCGCTGCGGCGCAGACTCCGAGTCGCTTCGCGTCGCTTGTGCTTTCGGTGTGACCAAGCACCAAGTCCTTGTTTGATCACAACACTTTGGGCGCGGCTCTTCCGATAGTGGGTGGCAAGGAGCGTAACCCCCTCATGCGCCAAAACGTCAAAACGATCTCCGAGTCGGTGGTGAAGCACGTCGTCGCCGCGGCGGACGCGGCGGCTGTGTTCGGCGCCGGCGTCGCCGCCCTGCATTGGGATGCCGCGAGCATCGACTGGCGACTCGCCGGCCTCGTCGTGCTGCTGGGCACGGTGCTCGCCGTGAACTTCCTCCACCTCGCCGGTGCGTATCGCTTCAACGTCTTCTCGCGTCTCGAGAGCGGCGTCGGGCGCGTGCTGCTCGGATGGTTGTGCACCTTCGGCGTGCTGTTCCTCGCGACCCGCCTGTTCGAACCGGTGACCGAGGCCGACGGACCGTGGGCTGCCGCCTGGTTCTCCGGCGCCTTCGCCCTGATGGGCCTCGGCCGCTTCGTGCTGTGGCGGTGCATGCTGGCCTGGACGCGCGCCGGCCGGCTCGGCGAAGTCGTGGCGGTCGTCGGCGCAGGTCCGGTCGCCCAGCGCCTGCTGCGCAGCCTCGCCGCGCGGCCCTCAACGCTGCGCGTGCTCGGGGTCTACGATGATCAGGCGGCGCAGTTGCCGCGCTCGTGCATGGGCTATCCGATCCGCGGGACGGTCGACGACCTCGTGAACGAGGCGCGCCAGCAGCACATCGACACCGTGCTGGTGGCGCTACCGCTGAACGAGGACCGCCAGCTGGTCGAGACGCTGAACCGGCTGTGCCTGGTGCCTGTCAACGTACGCCTCTGCCCGGACGCCTTCGGCCTCAGGCTCGGCGAGGTCCGCGCCAGCCATGTCGCCGGCCATACCTTTCTCGACGTCATCGACCGGCCGCTGAGCGGCTGGCCGTCGATCGCCAAGGAGATCGAGGATCGCGTGCTGGGTGCCGCGATCCTGGCGCTGATCTCGCCGCTGATGCTGGCGATCGCCATCATGATCAAGCTCGACAGCCCGGGGCCGGTGTTCTTCCGGCAGAAGCGCTACGGCTTCAACAATCAGCTGATCGAAGTCTTCAAGTTCCGCAGCATGTACACCCACATGACGGATCACAATGCCGAGCAGCTGACGCAGCGCGGCGATCCGCGCATCACCCGGCTCGGCGCCTTCCTGCGCCGCACCAGCCTCGACGAGCTGCCGCAGTTCATCAACGTCGTGCGCGGCGAGATGTCGATCGTCGGCCCGCGGCCGCACGCGCTCGCCGCCAAGGCGGGTGCGCTGCTCTACCAGGATGCCGTGAAGTACTACGACGCGCGCCACCGTGTGAAGCCGGGCATCACCGGCTGGGCGCAAGTCAACGGCTGGCGCGGCGAGACCGACACCGTCGAGCAAATCAGGAAGCGTGTCGAGCATGACCTCTACTACATCGAGCATTGGTCGATCCTCCTCGACCTCAAGATCATCGTCCGCACGATCCTGGGCGGATTCACCGGCCACCACGCCTTCTGAGTCCGGCCGGCCCCCGATGCGGTGCCTGTGGCTCACCTTGGCGGATCCCGAGCCGCGGCATAACGGCCAATACGTCTACTCCGGCGGGCTGATCGACTCGGTGGCGGCGACCGGCAGCGAGATCGAGGTGCTGGGCCTGCGCCGGCCCGACTCGGCACGCTGCAACGGCGCGCGCGACGAGCATGTCGTGTGGTGGCTGCCGGGGGAGCCGCTCGACCCGCTGCAGTCGCGCTGGGGCAGCCTCGCGTCGCTGCTGCCGCACATCGCCTATCGCTGTCGCACTGCCGAGATGCAACGCGTGCTGCAGCAGTTGCTCGAGCGCGGCGGCTGGGACGGCATCGTGTTCGACGGCATCTCGGTCGGCTGGGCGCTCGCGCCGGTGCGCGATTTCTACGCCGGTCGGAGCGACCGGCCGCGGCTGATCTACGTCTCGCACAATCACGAGGAGAGCCTCCGCCAGCAGGTCGCCGACAGCCAGCCCAGCTTCTTCCGCCGCCAGGCGGTGCGGCTCGATGCCTCCAAGGTGGCGCGGCTAGAGCGCGACCTCGTCGACCAGGTCGACTTCGTCACCGCCATCACGCCGGAGGACCTCAAGCTCTACGAGCGCCGCCGTGGCGACAAGCCGATGGGCGTGCTCACCCCCGGCTATCGCGGCCGCAAGCTCAGCCAGCGCGAGATCACCGGCCGCGTACCGCGCCGCGCCGTGATCGTCGGCAGCTTCGACTGGATCGCCAAGCGCATGAACCTCGAGGAGTTCGTCGAGGTCGCCGATCCGATCTTCGCCGAGGGCGGCGCCGAGCTGGTCGCCGTCGGCAGCGCCGAGGAACGCTTCCTCAACAGGTTGCGCGAGCGCACCAAGGCCAGCCGGTTCACCGGCACGGTGCCCGACGTCACGCGCTACATGGACGAGGCGCGCATCGCCATCGTGCCGGAGCGCAACGGCGGCGGCTTCAAGCTCAAGGTGCTGGAGTACGTCTTCAATCGCATCCCCGTCTTCGCTCTGCGCGGCTCCTTCGCCGGCATGCCGCTGGTGCACGGCGACAGCGTCATGCTCTACCCCGATCACGAGGCGCTGGCGCGCGGCGTGCTCGACAGCATCGACGACGTCGAGCGGCTGAACCGGCTGCAGGAACGCGCCTATGCCGCCTGCCGCGACCGTTTCGACTGGGCGAGCCGCGGCCGGCAGATCCTCTCGGTGATCGCGTCATGAGCGAGACTGGCTGGTCAGAGCCGTTCCGGCCGCAGAAGCTCGACTTCCTCGACTGCGCCCTGGTCATCCTGTTCCTGCTCGGCCTCTATCTCGGCGTGTCGATCCAGGTCAGCGAGAAGGTGCCGCTCACCTGTGCCCCGTCCGGGTTCGCCGGCCTGTGGATGCTGTGGCGCCGACGCAACGAGATCCGCCAGAGCCATCTTGCGGGTCTGCTGCTGGTCCTGTTGGTCTATCTCGGGTCGATCCTGTCGGCCGACAACGTCAATTTCCTCGGCAAGCGCACCACCGGGCTGCTGCAGCTCACCTACTCGGTGGTGATCGCCTACGGCATGTTCCTCACCCTGGTGCGGGCCGACCGCTCGCAGATCGCCGCGATCTTGCTGACCTTCTGCCTCTTCATCATCACGGGCTGCGCGCTCGAGACATGGGGCGGCCTGCGGCCGCTCAGCGATTTCGTGCGCGGCAAGCTCTACAACAACGGCTACATCTACGATGCCGACCTGCGCGACGAGATCCTGTACGGCCGGGTGCGGCCCAAGCTCTTCACGTCCGAGCCGTCGGCGGTCACCTTCGCCTACACCCACTATTGTGCGGTGTGGCTGGCGGTCAGCGCCTGGCGCTACAAGTACGTGGTCTATTGCGGCCTGCTCGGGCTCGCGATCATCGTGCTGCCCGGCCCGACCCTGATGCTGATGCTGCTGCTCGCCACGCCCTACCTGATGTTCCTGGCGGGCGGCGAGCGGCGCACCTCGCCGTCCCGCATGGTCGGCGCCGTCGTCATCTCCTGCCTGGTCGTCGTGGTGGCCTATGTCGGCGGCCAGGTGCTGTTCGCCGAGCGCCTGCATGCCCTGCAGGCCGGCAAGGACGCCAGCTTCTTCTACCGCTTCACCGGGCCGATGCTGGTCGCAATCGACATGTTCAAGCATCACCCGTGGGCGGGCGCCGGCCTGACCGGAGAGCCCTACATCGCCGACCGCGTGCTCGACGTGTTCATGAACTCGGCGTCGTTCCAGTCGGCCTGGCGCATCCCCAAGGTCGCCGACGTGCTGACCAACTATTTCTGGCTGCATTGGATCTACCTCGGTGCGATATGGGGCGCGATCGCGCTGGTGGCGCTCAGCACCTGGCTGCGCATGCTGGGCGCGGCCAGCATCCTCTATTGCTGGGCCGTCTGGGTCGTGCTCGGCCAGGCCTCGGGCTCCTATGTCGGTCCCAAGACCTGGGCGGTGCTGCTGATCGGCGCCGCGACGACCATCCTGGTCGCCCGCTCGACTGCGCCGCGCGACACCATCGCGACGATCCCCGCCCAGCCTGCCCTGCTACGCCCGCGGTTCAGGCTGGTCGAGCGCCCGACATGACCGCCGATGCCGCACGCCGCCTGATGCTGGGGCGGCTTGCGTTGGGATTGGGGGCCGGCGCGCTGGCCGCCGGCGCGCTCTCGCCGCCCGACGCGGCGGCCCAGCCTGCCCGTCCCGTCCGGCGCGAGATGCTGTCGGCCGCCAGCTTCGGCGCCAAAGGCGACGACATGAGCGACGACACCGCCGCCCTGCAGGCCGCGCTCGACGCCGCCTTCGCGCCCACCGGCCCGGGCTTCCTGGAGATCCCTCCCGGCACCTACCGGGTCACGCGCACGCTCACCATCAACGGGTCGCGCGACATCACCCGCCATCACGGCATCCTGGCGCACGGCGCGCGCCTGCATTCGACGATCGGCGACGGCTCGAACGTGCTGCAGCTCATCTGCCAGTCGACCATGCGCTTCCTCACGATCGAAGGGCTCGACATCCTGGGCTCGGGCCGTGAGGGCAACGGCCTCTACCTCGAGTGCGAGAGCAAGGAGCACTACCTCTACAATTTCTGCCTGCGCGACCTGGTGGTGCAGGGCGTCGGCGGCGACGGAGTGCGGCTGATCGGCGACGTGTTCGAGGGCCAGCTGATCAACGTCTACCTGCGCGACAACAAGAAGAACGGCGCGACCTTCGGGCACGGCAGCCGAAGCGGCATCCTCTCGGCCATCCACGTCTTCGGCTCGGTGTTCGGCCAGAACGGCGTCTACGGCGCGGCCATGGTGCATGGCTGCTACGACGTCTCGTTCCACGGCTGCTACTTCCTGCTGAACGGCAAGGAGGGGCTGATCGCCGAGAACGGCTGCACGCTCCTCTCCAACTGCGGCTTCGAGAACAATCACGACAGCGCTCCCGACTTCGCCCATGGCGGTGCCGGCATCTTCCTGCAGAACTTCGGCACGCTGATCGGCTGCACCGCCTACTCGATGTTCAAGCAGAACCGGCTGATCCAGGCCTATGTCGTGAGCCAGCTCGCCCTGATCGGCTGCACCGGCTCGGGCGACGCGCAGGCCAGGGGTGCGGGCCTCGCCCGCATCGGCGGCGAGAAGAAGGCGCGCGCCGTGGTCATGTCGTCCCAGGGAGCGGTCGAGTACATGAACGACTTCGAGGCGCTCGAGATCGGCGCCAGCGGCCAGGGCGGCGTGCGCTTCGCCTCGAACTGGCAGAGCCCCAACCTGCTGCAGCTCGGCGAGCACCGCCTGTGGATCGACAAGTCCGGCAAGCTCCGGCTCAAGAAGGGCGTGCCGAGTTCCGACCAGGACGGTTCGGCCGCCTAGCCGAAGTTGCCTTTCATCGAAAAAGCCCTCGGCGGGAGTCCACTGGAGTCCACTCGGGTGTGGACCGGTTGGATGCCGATGGCACAAGGGTTTTGGGCCCGGAGTCCACGAATCCACGCATTCTGTCCCAACTGAAAAACACCCCTCATCGGACCGCGCCACTCCAGTGGCGCAATCAGAGTCATGAGCGCCACTGGAGTGGCGCGGTCCGATGAGCATCATCATGTACGCGACATTGCACGATGCCACGCCGAACACCTATTACGGGCAATGGCCGGAGGGAAAAGCGCTGTCTCCGGGGCCGCGAACGCCTTCCATTGCCCACGATGAGCTCGCTTCGAGCGCCGGATTCGTGACCTTTGGCGTTCCGGACCGGGATTTCCGGGAGAATCGCTCGCCGCCGCGTTGGAAATTTATGTCTCGACCACAAAGAAAGTGTGCGCGCCTGGCGAGGTGGCGCGCTCCAGCGACGGCCACGCCGCACCCCGGCAGCGCCCGATAAAGCCATCGAACCAGCGGCCTACCGCACCGCGTCGAGCGTGTTGGCGAAGGCCTTGGCCATCGGAGACAGCAGCGCCGGATCGACCGCATCGGCGCTGTCGCCGGCGATATGGAACAGCCGGTGCGATCCGGCCATGCCGAAGAAGTTCTCGTAGCCCGCCGCATGCACCTCGCGCAGCTCGCCGATCGCCGCCTTGTCGCCGGTGAGCCGCACGCCCTCGATGCCGGCGAAGCCGCGAACGACCAGGCCGGTCATCGACGCCGAGCTGTTGATCGCCCGCATCACCGGATCGCGACAGGCGAGCGAGCTGCCGAAATGCGCCCACGCCGCCGTCGCCTTTGGGGTCGGCGCACCGTCCTTCATGAAGACCTCCATGCCGCCATGGCCGATCTCGTGGCCCGAAGTGGCGACGAACAGCAGGTCGTGCTGCGCGAAACGCTGCTTGGCGAGCCGGGCCATCGCGAGGAAGCCGGCGATGCCCGGCCCGCGCTCGCAGGTGCTGGTGAACCAGCTCGTGACCGGGGTGGAGATCACCAGCCATCGCCCGCGCCCGCGATCGAGCCTGGCGACGATGTTGCGGCCCTTGACGTCGCGACGGTAAGCGGCGCGCACCGAGATAGTCGCCTCGGCGCCGGGCTTCAGGATCGTCGTATCCTTGGGCGCCACCAGCAGCACCGGCACCGGCCACGGCCTGCTCGCCTGGTCGACGTTGTATGTGAAGATCTCGCCGCTCGGATGGCCGATGTCGAGCAGCACCGCCTTGGGCTTCCGTGCGAAGACTTCGGCGAGCCTGGCGCGATGGCCGTCGTTCAGGTAGGCGCCGCGGTCGTACGGCAGGCTCAGTCGCGCCAGGCCCTCCGGCGCGATCGGCGCAGTGAGGTCGAAGCTGGTAGTGTCCTCCGGCGGCCACCATTGCGGCACGATGTCGATCAGCTTCTCGCCCATGCGCAGCGTGCCGATCTTGAGCACGTACTGGCGGTCCATCCGGAAGCGCTGCTCGCTCACCCTCAGTCCGGCCAGGGTGAGCTCGGAGGCGATCCAGTCGAGCGTCGCATCGGCCGATTCGAGGCCATAGCGATGCACACCGAACGTCTCGTAGCGGGTGATGTCGGCCATCAGCCGGTCGGTGTCCAGCGGATCGGCGTGGCCCGGAGAAATCGCCATGGTGAGTCCCGCGAGATGGCCTGCAAGAAGGATGGCAGCGGTGTGGCGCAGCATGCCGTCAGAGTGGCATGATGGCCGCCATCATGACCATCGCCTTCACGGTCAACGGCAGCGCGAAAAGCGTCGACGTGCCCGAGACCACGTCCCTTCTCGAAACCCTGCGCAATCACCTCGGCCTGATGGGCACGCGCTACGGCTGCGGGCTCGAGCAGTGCGGTGCCTGCATGGTGCTGCTCGACGGGCAGCCGGTGTTCGCCTGCACGCGCGAGACCGGCACTGTGGCAGGCCGCAGCGTGACCACGATCGAGGGGCTGGGCGCCCCGGACAAGCTGCACCCCCTGCAGCAAGCGTTCCTCGACGAGCAGGCGGGCCAGTGCGGCTATTGCCTGTCGGGCATCATCCTGTCGGCCAAGGCACTGCTCGATAGCAATCCCAAACCGTCGCGCGCGCAGATCGTCGAGGCGCTCGACCGCCATCTCTGCCGCTGCGGCACCCATCAACGCATCATCCGCGCCGTCGAGCGCGCTGCGAGCGCTGCATGAGCGCGCCCAACCTGCCGGCCAGCCTGATCGACAATCCGCGGCTCGACCGCTGGATCCGTTTCAACCCGGACCGCACGGTGCGCGTTGCGTCGGGCAAGGTCGAGATCGGCCAGGGTGTCGTAACGGCGCTCAGCCAGATCGCTGCGGACGAGCTCGACGTCCCGCTCGCCCGCGTGCATCTGCTGTCGGGCGACACCGATCACGGTCCCGACGAGATGTACACGACATCCTCGCTGTCGATCATGATGTCCGGCAGCTCGATCCGCCTGGTCTGCGCCGAGGTGCGCGCCAAGGCGCTCGATCGCGCGGCGCTCAGGCTGAACTGCAGCCCCGACGATCTCACCGTGGTCGACGGCCAGTTCCTGCAGGACGGCGCGCCCACCGGCCAGGATTATTGGACCGTCGCGGGCGAGATCGACTTCTCGCAGGCGCCGACCGGCACGGCAAAGCCGAAAACGGCCGACGCCTACAAGATCGTCGGCAAGGACGTCCCGCGCCTCGACCTGCCGGCGAAGATCACGGGCGCGGCCTACGTGCACGACGTGCTGCCGCGTGACGTGCTGCACGCCCGCACGCTGCGCCAGCCCAATCCCGGCGCGACGCTGGCGGCGCTCGACGAGGCGGCGATCAAGCGCGCCGCCAAGGGCGAGCTGCAGATCGTGCGCGAGGCGAACTTCGTCGCCTTCGTGAGCCCTGTCGAGAGCGTCGCGCAGGCGGCAGCCGCGGCCGCGCCGGAGCATGCGCGGTGGGACAATCTCCGCCAGCTCACGCCGGCGCATCAGGAAGCGGCCTGGCTCGAGGGGCAGCCGGCCGAGGATCGCCATATCGGCGCGCCACCGCGCACGACGGCGCCGAAGAACCTTGTCCAGATCACCGTGTCGCGGCCCTACATCGCGCATGCCTCGATGGGACCATCCTGCGCGCTGGCGGAGTTCCGCGACGGCCATCTCACGATACAGTCGCACGGCCAGGGCATGCACCCGTTGCGGAAGAACCTCGCGGCGGCGCTCAAGCTGCCGGTCGAGTCGATCACCGCGAAGCACCTCCACGGGCCCGGCTGCTACGGCCACAACGGCGCCGACGACGCCGCGCTCGACGCGGCGCTGGTCGCGATGCGCATCCCGGGCCGCACCATTCGCCTGCAATGGCGGCGCGAGGAGGAGTTCGGCTTCGAGCCGGTCGGGCCGGCGATGCTGGTGACCCTGCACGTCGACCTGGACGAGAAGGGCCGGCCGGTCGACTGGACCACCGAGATCTGGAGCGCCACGCACGTGCAACGGCCGGGCAGCGGCAGCGGTTACCTGCTCGCGACCGAAGCGCTCGCCAACCCGCCGCCCGAGGTGAAGCCGACCGATCCAACCGAGGCGCGCGGCGGCGGCGGCACGCGTAATGCCGCGCCGCTCTACGACGTGCCGGCGCATCGCATCCTGCATCACCTGGTGCAGCGCGGGCCGGTGCGAACCTCGGCGCTGCGCGGCCTCGGCGCCCTGCCCAACGTCTATGCGATCGAGATGCTGATGGACGAGCTCGCGGCGCGCGCCGGCGAGGACCCGATCGCCTACCGCCTCTCGATCCTGTCCGAGCCGCGCGCGCGCCGGCTGATCGAGCGCGTCGCCGAGATGAGCCAGTGGAAGACGCGCGGACCGTCCGGCTCGGGCAAGGGCCTCGGCATGGCGTTCGCGCGCTACAAGAACACCGCCGCCTACTGCGCCGTCGCCGCCGCCGTGACGGTGGACGAGGTGGTGCGCGTCGACCGCGTCTGGTGCGTGGCCGATGCCGGCCTGATCGTGAACCCCAACGGCGCGCGCAACCAGCTCGAGGGCGGCATCGTCCAGGCGCTGAGCTGGACCCTGAAGGAGCAGGTCCGCTTCGACCACAAAGGCATCGCCTCGCTCGACTGGGACGGCTATCCGATCCTGCGCTTCAGCGAGGTGCCGGAGATCGAGGCCGAATTGGTCGATGGCGCCGGCAATCCCGCGCTCGGCGTCGGCGAATGCTCCTGCGGCCCGACGGCCGCGGCGGTCGGCAATGCCGTGGCGCACGCACTGGGCGTGCGCATCCATGACATGCCGCTGACCCGCGACCGGATTTTGAAGGCTCTGTCGTAGACCTTCTCTTGCCGGACCGCGGGCGTCTCGCCCGCCTCATGAGCGGGCGGGACGCCCGCGGTCCGGCAAGATATTAGGTCTTGATGTTGAGGAGCTTGGCCAGGGTATTGCCGAGGATGTCGGCTTTCTGGGCGTCGGTGAGCGATGTGCTGGCGAAGATGTGGTCGACCGGGTGCATCTCCCACGGATAGGGATAGTCGCTGCCGAGCACGACCTGGCTGGCGCCGACCTGCGCCACCAGATGGCGGATCGCCTCCGGCGTGAAGATCAGCGAATCGAAATAGAGCTGCTTCAGGTACTCGGTCGGCTTCTTCTTGAGCTTGATGTTGGGATCGCAGCCGCGCGGGCCGACGAGGCAGGCATGGTCGGAGCGGTCGGCATAGGACGGCAGGTAGCCGCCGCCGTGCGCGGCGATGATCTTGAGGCCGGGGAACTTGTCGAGCGTGCCCTCGAAGATCAGGTGCGACAGCGCAATCGTCGTCTCCAGCGGATTGCCGATCGTGTTGCCGAGCCAGCCGTTGCCCGACAGGCGCTTGTTCAGCTCGACGACGCCCTGCGGATGGATGAACAGCGGCACGCCGAGCTCCTCGGCCTTGGCCCATACCGGATGGAACTTCGGATCGGAGAATTCGAGGCCGTTCACGGCGCCGCCGACCGCGGCCCCCTTGAGGCCCTGCTTCTTCACCGCCGTCTCGAGCTCCTGCACCGCGAGATCGGGCGCCTGCAGGGTGAGCGAGGCGAAGGCCGCGAACCGGTCCGGCTTGCTGGCGCACAACTCGGCCAGCTTCTCGTTCTGGATATTGACGATCTTGGCGGCGAGGTCGCGGTCGCGGCCGTACCAGAAGGGATTGATCGACAGCACCTCCATGTCGACGGCCTGCGAATCCATCGCGGCCAGGCGCTTGTCGACCTCGATGAAGGCGTCCTGCGCGCCGTTCACGACCGACGGCGCCTGGATCGCCTGGGCCTCGGCACCGAGCAGCGCGCCGGCCTCGTGGAACTGGCAATGCGAATGGACGTCGATCGTCTTCACGCGCTTGCCGGAGACGATCACCGGCAGCTTGCGCGGTGTTCCCTGCGCCCGCGCCTGGTCGAGCAGGCCGCAGCTGCAGAACACGACGCCCGTTGCAAGACCACCTTTGAGGAAATTGCGACGCGTACTCATGAGCGCTCCTCCGATTTGTCGTTATGGAGGAGCAGCCTGCCGTGCCGCCGTCGCCCGCTCAAGAGCGTGCGGCCGCCTTCACGACAGCAGCACGGATGCAAAGCCGACGCAGACGCGGACTCGCGGTTCAGGCCGCCAGGGCCGACTCGCTTCTCGGGTCGCCGGCGATGCGGCTGTGCCACATGATGCGCCGCTGGGTCATGTCCCAGGGCGTCGCCTGGTGCAGCAGGCAGCGATTGTCCCACAGCACCGCATCCCCCGGCCGCCAGTCGTGGTGCCAGGTGCGCGGCCGCTGGCAGGCGAAGGTGACGAGGTCCTCGAGGAAGCGCTCCGATTCGGCATTGTCCATTCCGGGAACGTTGTGCGCGTGACGGCCGATCAGCAGCGACTTGCGGCCGGTCTCGGGATGGACCTTCACCAGCTGCCGCAGCGGCACCGGCCCGTTATGGAAGCCGTAGCCGCTGTACTCGCCGTCGGCCTTCTCCTTGCTGGTGTCGTGCCCGAGCTTGCTCTGGCTGTAGTGCAGCGAGTGATAGGCAGCGAGGCCCTCGACCTTGGCCTTGGTCGCGGCGTCGAGCGCGTCATAGGCCGCGCGCATGTCGGCGAAGCCGGTGTGGCCGCCGATCGTCGGCACTTCCTCGGCACAGAACACCGCGCCCTTGGCCTGGACCGGCATGTAGGTCGAATCGCAATGCCAGCCCATGTTGCCCTTGAGGATCTTCATGCGGTCGTCGTTGTCCTTCTCGAGCCGCAGGGTGCCGTCCTCCTTGACGTTGCTGATCGCTGTCATCTCGAACTCGAGCGGCCCGAAACGCTTGGCGAAGGCGATCTGCTCGGCGCGCGTCAGATGCTGCCCGGGGAAGATCAGCAGCGCGTATTCCAGCCAGGCGTCATAGAGCGCCCGGAATGTCCGTTCGTCGATCTCAGGGATGCGGAAGCCGGTGACGATGGCGCCGAACGTAGCGTCGACCGGTTCGATCTTGAGAGGGGTTGCCATGAGATCCTCCCGATGATGCACGGGAAATCATAGCATCAGCGCTCGACCGGCTCGAATCGCGGGTTTCGAAGGTCGAGAACGTCGTAGGCCTCGGCCAGGCTGTCGACGATCATGGGATGCTTCTGATTGGCCTCACGCCGGTAGCGCGCGTAGGTCCTGGCTCTTTCGCCGCCCATCACGTGCGACGCTACCACCACCCGCTCCTCGATCGCTTCCGGCTGCTGGGCGCGCTCGGCGAGCCGGCTGTCGGGCACGGCGATCGCGTCGACCTCGCTGTAGTCGAAGATGCCTCGCACGGGTCCGTGGCGGGCCACGAACTCGATCACGGCATTGTCGAGCTCGTCCATGTCCTGGGGACCGAAGATGCCGGAAACGCTGACCTGGAGAACGCGATTTTTCCGGTCGAAGGCCAGTCTCAACATCCGTCGGGTCGCGGGGGTGCCGCGAAGACGATCGTGGCTCGGGAGAAAACTGTCATGGCGCAGGTGGGCCTTTTGACGACGCGGTCAACGCCTTCCCTGCCGGAAGGCGGGCCATCCTGACGTTACGACTCCCAAAGGTAAAGCCGCGCGACGACAAGTCGTTCGCGCGGCGATTTGTTTCCGGTGTGCTGAATCATGTACGCCAACGAATCACGTTCCTGTTTTCGAAGCGGTCACCACGAGCCAACTGATCAACGCAATCGTTCCGCCGACGCCGAGCAGGAATCCAATCCACGGGATGTTGCCGAGGAAGGCAAGCGCCAGGCACGACAATACCAGCGCGATGTGCATGGCGGCGAACTGCACCATGCGTTCGAACGTGAGGAACGAGCGCCTGTGCTCACGCAGCTGCTGGGCAGCGGCAGGATCGAGCTGTGCGACAGCCATCTTGTTGCTCCAGTGCCAATTGGCTACAGGGCGGCTGCGACGGTGAGCACCAGCAGGCCGGCGGCCAACGTGCCCATCCATCGCGCACCCGAGTTGCTGTGACGAGTCGTCATGGCTCAGTGCCCTGGACCTTGAGAGCCGGACGTGATCGTGCTCGGGCCTGGCGCTCCGCTCGGGTTGTTGGGATCGCTGTTGAACCCGTTTGAGGTTCGCCAGTTGCCGTAGCCCAAGTCGTTCGCCTGGGACCGCGCCGTGCCGTAGTCGGTGGACGGCGAAACCGCAGTACTCTGGTCTTGCGTGCGGGTATCGCCGGAGCCCGGCACCGTCGGTCCGGTGGTCTGATCGATCGGCGCCACCACCGCCTGCTGATTGCTCTGCGCACAGGCGGCCGTGGTTACGCCGAGCGTCACCGCAACCGCTATCGGAAATAGAGGTCTCATGGGATGACTCCTCTGAAATTCGAGGAGTCAACCGTCCTGCTGCGACGAAGGTTGCCCGCCTTGGACCGCGGGCAGGCGCTATCAGTAGCGGCTCGGTGAGCTGCCGAGACGACCGCCGCCCGGCGCGCCGCTCGGATTGTCGGGATCGGAGTTGAGGCCACTGCTCGCCGGTGGCGGCCGCCGCAGCCGCTTCTCTTCCTGCGCAGGATCGGGCGGCGGCTGATTGACGACCGCATCGGGCGACATGTCGTCCTTCTTCTCGCAGGCGGAGAGAGGACCGAGCAGGATCAGGGCAAGGAGAGCGTGGCGTCGCTTCATCAGGACGGATTCACCCCGTCCGTTGCTCTGCGTCAAGTGACCGTTGCTCGACCAGGAAGGAGTAGCCTTGCGGCGTCACCTCGACGCGACGCCCGCGGCGCGCGACGTAGCCGCGATCCGTCGCCTCCTCCCAGACCGGCAAGCGCGGGCATGAGGTGCGCCAGCCCTCCATCACCTCGGCATGGGTGCGCGGCTCGCGCGCAAGCCATTCGAGCAGGTCGCAGATCAGGGGCGTCAGCGTGTCCATCGGGATCGAATATGCGCCTCGCCGGCGGCGATCGCCAATATATCGCCGCGGCGCGCTCGATATTCCCTCGATATGTCAGCCGGCCTGCCGACGACTACGCATCCGGCTCGTCCGAGCGATAGAAGCACTGAACCAGCAGCCAGATGACGCCGAGGGCCAGCACGCTGGCCGCGAAGATCACGCACCACACGCCGAACGGTGGCAGGGACCCGATATCGCCGCCCGCCTCGTACCAGCCGAGCATGACGAGCGCCGCCAGTCCCAGCAGGCAGCTGAAGACGGCTATCCAGAAACTGATGCGCATCACCCCGGTCTACGCAGCCGGAGGCGCAAACGTCCCTGTCGCAGTCGCGTTGCAACCGACGGGAGGTCAGTGCGGCACGTCACCCTTCAGCATGACGCGATAGAGGTAGCGCGTCTCGTTCATGTCGTAGTCGCCGTTGGCCTTGTGCAGCAGGCAGCGGTTGTCCCAGATCACGAGATCGCCGGGCTGCCAGGCGTGGCGATACTGGAAGCGCTCCTGCGTGGCGTGCTCCAGCAGCTCGACGAGCAGCGGCAGCGCCTCCTTGTGGTCGAGGCCGAGGATGCCCTCGATGCGGATCGGGTTGATGTAGATCGACTTGATGCCGCTCTCGGGATGGGTGCGGACGACGGGATGCAGAACCGCGTTCGGCACCCGTTCCTTGTTGGCCTCGGAGAGGCCCATGAGCTTCCGCGCGCTGTGGCTGCTTTGATAGACGTGGATGCCGATCAGCGATGCGATGCGGGCCTGCGTCGCAGCGTCGAGCGCGTCATACGCGGCGGCCATGTTGGCGAACTGCGTGTCGCCGCCCGTGCTCGGCAGCTTCACCGCGTGCAGGACCGTCGCCTTGGGCGGGCGCGTGTCGTTGGAATGATCGGTGTGCCAGCCTTCACCCGGGATGTAGCGCTTGCTGTCGGGAAAGCTGTCCTGGTTCGAGAGGTAGTGGATCTGCGGACACTCGGGCAGCGCGAAGCGCGTGTTGTGCTGCAAAAAGATCTCACCGAACAGCGACACCGCCTGCACCAACTGCGCTGGTGAAAGGGTCTGGCCGCGGATCGCCAAAACGTGATGGCGCAGGAAGGCTTCCTGCAGGGCCGTTTGCACGTCGCGCGGTACCGGCCCGGAAAGGTCCAATCCACGCACTTCCGCGCCGGTATGGTCCGTCATCGGAGCAATTTGCACGGCCGTTCCTCCTGGTGCTCTTTGACGCTCATTGACGTTCTTGGGGGCTGTTACCTTGCAGTCTAGACCGCTTTGAGGGCAAAGTCGGGATGGTCATGGGTCGCGCATCTTTGCTTTCGCTTTGGGGGTCGATCGGCATCGCGCTCGCGATGCCGGCAGTGGCGCAGCCGCTGGCCGCCCCGCTTGGGCCCGAGAAGCCCGTGCGCGGCGAACCTCCGCGACTGGGCGCTCCGGAGCCTGGCGTGCCGGCTGTTGCCGACGTCCATGTTTCATCCGTCGATCTCGGCTTCGACAAAGGCGTCGGTCCCGCGCCGGGCCAGACCGTGACCTGGAAAGGCGCCGCTTACCGCGTCATCGACGCCACCGCGAGCGAGGGCCGGCCGACCTTCAGCGGCGGCAGCCGCTTCGTCATCACCAGCGCGGGCGGCACGCTCGAGATCGGCCTCAAGGCCGTCGAGCCCGTCGACGCCCAGGTGGCCCAGGCCACCAAATAACCGGCCTTCCCTGCTCGATCATGCGCTGGGTTCGCCACCTCCTCGGATTGGCGATCCTGCTCCCTGCAGCGGCGCATGCGAACGGGCCCGAGCCGCCTTGCGCCGGCGGGCCGGTTCCGGCCTATGGCGCGGTCGACGGGCCTCCGGCCGTCGGCCTGTGGAGCCGCAGCGCCCTCGGCCAAGACGGCTGGCAGCCGCCCGCCTGCCTCGGCTGGCAGGGCGACAGCCGGCTCGTCGCCGCCTTGGCCGCGCGGTTTCACTCGCCCCTCTCGCTCGCCAGCCTGGCCGAGCGGCTGACGGCGATCTCGCATCATCCCGACATTCGCTTCTGGGCGGTGACGCGGCATGAATGGCGTCCGCTGGTCGAACGGAGCTGGACGGTCGACGGCCCCGACGCGAGGCACCAACGGGCCGACCCCAGCGCGGCCGAGCTCACGAGAGGCCGCGACTTCTACTACGCCGAGGATGCCGAGGTCGGCGGCCGCGCGGTCTGGCGGCTGCACGTCGTCGAGCGCAGTGATGCCCGCCTTGTGCTCACTTCGGAGAACCTGACGCCGATCCGCATTGCCATCATGACCATCTTCGAGCCGGGCTCGCTGCAGGTGGCGACCGCGCTGCAGCGTTCGAGCGCGGATGTCTGGGATCTCTACGAGATCACCCGCGCCGGTGCCGGGTCGAACGCCTTCGTCTCGGGCTACGGCAGCTCCTATCTCAACCGGCTGGACGCGATGCGGCGCTATCTCGCCGGCCTGCCGACCGACCGCGACCCGCCCGTGGCGCCCGAATAGCCAAAGGGGCGGACCGGAACTTTGCTCCCGCGGGCCCGTTGGCTGCGGGATGACCAAGAACAGTGAAGAAGCCGCCCTGAAAGCCAAGCACGAGGCGGCTCGCCGGGCCGAGCGGCCGCCCGGGCATGCCGATCTGGTGCTGCCCTCGGTCACCGTCGACACCTACAACGAGGAACTGCGGGACGAGGAGGGATTTGTCGGCGACCGTGCGAGCGGCCGCGCGTTCCGTGCGATCCTCGACGACTGGCGGGACCGAATTGCCCAGCACGGCGACGATCCTCTCGGCGAGAAAGCCACTGCCGAAATCTCCAAGAGCCAGCTCGACAAGATCCTCGGATCGGACGACACGGTCGCGGCGGGCCTCGTCCACAGCGCCGTCGAGGAATTCGCCAACGAGCTCGCGACGGTCGTGCGCCGCTTCCTGCGCCTCGAGAAATGGAAAGGCACGCAACGGATCGTCATCGGCGGCGGCCTCTCGAGCAGCCACATCGGCCGGCTCGCGATGGGCCGCGCCGCCGTGCTGCTCAATGCCGAGGGGATCGAGATTGAGCTGATGCCGATCGAGTATCACCACGACGAGGCCGGGCTGATCGGCTCGCTGCACTTCGCGCCGGGCTGGGTGTTCGCCGGGCACGACGCGATCCTGGCCGCCGACATCGGCGGGACCAATCTCCGCGTCGGCATCGTCAAGCACAATGCCAGCAAGAAGAGCGACCTCTCCAAGGCGTCGGTGTGGAAGCTCGAGCACTGGAAGCACGCACTCGACAAGCCGACGCGCGCCGAGGCGATCGAACGGATCGCCGCGATGGCGAACGCGCTGATCGGCGAGGCAGTGGTCGAGAAGCTGCGACTGGCGCCCTTCGCCGGCGTGGCCTGCCCCGGCATCATCGACAAGGACGGCGTTATCCTGCGTGGCGGTCAGAACCTGCCCGGCAACTGGGAAGGCCCCGACTTCAACCTGACGAAGGAACTCGCCAGCCGTCTCACCAAGATCGACGGCGAGACGCCGGTGGTGGTGCTGCACAACGATGCGGTCGTGCAGGGCTTGAGCGAGGTGCCGCGCATGACCGATATCGAACATTGGGGCGTGCTGACGATCGGCACCGGCCTCGGCAACGCCCGCTTCACCAACCGCCAGCGGCAATAGCAGTCGCGCGAAGTCCGCGGCGCACTGGTGCGCAAGCCAGGCAGTGCCGGCCGATGTGGCGAATGAAACCCGGCAGCTTGCTATTCCCGTGCCCGTCCACCCCCTGAGAGGCCTTGCGTCACCGTCGAGGTGACTGCCTGCACGACCTCGCCCACCTTGTGATCGACATTCTGGCCCACCAGCTTGTCGGTCACCGCGTCGGCTGCCTTACGCGCGACATCACCGGCCTTGCTCCCGGCTTTGCGCGCGGGCTCCCGCAGATACTCCTGCTCGGTCCTGCTGAGCGGCAGGCAGGCGCCGAGCGCGGCGCCGAACGCCACGCCCAACGCCGCCACGAGGATCGGTTGCTCCTGCGCGAATTGCTCGAACCTGCTGCGGCCCTGCTCGATCAGGTCCTGCGCCTGTTGCAGAGCCTGTTGGCCCTGCTCCTTGCCCTTGGCGTACATGTCACTCGCCTGCTCCCTGCTCTTGGCGAGCATGTCGCTCGCCTGCTCCCTGCCCTTGGCGAGCATGTCACTCGTCTGTTGCCGGCCCTTGGCCAGCATTCCCTGCGCGTCGCCGGTCGCCGCGGTCGCCCGGTCGGCTGCGCCCGCGACGCGGTCGGTCACGCTGTCGGCGGCGCTGCTCGCGGCCTCGGTAGCCGACTGGGCGGCCGATTTCGTCGCCGACATGCCCTTCTCGACGAGGCTGCCGACGGCGCTGCCAACCTTCTTGTCGCCAGCCAGCAGCAGCAGCAGGCCGGCGCCTATCACCATCGTGGCGAGCGGGTTGGCCGTGGCGCGGTCGACCGCAGCGCGGGCCAACGCCGCGCTGCCGTCCCTCGCAAAGGTCATGGCACCGTTGGTGATGGCGGTCGTCGTCACGCTCTGCCGCAACTCCTCGAGGGCGCTGGAAAGGCCCGCACGGGCGACATTCGCTTCCTCCTGCAAACGGGCGCTCGAGGTCATGACAGCTTCTCCTTCACGAGGCGGGTATCGCGCTGCAGGTCGCGTATCGTCCGGTCGGGCGTCAGCGCATCGCCGTCGACCTGCCTGCGGCCGGTCAGCATGAAGGCGATGCCGATCACGATGGATGCGCCGGCCACCAGCAGCGTCGCCAACGCCGGCGAAAGGCCGGCTTCCACCAGCACCAGCACGGCCGCCTGCAGCAGCAGGAAAAGCGCTGCCGCGATGAAGATCGCGCCGCTCAGGATGAGAGACACCCCGGCCTTCACCTGGCTCAGCTTCTCGTCGAGCTCGGCCTTGAAGACGCGCACCTCCAGCTGGACCAGGTCGGTGGCGCGACTGATGGTGTCGCTCAGGGCATGGAACAGGCCCGGCTCGTCGCTCATGGCAGGCCTCCCGCCGAGCTGTCGTCGCCAGCCTCGTTCAGGCTCGTGCCGCTGAGGCCGCTCTTGGCGATCCGCGACAATGCAAAGCCAAGCACCGCCGCGCCGGCGAGGGTGAGCAGCGGCTGTTGGCGAGCCCATGTGACGGCCGTGGACAGCAGCTCCTCCGCCTTCTTGTCGCGCAAACTGTCGGCGAACTCGTTGGTTTGCCGGGCAGCCTGCCGCACGTAGCCCGCGAGCATCGGCAGCGAATCGTCGAGCGCCTGGGCCGCGTTCTCAGCCGCCTTGCCTACGGCCTGGGCTGCCTCGACTCCGGTCGAGACGGATTTGTCGGCGAGCCTGCCGGCTTCATCACGCAGCGCCGGGCCGACATCCGCCGCTCTTGCCGGTCCATTGGCCGGTCCATTGGCCGGTCCATCAGTCGGGTCGAACTCTGCCATCCATGGCCTCCGATATGCGCCGTTCGTCAGCCAGAACGCTGCCGCAGATCATGTCGTTGCCATGCGACTGCGAAGGGTACGCCTCCCGCAGCCGGCCGATCCTTCACGCATTCGTCGCACCCTTCAATGCAATGACCGCACATGAGCTCGGCAGAGCCTGACCCAATGCCGATCCGGCGATGCACCGCAAGATTGCATCGCCGCCGTCATCTTCGAATGACGCGCGAGCGGGTCCGATTGCGCACCGACGCGCAAAATCAAAACCACGAGGTGGTCACGTGCGAAATGCCGGCTGCAGTGGCAGGTTGCAAACGCGGCGGGCTTTGCGCCACCGCTGTCGGTTCCTCAGCCCAGGGTCATATCGAATTCCCCGGAGGTCTTGCGGTGAAGAGCCGTGAGCTGTCCCCTGCTGTCCGGATGGCACGCAAACTGTGCAAGGCGTTGAGCGCGACCTTCGTGATGGAGAGGGGCGAGCTGCAGACCGCCGCCTGCAGGGAGGTCCTGACCGATCGCCGCAAGGGCAGTCCATGGTCGCGAGCTCATCCCCCCACGGCGCGTGATTTCGACAACGGGCTCGCACACGCGCTATCGGAAGGATGGGTCTCCGAGAGCCATGGCAGCATCCATCTGACGCCGGCCGGAGCAGACGTCGCATACCGGTTGCGCATCGGCCACCGCAAGATTTGAGGCTCCGCCTCCCGTCAGAAGGCTCAATGCAGACAGGGATGGTTGCCGTTGCTCTACTGCAGCTCGTTCAGGATGTGCCGGGTCTTGCTGCGCATCTCCTCGACGCACTCGCAGGCGAGCTTCTCCAGCCCGGCATGGTCGGTGATGGTGATGCGGCCGCGGCGATAGCGGATCAGGCCGGCGCTTTGCAGGCCTTGGGCAATCAAGGTCACGGTCGGCCGGCGCACCGCCAGCATCTGCGCCAAGAAATCCTGGGTGAGCTCGATCACATCGCCGTCGATCCGATCGCGCACCTGCAGGATCCAGCGGCACAGACGGCGCTCGGCCGAATGCAGCGCGTTGCAGGCGGCGGTCTGCTGCATCTGGGCGAGGGTGAGCTCGCTGCTCAGCAGCACCATGTGGCGCAGCATCCGGCTCTTCTCGACCGCCGCGCGGAAATCGTTGACGCGCATCTTCCAGCCGGCACCGTCGATCTGCACCACGGCACGCACGTTGCTCTGGTGGTTGCCGAGCGCCGACAATACGCCGAGGACCGATTCGCGCCCCAGCGTGGCGATCTCGATCGCAGTGCCGTCCTGCATCGTGGTCAGCAGCGAGATCATGCCGGCATCGAGGAAAACCACCTCGGACACGCGGTTGCCCGGCTCCGCGAGAATCTCGCCTTGGGGTAGTTCCACGAACTGCAGCGACGGCTCGAGAAGCGCGCGCTCACGCGGCGGCAGCACCTTCAGGAACAGATTCCTGTAAACGTTGGTTTCGTCGGCCACTAACGCGGCATCCTTTGTTTCTTTTGATTCGACCGCCGTGGCCCGGTGCGCGGCTTCAAGGTGAATCTTAGAAGGGCTTGGCATGGGTGGTCGGTCCTCTACCGAACTTTTCCCCTCGCTTTGCGCTACTCAACGGCCCCCTTCTGGCAGGAGTTCCGGCAACCCCGGAATTGCCCCGCCGTTGGCTTTTTCATGGCGACCGGAACCGCAACCCGCATGGTCCAACGCCAGATCGAGGGGCGTGGCATCCACGACCCGCGGGTGCTGGCGGCCATGCGGAAAATCGACCGCGAGGCCTTTTTGCCGGAGGCGATGCGGGAATTCGCATACGAGGACAGCGCCTTGCCGATCGAGGAAGGCCAGACGATCTCGCAGCCCTACATCGTCGCCCGCATGGTTCAAGCGGCGTTTCTGAATCCGGCGGACCGCGTGCTCGAGATTGGTGCGGGCTCGGGCTACGCCGCCGCAGTCATGGCCGAGCTGGCGATGCGGGTGTACGCAATCGAACGGCACCCGGCGCTGGCACGCTTGGCCGAGATCCGCCTGCAGGCGATGGGGTACGGCAATGTCGATGTGCGCGCGGGCGACGGCACGCTGGGTTGGCCCGAGGCGGCGCCGTTCGACGCCATCGTCATCTCGGCCGGCGGGCCGAGAGTGCCGGAGGCCTTGAAGGAGCAGCTCGCAATCGGCGGCCGCCTTGTTATGCCCGTGGGCCGTACACCGACCCATCAGGAGCTGATCCGCCTGACGCGCACCGGCGAGGACAGCTTCGATACCGAGACACTCGACGAGGTCATGTTCGTGCCGCTGATCGGCGCCCAGGGATGGGACGCCGAGACGGCGTGCGACCGGCGTGAGTCCAACGAGCCGGCGCGGCCCTCCCCGCGCCAGCGGGCCCGCGAACCGCGCCCGCTTCCGGATCTGATCAAGGCCGCCGCCCGGCGCCTGCCCGAACCGGAGGAGGAGGCGTTCGCCGACGCGTTCGAGCGCTTCGCTGACCGGCGGCTCGTGCTGCTCGGCGAGGCAAGCCACGGCACGGCGGAATTCTATCGGGCCCGGGCGGCAATCACGCGCCGGCTGATCGAGAAACACGGCTTCTCCTTCGTCGCCGTCGAGGCCGACTGGCCGGATGCCTTGGCGATCGACCGCTTCGCGCGTGGCCTGCCCGCCGCCGAGCCCAGCCGGCCGATCTTCCGCCGCTTCCCGACCTGGATGTGGCGCAACACCGACGTCGACGCCTTCATCGGCTGGCTGCGCCGCCACAATGCGCGTCGACCGGCGGAGCAGCGCGCGGGCTTCTACGGCCTCGACATCTACAGCCTGTCCGATTCGATCGAGGCGGTGCTGGCCTATCTCGACAAGACCGATCCCGACGCCGCCAAAGTTGCCCGCGAGCGCTACGGCTGCCTGACGCCCTGGCAGCAGGACCCGGCCGTCTACGGCCGGGCGGTGCTGAGCCGCGGCTATCGCGCCTGCGAACCGGCGGTGGTGCAGGCGCTCACCGACCTCCTCGGCAAGCGGCTGGAATATGCGGCGCGGGACAACGAGCGCTTCTTCGACGCGGTGCAGAACGCCCACCTCGTCGCCGCCGCCGAGCGCTATTACCGCATCATGTACTACGGCGGCGCCGAGAGCTGGAACCTGCGCGACCGGCACATGTTCGACACGTTGGCCCGTCTGCTGGAGCATCGCGGCGCGCAGGCGAAGGCCGTCGTGTGGGCGCACAACAGCCATATCGGCGATGCGCGCTTCACCGACATGGGCCGGGTGCGCGACGAGCTCAATCTCGGCCAGCTCTGCCGCGAGCGCTTCGGCGACGAGGCGGCGATCATCGGCTTCGGCACTCACGGCGGCACCGTCGCGGCCGCATCCGACTGGGGCGAGGCGATGGAGGTGATGACGGTGCAGCCATCCCGCGCCGACAGCGTCGAGCGGCTGTTCCACGACAGCGCACTGGGTCGCGGCGTGCTGATGCTCGATCACGACGCGGAGTTGCAGCAGCGACTGGCCGAGGAGCGGCTGGAGCGCTTCATCGGCGTGATCTACCGCCCGGATACCGAGCTGCAGAGCCACTATGCCGGCGTCGAGCTGTCCCGGCAGTTCGACGCCTACGTGTGGTTCGACCAGTCCCGGGCCGTCGAGCCCCTGCCGACCACCCAGCGCGAAGGCGTGCCGGATACCTGGCCGTTCGGCGTCTAGGCTCTTCCAGACCGCGGGCCTCCAGGCCCGCTCATGTCTTGCCGGGACCGCGGACCTGTAGGTTGAGCTACCGCCGGGTCCCGCTGAACAGACTGCTCATCAGGTCACCGGCCTCGTGCGGCGGCAGGGCAACGATGGTCTGCAGGCGCGCGACGGCGACCTTGCAAAACAGCGCATACCGGTCCGGCTGGATCTTGGCGGGCTCCGACAGCATCGAAACAACCTGCGGGTCGAACGCCGCCGACAGCTTCTTGTAGACCTCGGCATTGGCCGCCTGGATCGTCTCCGCCGAAGCGGCCGTGCGATGGCTCTTGCTGCGCATCACGCGTTCGGTCAGCGCCAACTCGCGGCTCCTCAGCGCGGACCCCATCAGCGCAACGATCCGGGCGTTGGCGCCCCTCGTGATGTAGGCGAAACAGGAAGCGGGATCGCGCGCACCCAGCGCCGCATATTGGTCGGCCAGCAGAAGCGCGTAGTCGACCAGGATCCCGTCATCGACCTGCGGCAGCCGTGTGGCGATGAACGGCGCGACTTTGGTCTGCCGGATCTCGTCCTCGATCTCGCCGATCGACCGGCCTTCGACGTAGCGCTTCTGGTACAGCTCGGCGATGTCATCGAACAGCTCGGGCTGGGACTCGCTCAACGCCTCGAGCGCCGGCGTGCGGCGCAGGGCGTCCTCGACCGTCATCAGGGTGGCGTAGGTGCCGAAGCCCGACGCGGCGAAGCGGTAGGAGTCGACGAACGTCGTCACGACGCGGGCCTGGGCCAGCTCTGCATCGGTCGGATACCAGATCGATTCGGCCGGCTGGGCGACCGCGCGATCGACCAAGGCCGGCGCGATGCCCGCGGACAGCAGCAGCCGCTTCATGGCCTCGGCATTCTCACTGCCGGCGAAGACGCTGCGATGGAAGCCGAGCCGCGCGCCCCGCAGCAGGTAACGCTCCTGACCGGCGGCATAGACCACGGCGCAGGCCGAAGCACAGGTCGCCGAGGTGTAGGTGTCGAGTTTGCGCCGTGTGATCAGCCGCGCGATCTTGACCGCCTCGCCGAGCCGGCCACCCGTGCTGTTGAGATGGACGACGTGCAACTGCGGCGCATCAAGGAACAGCCTCTCCGCCTCGCGCGCCAGGCCGTACTTGAAGCCGCCGGCAATCTCCGCCTCGGTGCCGCCGCGCATCAGCCGCACCGAATAGGGCGGCAGCGATGGATCGTCGAGCAGCGCCATGTCGACGCCTTCGATGAGCTCCGGCACGCCGGTCATGACGAACAGGCGCGCAGAGTACAGCCCGGCCGCCACCAGCACGAGTTGGGCCGCCAGTCCCCATAGGCCGCGGCGGCCGGGCGCCTGGCGGCGTTGGTCGGCGGCCGACCGCCAGATGCCGACCGTGAGACAGGCCTGGAGAACGAGGATGATCGCCCAGATGGCCACGATCGCCGCAAAGGTCACGAAGGGATTGAAGTCCCGCCCGCGCACCAGCCAACCGACGCCCTCTGGCAGGACGAAGAACAGCGCGATCCCCAGCGCGCCAATGCCCCAGAAGGACAGCGCCAGCGAGAGCTCGCCGCGCCAGAAGCGACCCAATACGGATGTCAGCGACGTCAGAGGGTCGGCGGCCGGAATCGCCGCAGCGCGATCCCGGCCACGACCAGGAAGAACAGCAGCACCGCCACCTGGGTGAGCACGAAGGGCGGCTCGGTCTGGGTCGGCGCCAGCATGCGCAGCTGGCCGACCTTGGCAAAGGCCTGCACCACGCCGACCAAGACGTTGAAGTAGAACGCCATCACCGCCGTCACGACGTAGATCCAGCGCCAGGCGCCGATCAGGTTGCCGACATAGAGGGCCACCACCGCGATCAGGAGCAGGACAAGCGAGATGGCGCCCAGGATCTGTCCTGGCGTAAAGGCGGCGCTCCTGGCTGGAAAGAGGAAGCCGCTCGCCGAGGTCAGGATCGTCGCTGCCAGGAAGATCGTGTTGGAGAGGCCGAGGGCGCGGTTGCGCAGCAGGCGCTCCATGACGATCAGGCCGGCGGCTATACCGACGACGCTCAACAACACATGCAGCAGGGTGAACGTTGGCAGCGACAGGCCGAGGATCATGCAGCGTTCCTCGTCGTGCGGCCCGAGGCGCCGCCTGTGAAGGCCGGCATCACCTGCTCCCCGAAGCGCCGCATCGAGGCGATGTTCTGCTCATGGCTCATCGCGCCGAAGCCGGTCTGGCACAGCAGGTGCCGCACGCCGACATCGCGCAGCTCCGCCACCTGCTCGCGCACCCGGGCCGGCGAGCCGTACAGCGAGCCGGTCGACAGGACGTAGGGGATGGCTTCGCTGTCCGACACTTTGGGATCGGTCCAGGGATTGAGTGTCTCGGGGCCGGGCTCGAAGTCGGGCGGATTGTAGGCCTCGCGCACATGCATCATGTGATGCCGCGTCTCGGTCAGCAGGCCGGCCAGCTCGTCCTCCGCCTGCGCGTCGGACTCGGCGACATAGACGTTGCGCCACAGCGCGCTCCGCGCCAGCAAGTCGGCCCGCGTGGCGTCGTCGTGTCCGCCGGCGATCAGACCCTGTTCGTACAGCGCCCAGCGCTCCCTGATCCGCGCCACCGGCAGCCGCGCGGTCAGGATCGGCACGCCGAGCTTGCCGCACTCGGTGAAGGAGCCGGGCGAGATCACGCTGCGCCACAAGGGCGGCTTGGGCTGCACCGGCTTGGGCCGGAGCGCCGGCACCTGAACCTTGTGGAACCTGCCATCATACTGGAAGGGCGCGCCGCCCCAGGCGCGCTCGAGGATCTCGACCGCCTCCTCCATGCGCTCCCGGCTATCGTGGCTGCGCAGGCCATGGCCGACGAACTCGTACTCGTTGTAGACGGTGCCCTTGCCGATGCCGACATCGATGCGGCCGCGGCTGAGATTGTCGAGCAGCGCCAGTTGCACCGCGAGACGCACCGGATGATGGAACGGCGTCTGCACCACGGCGAAGCCGATGCGGATGCGGCTGGTCTTCATCGCCAGGGCCGAGGCGAACAGCAGCGAATCGTTGTACACGCTCTCGCCGGTGAAATAGTGCTCGGTCAACCAGACGTCGCCGAAGCCCAGCGCCTCGGCGGTGCAGACCTGCTCGATCTGCTGCTCGATGCGCGCGCCATCTTCGTCCGGCGACGGCGACAGCGCCAGGGTCAGCCAACCGAACTGCATGTATTCCCCATTCCCCAACTACACGACTGCTGCGAAGCATAGCATTTCCCGGCGGCGGACAACCACGGAAAGGTCACTTTAGCCGAAGCCGCCGCAGGCCGATGATTTCGCGATGCTCAAGATCGTCAAGGACTCCGTCCTGCGGGTCAGCCGCTCGCTGGGATACGACATCGTGCCCCTGCGCGAGATGAAGGAACGCGACTTCGCCCTGCATCTCGGCGAGCTGCTGCGCCAGCTCGAGATCGACTGCGTCCTCGACGTCGGCGCCAACATCGGCCAGTACCACGACTTCCTGCGCAACAAGGTGCTCTATGAGGGAACCATCGTCTCGTTCGAGCCGGTGAGTCATCACGTCGCCGCCCTGCGCGAGCGTGCCCAGGCCGATCCCGACTGGCACATCGAGGGCTATGCGCTGGGGGCGCGCGAGGGCAGCCTGTCGATCAACGTCATGGTATCCGACCAGTTCAGCTCCTTCCTCGAGCCGGACAACAGCCGGGTGAAGGACTATGACGGGCTGAACGTTCCCAGCCGCACCGAGACCGTCGCGGTCAAGACCGTCGACACGGTGCTACCGGAACTGCGCAAGCGGCTGGGCTTCCGCCGTCCCTATCTCAAGCTCGACACCCAGGGCTTCGACATCGAGGTGCTGGAGGGCGCGCGCCAGAGCCTGCCCGGCATCCTGGCGCTGCAGAGCGAGGCGTCGGTGATCGGCATCTACAAGGGCATGCCGGGTTACATGGACACGATCCGCTATCTCGGCGACAGCGGCTTCGACGTCACCGGCTTCTACCCGGTGAGCCGCGACCGCTCGCTGCGGCTGATCGAGTTCGACTGCGTGATGATCAACCGGTCGAGCGCGGCCAACTGAAGCCGTCGATCAGGCGGCACAGCCGCACTACGTCGTCGCCCGCCACGAACGTATCGTCGGGCATCCGGGCGAGTTCGCCGCAGGTCCGCTCGTAGTCGGCGACCGTCAGCGTCTCGAAGAAATTGATCAGCTGCTCCTCGAGCGGCTTCTCGAAAGTGAAGCCGATGCCGTGCTGCTCCACCACCGAGCCGACCTGGAAGTCGCGCACCGCCAGGCACGGCACGCCGAAATATCCGGCTTCGTAGAACCGGCAGGGCATCAGCCAGCGTGAATTGTGGTCGGTGTGCTCGAGGTCGAGCGCCCAGGCGAAGTCGACCTCGCGATAGAGGGTCTCGAGGTCGCTGTGGGGCTGGTAGGGGCCGCCGAAGCTCATGTTCGGCAGTCGCTTCAGCGTCTGGCGGAAGCGGGTCGTGTCGACGGTGGTGAGCGCGCCGCGGAACACGAACTGCACCTTGCCCTGGAGGCGCTCGGCAAGCCGCGCCATCAGCGCGAACGTGTCCTCGCCTCGGATCAGTCCGAAATAGCCGACCACCCACGGCCGGCCGCCGCGCACCGGGCCGCGCCGCGCCGGTCGCGCGGTGCGTGCGATCGACGGATGGAGCTTGTTCTCGACCAGGAACCACGGTCCGCGATGGCTCTGGACCGCCGCATAGTAGTTGCGATGGAACGCCGGCGACGACAGCGCGAGAAGACGGACGCGGTCGAGGCAGCGGCGCTCGATCCAGCGCAGCAGCGACGCCGAGATGCCCTTGCGCATCAGGATCGGCGGGATGTCGAGCACCTCGTAGACGACCGGGGCGCGGCTGCGGCCCAGCAGGCGCGCGACCATGGCCAGCAGCAACTGGTCGATGTTGCGTGCGTAGAACACCGAAGCGGTCGCGAAGCGGCGGCGATGCGCGAACAGCTTCGGGATGGCGGAGAGCAACGCGAGCAGGCGGTGGCCGTAGCGGCCGTCGATCGTCGTGCCCAACGTCACGTGCGGCCACGGCGGCTGGTAGTCGTTGTTGTATCGCGTGCGATGGAAGCCGAACACGGTGACGGCGAAGCCGTGATCGATGAACTGCTGAACGCGTTTCACCGTGCTGGCGTCGCGCACCTCGGAGCCGAAGTAGACAAGTTCGCGAACAGCAACCATCGGCGCGCGAATCGCATCTCGCGCGAGAGTCGCGTCACTCGTCAAATCAACCGGCGCCCGCTCGTCGATCGATGCGTCCATGGGGCGAAGTATCGACGTTCACCGCGGGCCACGAACGTGATCAATTTGTGTCGTGTTTGCCGCAACTTACGGCACTCCACACGCCACAGGTTGATCACTGGCGAGCGCAGCCTACGCAATGTTTGTTGCACTGCATGGATGCGCTTCCCCCCGGCCTCCTGCGTACGCCTCGCTTCGACCATATTGCCATCACGTCGGTCTTCGGAAACCCGCGCGAACTGCGCACATGGTCCGGCGCTCCGGCCAACGTGGCATCCGGCCTCGAGCGCCTGGGCGTCATCGTCAAGGAGCTGCAGCCGCGCCTCGGCAAGACGGCGAAGATCGGCGTCGCGCTGCGCGACATGCTGTCCGGCCGGGGCCGTCCGGCGAGCAGCGAGCAGATCCTGCGCAGTCTCACCACCCGCCGACTGCTGGCGGCACAGGTCGCCGACCAGGCCCATCGCCGCGGCGTGACCAATGTACTGCACACGGGCACGCTCGATCTGCTGCCCGAGCGCAGCGACGGCTTGCGGCACTACCTCTACTGCGACCACACCTGGGCGCTCGCGCGCCGTCATCACATCCACGCGACGCAGTACACCGAACGGGCGCTCGGCGCGTTTGAAGAGGCAGAGCGGCTGTCGCTGGACGGAGTGGCCCATGTCTTCACATTCGGTGCCTACGTGCGCGACAACCTGATCAACCACTACGGCCTCCCGCCCGACAAGGTGACGGCGGTCGGCTCGGGCATGGGCGCGATCCAGCCGTGGCACGAGGCCAAGGACTTCGAGCGGCCGCGCCTGCTGTTCGTCGCCAAGCACCTGTTCCAGGCCAAGGGCGGCGCGCTGCTGGTTGAGGCTTTCAAGATCGCCCGCAAACGTCGGCGCGATATCGTACTGACCATCGTCGGCGATCCGCGCAGCCGTGCCTTCGTGCCCGACATCGCCGGCATCGAGTTCCGCGCGCATCTGCCGTGGGACGAGCTGCAGCGGCTGTATCGCGAGGCCACGCTGCTGGTGCAGCCGATGCTGAACGACCCGTGGGGTCAGGTTTATCTCGAGGCGATGGTGTCGCGCACGCCGGTCATGGGACTGGCGCGCAACGGGCTGCCCGAACTGGTCGATGGCGGCCGGCACGGCTTCCTGGTCGACCGCGCCGATCCCGAATCGCTCGCCGAAGCGATCCTGAGCGCGCTCTCCGATCCCCACAGGTTGGAGAGCATGGCCGAGCGCGCCCAGGCCTACGTGCTCGCGACCCATTCGTGGGATCGCGTGGCCGAACGCATCCTCTTCTCCTGAAACGGAAGGCCGCGTCTATGTCCCCTCAAGCCGACAAGAAAAAGGTCGCCCTGATCTCCGGTATCACCGGACAGGACGGCGCTTACCTCGCCGACTTTCTCCTGCAGCGCGGCTACACCGTGCACGGCATCAAACGCCGTTCCTCTTCCCTCAACACCGACCGGATCGACTATCTCTATCGCGACCGTCATGACGCCGGCGTGCGGCTGTTCCTGCACTACGGCGACATGACCGACTCGACCAACCTGCTGCGCCTGGTCGGCGAGATCCGGCCGACCGAGATCTACAATCTCGCGGCGCAGAGCCACGTGCAGGTGAGCTTCGAGACGCCGGAATACACCGCCAATACGGATGCGCTGGGCACGCTGCGCATGCTCGAGGCGATCCGCATCCTGCGCATGGAAGACGACATCCGCTTCTACCAGGCCTCGACCTCCGAGCTGTTCGGCAAGGTGCAGGAGACGCCGCAGCGCGAGAAGACGCCGTTCTATCCGCGCAGCCCCTACGCGGTCGCCAAGCTCTATGCCTACTGGATCACGGTGAACTACCGCGAGGCCTACGGCATGCATGCCTCCAACGGCATCCTGTTCAACCACGAATCGCCGATCCGCGGCGAGACCTTCGTCACCCGCAAGATCACGCGGGCGGTGGCGGCGATCGAGCGGGGAATTCAGGACAAGCTGTTCCTCGGCAACCTCGACGCCAAGCGCGACTGGGGCCATGCCCGCGACTATGTCGAAGGCATGTGGCGGATCCTGCAGCAGGACCTGCCCGACGACTACGTGCTCGCGACCGGCGAGACCCACACGGTGCGCGAGTTCGTCGAGCTGGCCTTCCGGCAGATCGACCGTCGCCTGCAGTGGAAAGGCAGCGGGCTGGACGAGCACGGCGTCTGCCAGCGCACCGGCAAGACCCTGGTGGCGCTCGATCCCGCCTATGTCCGCCCGACCGAGGTCGACCTGCTGCTGGGCGATCCGGAGAAGGCGATCACCAAGCTCGGCTGGCGCCATCGCACCAGCTTCGAGCAGCTGGTCGCAGAAATGGTCGAGAACGACCGCACCATCCTGAAGGTAACCGGAGCGCGCCATGAACCCGTCCTTTACGCTGCGCAATAAGCGGGTCTGGGTCGCCGGACATCGCGGGCTGGTCGGCAGCGCGATCGTGCGCCGGCTGGCGCGCGAAGGCTGCGAGGTGGTGACGGCGCCGCGCGAATCGGTCGACCTGCGCCGCCCCGAGCAGCTCGAGCGCTGGATGCGCGACGTGCGCCCGCAGGTGGTGTTCCTCGCCGCCGCGCGGGTCGGCGGGATCTACGCCAACGACACGCGACCGGCCGAGTTCATCTACGACAACCTCGCCATCCAGACGACGGTTGTCGAAGCGGCGCGGCGCTATGACGTGGAGAAGATGCTGCTCATGGGGTCCTCGTGCATCTATCCGCGCATGGCGCCGCAGCCGATCCCCGAGGACGCGCTGCTGACCGGGCCGCTCGAGCCGACCAACCAGTGGTACGCGATCGCCAAGATCGCCGGCCTGATGACCGGCCAGGCCTACCGCCGCCAGTACGGCTGCGACTTCATCTCGGTGATGCCGTCCAACCTCTACGGGCCGGGCGACAATTTCGACCTGATGCAGAGCCACGTCGTGCCGGCGCTGATCGTCAAGGCGCACAACGCAAAGCTCAGCAATGCCCCGCACATCGACGTGTGGGGCACCGGCACGGTGCGCCGGGAGTTCCTGTATGTCGACGATGCCGCCGACGGCATGGTCTATTTCATGCAGAACTACTCGGACGAGAAGATCGTCAATCTCGGGCCGGGGAACGACGTGCCAATTCGCGAGCTGGTGCAGCTGGTTTGCGAGGTGGTGGGCTTCAAGGGCAACCTTCGCTTCGACACCTCGAAGCCCGACGGTACGCCGCGCAAGATGGTCGACACCTCCTATGCCGAATCGCTCGGCTGGGTGGCAAAGACGCCGCTCAAGCAAGGACTCCAAGAGACCTATCGCTGGTTCCTGGACAATGTCGGCCCCCAGCGTGCCGTCGCCTAACGGTGAGCAGCCGCCCGACCACGAGCTCGCTACCGAACACCTGACGCAGGATCTCGGCCGCCGCTCGCGTCGCGGCGGCGCGGTGCTGCTGGGTGCGCAGATGGTGCGCGTGCTGGGCCAGATGGGCACGCTGGTCGTGCTCGCGCGCCTCCTGCCGCCGTCGGCGTTCGGCCTGCTGGCGATGGTGGCGGCGATCGGGCTGGTGCTCGACCTCGTCAAGGAGTTCGGCCTGTCGAGCGCCACCATCCAGAAGAGCAACATCACCCATTCCCAGGTTTCGGCGCTGTTCTGGGTCAACGCCGGCGTCGGCACGGTCCTCGCCGCGGGACTGTTCGGCGCGGCGCCCCTGATCGCCCGGTTCTACGGCGAACCCGAGCTCGAGAGCATCGCGCGCTGGCTGTCGATCGGCTTCCTGGCGAGCGGCCTCACCGTACAGCACTGGGCGCTGCTGCGCCGGCAAATGCGCTTCGTCGCCATCGCCGGCATGGAGACCACCGCCGACCTCACGAGCTTCGCCGCGTCGATCGGGCTCGCCGCGACCGGCGCCGGCTACTGGGCGCTGGTGGTGCAGCGCCTGATCCCGCCGGTGGTGATGCTGCTCGCCAGCTGGGCCTTCTGCCGCTGGCGCCCGTCGCTGCCCCGGCGCTCGCCCGGCATACGGTCGCTGCTGGGCTTCGGCGCGGGCGTCACCGTCAGCCAGCTCGCCGGTGCCTTCGCGCGCAGCGTCGACCAGATCCTGATCGGCTGGCTGTGGGGCCCCGCGGTCCTCGGCCTCTACGAGCGTACGACACGGCTGTTGCTGGTGCCGATCAATACCATCAACGCGCCGATCTATGCCGCCGCCATGCCGGCGCTCAGCCGTGTGGTCGACGATCCGGCGCGCTATCGCTCGATGTTCAGCCAAGTGATGCAGAAGCTCGGCCTGCTCACCATGCCGGTATTCGCGCTTGCCGCCGTCACCGCCGATTGGGTGGTCGAGATCCTGTTCGGGCCTTCCTGGCACCAGGCGATCCCCCTGGTCGCGCTGTTCAGCGTGTCGGCGACCTTCCTGCCGGTCCTGATGGCGTGCGGCCTGCTCTACCTGACGCAGGCCCGCACCGCCGACATGCTGCAGGCGACCCTGCTGGATGCCGCCGTTGCCGTGGCCGCGATCGTGGCCGGTCTGCCTTGGGGCGTGACCGGCGTCGCAGCCTCGATCGCAATCGTCGGCCTCACGATCCGCATGCCCCTCGCCTTCTGGCTGTCGGCGCGCCGCGGACCGGTCGGCATCGGTACGATCTGGCGCGCGGTCGCGCCACCGGCCTCGATCGCCGCAGCCATTGCGGCGATCGTCGGAGCCTTGCGCCTGGCGCTGCCCGATCGCACGCCCGTGGCGATGGCGACGGTCGCTGGAACGGCGCTGGCGGTCGGCCTGCTCGGCCTGTTCGCCTGGCCCGAGACGCGGCGCGAGGTCCGCCATGTCGTCGCCGGTTGTTCGGCTCGCCTTCGATTCTCGACCACCTGAAAGCGCAACGGCTCACGGTCGCTGCGGCAGGGTGATCCTGTTGTCGACGAGCTTGCGCTCCAGCACCGGGATCGAGGCCGCGGCATCTCCGTGCCGGCACTGAGCCAACGCCTTCTCCGCCTCGGCATCGTTGCGCCGGACGTTGCGCGGCTCGGTCTCGGGGTTGCCGACATATCTCATGTAAAGGTCGCTCAGCGCCTCGCAATACTGCTGCTCGGACGATGACGCCCGGCTCTGTGCATGGAGCGGCAGTGCCACCAGCAAGGCGATAGCGGCGACGACAAGTCTCTTCATGGAGTTTCGGCTCCGGCAGAATGTGCTTCAGCGACCCGTCGTGGCCACCGCGAGTACCACCAATGCGATGCCGATGCCGACGACGCAATAGACGAGCGTGCCGCTGAGCCGCTGGATCTTCCGTCGCCGGCGCCATCGCCGCTCATAGTCCCGCCGGGACTCTCCGGGCGCGAGATTGGGCTCGCTGACCGAGCGGCGATAGAGCGCCTTCGTGCCACGACGCCAACCTATCAGCGCACCGATCGCGCCGAACACGACCAGCGTGACTACCGTTGCCGGACTGAACACCCGTGAGCCCTCCCACTGGCTCGACTGCATTGTACCGCAGCGCACCACACAACCGCCAGCGCGGCCGCATCAGTCCCGCTGCTGCACACCGCCTGACTGCAAGCCACACGAATTTCATACTCCGGACATTGCCAGCCCCAGATGGAAGGTCTTTGATGCGCAACCGAGCCGGAGGTATCCATGGAACGTGGCCTGCTTGCCCCGCTCAGCCCCAATGAACAGACCGCGCTGCGGCGGGTGGCGAACGGTATTTCCAAGCCAAACCACCTGCGCGCCGCCTCGGTCACGCGCCTGAAGCTGCTCGCCCTCGTGGAGGAGCGTGAAGGGTGCATTCGGCTGACGCCCCTCGGGACGCGGCGCTGCCGGTCGGACGTGGCGCACAGCCCCAGTCGGCAGGCCTGACACGGTCATCGCGGAATGCCGGTCCACTGGACGATCTCACACCCTGCGCGCCTCGTCGTTGCCGTCGCCAAGGACGACGTGAAGGTCGAGGACATCGAGCAGTACTTCGCCGGCGTAACCGCCGAGGATGCGATGTCCTATCGCAAGATCTTCGAGATCGGCACGACGTCGATGGCGCTGAGCGAGGACATGCTGAAGGGCCTCGGCGAGCGCGTCATGCTTTATGCCCAGCACGGCCAGCTCGGCCCCGTGGCGATCGTCGCCAGCTCTGACGAGAGCTATGCGCAGGCGAAGATCTTCGCCTCGTCCGCCACGGCCAGCCGCTCCCTGCAGATCTTTCGCGAGATGCACGCCGCCAGGCGCTGGCTCGACGAGCAGGAACCGTCGCGGCCCTAGGAGTGGCGCGCGACGATGCGCGCCAGCACCTCCGCCTTCTGGATCGGCGAACGCATCGGCTTGCGCAGGCGGGCCAGAGCGCCCTGCTCGAAGGCGGTGACGACGGCCTCGTGCACATAGCTCTTGCGGCAGACGGTCGGCGTGTTGGCGAGCTCGTCTGCGACCGCGGTCACGGCGGTGCGCAGTTGCGAGCGGCGGGCACGCTCGTTCGACGCGGGTTCGGTCGCCGCCAGTGCCTCGAGCACGGCGGCCGAGGCAATCAGGGTCCGGAAGTCCTTCAGGGACAGACGTTTGCCGGCTACGCCGCACAGATAAGCGTTGACGTCGGGCGCGCGCACCGGATGCACGGCGCCCTCGGCATTGCGATATTGGAACAGCCGACGGCCGGGCAGCGCCATCAGCGCCTGCAGGGCACCGCGCAGACGGGTATCGTGCACCTCCTTAACCACCGGCTTGCCGCCCTTCGCCTTGAACTGCAGGGTCACGAGACCATCGGCGAGAGTTACGTTCGTCTTCAGCAAGGTTGTGGCGCCGCGCGTGCCGTGCTCACGCGCATAGGCCTCGCCGCCGGCGCGGATTGCGGTGTGGCTCACCAGATGCACCACCGCCGCCGCGGCGAAGGTGGCATCAACTTCCTTCGCCTGCAGTGCCTTCGCCACCGCGCGCTGGATGTCGGGCAGCGCCTTGGCGAGTCCCGCCAGGCGCCGCGCCTTCAGCGCCTCGCGCACCTCGGTCCAATTCGGATGGTAGCGGTACTGCAGCCGTCCGACCGCATCGGTGCCGACCGCCTGCAGATGAGCCGACGGATCCTCGGCGTATCGCACCTCGGTATAGGCTGGTGGCACCGCCAGCGCCTTCAATCGTGCGATCTCGCTCCGATCGCGCAGCAGCGCGCCCGATTCCAGCCGGAAGCAGAACCCTGTGCCGCAGCGCTGGCGCCGCACCGTCAGCGCCTCGGGGCCGACGATGATCAGTCCTTTTTGCCGCGCCACGGCCTCGACGAAATTTCTCTGCGATTTGCTCATGCCGGGAAGCAACGTTGCCGCAGCAGTGCCGTTCCACTGCAACTCCGGGCCGGGGCAGTCGTTGAGCCCGCATCCATGAGCCTTGCCGTACGCTTCGCGCCGCTTCTCATCCTTTTCCTGAGCCTCGCGACCGGACCGGCGTGGGCGCAGGGCAAGTTCGACTTCGCGGCGGTCGAGGCGCAGGCGCAGAAGCTCGCGAGCCAGCCCTACAAGGATGTCCCGCCGATCGGCGGCGACATGAAGAAGCTGGGCTATGACCAGTACCGGGCGCTGCGGAGCAAGCCCGACAGTGCGCTGTGGCGCGACAGCGGCCTGTTCCGCGTCGAGTTCTTTCCCGCCGGCTTCATCTACGACCGGCCGGTGAATATCGGCGTCGTCGAGAACGGCAATGTCACGCCGGTAGTGATCGGCAACGGCCAGTTCGATTTCAGCGACACCGGCCTCAAGGAGCCGCCCAAGGACCTCGCCCTCGCCGGGTTCAAGGTCACCTTTCCGCTCAACCGACCGGACAAGTTCGACGAGGTGATCGCCTTCCTCGGCGCAAGCTACTTCCGCCAGATCGGCCGCGGCCAGAACTACGGCAGTTCGGCGCGCGGCCTGGCCATCGACACCGCCACCGACCGGCCGGAGGAATTCCCGGCCTTCCGCTCGTTCTGGCTGGTCAAGCCCGCACCCGACGCCACGGAGCTGACGGTGTGGGCAGTTCTGGATTCACCGGGCGCCTCCGGCGCGTTCTCCTTCGTCATCAAGCCGGCGGCACGTACCGTCGTCGAGACGAAGGCCGTGCTGTTCCTGCGCCACGACGTGTCGCTGCTGGCGATCGCACCGCTCACCTCGATGTATTTCGCCGGCAAGAGGTCGCCGCCGCGGGACGACTACCGTCCCGAGATCCACGATGCCGACGGCCTGTTCATGCTGACCGGCCACGGCGAGTACATCTGGCGGCCGCTGGCCAATCCGTCCGCCCTCGCGATCTCCACCTACAGCGACACCAACCCGCGCGGCTTCGGCCTGATGCAGCGCGAGCGCTCGTTCGAGCAGTACCAGGACAGCACGGCGCGGGTGGAGACCCGGCCCAGCCTGTGGGTGGAACCGACCGGCGATTGGGGCGACGGCGAGGTACGCCTGGTCGAGATTCCGTCGAAGTCGGAGACCAACGACAACATCGTCGCTTTCTGGGTTCCGCGTTGGTCCAACAAGCAGGGCAGCCGCACGGAGTACGGCTATCGTCTGTCCGCGCTGATTGACGACGAGGCGCTGTCGCCGCAGGCGCGCGTGGTGGCGACTCGAGGGGGTGCGGTTCCGAATAATGACAAGGCGCGCCGCGCCGTTGTCGAGTTTGCCGGCGGCGAACTCACTTCCCTGGAACCCGCACAGCCGGTGGAGGCGCAGGTCACCCTGTCGAGCGGCAAGCTGCTGCGCAGCTACGTCGAGGCGCTACCGTGGCAGAAGAGCTGGCGGCTGTTCATCGACTTCCAGCCCGACGGCAAGAAGCCGGTCGACATGCGGGCCCAGCTCAAGCTGCGCGGCAAGGTCCTGACGGAAACCTTCTCCGACGTCTTCCGCCCATGACCGCGCAAACGGCCTCGCCCTGGACCCTCGACGGCTACGCCGGCAGGGCCGGCTGGCGCCGTCTGCTGCTGATGCTGCTGGTGCTCGGCACGGCAGCCTTCGGCGGCACGCTGATGTGGACCGTGCTGGGCAGCGACGGGTTCAAGGTCACCGAAATGATCTTCTTCGCGATCTTCGTGGTGATGTTCGCCTGGATCGCCATTTCGTTCTGGAGCGGCTTCTTCGGATTCGTGTTGGGCGTCCTGCGGCTGCATCCGCTCGGCCTGCGGCGCGCGGGGCCGGCCGATGGCCCGGTCCCCGACCTGCGCGAGCGGACGGCCATTCTGATGCCGGTCTACAATGAGGATCCGGCCGACGTCTTCGCGCGGCTCGAGGCCAACTATCGCTCGCTGGCGGAAACGGGCCGGATCGAGGCCTTCCACTTCTTCATCCTGAGCGACACGCGCGACGCGGAGATCGCCCGCGAGGAAGGGCTCTGCTGGTCGCGGATGCGTGAGAAGCTGCAGGCGGACGGGCGCCTCTTCTATCGCCGCCGCGAGAGCAACGCAGGGAAGAAGGCCGGCAACATCGCCGAGTGGATCCAGACGCGCGGGCGCGATTATGCGCACATGATCATCCTCGACGCCGACAGCACCATGCAGGGCGACACGCTGGTGCGGCTGGCGGCCCTGATGGAGGCGAGCCCGCGCACCGGCATCATCCAGACCCATATCGTGCCGGCGGGCCGCGAGACGCTGTTCGCCCGCGCGCTGCAGTTCTCGACCCGCATGACCGGCGCAGTGCTGACGATGGGCACCAGCTTCTGGCAGACGAGCGAATCAAACTACTACGGCCACAATGCGATCCTCCGTGTTTCGGCCTTCGCCGAGTGCTGCCGCCTGCCGGTGCTGCCCGGCAAGCCCCCGCTCGGCGGCGAGATCCTGAGCCACGATTTCGTCGAAGCGGCGTACCTGCGCCGCGGCGGCTGGTATTGCTGGATGCTCCCGGAGCTCCGCGGCAGCTACGAGGAGGTGCCGACCAATCTGCTCGACTACGCGGTGCGCGACCGCCGCTGGGTGCAGGGCAACCTCCAGCACGCTCGGCTCATCGGGGAGAAGGGCCTGCACTGGATGAGCCGGCTTCATCTCGGTATGGGCATCTTCGCGTACCTCGCGTCGCCCTTGTGGCTGGCGATGCTGCTGTTGAGCAGCAGCCTGGTGGTGAACCACAAGCTGACCGGCGACGTCTATTTCGGCCCGACCCGCACCCTCTTCCCGATCTGGCCGCAGATCCGCTGGCCCGAGATCCACGGCCTGCTGATCCTGACCTTCGCGCTGCTGTTCGGTCCCAAGCTGTTCGCGCTGGGGCTCAGGCTGTGGTCGACGCGCAATGCGCGCCGCTTCGGCGGACGGTTGCGCCTCATCGCGAGCTTCCTGGGCGAGGTCCTGCTGACGACCCTGCTCGCACCGGTGATGATGCTGTTCCACACCACCTTCGTGATCCGCATCCTCGCCGGCAACGCCGTCGGCTGGCCGCCGCAGCCGCGCGGCGATCGCGGCATGCCGTGGCGGGTCGCCCTGCAGCGGCACATCCTGCACATGGTGCTGGGCGTGCTCGTGCTGGTCACGCTCGGCGTGCTGACGCCATCCTACCTGCCGTGGATCCTGCCGGTGGTGACCGGCCTCATCCTGTCGATCCCGATCGCGGTGCTCACCAGCCGGCGGGACGTCGGCCTGGCGGCGCGCCGGCTGGGCGTGTTCATGACGCCCGAGGAAGGCCGGTCAACGAAAACGTGACACTGGCCGCGCCAGGGCCGCGCTAACCTCCCGCGCCGACTGCAGGGAGGATCTAATGCGCGCCCTCGTGATTGCCCTCACCGCCTCCGCGCTGGCGACGCCCGCCGCCGCCCAGACCGTCGAGCGCCTCTATGTGATGGATTGCGGCCACAACGCTGCAACCGACCAGGCGCGCTGGTCCCCGGGGGTGAATGTCGGCAAGCCGATCGAGCTCTCCGACACCTGCTACCTGATCAAGCATGGCGGCCAATGGCTGCTGTGGGATACCGGTTATCCGGACTCGCTGGCCGACAAGCCGGTCACCAACGCGATCGGCACGGCCAGCCGGCCGAAGAGGCTCGCCGCCCAGCTCGCCGAAATCCATGTCAAGCCGGCGGACATCACGCTGGTGGCCGTGTCACACACCCATCCGGACCATGTCGGCAACGTCGACATGTTCCCGAGCTCGACGCTGCTGATCCAGAAGGCCGAGGTCGACTGGGCGTTCGCTCCGGGAAAGCAGGCGCCGTTCAAGAAGGAGCGGACCATGCAGCTGCTGCACGGCGACCACGACGTGTTCGGCGACGGGTCTGCCGTCATCCTGTCGACGCCGGGTCACACGCCGGGACACCAGTCGCTGCTCGTGCACCTCGCCAAGACCGGCTACGTCGTGCTGACCGGCGATCTCGCGCACTTCAAGGACAACTGGGACAACGACCGTGTGCCGTCGATGAACACCAGCGCCGACCAGACGCATGCGTCGCACGCGAAGGTGGCGAAGGTGCTGGCGGACAAGAAGGCGAAGCTTTGGATTAATCATGATAAGCCGACGTTCGACGCGCAAAGGCATTCGCCTCAGTACTACGAGTAAGAAAGCGCGCGTCGAACGTCGGCGGCGAGCCCGTAGAACTAGGCGCGGTCCGTCGCGCCGGTGGCCGCGCAGCGGCCAAGTTCAGGGCTCGCACGGTGCCGCTTGCGTACGTTCTTGAGCTCAAGTCCGCGGCCAAGCGGCACCGTGCGGGCCCTGAGGTTCGGCCTTCGGCCGACCGGCGCGACGGAGCGCGCCTACCTCTATGGGCCCGCCGGCTGGTGAGGCCGGAGAGGGGTATTCATCATACGCGCGACTGGCGCCGGGCGCTCGCAACCAGTACCCTCGCGCGTATGACCAATACCCCTCTCCGCCTCACCAGCCTCGCCCACGGTGGCGGCTGCGGCTGCAAGCTCGCCCCGTCCGTCCTCCAGGAGCTGCTGGCCGACCAGCCGGCCACGGCGATCTACAAGCAGCTGCTCGTCGGCACGGAGAACTCCGACGATGCCGCGGTCTGGCAGGTCGACGACAACACCTGCATCATCGCCACCACCGACTTCTTCATGCCGATGGTCGACGATCCGTACGACTTCGGCCGGATCGCCGCGACCAACGCGATCTCCGACGTCTATGCGATGGGCGGCAAGCCGGTTTTGGCGCTTGCCATCCTGGGCATGCCGGTCGGCAAGATCCCGGTCGAGATGGTGCGCGAGATCCTGAAGGGCGGCGCGTCGGTCTGCGCCACGGCCGGCATCCCCGTCGCCGGCGGCCATTCGATCGACTGCCCCGAGCCGGTCTACGGGCTGGCGGTGATCGGCACCTGCCACCCCAGCGAGGTCCGCCGCAACGCCGATGCCAAGCCGGGTGACGCCCTGATCCTGACCAAGCCGGTCGGTATCGGCATCTATTCCGCCGCCATCAAGCAGAGCGCCCTGCCCCCGTCTGCCTACCAGGAGATGATCACGGCCACCACGACCTTGAACAAGGTCGGCGCCGATCTCGGCAAGCACAAGGACGTGCATGCCGTGACCGACGTCACCGGCTTCGGCGTGCTGGGCCACACGCTCGAGCTCGCGCGCGGCTCGAAGCTGTCGGTGGTCATCGAGTCGGACAAGGTGCCGCTGCTCGCCGATGCCGCCATGCTGGCCGAGAAGGGCTTCGTCACCGGTGCCTCGCACCGCAACTGGGCGAGCTACGGCGAGTCGGTCGCATTGGAAGCCGGCCTGCCGGAGTGGAAACGTCACCTGCTCGCGGATCCGCAGACTTCGGGCGGTCTGCTGGTGTCATGCACAGCAGCCAACGCGTCGTCGATCGTCGAGACGATCAGGGCGGCGGGTTTTCCATCGGCGAGTGTCATCGGTCGCACCGAAGCAGGCGCACCGAAGATCACTGTGATCTGAGTCAAAAAGATTCAGTCGCGCGTAAAGATTTCAGCCGCGACACGCGACGCGGTTGCATTCCGTCGTGGAACCGCCGAGTCCTGAAACAAATCTGTGTCAGCGATACGGATGATACAACTTCCGTAAAACGACGATATCGCCGCAAAACACGCACGAGCTACGAAACAGCTGTGACCAAATTGGGTCACGCGCGGGAAAGGGGGGCTTTTATCCGCGCCTTTGCAGATAGGGCCGCGTACCGCGTGATTTTCACACGACTGACTACTTTTTGATTTCATTCCCATTGAAGGGGCTTGGGTATGACTGCCGAACTCATTCAGTTCGCGAGACGTCGAGACGACCGAAGAGGCCACCTTTATCGCCAGCAGCCGGTACCGCGGGTGCCGTCGGCCAATCAAACTCCTCCCAGCGTCGTCGAGCTTCAGGTGGCGCGGATCGCCCGCCTGCTCAGCGAGCTCGAGGAACTGACGGAAGCATCGAAGGATGTTCCCGTTGCGACTTTGACCTACGCACGCGCCAGCCTCGACAAGGCGCGCCGCATCATCCGTCCGTGGACCGCGCTCGACGAGATCGAAGGCGATCCCCAGCCGGATGTCGATGACGAGCGCCTGGAAAGGATGTACCGCGACCTCAATCGCGACGCCTGAGCGCGTCGCGATCGTCCGGTCACGGAGGGGGATCGGCGATGGACGGCAAAGATCGTTGGGCGCGCGCCTGTCGCATCGCCGCGCGCCGCCGCTTGATCGATGCGCCGAAGCTGCCGGTTCCGCAGCACCATCCGCCCCTTCCGTACGGTTTCGCATCGAGCCGCGGGCGAAAGTTCCGGCGGCGCAATACGGGGGCGATACCGCCGTTACATTGCCGGCCGCCGACACGCTCTGGGTTCTGGGCAGGAATCCCATGAAAAACAAAACCTTAACCAGCGCTGTTGTGGACCTAGCGGCATGACACGTGAAAATGGTAAATTGTATCTCAGGCCATTGCCCATACCGGGATGGTATGCGGCAACGGCTCGGGTGTCGCGGCGGGGCAGCCGCAGCACGAGGGAGTCTGATGGACGTTATCGACAGCTTGTACTTGGGGACGCAGGCGAATCAGGCGCTCGATGAGCCGCTCACCCAGGAACAAAAGAAGTCCATGATCGATGCGGCGGCGCAGAAGCTCGCCGAGTTGATGGAGATCCTGCGGATCGATCATCGCAGCGACCCAAATACGCAGGACACGCCGCAGCGCGTCGCGCGCATGTACGTCAACGAGCTGCTCGCCGGCCGCTTCAGCGCGCCGCCCCGGCTGACCGAATTCGACTGCGTCGAGACCTCGAGCGACCTGATGGTGACCGGGCCGATCGAGATGCGCTCGACCTGCGCGCATCACCTGATGCCGATCTACGGCTCGGCGATCATCGGCGTCATCGCCGCCGATGGCCGCGTCATCGGCCTCTCCAAGTACGACCGGGTCGTCCATCATTTCGCCCGTCGCTTCCAGGTCCAGGAGGAGCTGACGCGCCAGATCGGCGACTATCTGATGGAGCGCACGGCTCCGCGCGGCCTCGCCGTGCGGCTGCGCGCGGTGCACATGTGCAAGACCCATCGCGGCGTCCTCGCCAGCCACGAGTCGCAGATGATCAGCAGCGCCTACTATGGCGTCCTGAAGGACGATCCCATGCTCAAGGCAGAGTTCCTCGAGGAATGCCGGTCGCTCGAATCCAGGAGCCGCACATGACGGCCGTGTTCGACAAGATGCAGCTGACGCCCGTGGCGCCACGTTCACACAGCGGTGTGCTGTACCGCTCGACGAAGGTCTACGATCACAACGAGGGCCTGTCCTGCTGCTTCCGCCAGTGGCGCGCCCGGCACTCGCACTGCCAGCAGATCCACGGCTATGCGCTGGCCTTCCGCTTCGTGTTCGCCACCGACCGGCTGGACGAGAACAACTGGTGCCTCGACTTCGGCGGCCTCAAGGAAGTGCGCGCCTGGCTGCACGAGATGTTCGATCACACGGTCCTGGTCGCCGCCGACGATCCGCAGCTCTGCGCGTTCGAGACCATGGCCGAGCGGGGGCTGATGAACCTGCGGATCCTGCCCGCCGTCGGCTGCGAGGAAGTCGCCCGCTTCGTCTTCAACCAGGTGGGCAAGATGGTGAAGGCCGACACGGACGGCCGCGTATGGGTGGAGTCGGTCGAAGTGCGCGAGCACAGCGGCAACTCCGCCATCTATCAGGAACACCGCCACGCCGAACCTCCGATCTGAGGGGCGCTGGGAGGTCTTAGGGAGGCTGCGGCCGGTGTGATGGCGGTCGGGCCGAGACGTTTGTGCAATCGGGAGACTGAGATGGAAACGAAGGTCACGCGGCGGGGGTTTGCGAAGCTCACAGGCATGGCGCTCACAACGGCTGCACTGGGAACTGCAGTCGGTGCAACGCAGGCGATGGCGGCGGCGCTGGCCAAGCCGACCGGCAAGGTGATCCTCACCATCTCCGGCCTGATCGGCAACACCAACAACGGCGATAAGGCCGAGTTCGACATGCCGATGATCGAGGCGCTCGGCACGGTCTCCTTCACCACCAAGACTCCCTGGTACAAGGATCCGGTCACCTTCACCGGCGTACCGATGGACAAGCTGATGGAGGCGGTCGGCGCCAAGGGAACCAACGTCACGGTGACCGCGCTGAACGACTACGCCACCGACATCCCGATCGAGGATTTCAAGACCCACCCGGTGATCCTCGCCACCAAGCGCGACGGCAACTACATGCCGGTGCGCGACAAGGGCCCGCTGTTCATCGTCTACAACTACGACTCCAAGCCCGAGCTGCAGCACCAGCGCTTCTACAGCCGCTCGGCATGGCAGGTCGCGCGCATGGTCGTGAAGTAGGCGCAGGACCCGGGTAGGGCGGGAAGCGCGGGCGATGTGGAAGGTGCTGGCGATCGGTTTCGACCGGTTCTCCAACGTCAAGCGGCTGCTGCTTGCGCTGCTGCTCGGCTTCCTTGCCGTCGCCGTGATCGCCAACTCCGTCCTGATCGTCAACCGGCAGGACGCGCTTGGCCGCGTCTCGCGTTACAACCTGGTCTGGCTGCTGAGCCAGGCTGCGCACGAGGTGCTGCGGCTCGAGGAGACGATCTCGGCGTCGGCCCTGCCCGGCAACCACATCGATACGGACGCGGTCGCGCTGCGCCTCGACGTGCTGGCCAACCGCCTGGTGCTGTTGCGCACCGGTGAGGCGGCCGAGTTCATCTCCGAGCGGCCCGACCTCAAGCGCAACGTCGAGGAGCTCGAATCGACCCTCGCCTCGATCGACAAGCTGATTCCCGGCCTGCCGAACCCCGAGGTCGTGGTGAAGATCCGCAACCTGCTCGAGCCGCAGGTGCCGCGCATGCTGCAGCTCGCCGCAGCGGCCAACGTGCGGTCGGGCGACATCGTCGCGCAGGACCAGCACGACCTGTCCTTCCAGCACTGGCTGCTGACCGGACTGCTGGTGACGGCGGGCGTGCTGATCGTCGTCCTGCTCTACCGCTTCGCGTCGGCTCAGCAGCGGTCCAGGATCGACCTCGAGCACGAGGTCAGCGAGCGCACTGCCGAGCTGCGCGAATCGCTCGACCACCAGACGGCCGTGTCCGACGTGTTGAAGGCGATCAGCCGGTCGACCTTCGATCTCGGGCCGGTGCTGCAGGTCGTGCTCGATACGGCGACCCGGCTGTGCCACGCCCAGGTCGCTGGCATCTACCAGTTCCAGGATGGCACGTTTCGCTGGATCGCCGGGTCCGGGGCCGGTGCGGGCAACCAGGACGCCCACAAGACGGCGCCCACCTCGGGGGCATGGGACGAACTCGTGGTGCGCGTGGCCGGCGGAGCCCGCACCGTATCGGTGTCGAACGCCGCGGCCGAGATGAGCAACGGCGCGGCCGACCATTCCGGCATCGGCACGATGCTCGGCCTGCCGATGACGCGCGACGGGCAGCTGATCGGCGTGCTGGCGCTGGCGCGCAGCGACGTCGCGGCCTTCTCGGCCAAGCAGATCGAGCTCGCCACGGTGTTCGCCGACCAGGCCGCGATCGCCATCGAGAACGTGCGCCTGATCAACGAGATCCGCGAGAAGGGCTGGCAGCTCGAGCGCGCCCTGCAGCACAAGTCGCAGTTCCTCGCCACCATGAGCCACGAGCTGCGTACGCCGATGAACGGCGTGCTCGGCATGATCGACGTGCTGGAGGCCGAGGGCCCGGGCAAGGACCAGACCCACACGCTGAACATGATGCGGGAATCGGCCGAGGTGCTGCTGCGCAACATCAACGACCTGCTCGACTACTCGCGCATCGAGGCCGGCGCGCTCAGGCTCGAGGAGCTGCCGTTCGTCCTGAAGGACCTGATCGACGGCGCCGTCGAGGTGTTCAAGCCGCAGGCCAGCCGCAAGAGCCTGTCGCTGGTCGGCATCGTGGCATCGAGCCCGACCGACGCCTTCATCGGCGACCCGACGCGCGTGCGGCAGATCATCTTCAATCTGCTGTCCAATGCGCTGAAGTTCACCGACCGTGGCGGCGTCATGCTGCGCGCCTCGGCCGAGTCGACCGAGAACGGCATGGCCAGGGTCGTGCTGGCGGTCACCGACACCGGCATCGGCATCTCGAGCGAGCAGCAGGCGCGCCTGTTCAAGCCATTCAGCCAGGTCGACAGCTCGATCACGCGCCGCTTCGGCGGTTCGGGCCTCGGCCTGTCGATCGTCAAGCAGCTCGCGGAGCTGATGCAAGGCGACGTCACCGTCTCGAGTCTGCCGGGCTCGGGGGCGACCTTCATCGTGACGCTGAAGCTCAAGCCCACGATCGTCGAGCAGCCCATCGCCCTGCCGCAGCCCAAGCCCGCGCCGCTCACGCCTTCGTCGTCTGCGGTGCCCGCTCTCGCTGCCGCTGCCTCAGCGGCCGCAGCGGCGGCGGCCGCGGCCGCCGAGCCCACTCCCCGCCGCAAGGCGCTGGTGGTCGACGACAATCCGATCAACTGCGAGGTCATGCTGCGGCAGCTCAGGGTGCTGGGCATGCCGGCCGACTCCGCGGCTGACGGCTTTGCCGGCTTCAGCACCTGGCGCAGCGGCAAGTACGACATCGTGTTCGCCGACGTCCACATGCCGCTGATGGACGGCTTCACCATGACCGGCGAGATCCGCGGCATCGAAACGGCCGAGAACCGGTCCCGCACCCCGATCGTCGCCGTCACCGCCGACGCCCTGGCCGGCGAGGAAGAGCGGTGCAAGGCGGCCGGCATGGACGATTATCTCGCCAAGCCGGTCGGACTCGACAGCCTGCGCCACGTCCTGAAGCGCTGGGTGCCCGACGAACCGGAGAAGAAGGCACCGGCCGTGGAGAAGAAGGTCGAGAAAGCCGTGCCGGCCGCATCGCCGAGCGATATTCCGGCCATCGACCCCAGCGTGCTCGATCCCTGGGTAGAGAACGACGACGCTGCGCGGCGCAGCATCCTGCGGCGGTTCAGCGAAACGGTGTCGGCCTCGTCGCACGACATCGAGCAGGCGATGGCCTGCGGCGACCTCGCGACCCTGCAATCGGCGGCCCACCGGCTGCGCAGCGGCGCCCTGGCGGTGGGCGCCCGCCTTCTGAGCAACAGCGCGGCTGCTCTGGAATCGGCGGCCAAGGCGCGAGACCGTGTCGCCTGCGAGGGCGAATTCGGCCATCTGGTCGTCGAAATGGACCGGGTCCGCGGCCAAATCGACGCCTGACGTACCGTCCAGCTTGGCTAACCCGCTGAATTACTCTAACATTTTTCCCTTGGGATTCGGGGCCTAGGACAAGAGTTGTAGACGGATGGATTGGCGCCCACACATCGTCGTGGTCGAAGATGAGGCGGCGGGCCGCCAATTGTTGATCGGCTACCTCAGCAAGCGGGGCTACCGGGTCACCGGCTTTGCCTCCGGCGTGGGGCTGCGGCGCCTCGTCGAACGCGAGATTCCCAACCTGGTGCTGCTCGACATCGGCCTGCCCGGCGAGGACGGCCTCGCGCTGGCACGCTGGCTGCGCGAGAAGAGCAGCAAGATCTGCATCATCATGGTGACGGCGGCCGGCGAGACGGTCGACCGCATCGTCGGCCTGGAATCGGGCGCCGACGACTACATCCCCAAGCCGTTCGAACCGCGCGAGCTGCTGGCCCGTATCAAGAGCGTGCTGCGCCGCACCGGCGAAGCGCCGGCCGCGGCGCCCAGCAAGCGGGTGCGCATGGGCCGCCGCGTGCTGGACCTCGAGCGCCACATCCTGATCGAGGCGGACGGCAGCGAGGAAACGCTGTCGGCCAGTGAGTTCGACCTGCTGAAGCTGTTCGCCGACAACCCCAACCGGCCGCTCGAGCGCAACTGGATGCTGGAGCGCATCGGCCATCGCGAGATGGCGGCGTTCGATAGAGCCATCGACCTGCGCATCAACCGCATCCGCCGCAAGATCGAGGTCGACCCCGAGCATCCGACGGCGATCCGCACCGTCTGGGGCGTCGGCTACATGTTCGTCCCGCCGCAGGACTGAGACCCCCATCCGGCGCTGCGCGGCGCCTCCCCGCACAGACGGGGGAAGGCATGAGTCGGCGTTCCTTTCCCCGTCTGCGGGGGAAGGTGATCCGAAGGGCCGGATGGAGGATCACGCCGGCGGCAGCGCCCTGCTTCGTGAAGGAGCGCCGCATGTCGATGGATGGCTCGATCGGATCCGGCAATCGGTTGCGGGCTGCGTGGGAAGAGGCGCTTCCCGCCCTGGTCCACGGCCTGCGCCTGTCGGCGTCGGTCATCCTTGCCCTCGCCGTCGCCTACTGGCTCGAGCTCGACAATGCCTTCTGGGCAGGAACCTCGGCCGGCATCGTCTGTCAGCCGAGCCTCGGTGCGTCCCTGCGCAAAGGCTGGTTCCGCGCCATCGGCACGGCCATCGGCGCCGTCTTCATCGTCGTGCTGACGGCCGTCTTTCCGCAAAACCGCATCGGCCTGCTGATCGGCCTCGATCTCTGGTGCGGCCTGTGCGGCCTGATGGCGACGATCCTGCGCAACTTCGCAGGCTATGCCGCGGCGCTCGCCGGCTATACGGCCGCGATCGTCTTCGCCGACGCTCTCACCGCGCCGGGAGAGACCTTTGCACTCGCCGTCTCCCGGGCGACCGAGATCTGCATCGGCATCCTGAGCGCCGGCGTCGTGCTGATGCTGACCGACGTCGGCAGCGCGCGCCGGCAGCTCGGCCGTGCCTTCGCCGGCGCGATCGATACCGTACGATGGGGGCTGGCCGCCACCCTGGCGGCGGGCCTCGACCTCGCTTCGATCCGGGCGGAACGGCGAGGCCTGACCGCCCGCGTCGCCTCCCTGCACGTTGCGATCGACGAGGCGATCGGCGAGTCCTCCGAGTTGCGCTATCGGCAGCGCAGCCTGCAGGTGGCCGCGGAGTCGCTGTTCTCCGCGATCGCATCCTGGCGCGGCATTGCCAATCATCTCGATGCGGCCGCCAGCGCCGAGCTTCGCCGGACTGCCCGGGCCCTGATCGCCGCGTTGCCTACCGCGCAAGAGGCCCCGCGGGCAGCGGCGCGCCGTCTGCTGCGCGAGCCGGTCACCGATATCGGCAACCGCTTCCTCGTCGACAATCTGGTGCGCGCGCTGCTGGCGCTGCAGCGGGGCGTGGACGGGCTGGAATTGATCCAGGGCATCCGCTCCGAACGACCCGGCCGCGAGCGCCAATCCTTCTCCGTTCCCGACCTGCTGCCGGCCATGCTCAACATGCTTCGGGTGGTGGTTGCGCTCGCGGTCACTCAGCTGATCTGGATCCACACCGCCTGGTCGAACGGGCCGACGATGATCATCTTCGCCGCCGTCGGCACGATCCTGTTCTCGCCGCGCGACGCCGAGGCATTCCGGTCGACCCGCGACTTCGCCGCCGGCACGATGATCGCGGCCGGCATTGCCGCCGTCGTCAATTTCGCGGTGCTTCCGGCGTTCGACGACTTCGTCGGTTTCGCGCTGGTGCTGGCCTTCGTCCTGACGCCGCTCGGCGCGATCTCCACCGGCACGTGGTGGAAGTCCGGCTTCATCGGCATCGCGACCAACTTCCTTCCCCTGCTCTGCCCTTCGAACCAGCCGGTCTACGATCCCGTGGCCTTCCTGAATTCGGCGCTGGGCATCGTCGCCGGGACCGCGGCAGCGGCCCTCTCGATGCGCCTCATTCCGCCCTTGTCGCCCCAGTACCGGACGGCCCGGTTGCTGATGCTCACCTTGCGCGACCTGCGCACCCTCGCCGTCGGACGTCGCCGCCACGATCGCGGCGCTTGGGCGACCCTGGTCTCGCGCCGCCTGGCCGCACTGCCGCCCGAGGCCGCTCTCCAGCAGCACGCCCGGCTGATCGCTGCCCTGTCGATCGGCGATGCCGTCCTCTACCTGCGCCGGCCGCACCGGCGGCTGCGCGATCGGCAGCCACTCGACGCGGCTCTTGCCGCGCTCTCGGCCGGCGACGTGGCCGCCGCGCGCGGCGACCTCGAGCGGTTCGGCCGAACCATCGCAACCTCACCCGACGCCGCGACGACCGACGCCATGCGCTGCCGGGTAGCGGCGATGATCGTCGCCGATGCGCTGGAGCGGCATGCCGACTACTTCGAGGCGGACGCACGCTGGTTCGCTTCTCTGCCTCCAGCCATCGATGTGGCGCCCCATGCGATACGTTGAGCTGGACATCTTCGGCGTCTACGTGGCGCCGTTCGCCCTGATGATGCTCGTCGCGTGGCTCGCGACGATGCCGTTGCGGCGCGTCGGCGACCGGCTGGGTCTGTCGCGCAGGGTATGGCACCCTGCGCTGTTCAACACTGCCGTCTATGTCATCGTGCTGTCGTTGATCGTGCTCGTCACCGGATGGATTTGACCGTGGCACAAACCGACGATCCCGTTGAGACACCGTCCAGGCCGCGATGGGCGAGCCGGCTCGGCGTCCTGTCGCGCCGCGCGCTGCCAGTCCTGCTGACGTTGGCGGTCGTCGTCGTCGCGCTCGTGCTGGCCCGGCTCGCCTGGTCGGCCTACAGGGACACGCCGTGGACCCGCGACGGCACGGTCCTTGCGTACGTCATCACAGTCAAACCCGAGGTCTCCGGCCGAATCGTCGAGCTGCCGATTCGCGCCGACCAGTTCGTCCACAAAGGCGATCCGCTGCTGCAGATTGACCGGACCGACTACGAGATCGCGCTGAAATCGGCGCAGGCCGCCGTCGAGCAGGCCCAGGCGAACGTCGAGAACACGCGTTTGCAGGCGGAGCGGCGCCAGAAGCTCACGAATCTCACGATCTCGCTCGAAGAGCAGCAGACCTACGCCGCGCAGGCCCGGATTGCGCAGGCAGGCCTCGCCCAGGCGTCCGCGAACCTGGAACGCGCCCAGGTCAATCTCGAGCGCACGAAGGTGGTATCGCCGGTCAATGGCTACGTCACCAATCTGGCCGTCCAGGTCGGCGATTACGCCACCGCCGGCCAGCGCATCCTCTCGGTCGTCGACAGCGACAGTTTCTGGGTCAACGGCTACTTCGAGGAGACCCAGCTCCGGTCGATCAGCATCGGCGATCCCGCGCGCATTTCCCTGATGGGCTATCCGACGGTCCTGCACGGCCACGTCGCCGGTATTTCCCGGGGCATCCAGGTGCCGAATGCGCAGGCCGACGCGGCGGGGCTCGCGACCGTCAATCCGATCTTCACCTGGATCAGGCTGGCCCAGCGCGTGCCGGTCCGCATCGAGATCGACCAGGTGCCGCCCGACATCACCCTATCGATCGGCCTGACGGCGACCGTGCAGATCGACCGCCCGCCGCCGTCGCCGCCTTGACCCCCCATCCGGCCCTTCGGTGGCCGAAGGGCCGGAAGCGGCTCAGGCCGCCGGCGACATCGCGCCTCGGATCGGCGACACCGGCAGGTCGCTCTGGCGGCGCAGGAAGGCCGAGCCCGGCGTCCCGGCCCTGATCTTCGCCAGGATCTCTTCGGGATCGTATTCCACGCCGATCGGATTGGCGGCGAAGCCCGGGCCGGTCATGAAGGCGTTGGCCTCGTCGCTCGACGAGAACGAGTCGACCTGCATCTCCATCTGGTTGCCATCGGGATCGGCATAGTACATCGACATCGTCACGCCGTGATGGATGCACCAGTAGGGCAGTATCCCCTTCTCCTTGAGCTGGGCGTAGTTCTCGACCAGATCCTCGACGCTGTCGTACGTGTAGGCGACATGGTCGACCCCGACCGCGCTGCGCTTGCCGTCGCCGCTGGCGTCCGGCGCCACCACATCGAGGTTGATCAACGCGACGCGATGATGCTCGTCATCATAGGTCAGGAACGCGAGCACCGGGGTCTGGTACTGCACCCGGCAGTCGAACACCGCCTTGTACCAGTCGATCATCCGGTCGAACTGGCGAGTGCGATAGACCACGTGCACGAAACGGGACGGGCGGATGCGGGGCATGCTGGGCTCGCGGGGCTGTGATTGTGCCGGCAATCCTAACCCAACTCCGGATGGAACGTCCGCCCGAGATGGGCATAGACCTCGGGCTTGCGGGCCCTGACCCACAGGGAAAGACCGGCGCCGGCCACCCCGACCGCCACCAGCATCAGGGGGAAGCTCTTGACGATCCATGAGCTGGAGCCGCTCACCAGCTCGAGATTGGCGGACATCAGCACCAGGCACGCCGCGAGGCCAACCGCGCTGAGGCCGGGCGCGATCAGGCGCCGCCACAGGCTCATGCCGTAGGTCTTGCGCCAGAAGAAGGCGATGACGGCGATCGACACCAGCAATTGCAGCATCAGGATGCCGAGGCTCGAGAATGTGCCCATCCAGGCGAACACCACGGCATAGGGGTCCGCACCGGCGAGGGCGAACAGCCCGACCGCGCCGACCATGACCGCGGTCTGCACCACCCCCGCATACAGCGGCGAGTGATGCCGGGGATGCGTGCGCCCGAGGCCGCGCCACAGCAGCCCCTCGCGCCCGGCCGCGAACAGGTAGCGATTGAGGGTGTTGTGGAAGGAAAGCGCGCAGGCGAACAGGCTGGCGACCAGCAGCCCCTGCATGACATGGCTCGCCACCTGGCCCAGCAGCGCCTTGACCGCCGCGAGATAGAGCGTTGCGGTATGCTGCGCCGCCTGCTCCTGGATGCGGTCCGGGCCGTAGTAGAGCGCAATCGTCCAGGTCGTGAAGGCATAGAACAGCGCGATCAGCAGGACCGCGATGTAGGTCGCGCGCGGGATGGTGCGGCCGCGGTCACGCGCCTCCTCGCCGAAGATCGCCGTCGCCTCGAAGCCGACGAAGGCGGTGACAACGAAGACCAGCGACATGCCGAGCCCCGGCATGAGCGTCGCGGGGCCGAAGGGCGTGAACAGGATCGGCTTGGCGGGGCCGGCCGTGACCATGACCAGGATGGCGATGCCCATCAGCAGCAGGATGGTCACCTCGGCGATCATGCAGCAGGCGAGCACCGCGCCGCTGAACTCGATGCTGCGCCGGCCGCAGGCATGGACGAACGCCAGCAGCACCATGGGGTAGATCCACCAGTCGAGCGAGGGCCCGCCATAGGACGTCGCCATGCTGTCGAGGAAGAAGCCGAACATGCCGCACAGGCCGACCTCGATGGTGGCATAGGTCGCCAGCGCGATCATCGCGCCGGCCACGCCGACGATAGGGCCCAGGCCGGCGACGATATAGGAATAGAACCCGCCGCAGCTGCCGACGAAACCGCTCATCGCCGTGAAGCCGGCGCTGAACAGCAGGTAGAGGACGCCGACCAGCAGGAAGGTCAGCGGCACGCCGGGACCATTGCCCAGCGTGAAGGACGCCGGCGTGACGCCGACGACCGCGGTCAATGGCGCTGCGGCGGCGACAACGAAAAAGACGATCTGCGGCACGCCCAGCGCATCCTTGCGCAGGGTGCCGATCGGCATGTCGGTTGGCAGGTTCCCCCTCCCGGACTGAACGACTGCAGGCATAACACGCTTCATGCGATCTTCGCGACAGCCAGCAAGCCTCGCCCCGTGAGGCGGCTTGAAGCGCCCGCAGATTTTCTTTTTGGCCGATACACAAATTTCCGACATGGCGGCGAGCGATTCCGTGGGAAATCTCGCTCCGGAACGTCAAATGTCCCGACTCTGGCGCTCACAATGAGCTCACGATGGGCAATGGCCAGCGATCCGAGGCCCGCAAACAGCGGCTTTTCCTGCCCGCCATTCCCCTTAATAGGTGTTCGGCGCGCGATCGGGCAGAGTCGCGCGCATGATGATGATCGTGCTGCGCCCGCTCTCGCTCCCGGGGACTGGATAGGGGTGTTTTTCAGTTGGGACAGAATCGGTGGATTCGTGGACTCCGGGCCCAAAACCCTTGTGCCATCGGCATCCAACCGGTCCACACCCGAGTGGACTCTTGTGGACTGCTACACCGCCGGCCGGCTGCGGATCTCCTCGCTCACCTTGCGCTTCACGAACTGGCCGTGCTTGAGATCGCCGTGGAAGGCGCCATCCTCGACGACGACGTGACCGCCCTTGATCGTGACCGTGGGCCAAGCCGTCACCACGTGGCCCTCCCACGGCGTGTAGTCCGTCTCGTGCAGGTCGGCGGCCTTGATGGTCTTCGAGAGCCCGGTCTGCAGCAGCACGATGTCGGCGTCGGAGCCCGCCGCCAGCGCGCCCTTGCGCGGGTACATGCCCATGATCTTCGCCGCATTGGTCGAGATCATGTCGACGAAGTGCGCCTCCGAGTAGCCGCGCTTGGTCACCATCTGGGTGTACATCAACCCGACCCGAGGCTCGACGCCCGAATTGCCGCCGGTCGTGTCGTCGATCCGGCTGCCCTGCAGCTTGACCCGCAGCGGGCAGCACAGCTCGTCGGTCGCGATGGTCTGGATGGCGCCGCGGTTGGTCGCCAGCCAGAGCTGCTTCTGGTCCTCGGGATACTTGAGCGACGGGTAGGTGTGGAACATCTGCCCGCCCGGCCGCTTGTAGTCCTCGGCGTTGTACATCAGGTACTGGTGCAGGGTTTCGCCGTACATCGGGAAGCCCTTGCCGCGCGAGGCCGTGAGGGCGGCCACGCCGGTGGCCGCCGAGACGTGGACCATGTAGAGCGCCGCGCCCTCGACATTCTCGGCCAGCCTGATCACCCGGTTGAACGACAGCTCTTCGCTCAGCGCATTGTGGACCTCGGCCATGTGCTCGAAGCTGACTCGGTTCTCGCGCATCAGCTTCTCGTACATAAACATGACGATGTCGTTGTCCTCGGCATGGATGCAGGCGATGCCGCCGGCGCCCGCAACGACCTTCAGCGCCTCCCAGATATGGCCGTGCGGCACCATACGACCGACATTTCCCGGACGGATGTTGGTGGTGAAGATCTTGATGCTGGCGTGGCCATCCTGCATCGCATCGGCGAGCTGGCCGAAATGCGGCTGCGGCACCTCGCCCATCAGGGTGAGATGGAAGCCGTAGTCGGTGTAGCAGGCATCCTTCCACTGCTTCTGCGTCGCCTCGATCGACTCCTGGACGGTGCGGTCGTGCACGCATTGCACGAAGTCGATCAACGTCGTGGTGCCGCCGTACAGCGCTGCCTTGCTCACCTGGCTCGGCGGATCGGTCAGCACGTCGGGCCGGCCCGGTGCGCGCACCGGCATCAGGCAATGGATGTGCGGATCGATGCCGCCGGGAATGACCAGCCGGTCCTTGGCCGAGATGGTACGCGTGGCCTCGGGCAGCGAGCCCGGCCCACCGACCAGCACGATGCGGCCGTCCTTGACGCCGATGTCGGCGGCCTGGGTTCCCGTCGGCAGCACGCAGGTGCCGCTGGTGATGGCGAGGTCGAGCATCAGGTGACTCCTGCCGGAGAGGCGATGCACGCCGGTTCGCCCTCGGCGAAGCGGCGCAGGATCTCGTCCGGTTCGAGATCGCGAATGATGAACACCAGCCGGCTGGTGGCGTCGGCATCCGGCCAGCGCTCAAGCCAGCGCGGCGGGTACAGCGTGTGCTGCACCGCATGGATCGCCGCCGGCCCTCCGGGCCGGTCGGCGAACTCGACCAGCCCCTTCACGCGCAGCAGCTTCTCGCCATGATCGCGGGCAAGGCCGCCCAGCGCCAACGCGAAGCCGAGGCGATTCATCGGCCGATCGAGCCTTATCGAAAAGGCGGAGATGCCGTGGGCATGTGTCGCCGATGCGCTCGGCCGCGGCCGCGGCAATGCCTTGGGCGACCCGCCGAACAGCAGGTCCCTCGTCTCGGTGTCGGCCGCGTCGACGATCGGCGCCGCCGGATTGAGCGACGCAAGCCGCTGCACGAGATTGTCCGATGGGGCTGCGAGGTCGGTCTTGGTGAGCAGCAGCAAATCCGCCACCGCCGCCTGCGCCACGGCCTCGGGGTAGCGATCGAGCGTCGCCGGTCCGGCGATCGCGTCGACAGTCGTCACGACGCGGTCCAGGCGCAACGAGGCTTCGAGAAAGGCGTCAGCCGACAACGTGTAGAGAACCGGACCGGGATCGGCCAAGCCGCTGGTCTCCAGCGCGATGCGCCGGAACGGCGGCCTGTCGGTGGCCTGCCGCGACCGCAGCAACCGGTAGAAGGCATCGGCCAGCCCTTGACGCACGGCGCAGCAGGTACAGCCGTTCGGCAGCTCGACCACGTCGTCGCCGGTGGCCTCCAGCAGGAGATGATCGAGCGCGACGGCGCCGAACTCGCTGATGACAATGGCGGTGTCCGCCAGGTCCGGCAGCGCCAGGACGCGCGACAAAAGCGTCGTCTTCCCGCTGCCGAGAAAGCCCGTCAGCACCGACAGCGGGATCGGTTCGGACGGGACCTCCGTGAGACGGGGAAAGGTGGGGGTCACCACCCGAGCCTACTCCAGAGGCAAGGCTCCTTCGACCAGGAGCTTTCGCGGATCGACCACGCACCACACCGGCGGCCTGTCCACTCCGTCGGCGAGTCGCAGGCCGGCGGCGGCCACGAAGGTGTCATGGACGATACGCTGCTCGAAGCGCCAATGCTTCTCCGACTCGCCGCCCGAAACGAAGTGCAGACGCGGTGGGAAGACCTCGAACCAGAACGAGTCGAGCTCGCGCGACAGCCCCTCGCCGGTGGCCTTGATCAGCGCCTCCTTCAGGGTCCACAGCCGGAGGAACCCGCGCGGGCGCTCACTCGGCGCGAGGCCCATCAGCCAGCTCACCTCCTCCGGCCGGAAGTAGCGGTTCGCTATCTTCAGCTCGATCCGGCGATCGAGCCGCTCGAGGTCGAAGCCGACCGGCACGTCGGGCCGCGCCAGCAGCGCCACGCCGACCATGCCGTCGGCATGGCTGAGATTGAAGGAGACGGGCCCCGGCTGGCCGTCTCGCTGCGCGGAGGGCTTGCCGTTGGACCCTTCGACGAAAGTGAACGATGCCGGAGACACGGACAGGGCTCGGCCGAGCGCCAGCCGCGTCAGCGCGTGGGCCGCGGCGAACTCGATCCGGTTTCGCGCATGGACGAAGCGGACCATGCGGGCCTTTTCGGCCTCGTCGAGCACCGGCAGCAGCGACGCGACGTCGCTTTCGGTCAGCGCGTCGACCCGCAGCAGCCAGACTTGCAGTTCAACGCCCTGATGGTTCTGAGACACGGCCGAGCTTGTGCCAGAATCCGGCCTTTTCGCAATTCGTCACTTCTTCTCGATGTTCCAGAGCACCGTCACCGGCGCCTGCAGCCAGCCGACGACGTTGCTGCGCGCGGCACCGGGTCCGTACCACTGGCCGAGCCAGGCATACTGCGCGGTCTCGAGCGCCCGGTTCTGGACGGCGTGCGCCAGCTCCTTCGACTTGGCTGGATCGGTTTCCTTGGCATAGGCGTCGCGCAGCTTCTCCATCTCCGGATCGTTGGGCCAGCCGAACCACGCCTTCTCGCCGTTGGCGACGGTGAAGTTGGCGGCGATCGGATTGAGGATGTCGGCGGCGATGGCGTAGGTGTGGAAGGCGCTCCAGCCGCCCTTGTCCGCGGGATCCTTCTTGGCGCGGCGCGACACCACCGTCTGCCAGTCCATCGACTGCATGTCGACCTTGAAGCCGCCCTGCTCGAGCAGCGCCTTGGTGACCGGCGCCATGTTGGTCAGCACCGGCAGCGTGGTCGACTGCATCAGCACGACCGGCGAGCCGTCATAACCCGCCTCCTTCAGCAGCGCCTTCGACTTCTCGAAGTCCGGCTTGACCAGCAGGTCGCCCTTGATCTCGAAGCCGTTGGGCGTGCCGCAGACGAAGGCGGCGGTGCAGACCTTGTAGTACTGCGAATCGCCGACCGTCGCCTTGAGGTAGTCCTCCTGGCGCATCGAGTAGAGCGCGGCCAGCCGGATTTTGGGATTGTCGAACGGCTTGGTCAGCCAGTTCAGGCGCAGCACGAACTGCTGGCCGAGCGGGTTCCAGTTCACGGTCTGCACGCCCTTGTCCTTCTTCAGGATCGGGATGAGGTCGTGTGGCACCTGCTCGATCATGTCGATCTCGCCGGCGATCAGCGCGTTCACCTGCTGCGTCGGGTCGGACATGTCGACGAACTCGACGCGGTCGACCTTGACGATCTTGCCGCCGGCCAGCGCGGAGGCCGGCTCGGGCCGCGGCTTGTACCTGGCATTCCTGATGTAGACGTGCTTCTCGCCCGGCTTGGACTCGGCATTGACGTAGATGAACGGGCCGGAGCCGATCTGGCTGTCGATCTGCTTGAACGGATCGGTGTCGGCAATCCGCTTGGGCATCATGAACGGCACGTTCGACGACGGCTTGCCGAGCGTGTCGAGCACCAGGCCATATGGCTCCTTGAGCCGCAGCGTGAACGTCTTGTCGTTGACCGGCTTCCATTCGGCCACGAAGTCGGCGAGCTTCTGGCCCATCGGGTCCCGGGCCTGCCAGCGCTTGAGCGAGGCGACGCAATCCTCCGCTGTCACCGGCTTGCCGTCATGCCACTCCAGGCCGTCGCGCAGGGTGAAGGACCACAGCAGCTTGTCGGACGACACATCGTACTTGTCGACCATCTGCGGCTGCACGGCATTGTTCGCGTCGGTCGAGAACAACGTGTCGTAGATCATGTAGCCGTGGTCACGCGTGACGTAGGCGGTCGTCCAGATCGGATCGAGGATCGTGAGGTTGCCGTTCTGCACGAAGCGCAGGACCTTGCCCTGCGCCAGCGCCGGCTGCGCCGCGAGCAACGCGAACGCCATGCTCGCGGCCGCGAAGAGGCGGCGATTGAAGTTGAACATGATGTGCCTCCCACCAGCCGCTTCTTTTGTCGGCTGGATTGGTTTGCGCCATCCTTGTTACCCGGGCGGCCAGAGTCAAACTTTAGTCGCGGGCCATGCAGAAAATATCGCCGCCTACTGGCAGCTTGGCGATGGATGCATTTCCAGTGTCTTCAGGTCGGCCGCCACCGTGACGACGTCGGCGTCGACCGTCACGCGATCCAGCACGCCGGAGTCGAAGAGCCGCGCCGTCAGGGAGAAAACCGGCTTGTCCTTGCCGTCGCGCATGAAGCTCATCTGGATCGGCCAGGATGGTCCCGGCACATCGACCGGCTCGTCCGACGGCGGCCGGCGCCGAAGCGCACTATCGACAGTCTGCGCAACGTCCACGCGGAAAGCCTCGCCGCTTCCCTGGGCGTCGAAGCTCAGCATCGAGAACGAGGCCTGTCCTGCGCGCAGCCTGTCGATGACATAGGCGATCGACGCGACGGGCATCCGCGTGACGGTGGGCAGCAAAACGTGCGCCGAGCCGTCCGGCGACTGGCTCTCGGCGCGCAATTCTCCGCCCGCCCGCTGCACGGTGCCGTTCACGTCGCGCTCGGTGCCGTTCTGGACCTGCTTGGCCTGATAGTGCAGATCGTCGCCGGAGCGGGCTTCGTCGCTGACGAGCGTCGAGGCAACGTCGAATTTCCAGGTCGCCGAAATGGGGACCTCGCCCTTCACGTCGCGCTTGAGATGCCAGGCGCCACAATCGAGTGTGAGATCCTGGGTCGCCGTGCCGACACGGGGGGCATTAATGGCGGTGCCCAGCCGCAAAACATAGTCGGCACGGTGGGGCTGCATCTGGGCCGACGCGCTTTGCGCAAACAGCAGCAGGCCCGCGAAAAGAAGGCACGTCGACACTCGCATCGGGGAGACGATGGGGATGGATGCGGATCAGGTCAACCGCAGCGTGGACGCCGATTGGGCTGTCACAGGCTGGACGTTCGGGCTGCAAATGCTCACATTCCGGACGACATGACCGACCCCGACGACCTTTTCGCCGCCACCATGGCGGCGGCTGGTTTTGTGCCTCCCGAATTGCCCGAGGAACTGCCGAAGCCCGAGGCGATCGAGGCCGCGGATCGGCTCTCGCGGTCGTGGACCAGCTCTCACGTCGGAGCACTGCGCATCGGCTCTTCAGATCATCTGCATGAGACATGCAGGATGTTCCGCGAGACCTTCAATCCCTACCGTCCGGCCGTCATCGCCTGGCCCAATCTCAGCCCCGACATGCTGCGACGTCTGACGTCGCTGCCGATCTGGGACATCGCCGTACATACGGAAGGGCGTGCGCGGCTGCGCTTTGCGTCTTACGCGGCCACGCTGCAGATGCCCGAGATGCGTGATGCGGTGATGTTGAATGCCTGGGAGGAGAATCGGCACAAGGAAGTGCTCGGCAACTTGGTCAAGACCTACGGCATTGCGCTCGGGCCGGAGCCCGCTTATCGCGTGCCGCGCGACCCGGAATGGATGTATCTCGTCACCGGGTACAGCGAGTGCATCGACAGCTTCTTCGCCTTCGGCCTGTTCGAGCTTGCCCGGCAGTCGGGATTCTTTCCGGCCGAGCTGGTGGAGACGTTCGAACCCGTGATCCAGGAGGAGTGCCGCCACATCCTGTTGTTCGCCAACCTCGTGGCATGGCGGAGGGCATCCTTGCCCTGGTGGCGCCGCATCGTCTTCGAGCTTCGCATCGCAGCGGCCTGGGCCTACATCGCCTGGGAGCGGCTGGTGCTGGCCCGCAGCATGAAGACGAACGGCATGGGCACCGGCCAGGACAGCAACTTCACCGCGACGACCGCCCAGGCTGTCGCGCCAGTCCAGGTCGGGGTTCGCGATCTCATGACCCTCTGCCTCGAGGAGAACGATCGCCGATTTGCCGATTACGATACGCGGCTGGTTCGTCCGCGCACCGTTCCGGCCCTGGCGAGAGCGTTTCTCTTCCTGACGCGGCTGTGGGCAAGGCAGAGGCCGATCGAGAGACCGTCCGATGAGCACAGCCCTGCAGGCGGGTGACTGCGTCCTGGTGACGGGCGCGACCGGTTTTCTCGGGTCGGCCGTCGCGCGAGCGCTCGTCACGCGCGGCGTGAAGGTGCGCGCCCTGGCCCGCGCCAACAGCCGACGGGACAATCTCGCACAGCTCCACTGCGAGATCGTCCCTGGCGATCTTACCGATCGGGCGTCGCTCGGCACTGCCATGCGCGGGGTGCGCTATCTTTTTCATGTCGCCGCCGACTACCGGTTCTGGGCACGCGATCCATCGGTCATCCTCCGCGCCAATGTCGACGGCACCCGTAACCTGATGCAGGAGGCGCTGGCGGCTGGCGTGGAGCGGATCGTCCATACCAGCAGCGTCGCCACCCTCAAGCTGGCGGGCGCCAGGGGCCCCGTCGACGAGACCGCGCCGCTGTCTCCGGAGCAGGCGATCGGCGTGTACAAGCGCAGCAAGACGCTGGCCGAGCGGGTGGTCGAGGACATGATCCAGCGCGACAAGCTCCCCGCTGTGATCGTCAATCCGACGACGCCGATCGGCCCGCGCGACATCAAGCCGACGCCGACCGGGCGGATTCTGCTCGATGCGGCGCGCGGAAAGATTCCCGCCTTCGTCGATACCGGCCTGAACTTCGCGCATGTCGACGACATCGCCGAGGGCCATCTGCTGGCCTTCGAGCGCGGGCGTATCGGCGAACGCTATATCCTCGGCGGCGAGAACGTGCTGCTGCGCAATCTGCTCGCGGCCGTCGCCGATGCCGCCGGGCGGCGCGCGCCGAAGATCCGGCTGCCGCGGCTTCCGATCTTTCCACTCGCCTACGGCGCACAGGCCGTCGCCTATGTCACAGGCAAGGAGCCCCTGCTCACGGTCGACGGCTTGCGCATGTCGCGCTACCACATGTTCTTCACCTCGGCGAAGGCCGAGCGCGAGCTGGGCTATCGCAGCCGCGCCTATCAGGAAGGTGTGGTCGATGCGTTGGCGTGGTTCCGCAAGGCCGGCTACCTGACATGAGCTGGCCGACCGGTGCTGGTTTCCTCGGCTTGGGCCTGCTCGCCCTGGCCATCTGGCTTTACCTTCTGTTGGGCCGCGGCGGTTTCTGGCTGGCCCGCGAGCGCGACGAAAAGCCAACGATGCTCTCCACATGGCCGAGCGTGACGGCTGTCATACCGGCGCGCAACGAAGCAGACGTGATCGAGCAATCGGTCGGTAGCCTGCTGCGGCAGGACTATCCAGGGCCTTTCCGAGTCGTTCTGGTGGATGACGGCAGTGATGACGGCACGGCCGACCGGGCTTTGACGGCGGCAAACAATGGCCTCGGCCGGCTGGACATCCTGCGCGGCGCCCCATTGCCGGTGGGCTGGACGGGCAAGGTGTGGGCGCAGCAACAAGGCATCAATCACGCGCTGGCGTCGGACGACCAGCCGGACTACCTGCTCCTGACCGACGCCGACATCGGCCATGCGCCGGACAATCTGCGCGCGCTCGTTGCCCAGGCCCAAAGCCGATCGTTGGTCCTCGTCTCTTCGATGGTGGAGCTGTCCTGCCACCGTTGGGCCGAACGGTTCCTCATTCCCGCCTTCGTTTTCTTCTTCCAGATGCTCTACCCGTTCGCCTGGGTGGCCGATCGCAATCGCACGGTCGCCGCGGCGGCCGGCGGATGCATGCTGGTGCGGCGCGAGGCTCTGGAGCGCGCCGGCGGCATGGCCTCGATCCGGTCGGAGATCATCGACGACTGCGCCCTGGCGCGTCGGCTCAAGGCCCAGGGCCCGATCCGGCTTGGCCTGACACGGCGCGCGCGCAGCCTGCGGCCCTACGAGGGTCTATGGGACATCGGCCACATGGTGTCGCGGACCGCCTATGCGCAGCTCGACTATTCGCCGCTGCTGCTGGCGGGAACCGTTGCCGGCATGACGATCACCTATCTGGTGCCGGCCTTGCTCGCGCTGTTCGGCCATGGGCTCACGCAAGCGGCCGGATTGGCGACCTGGCTGCTGATGGCCATCGCGTTCCAACCGATGCTGCGTTTCTATCGCGTCTCCCCGCTCTGGGGCCTCGCCCTGCCGGCGATTGCGGCCGCCTACACGGTGTTCACCGTGCGGTCGGCGATCGCGGTCTGGCGCGGTCGGGGTGGTCAGTGGAAGGGTCGCGCCCAGGCGCGGATGGGCGAATCGTGACCGACGCCGCCGCCTTCACGTCGGGCAAGGGCCATCGCGACGAAAATTTCCCGGTCGCGTCGTGGCTGGTTCGTCGCGAGCTGCGCGCGCCGATCCTGGCCTTCTATCGCTTTGCACGCGCAGCCGACGATGTGGCCGACCATCCCGATGCCGCACCCGACCAGAAGCTACAGCAGCTCGCACGCATGGAAGCGGCGCTGCGCGGCAACGGCGGCAATGCGGAGGGCATGGCCCTGCGCGCAGTCCTGAAGGCACATGATCTGACCGATCAGCACGCGCTCGATCTTCTGGAAGCCTTCCGTCGCGACGTCACCAAGAAGCGCTACGCCGATTGGGCCGATCTCATGGACTACTGCCGCTATTCCGCAGCGCCGGTCGGACGCTTCGTGCTCGACCTGCACGGCGAAGCGGCAAGCCTGTGGCCGGCCAACGACGCCCTATGCGCGGCCCTGCAGGTGATCAACCACCTGCAGGATTGCGCCAAGGATCATCGCGCGCTCGACCGCGTCTACGTCCCGCTCGATGCGCTCGCCGCCCAGGGCGCCGCCGTCGACGATCTTGCAGCGACGCACGCATCGCCCGGACTGTTGCGGACTATCGAAGATCTGGCGCGTCGTACCGCCGACCTGCTGGAGCAATCTCGCGGCTTCGCCCTGGCCATCGTCGATCGCCGGCTGGCCCTCGAAGTCGGCGCCATCCAGGCGCTGGCGGAGGATCTCACCGACCGGCTGACGCGCCGAGATCCTCTGTCGCAACGGGTTCACCATCGTGCGATCGAAGCTGCTGGCGTCTCCTTGCGCGGCGCCTTCAGGGTCGCAATCGGCTGGCTCCGATGACGGCCGACGCCGACAACGCGGCCCTGCACGAGCAGGTCTCGCGCAGTTCGTTCTACACCGCGATGCGCATCATGCCCAAGGCCGAGCGCGAGGCGATGTTTGCCATCTACAAGTTCTGCCGGCTGGTCGACGACATCGCCGACGATGGCACGCGGGCTCGGCCCCAGCGGGCGGCCGAGCTCGATGCCTGGCGCGCCGACCTCGCGGCCCTCTACGAGGGCCGGCGAGCCGGCCGGGCCGCCTTCCTCGCCCAGCCCATGCAGGTCTTCGGCCTGCGGCAGGCCGACTTCCTGGCCGTGATCGACGGCATGGCCATGGACGTGGCCGAGGACATCCGCGCCCCCGATCTCGCCACGCTCGATCTCTACTGCGATCGCGTGGCCGCCGCTGTCGGCCGCCTCTCGACCTGCATCTTCGGCATGGACGAAAAGCCCGGCCGTGAATTGGCACACGAACTCGGCCGTGCCCTGCAGCTCACCAACATCTTGCGCGATCTCGACGAGGACGCCGAGATGGGCCGCCTCTACCTGCCGGGCGAGCTGCTGAGGCAAGCCGGCATCGAAACGACCGATCCACATGCGGCGATTGGAGATCCGCGTGTGGACGACGCGTGCCGCGCGCTGGCCGAGCACGCGCTGAAGCATTTCGCCGCGGCCGACGGCGTGCTGCGCGCACGGCCACGAGGCCGGCTGCTGGCGCCGAAGATGATGGAAGCGGTCTACCGGGCGCTGTTGAAGGATATGCTCGCGCAGGGCTGGGTCCCACCGCGCCGTCGGGTTCGCATCGCCAAGCCGCGCCTCCTGTCGATTGTCGTGCGATGCATTCTCCTCGGATGATCCATGTCGTGGGCGCCGGACTGGCAGGACTGTCGGCGGCGGTGACCCTCGCCGCGCAGGGCCGGCGCGTCGTGCTGTCGGAAGCGGCGAGGCAGGCCGGCGGCCGCTGCCGCTCGTACCACGACAGCCAGCTCGACATGACGATCGACAATGGCAACCACCTCGTCCTCTCCGGCAATCCGGCGGTCCAACGCTTTCTCGCAGCCATCGATGCGCAGGAGCGACTGACCGGGCCGAGCGCGGCGGCCTTTCCCTTCTTCGATATCGCGACGGGCAAAGGCTGGACGCTGCGCCCCAACGACGGGTTCGTTCCGTGGTGGATCTTCGATTCGACTCGCCGGGTCCCGGCAACGGGAATTGGCGAGTATACCGCGATCGCCAGCCTGATGCGGCGTCATCCCGGCCGGCGGATCGACGAGGTGCTGCCCTGCAAGGGTGCGCTGTGGGAGCGCTTCCTGCGGCCCCTGCTCGTATCCGTGCTGAACACGCCGCCCGAAGAAGCGTCGGCCGATCTTGCGGGCGCCGTGATGCGTGAGACCTTCGCCAGGGGCGGCCGCAGCCTCCATCCGCGGGTGGCGACACCGAGCCTGGCGGCTGCCTTCGTCGATCCCGCACTGAACCGGCTGCGACGGGCGGGTGCCGACATTCGTCTCGGCCGACGGCTTGCCGGCCTGAAGCTGCAAGACCGCAGAATCGCCAGCTTGAACTTCATCGACGGCGAGCAGGCGATTGGCCCACACGACACGGTGATCCTCGCCGTACCGCCTTGGACCATCCTGGAATTGCTGCCCGACATCATCGTGCCCGACTCGTTCTGCGCCATCGTCAACGCACACTTCAAGATCGCTGCGCCGCGCGCGCTGCCTCTGATTGTCGGCCTGACCGGCGGCACGGCGGAATGGGTCTTCGCCTTCCCCGACCGGCTCTCGGTCACCGTCAGCGCCGCCGACCGGCTGGTCGATATCGAGTCGGATGCGCTCGCGCAAACGCTTTGGCACGACGTCGCGGCCGTCCACGGCCTTCAGCAGGCGGCTCCCCCTTGTCGCATCGTGAAGGAGAAGCGCGCCACTTTCGCCGCGACTCCGGCGCAGGATGCGCGACGGCCTGCGTCTTCGACGCAATGGTCCAACCTCTTCCTCGCCGGCGACTGGACCGATACTGGCCTGCCCGCCACGATCGAGGGCGCGCTGCGCTCCGGTGAACGTGCCGCAGCCCTCGCCTCCCGCGTGACCCTCCAGTGATGAAGCTCGACATCGACGCTCTCGACCGAGGCATAGGCCGGGCAACGCAGGCGCTGCTCGCGCAGCAGCGCAGCGACGGGCATTGGGTCTTCGAGCTCGAGGCCGACGCCACGATCCCATCGGAATATGTCCTGCTGCGCCACTATCTCGGCGAGCCGGACGATCTGGAGCTGGAGCGCAAGATCGGCGTCTATCTCCGCCGCATCCAGGGCGATCACGGCGGCTGGCCGCTATTCCATGGCGGTGCCGTCGACATCAGCGCGACCGTGAAGGCCTATTTCTGCCTGAAGATGATCGGCGACGATCCGCAGGCCCCGCACATGGTGCGGGCGCGCGCGGCGATCGTGGCGCGCGGGGGTCTGCTGCGCGCCAATGTCTTCACGCGCATCCTGCTGGCGCAGTTCGGCGAGCTCTCGTGGAACGACGTGCCGACCATCCCGGTGGAGCTGATCCTGCTGCCGCGCTGGTTCCCGATCCACCTGTCGCGCATGTCCTACTGGGCGCGCACCGTGATGGTGCCCTTGCTCGTGCTCGCCGCGCTGAAAGTGCGGGCGCGCAACCCGCGCCGCGTCGGCATCCCCGAACTCCTCGTTCCGCTCGATCGGCTGCCCCCCAAGCCTCCCAGTCATCAGAAGCGCAGCTGGGCGCTCTTCTTCAATGGCCTCGATCGCGTCCTGAAGGTGGTCGAGCCGTACTGGCCCAAGGGGTTGCGCCGGCGCGCCATCGATCGCTGCGCGAGCTTCGTGGCGGAGCGCCTGAACGGCGAAGACGGGCTGGGCGCCATCTATCCGGCAATGGCCAATGCCGTGATGATGTACGACGCGCTCGGCTATCCGGCGGAGCATCCCGAACGGGCGATCGCCCGGCGAGCGCTCGACAAGCTCCTGGTCGTGCGCAAGGACGAGGCCTACTGCCAGCCCTGCGTTTCGCCGGTGTGGGACACCGCTCTGGTCGCGCACGCGCTGATGGAGACCGGCGACAAGGACGCCGTCGCGGCCGTCCGGCGCGGTCTCGATTGGCTGCTGCCGCTGCAGGAATGCGAGGTGAAAGGCGACTGGGCCGACCGTCGACCGCAGCTGCGTCCCGGCGGCTGGGCGTTCCAGTATCGCAACGCCCATTATCCCGATCTCGACGACACCGCGGTGGTCATCATGGCCATGGACCGGGCGCGCCGCGACTTCTCGGCCGGCAAGGGCTATGACCGGGCGATCGACCGCGGTATCGAATGGACCGTCGGCATGCAAAGCACCAACGGCGGATGGGCGGCCTTCGACGTCGACAACGTCGACGACTATCTCAACAACATCCCCTTCGCCGACCATGGCGCGCTGCTCGACCCGCCGACCGCCGACGTGAGCGCCCGCTGCATCGGCATGCTGGCACAGCTCGGCGAACCCGCCGACAGTGCACGCATGAAGGCTGCCGTCGCCTATCTCGAACGTGAGCAGATGCCGGACGGAAGCTGGTTCGGCCGCTGGGGCGTGAACTATGTCTACGGCACCTGGTCGTCACTTTGCGCGCTGAACGCGGCCGGTGTGCCGTCGACAGCACCGACTGTCGCGAAGGCCGTCGACTGGCTGGTCGCCATCCAGAACACGGATGGCGGTTGGGGCGAGGATTGCGACAGCTACAAGCTCGACTATCGCGGCTATGAGCGCGCGCCGTCCAACGCCTCACAGACTGCCTGGGCGCTGCTCGGCCTGATGGCCGCGGGCCAGGTCGACCATCCGGCCGTGGCGCGCGGCATCGCGTACCTGCAGAAGACCCAGGACGCTGGAGGTCTGTGGCCGCAGGACGCCTACACGGGCGGCGGCTTTCCGCGCGTGTTCTATCTCCGATACCACGGCTATCCGAAGTTCTTTCCGCTCTGGGCTCTGGCGCGCTACCGCAACCTCAAGCGCACGAACACCCGGCGCGTGGCGCACGGCATGTGATGATCATCGCCGCCGTCGGTCTGGAGCGAGAACGGCGCATCGTCGACGGACCCGGGGTCGAGGCGATTGCAGGCGGTGGCGACAAAGCGCGACTCGAGACCTTGCTCGAGGCGCGCGGCCCCAGGGCATCCGGCATCATCAGCATCGGCATCGCAGGCGGCCTCGCTGCGAGGCTGCGCACGGGCGACTGGGTGCTGGCGGACGGCGTGCTGGCGGACGGCGAGATGATGCCGACCGAAGACTCGTGGACCAGACGCCTGGCAACAAGACTGCCCGAAGCCGCTCGCGGGTCACTGCTCGGCGCCGATGCGATCGTGGCGGACTCAGACGAGAAGGCGGAGCTGCATCGAACGACTGGCGCGCTTGCGGTCGACATGGAATCGCATGTCGCCGCTCGGGTGGCGCAACGCCATGGCCTGCCCTTCGCGATTGCCCGCGTTGTCTGCGATCCGGCCCAGCGTACGCTGCCGCCTGCTGTCCGCGTCGCGATGAAGCCGGACGGCCGGGTGGATCTTGCGGCCGTCCTGCGGTCCCTGCTGACACACCCCGCCCAGGTCCCCGCATTGATCCGGACAGGTCGCGACGCGGAGCAGGCCTTCGGGTCGCTACTCCGCGGGCAACGCCGGCTCGGACCCGGCCTGTGCGGCCCGGATCTCGGCCAGCTTGCTGTCGACGTGACGTGAGAAGACGAACTCCGCCGGCCGCTGTCGGTCGAGCGGGATGTCCTTCGCCATCGGGCCGTCGGTGCGCACGCCACGCAGGGCAACGGACGCCGCCTTGAGGGGATGGCGTATCATGTCGGCGACGGCCGAGGCCTCGAAGCCTGAATGGACCATGCAGTCGGCGCACTTTTCGTAGTTGCCCACGCCGTACCGGTCCCAATCAGTGCTTTCCATCAGCTCGCGGAAGGTCTTGGCGTAGCCTTCGCCGAGCAGGTAGCAGGGCCGCTGCCAGCCGAACACCGTGCGCGTCGGGTTGCCCCACGGCGTGCAATGGTAGGCCTCGTTGCCGGCGAGGAAGTTCAGGAACATGACCGACTGGCTGAACGGCCATTTCTTGCCGCCACCACCGCGCGAAAGGATCCCGCGGAACAGTTCCTTGGTCTTGCTGCGATTGAGGAAGTGCTGCTGGTCCGGCGCACGCTCGTAGGCGTAGCCGGGCGAGACGGTGATGCCGTCGAGGCCCAGCGCCTTCATGTCGTCGAAGAAGGCGGCGACCGAAGCCGGATCGGCATCGTTGAACAGCGTGCAGTTGATGCTGACGCGGAAGCCCTTCGCCTTCGCGAGCCGGATCGCCTCCACCGCCTTGTCGTACACGCCGCGCTGGCACACCGACTTGTCGTGCATCGCCTCGTTGCCGTCGAGATGGACCGACCAGGTGAAGGACGGATGTGGCTGGAAGTCGTCGATCTTCTTGGCCAGCAGCAGCGCGTTGGTGCAGAGGATCACGAACTTCTTGCGGGCGAGGAAGCCCTTGACGATCTGCGGCATCTCGCGATGAAGCAGCGGCTCGCCGCCGGCAATCGACACGACCGGGGCACCGCATTCGTCGATCGCCCCCATGCACTCGTCATAGGACAGTCGCTGGTTCAGGATCTCGTCGGGATAGTCGATTTTGCCGCAACCCGCGCAAGCGAGATTGCAGCGGAAC